>NZ_JAWLIK010000010.1:0-181935 GCF_033042555.1 Flavobacterium sp. DG1-102-2
TAATTACTTTTACCCTAACATCATGTTTTTCCATATCGTTGACATTTATTAGTCAACTTTTTTCAGGACGAGACAGACTTATAAAAAATCCCGCCACACGGCGGGATCCTTTCCTCAAAAAATTAAATCTTAAAAAAGCCTCAGCTCTTTCAAGAGCATGCATCGGCCAATATATTCAGCAAGCTGAATATTATACAGCCTTTGCGCCGGTAACAATTTTAGTAGTTTATGTACAGTTTAATTTAAGTTGGGAAATAGATATATTTCCTGAATGTTACAGCATACAGGAATCTAATGATAAATCCGGGATGCATAACATCCCGGATTTTTGTTATCGTTTGATTATTTTGTAGTTGGCACTTCCTGTATTAGTAGTAACCTTTACAAAGTAAATGCCGCCTGTTAATGCATCTGTGTCTATAACATTTGCATTTGCCGAAAGGCACAACCTGCCGTTAACGTCGTTTATGGTAACCGATTTTAATTCGCCATTTACAACATCAATCATAAGCTGGTCTTTAACCGGGTTAGGGTACAGCCTTGCTACAGCAATTTTATTATCATTAAGTCCGGCAAGGGCAATAACCTTAGTCGTTGCAGTATTAGTTACAATGGCCGGATTAAAGTCAAAATAAATTTCGGCAGTATTAGATATAATATCGTTCAACCCGAAACCTGCTTTAGGTTTTATTTTATACGTAATGTATCCATGGCTTGCAGGCTCGTTTGAGGTACTGTCCGGCAAATGAATTTTATCGTATTCAAATTCAAGAAAATCATCAGTCCTTTTTACTGTATAGTTATGGCTTGACACCAATGGTTTAAACGTTTCCCAGTCTAAAAGAGCATCCAGTGTATTTTCAAGTTTTATATCTATGGCTTCTGCAGTACCTGTGTTTTGGAAACGAATAGTATAAGTCAGATAATCATCAGCCTGGTCTTCAAAAATTTCTGCACCTTCATGAACAGTGATATCGTTAGGGTCATACGAATTTACAATAGTCTGGTTTAGCACAGATGTATTATTCTCTGGAGTAACATCATCTGTAACTTCAGTAAGTACTGCATCAAAATGCAATACCTCACCGCCTATGTTAACAGGAGGCATCATGACATTAAATGTAATATCGCCGTTCTTTACAGAGAAAGGCTGGATAGTACCAAGGTTTATAGCCAGGGTTGCTTCGGCTGCTACGGTATTAGCATATTCTGAAGCTGCATACGTTATCCTTGTATCATCAAAAGAAAGGTTAAGCATTACATTATCCTGAACGGTACTTCCGGCATTGTGTGCAATAATGCGATATATGGCAGGCAGTCCCGGCCTTGCAGAACCAACAGGCACAATAAGTACTGAAAGATCGCTAGCTGCAGATGGCTGCGTTAAGCAATGGGTAATAGTTACAGCATCTATATCTACACTAAAGGTTACATCCTGCACTAAAGGGGCTGCAGGTGTAAAATACTGTGGGGCAACTACCTGAAGGCTTAGATTAGTAACTCCATCTTCAATGTTAAATAATTTGTATTCGCCCTCGTCATTAGTATAAACCGAATACGGAGTACCTCCATTTGCCGTTACCTGAACTTCCACATACGGAATTCCGGCCGCACCTTCATCGCACACCCCGTCGCCATTTGTATCATATGTAACCTTACCTGTTAAGATATTATTATCTATCGGAGCAGGTATTTCAGGATAAGAAGCAGACCATGGACTTATACCCCCATCGACACAATGAGACCTTACATAAAAATAGTAGTCAACGCCCGGCTGGAGGTTTACCAAGGTTGCCGTATTTGATGCCGTATTACCTGTTGGTATATTACCTGGCGGAAGGGTAGAAGTGGTTAAAAGATAATCATAAGAGACTGCTTCCATATCATCCCAAGTGTAGGTAACACTGTTTAAGCCCGACTCAGAAATTGTAATACCTGTAGGTACAGGACAAGTGCTGTTGCTAAAGTAGAGAGGACCCACCCATGGACTTTGCCCGCCATCCTGGCATATTGCCCTCACATAGTATTTATAAGATGTGTTAGGGGCAAAAGGGCTGCCGTTTGTTGTAGTAGTTACAGTTACCGGCAAAGTGCCGTTATGTATAAATCCTATGCCCGTAGGCACAGAAGTTTCAGATACAATATCAATTTCCCAGCTGGTGGCATCGCCAGTTTCGGTCCAGTTCAGGGTAGCCGATGTAGCAGTTATATTTGTTGCTGTAAGATTAGCTGGTGCCTGACAGGCGTTTATCATAGAAACATCATCTATAAGCCACCTGTCGGCATCGTCGCCCTCCATTACAAATGCAATGTGTACGCTTGTACCGGCATAAGTAGCAGGAATACCTACCAATTTCTCGGTATATTCTGTTTGTACCGGGTTAATTTCTAATTCGGTAGCAGAATATAACTCTGTAAAGCTGCTAAGATTTGCCGAATCAGATCCAATCATGACCTTGTAAATACCGCCCTGGTCTCCTGCTATGGTAAGCCTTGAGTAAAACCTTACTGAAAAATTTTGTGCATTAACCGGCACATTTACAGCGGGCGAAATAAGCCAGTCTTTTGGTGTGGCATTGCCCGAAGGAACATTTTCTTTGTTCATGAAAGCAGCATGATTGCCCCCATACGGTGGAGAACCGGGATCTGTACTCTGAACCCACGTATATGCAGGGCCGTGTTCGTTGACAACAACCCATCCCGGAGGAGCGGCAGGCGTACCTGTCCAGGGAGATTCAAATCCTTCTACTGGAATCTGTGCGTAACCGCACAACGATACCATTGCCATCGCGGCAAGTAAAGTTTTTTTCATAGTTTATAAATGTTTAAGTTTAAGTGATTTAAAGTTAACTAATTTTTGCATCCGTTAACAAAATAAGTAATCACTTACAGTAATTTTTGCCAATTTTTCGACTAAACGCCAAATTTGTCATACGAATTACCTTCCAGTGCACTATCAATTTTAAAAATTTCGTAAACTTGTAGTATGAGCAGAACATTAGTTATAGGCGATATACATGGCAGTTACAAAGCTGTACTACAAATTATAGAACGTGCAAAGGTTACAGTAAACGATACACTCATTTTTTTAGGCGATTATGTGGATGGCTGGGGTCAGTCGCCGGAAGTAATAGAGCTTCTTATTGCATTAAAAAAAACACACAAATGCATTTTTATAAGGGGCAACCACGATGACTTGTTGCTGGACTGGCTTAAAACAGGTGAATATACCGAAGAGTGGTTTATTCATGGCGGAAGGATTACCGCTGATACTTATAACGCACTTACCGCCGAAAAAAAGCAGGAACATATAGATTTCTTTGACAGCCTAAGGGAATACTATCTTGACGACAAGAACCGGCTGTTTGTTCACGCAGGATTTTCGAGCCTTAATGGCGTAAAACACGAATATTTTACCAGAATGTTCTTTTGGGACCGTACACTTTGGGAAACCGCTATGGCTATGGATAAGACCCTGAAGGAAACTGACAAATATTTCCCTAAGCGCTTAACACTGTACAAAGAGATTTTTATTGGGCATACACCTGTAACACGCATAGGACATACAACCCCGGTTAATATGGCCAACGTTTGGAATGTGGATACCGGGGCTGCCTTTAAGGGGCCGCTTACCATAATGGACATTATAAGTAAAGAATACTGGCAAAGCGATCCTGTTTATACCTTATATCCTGAGGAAAACGGCAGAAATTAAGATAGCAACGCATTGACAACAAAACATAAAAAAAGCTGTACGGTTAGTACAGCTTTTTTTATGTTTTACAGTTCTTTGTGGGGGCAAATTACTGTTTGTGTTTGTCTCGCTGTGGGGGGCAGCAGCAGACGTATAAGCCAATCAATCAATCTTAAATCTGTAGCAAATATACGGCGGGTTTCAATGCCGGGAAAATTTTTGAGGTTAGTACAGTAATTGTGTCGGTAAAGCCCTAATTCCGATACGTTACTGCATAAAAAAAGCTGTACAGTTAGTACAGCTTTTTTTATGTTTTACAGCTCTTTGTGGGGGCAAATTACTGTTTGTGTTTGTCTCGCTGTGGGGGCAGCAGCAGACGTATAAACCAATCAACCAATCTTAAATCTGAAGCAAACATACGGCGGGTTTTAATGGCGTAAAAATTTTTGAGGTTAGTGCTGTAATTGTGTCGGTAAACGGTGTTTGAATAGAAGTATATGAACACAGGGGGTATGAATTAAAAAACCGGGGCAAGTAAGGGCCCCGGTCTTAAAGTAGTAGTAGTGTAATCTTTTGGCATTACGACCATTTTGCCTGATGAACAGGACTTAAAACAAACCAACCAACCAATCTATTTATCAATCAAAATCTTAATTCCTGAGACAAATATATAACGGTAAATACCGCTAAAATAATTTTTGAGGTTAATGCTGACAATGTGTAGGTTAACCCTGCTTTTATCGATGAACTGCACAGCCTTTGCAATAACGCGGAATAACTTTTTAAATTCAGGCAGCCGGGGTAAGGGATCACGGACTGCCATGAATTGTTTAGTATAAGCACCGGTGCTGCCGTTTTCCTCACAACAGGAAGCATCGTGTTGTATAATAGCAAACGCAAAACTTTTGCCGGTATTTAAAAATTGAGGTAAACGGGCATGATGTGCAGGTAAACCGTAACACATCTGCCTTTAAGCATAAAATTATACTATGGTATTGATAGCACAACAAATTTAAAATACCTAAATTTGCACCACTTTACAGAATAACAATGATAGATAAGATTAAAGGATATATTGCAGAGGCAGAAGCCTTTACTACTCAAAATAAAGAAGAACTTGAAGCGTTCAGGATTAAATTCCTTGGCAAAAAAGGACTTTTGAATGATTTTTTTGCCGAATTTAAAGCTGTACCTAACGAACAGAAGAAAGAATTTGGACAGGTAGTTAACCTTCTTAAAAAAACTGCCGAAGATAAAGTGGCATCTATTCAGGATGCGCTGGAAAGCAAAGAAGAATCAAAGGGAATCTATGGCGACCTTACGCGTCCGGGAGAGCCGTTCAGCATAGGTTCGCGCCACCCTATATCTATCGTTAAGAACCAGATCATAGACATTTTCTCTAATATAGGCTTTAACGTGAGTGAAGGCCCTGAGATTGAAGATGACTGGCACAACTTTACCGCGCTTAACCTGCCCGAGTACCACCCGGCACGCGATATGCAGGATACGTTCTTTATACAAACCAACCCTGATGTACTGCTTAGAACGCATACCTCATCAGTTCAGGTGCGCTATATGGAAGAGAACAAACCGCCTATACGTACCATTTCTCCGGGAAGGGTTTTCAGAAACGAGGCCATATCGTCGCGCTCGCACTGTATCTTTCACCAGATAGAAGGGCTGTATATAGACAAAGACGTTTCGTTTGCCGACCTTAAGCAAACGCTTTTATATTTTACGAAAGAGATGTTTGGCAAAAGCAAGATACGCCTTCGCCCGTCTTACTTTCCGTTTACCGAGCCAAGTGCCGAGATAGACATTTACTGGGGCCTTAAGACCGAAACTGATTACAGGATTACCAAAGGTACAGGATGGCTTGAAATAGGCGGCTGCGGTATGGTAGACCCGCACGTACTTACAAACTGCGGTATAGATGCTACAAAATACAATGGTTTTGCCTTTGGTATGGGTGTAGAGCGCATCGCAATGCTGCAATACCAAATAGGCGATATACGTATGTTCTATGAGAACGATGTGCGTTTCCTTGAGCAGTTTAAATCCAGTATATAATACAATTATTTATAACATCACACATCCCGCGCCCCACAGCGCGGGATTTTTGTTGCCTGCATTTCATCGTTAAAAAACGAATCTTATAAGTTTTAACGTATATTTAGCGAATTAATGAGGCCGTAAAAAATGTGAGTTATTTGTTTTTACTATTGTTTTGAAAAACAAACTCCTGCAGGTTTGCTGTTTTTAAATTAACCAATATAATTATTAACGTTATTTACGAAAACACATATAAATAAGCTACGGCCGTTGCTGTTGCTTACATTGCTATTTATGCTCACTAATTGCCAGGAGGAATTTAACGAGAATCAAAACAAAGCAAAAATCAATGAAGTAGGGTTTACTTCTCAGCCTTTTGCAAATTTTAAAGAGTTGCCTGGATTAATCAAGGAGACTATTGAAAGAAATTTTAAAAACTCAAGGGATTCAATCTACGATTTCACGATAGATAGTACTGAAGTCATGGTGTTTACTAATGAAATGGGTAGTTTTTACACGACGTCTATCCATCGAAATTATGAATATGCTGATAACAGATTTGAAAATCTTGTGATATGTGATAAAAGAGCGGAAAAGCAAGCGTACATTATAAATTATAAACCAGATCCTGAATATTATATTCGTAAAGATCAAACATATCATGCAGCATTTATAGGTAATATGGAAGTGTCCCGTATAGACTACAGGGCAATGCAGAAAGGAGCAATTACAACCTGCACAGATGTAACTGTCGCTTATTGTGGTAATAATCCTGGTACTGTAGCGGGAGCTGGATGTTATCATAATAAAGATGGAGGTAAGCATATATCTACAGTCACTTATACTAACTGCAAGACTTGGATAACAGATGACCCTGTTTTCTATGGTTTTGGCAAAGTCTATAATTCATTTGTGGATCTGAATCCGAGTGGAGTTAGTAGTCCTATTGGAAGTGGTTATTTGGGATCATCAGGATGGGGTGGTTACTATGATTCAAATATAATTCCAAGGCAAAATGGCCCTATTACGGGGCCTGTAAATTTTCTTCAGGAAGCTCACAATGATAATTGTAATTCTCTGAAAAAAATGATTTTGAATCAAAAAATAAAAAGCAAAATAAAAACTCTGCAAACTTTAACAGATCAGCCAAGAGAATTTGGATATAGTGACACTGCTGATCCTATTGAACTGCAACTTAATCAAGGTTCCTTGACATCAGTCAAATTAAAAGTTGGAGGGACATATTACGGGGGGTCTCATACACATCCTTTAGTCACAGCCCCAATGTTTTCGATTTCTGATATAATAGGCCTGGCAATATTAAAACAACGATATTTTAATCCAGAAGATCTAACTCAAGATTCAAAGTTTTTTTTCACATTAACGGCACAACATAAAAATGATCCAGCGACTGATACATTCTCGCTAAAAATTGACAATTATGCTCAATTTAAAGTGTTTTTAGATTCCTATATAAGTATGACTGATTTAGAAAGAGAAAAAATGGGATTAAATCTGAGAGATAAATATTCTGTAGTAGATAGCACTGATCCTGATGCAAGTAATAATTATCTTCTTGCACTACTTAAATACATGAATTCAGTTAACCTTAAAGGAGTTAGCGTATACAAAGCAACTGATGAAAATCTGACAAATTGGGAAAGGGTTGACTATGATTCTAAAAATAATTATGTTAAAAAAATACCCTGTAAATAATATGAAAAAATATATATCAGTATTAGGTTTGGTTTTGTTAATCTCCTTGAATGGTTTTTCGCAAAATGTAATTCCATTATATGGCAGTGATTTTGAACAGATAGATGTTCATTACAAAGATACCCATAACGATTTTGATAACTACACGGGCATCTGGAAATATACCAGCGGCTCCACTTCGTTGACAATAACACTGCAAAAAAAATTACAGCAAACAGTCTATAACTTTGACGGAAGCCAGTATCAAATGGATTTTATTGTTGGCGGATACAAATATGTTGAGAACGGTATAGAAAAAATAAATACACTAAGTCAGTTATCTCAAAATTTAGATATAATACAATATAGGATTTACGGTTCGTCAATAATCGCACCACATTCGATTTATTGTATGGATTGTGGACCAAATGACAGAAAGCTTTTATTAGGTTTCTCAGAACCTAACCGTCATATTGATGGCTATGAGCCTGAAATGCTATTCCAGAGAGCAGATAGCGGCGGTGTGCAAAAGCTAAAACTTATTTTTAGGACTACTTCCGGTGGATGGGAAGAAGAAGGTGTAACGCCTCAATACACAAGCTATACCATTCCTTTTGGGGAGTATGTTTTAGTAAAGCAGTAGCCTTCCAGCTTTAAAACAAAAAACCCTCCTTTGCCTGGGCAAGGGAGGGTTTGTATTTCTATAAGAGATAGTTTAGACCACGCCTTGAGCCAGCATGGCATCGGCTACTTTTACAAAGCCGGCAATGTTAGCGCCTTTTACATAGTCGGTATAACCGCTGTCATCGCTGCCGTAAGTAAGGCATGCCGAGTGTATTGCGGTCATGATATCTTTGAGCTTTTGGTCTACTTCTTCGCGTGTCCAGCTAAGGCGCAGCGAGTTTTGAGACATTTCAAGCCCCGATGTGGCAACGCCGCCCGCGTTTGATGCCTTGCCAGGGGCAAACAATACTTTTGCCTTCTGGAACGCTATAACAGCTTCAGGAGTGCATGGCATGTTAGCACCTTCTGCGATACAGATGCATCCGCTGTCTAAAAGCTGTTTTGCCTCGTCGCCGTTAAGTTCGTTTTGTGTAGCGCATGGCAGTGCGATATCGCATTTTATTTCCCATGGCTTGCCGTCGGCTACATATTTCGCCGAAGGATATTGCTTTACATACTCGCTAATCCTTCCGTATTTTTCATTCTTAAGCTCCATAACAAAAGCGAGCTTATCTTTATCAATTCCTGCTTCATCATAGATATATCCGGCAGAATCAGAAAAAGTAACTACTTTACCGCCAAGTTCCATGGCTTTCTCGGCAGCATATTGCGCTACGTTGCCCGACCCTGATACTACCACAGTTTTACCCTCAAAGCTTTCGCTTTTGGTCTCCAGCATGCTTTGTGCAAAATATACGCAGCCGTAGCCTGTAGCTTCGGGGCGTATAAGCGATCCTCCAAAGCTGATGCCTTTTCCGGTAAGCACGCCTGTAAATTCGTTCCTTATTCTTTTGTACTGGCCAAATAAATAACCCACCTCACGGCCGCCTACGCCTATGTCTCCCGCAGGCACATCGGTATCGGCACCTATGTGTTTGCAAAGTTCTGTCATAAAACTTTGGCAGAAACGCATGATCTCATTGTCTGATTTTCCTTTAGGGTCAAAGTCAGATCCTCCCTTTCCACCACCCATTGGCAATGTGGTAAGGCTGTTCTTGAACGTTTGCTCAAAAGCAAGAAACTTAAGGATGCTAAGGTTTACCGATGGGTGAAAACGAAGTCCGCCTTTGTATGGCCCTATCGCCGAATTCATCTGGATCCTGTAACCCCTGTTTACTTGTGTATTGCCTTTGTCATCAAACCAGGTAATACGAAACATGATTATCCTTTCGGCCTCTACCATTCGTTCTAAAAGCATTTTGCCTTTGTACTTTGGGTTGTTTTCTATAAAAGGGAGTACGGTTTCGGCAACTTCGTGAACTGCCTGTAAAAACTCGGTTTCATTAGCGTTTCTAAGCGAAACGGTGTCCATAAATGACTGTAAGCTATTGCTCATGTTTTGAGTGTGTTAGATTTTAAGAAAACGTTTTCGTAAATTTCGGCAAATATACATTTTTCTTAAAATCCTGTACAGTTGCTGCTCACAATTACATTCTCTGTATCGTTTTACCGCTAATGTATGGAATAAGTTTAACGAAAACTTTATCTAACTGTTGTTACTGCTGTGTTTTAACAAATATTTCTCATTGATTTAGCTATTTCACAACAATTTCATCAATAAATATAAAGGCATCACCGCCTGCCCCCTGATGCCATTCAGGCAGTTTGCCAAAGTTATACGCCTTCACTTTTATATAACGGGCTTTGGCATCCGCTAAATTTCCGTCAAACGATTGTATAACTACATCGCGCTCCTGAGGATTGACGGTATTGTCTACCGTTTTTGCAAGGATAAAGTTTATGTTATCAGCAGAAGTATAGTACTCTACTTTTGTTGGCATCAGTATCCATGCACCGCTATCCTGAAGAAAATTTGCCGAAACGTTGTTTAAAAGCATTACTTTTTGCAGATCGACAACCGCTTCAAAATCCTGCCCCTGATAACCCTGCCAGTCGCCTTTGCGCCAATTTTCGCTTCCCGTAATGCCGTCAAGCAGGGCATCATTGCCCCCGGCATGGTAACTTGGGTTATATTTTGACGCCAGGCTTATGGTGTAGTTATTTGGTTTCTTGATAAAATGAGCCGTAACAGGTTTGCTCATCATGCCCATATTGTCTATATGTGCCGTGATTTGAGAACTTTTATCAATATAAAATGCGCCTGAATATTTAGTCATTTCGGCTTTAAACAAGTCTTCAGGCTTTTCATGTATCTGATAAAATATCTCGCTTCCCGGTTCAGATGCCGTGATCTCAATCTTTAGTTTATCCGGAAACGAGCGGCTCTCTGCCTCAATAGACGGTACGGGAACAATAGGTCTCATGGTTTCGTTAGCAACAGATGTGTACAGGTTAGGAAAACCAAACAGATGCAAATGGTCTGATGTATCATTTTTTGTAATACTGTCTGATTTCCCGTTCTCAAAGTTCACTTTTACAAAGTCAAAGTAAGGTTCGGTAACCGTCCATCCCGGTTTTCCGGGTGTTACGGCATAAATACCCATGCTGCTAAGTACATACCAGGCACTCATCTGTCCGCAGTCTTCGTTGCCTATAAGTCCGTCTGGCGCATTTTTATAAAAGTTATCCAGTATGTAATGCACTTTCTCTTTTGTCTTTTCCGGCTGCCCTGCAAACGTGTACAGATAGGCCATGTGGTGGCTCGGCTCATTGCCATGGGCATACTGGCCTATAAGCCCTGTAACATCGGCCTGCTCGCGGCCTGTGGTAATGCTTGGCGCATTAAACATTTCGTCCAGTTTTGCTGCAAAGGCATCCTGCCCGCCAAAACCCTCTTCAATTAAGCCTGCAATATCCTGCGGAACAAAAAAGGTATACTGCCAGCTGTTGCCTTCGGTGTAATTGTTATTTATCTCTCGCGGATCAAAAGGTTTGTCCCATCCTCCATTTTTGCGTGGGCGCATATTTTTGGTTTGTGGGTCAAACAGGTTTTTCCAGCTTTGTGAGCGGGTCATAAAATAGTTATAATCGTCGGGCTTGTTCAGCAGTTTGGCCATTTGGGCAATGCACCAGTCGTCATAAGCATATTCAAGGGTTTTAGAAACGCTTTCATGCTCATCGTCTATGCTTATGTAGCCGTTTGCCTTGTAGGCATCAAGTCCTAAATGATCGAGCATAGCGCTATGCCTGGCGGCTTCAAAGGCTTTGTTATAATCAAACCCCTTAATATCTTTCGCCATGGCGTCGGCTATTACAGATGCCGAATGGTAGCCTATCATACAATCGGTCTCATTGCTTGCCAGTTCCCACACAGGAAGCCTTCCGCCTTGTTCATATTGTTTCAGGAATGTATTAATGAAATCGGTGGTGCGCTTCTGGTCAATAAGCGTATACAGTGGGTGCGCAGCCCTAAAAGTATCCCATAGCGAGAATACCGAATAGTAATCGAAACCGTCAGCTTTATGTATTTCATTGTCACGCCCGCGATACATGCCATCTATATCCATGGCAATATTGGGCTGCATCATGGTGTGGTATAATGCGGTGTAGAATATTGTAAGCTTATCAATGTTTTTTTCGCTGATCTCAATTTTATGCAGCTCTTTGTTCCAGAGTTTTTCGGCGGATGCCTTCACCTTGTTAAAATTAAATTTAGGCATTTCGGCCTTCATATTCTTGGCTGCACCTTCGTATCCGGTAGGAGAAAGGGCTACTTTAACCAATAATTTTTCGCCGGCTTTCACGTCTTTGCTGAAGCTTATAGCCAATAATGAACCTGCAAAGAACGTATCGGTAACCTTTGCCGGGGCAAAAGCGTTGTTATTCACTTTAGTGGTCTTTACAGGGCTGCTGAATTCTATACGGGCAAATACATACTGGTCTTTTGCCCAGGCCGTGCTTCGGCGCATTACCTCGATGGTTGTGCTGTTTATTACGCGTACCTCGCCCATAATAAGCTTGTCGCGGTGGTTCAGGTCAAGGATTATGTTGGCCTGCCCTTTTTTAGTAAATGTATATTGATGGAGCCCTACGCGGGGGGTAGCAGTAAATTCGGCAATAATAGCATCGTCGTTAAGCTTTACGCTATAAAAGCCTGCGGTGGCTTTTTCGTTAGGGTGCGAAAAAGCAGACGAGTAGTCTGCCTTATCAAGGCTTGGTTCGCCCATGGTAGGCATAAGCATGATGTCGCCATAGTCTGTACAGCCAGTTCCATTAAGGTGGGTGTGCGAAAAGCCGTAGATAATGCCGTCAGAATAATGGTAGCCGCTGCAGCCATCCCAACTGCCGTCTACACGGGTATCGGGGCTTAGCTGTACCATTCCGAAGGGCACTGTCGCACCTGGAAACGTATGCCCATGGCCGCCTGTGCCAATAAACGGATTTATATAACCGGCAAGGTTATCGGATTGCGAATATGCTAATAACGAGAAGAATAAGAATGCTATGAGTAATGACTTTTTCATTTCTAAACCTAAAATTTTGATAAAGATGTAAAATATTACCGACTTTACAAAGTTTCAGGTATAGCCAAACTACTCAATCATGATACCGTCCTTGAAAATGAGGGGCACCTCAGAAACATAATCTTCATGTATAGAATGGGCTTTAAAAGTATATGTCTTGTCGTATAGCACATTGTCTATAAAAAAGGTAACCATAAACTGATTGTCAAGCACTAATACGCTGTCTTCTATAAGCTCGATCTTAACGAAAGATACAGGGGCTATTTCTACAAATGCATGACGAAGCATAGATGTTTTGCGTGGCTCGCCATCTATAATACCAGATGCGCTTGATACTACCATAGCACCTTCAAGCGTAAAATCACTGTCGTTTATAAGATAGGCATACCAGGTTTTTTGCATAAAATCGTCATTCCATTCCTGTACGGCTGCTATATATACATTTTCTACCTGCGGGATTGTTATATCTTTTTTCATCTTGATTGTTGCTTAAGGGGCACAAAGATAATGCAAATACCTTATTCTTAAAACAGGGCAGATAGCTATAAATTTGTGCTTTTTTTGGGATTACAGGGCTTTCACTTTTTATAACTTTAAGTTACTAAAAATAATTGTATGAAACGATTGCAAATAATATGCCTTATCACGATAATAATGAGTTTTGCGGTAAGCTGTAAAGAAACTCCAAAAGAAAAAGAAGGGCAGCAGGATCAGGAAGTAGTGCCCGAAATGGTAACTAGTCCTGTAACACCATCTGTAGATTCAATGGCTTCATATACCGATTCAACTTCATGGACAGGTGCTTACAGCGGTGTGTCGCCCTGTGCCGATTGTCCAGGAATTAAAACCGATATTACCCTGAACCATGATAAAACGTATGTATTGCAGGAGCAATATCTTGAAAAAGAAAAAAATCCCCGTAGTTTTAAAGGTTCGTTTACGATTGACGAGACAAAAAAAGTTATTACCCTTGATGCTGAAGGCGACCATCATAAATTTAAAGTAATGGATGGCAAACTACGGTTACTGGATAAATTTGGCGATGAAAAACAGGGCGGCAAACCCGAAGATTTTGTTTTAGCTAAAATCAAATAGGCGTCTGCAGAATTAAATTATCAAACCTGAGGAATACTCAGGTTTTTTTATGCGTATTGCATTTGGCAGGTCTTATTTTTTCAGGCAATTATACAAAAAACACAATAAGCGCGTTTTACCTTATATTTGCGCAAATAATTGCTTTGATGAAAAAAGTTTTCTGTCTCTATATTTTTCTTATTTCGTTTACCTTTTTTGGGCAGACAAGTTCGCCCTGGAGGAGTTATTTTTCTTATAATGACATTGTAGATGTATCGCAATCGCCAAGCCGCGTGTTTGGCGCGGCAAGCAGTGCCATGTTTGAAAAAAACCTGGGTACAAACGATCTAAAGACGATTACCTCTGTAGATGGACTTAAAGCAGAGACTATAACTGCGGTGCATTACAGTACAGAGTATAACAGAACGCTTGTGGGCAATCAAAACGGGTTGCTTATCGTTATTAATGGCGATGGTACGGTTATAAACAGGATAGGGATCGTTCAGGAAAGTACCGTTATTGCCGCTAAGAAAAAAATAAACAATATTTACGAATATGAAGGTAAAGCTTATATAGCGACCGATTTCGGTATTGTGGTTTTTAATATTGCAACATTAGAATTTGTGGATACATATTACCTTGGTCCTAACGGTGCAGAAATTCCGATTTTACAATGTGCCATACACGAAGGAATAATATATGCGGCCACGCCATTTAACGGCTTATATGTAGCGCCAATGGGAAGTCAATTCCTTAATGATTACAACCAATGGTATACCGTTGACAATGGTCAATTTACCGGTGTGGTGTCTTACAACGGCAGTTTGTATGCATCTTACAGCTCTGGTGCCGTAAGCAGGTTTGTAAATGGAAGCGCTGTTCCCTTTACAGTTTTACCCTCCCAGGTTGTAGATATGAGAGTTGCAAACGGGTACATGATAATTACTTGTACAAATCGTGTTGTCGTTTATAATGAGCAGTTAACAACAGTATCGCAAATCAATGTGATTCCGCTGCCCGAAGCGCAGGGAGCCGTCTTTAGCTGTGCAACTGTTGCTGCCGAAACAATCTTTGTGGGTACTCGTGATCATGGTATGTTCTCGGCAGGATTTAATAATTTGAATTTTGAAAACATTACACCAAACGGGCCGCAGCGAAGTAAAATATTCAGGGTTAAAAAAGCACCGTCAGCCTTATGGGCAGTGTATGGAGATTATGATTATTATTACAATCCTTATCCCCTTGAAAATTATGGAGTGAGCAAATACAATAATGAAAACGGATGGACAACAATTACAAACGATAAATTGTTTAATGCGGCATCTATATCAGATATTGCCGTGAGTCCCACGAATGAGAACCTTGTATATGTGTCTTCTTATATCAACGGGCTAATCAAGATCCAGGACGATCAGCCGGTTATACTTTATAATAACCAAAACACAAATGGCAATCTTGAGCCGCTGCCCGGGACTTCATCTGACGTTAGAATCAACAGCCTTGCGTTTGATAAAGCCGGAGATCTATGGATGACTAACGCAAGGGTTGAAAAATCTGTTAAACAGCTTAGAGCATCGGGTAATGGTGCATCATTTAGCTCTTATACAGTAAAGGGAACGATACTGAATCCGGCAAATAATGACTATGCGAAGATGGTAATAGATAAAAATGGTACCAAATGGATACCTACCTCTTACAGTGGTGTTTTGGCATTTAATGAAACGCTTGACAAGAAAATAATAATTACCGAAGGTGCAAACGGCAATTTGCCATCTTTTTCTTCAACCTGCGTGGCTATAGATAATAATAATCGTTTATGGATAGGCACTAACAAAGGACTGCGCGTTTTACCGGGTGTTGACCGTTTTACAACGGAAACATCACTTACAACTAATCCTATAATTATTCTTGAAGATGGCCTGGCCCAGGAGCTTATGTACGAACAGGGAATTACAGATATTGTTGTGGACGGGAGCAATAACAAATGGATCGCTACAGGTGGAGCGGGAGCTTTTTTGGTATCGCCTGATGGACAGCAAACCCTGTTTCATTTTACAAAAGAAAATTCGCCACTTCCAAGTGATATAATAAATGATATTGAGATTGATAATGTAACCGGGGAAGTATACTTTGTTACAGAAAGAGGAATGGTTTCCTATAGAGGGACTTCTACAGAGGCGGCTGAAGACCTTAGTAAGGTATACGTATTTCCAAATCCCGTACGACCTGATTTTGATGGTAATGTAAATATTAGCGCTTTACTGGATAAAGCAAATGTTAAAATTACAGATATAGAAGGTAATCTTGTATATGAGGCTACATCAGAAGGGGGAACGGTACTTTGGGATACCCGGGCCTTTGGAAAATACAAGGTGGCATCAGGGGTATACATGATATTCATATCGTCGGAAGATGGCACGCAGACGAAGGTTAAGAAGGTAATGATAATAAGGTAGCTGAATTTATTTGACAACCACTAAAAAATGCTTGTAAAAACAAAGGCGATAGTATTGAGCGCTTTACGCTATCAGGAAAAAAGCCTGATAGTGAAATGTTTTACGGAGTCTGACGGCCTTAAGTCCTATTACGTTCGCGACGCTTTTTCATCAAAAAAAAACAGTCAAAAAACGGTTTACTTCCGTCCGTTAACCATTCTTGAACTAGAAGCCTCTCACAAAAATAAAGGTACACTTGAATATTTTAAAGAGGTTAGAATTGCGCATCCGTATTTTACATTGAATACAGACATCGTCAAAACCTCTATTTCAATATTTGTTGCAGAGATGCTGCATCACTGCATAAAAGAAGAAGAAAAGAATGATGCCCTATATTCATTTCTTGAAACCGCATTGCTTTGGCTTGACAGTCATGGTGAAGTGGCTAATTTTCACTTGATATTGCTGTTAGAAGTAAGCAAGTTTTTAGGATTCTATCCAGACAGTTCAGAGACCAATCACGCATTTTTTGAAATGACCGAAGGGATTTTTGTGCCTTATGCTTCTGTAAGCTGCCTTTCCGTCGAGGAAACCCAATTACTTCGAAGGCTTATGCCCTTAAAGTTTGATAATAGCACCAAAGCCTTTCATGTTACTGAAAGGCAGGCACTGCTAAAAATATTGTTAGATTATTATGCCATACATCTGGATGGATTTAAAAGGCCAAAATCGTTAGAAATTTTAAAAGAAGTTTTTAGTTAGCGGGAAATTAATAGTCCGCTTGCCAGCCCACACGCCAACCATAGATACCATTTTTTATAAAAAGGATCTGGATTTATAACTTCTACAGATTTGATGTCTTTGATTGACATGTAGGGATTTGAATTACTAATCTCGGTTACAATTGTCTCGCGCCCCAAAAGCCATTTTCGTTTTATTCCAGTAATCACAGTACTTTGGTTAGGAATGAATAGCGAATCAACTTTAAAACCTTTTTGATCAGAAGTGTAATTAAATCTAAACCATTTGTCTTTTATCTTTCCATGTTTTTCAAATGTATATTTAATTGAGTCAAGGTAGTTAATGGCTATAGTGTCAATTTTTAAAACGGATTTGTAGTGTATAATGGATTTAGTCTTAAAAAAATGTGTTGATAATAGAGCTAATTCTGCGTCTTTCTGAATTACAAGTTTTTTCATTTGGGTATTTGTAACTTGTAAAGCTTTTATCGAAGCAGTTGTTGTGCCAATTTGATTAATATAGTAACGAATGGTATCTTTATTTGCTATTGAGTTTTCTATGGCGTTACGTTTATAAAAATTACATTTTTGGATAGATCCGATAGAAAAAAGCACTAAAAATAATATGATGATTTTCCAAATCCTAGTCATACATCTAATATATTTGGGTGTACAAATAAAACATTTGCAGCTTTTCTTGCACGTTTCATTACCTGGCCGCCATTACTCTGATTAGTTAATGAAGTATTACCCTCTATGGTATAGAATTCCTTAAACGGAATTTTCCAATCATAAAAGAGACCTACATGGTCATAGTTCCCGTCTGCATTCCAGTCAAAAAATACAAGATCTCCCGGTTTGGGGGACAATGTAATAGTATGATATTTTTTAAAATAGCTTACTGCTGTGGCACATCCGGCGAATCCTTTTGCGAAGCCAATTTTTGGTAGTTGAAAACCGGCTTTGCTGTAAACCCAGCTGCAAAAAATGCCACACCATGCCACACCATTTAGCCCAAACCATTCTCCGTATTTAGTTTTATTGCTATTTGCCGGATTTTCTGAATATCCAATTTCTGCGAGAGCTATGTTTATAATATTTTGAATATTACTCATTTTCTTTTTCACCTTTAAGAATCTTGTAGAGTTTCCAAGCTTGAGTGATGATTTCCTTAATTTTTAATATTATATCGAACCCCATGCGCTTAATGTTTTCAAAGAAGATAGAATATATTTCTATTGCGCAGCAAAATGAGATAACAATAGTGGTAAACGTTACTTTCTGAATTAGGTGATGAGGTTTAAATTCGCCTATCATAAAAATATATTCGATAAAGAAAGCTATAAGTATAGCAAGGCCGTAAGTTATAAACTTTAAAATTGATAGTCTTAATTTTGAAGATTGTAAAAAATATCGATCTACATAAAGTTTCGACTGTTTCCTTTTAGACTCGTTATAATTTGCAACTATTCCTGTTATGAAATCAAGGAGGATTCTGGCTACAATGCCGCTGCCTATGGTGGTAACGGGCTTGCCAAGCGATTTTAGGTAATGGTAAATGTCGAAACCCACATCTACCAGTCCGCCTTCGCTATTAATGTGCACGTTGTAGGCGGTAGCTTTGGGCTGCTTTTTTACCTGGCCTATCACGTCAATAAGCTCTACGCCCGTAACACCGTCAAAAGTGCCTATCTGGCCGGAGATATAAATGTTTCCTGTCATTCATTAGATTTGAGATTGAAAAATTGAATGATTGAAAAATTAAAAGATTGAGGAAGGATTTGAAAATTTGAAGATGAAAGCTTTGGTGAGAACAAAAATTGATTTTCCGGAAATCAATGATTGAAGAATTGTTCTGAATTAAAAGGCTAACTGCTGAATTTTTAAATGTTTCAATCTTTAAATCCTTTCAATTAATTACAGTACAAAGGTACGGCGGGTTTTTAAGTGTTTACTGCAATGGGTTTTGCAGTAGATTCTAAGTTAGCTATAACAATCGTTTAAATTTATTCTTTACAATACATGAATTCTTAAAACATTCTCTGACAGAATCTAATTCATTCGAATCTAAAGTGCCCATAATTTCATAATGAATATTTTCGACTGAATATTTTTGAAAAAAGGCTGTTTTATCAATGCTGTGTAACCAACAACCATGAAGATAGGTGTCTTTATTGAAAGAAAAAGAAGTATTCGAAGCAATTATGGTATGTGCTTTAAAGCAATAGGTTGTTTGCTGAGCTTTGTCTAATTCAATGCATCCGTGTACAACTTTTGTGTCTGTCGGGAAATACTCAATACTAGACGGTAATGACACCATGAGCTGTATGTTATCAATTTCTTTTATTACGAGAAAAAATTTATTCTTTCTCTCCCCATTCTCAAATTCATAATTAGGGATATGTAGTATGGTGCCTTCATCCATAAGATATAACCTTATTGATTTTTGAACTGTTTTAAACTGCTTTCTAAATTTAAGTGATGTAAATACTTGGAAAGTTTAATAGGGTCTTCCTTTATTAGTTCTGTAAAATCTAATTGAATATTTGAACTGTTTGTAAAACCTGAATTAAAACCATCAAGCAAATTGTTTTTTAAAGCGGCATTGTACCACAAAGAATCCTTTTTGTGAGTAAAATCAACAAGAACATAAGCAGGATGTTTTTTTACAGCTTCAGTTATTTTCTCTAAAAACGTAATTTCTTTAGATGAAAACTCATCGTCACAAAAATCCTTTTTTGCTTTGACATAAGTTTTGTTTTCATGTCTTTCTAAAGAAATATAATCTTTTAAAATAGCTGGCTCATCTGATAAATCAATAAATATGTCTTGTGCCACAGGGCCATACTGCCAAACCTCATATTTAAGATTCAAGAATGGAATACCAGTTTCTGTAATTGAAAATTCATCTAATATGTAAAGAATTTTTAAAAGCTTAGTCTTAGATAAATCTTCAATTCTTTCAGCTAAGAAAATAATGGTATTGGCTAATTTGTCTATATCTTCTTTTAAATACATATTTAAAAATTATAGGGTTTAATGGCTTATAAAGGTAATTAAGGCTTGAAAATTTGTGCAAATATACGGATAAAGATAATTAATAGATATGTAATATTGCACATTTTAACAAAAAATGTAATTTAATTGTTCTATTAACTGCTTTGTTTTTAGATTGTTGCTCCCTTTCAAACGAATGCTGGGTAAGCAAAACACTTAAAGATAATATTAGTATGGGCGAAAAGCAAATTGAAAAATATGTATAAAAATTGAAAATGATTAAAATTAGCACCATGTTGAAATCGGTAATAATTTAAATTACCTCCCCTCCATAAAAGCAATCACATTAAAAACAGTGCGTTCGCTCACTTTATAGTCTTCGGCAACCATGCCGGCGGCCCAGGTTTTTTTAGGTTTGCCATATTCTTTGAGCAGCAGTTCGGTTTGTTTCAGGTAGGCTTCGTAATATACTTTCCAGTCCAGTATATGCACCGGGATAATGCCTTTGCCCATAAGTTTTATAAGGTCGTCGCCAAGGCTTGAAATAGTTTCATAACGGGTCATTGCCATTTATTTTCAGGACAAATATCGGTAGAGCGCACCTTAGCGCTAAGGGGGCAGCTGCAAACAGCGCAGTAAAAGCCTTCAACCTCTTTAATACTGTCTTTTACAAAGGCAAGCAGTTTTCCGTGTTTGGCATATGGGCAGGCAGCACACACTGTAGAACGCTGTTTTGCAATGTTTTCGGTAACTTCGCTCTTGTCGAGGTAGTTTTTCCAGCCGTTAAGTATATGATTTAAAGTATTCAATAAGTTTTTACGTAAGAAATATTGTCGGATTGTATTTTTTATATATTTGCGGTATTATAAATCATTTAAATTTTTACACGCCATGAAAAAAATCATGTTATTATTTGCCTTATTGTTAAGCATCAACAGTTTTGCGCAAAATTATCCGGGTGAGAAGGTAGAACTATTGGTTGGCAAAACTATCAGGGTTATTCCTAAAGATGAATCACTTCAAAAATATGGTTACACTGATTTCTTTAAAGATCCGGACTTTCAAAAAAACTACAAGAAGTCAGGTACAAGTACTCCTTATGCTGAATTAGCCGGTAAAGAATTTAAAGTAGTTTCATTTGAAAACTTTATTGCCGGACGTTCTACAAAAAAAACCAGACTTGTACTGGAGAACCCAGAAACAGGAACCTTGTATTTTAATTATAATTCAATTTCTCCCAATACCTTTCCGTTTGAAGTTATAGGGGGACTTGAATATCCTGAAGGTCATTTTTGCAGTAATATAGAGCCGGTTAAGGCCGAGCCTTACGAACCGGGCGGCAAATTTTATGCTACAAAAAAAAGAACTGATGGAGTTTTATTATATGGTTATAAAGGCCAACATGAAAATATAACATTTAAGATAAATTATAGTACAGGTGAAGAACGGTTCAAAACGGTAAAACAGAAAGGTATTACCCTGACATTTGATAACGGTGAAATCATTTCAAGACCGGATGATGAAGTGTTGCCGGATAGTGATGGAAATAATGTTTTGTCTGCTTCGATTATGGTTTTAGAAGCTCATAAACTCAAGCTGATAAAAGAGCACAGCGTTGTGTCAATCAAAGTGGGGAAATACGAAATAAAATATAAAGAAGGATTTGCACTAAAAGAATATATTAAGTGTATGCTTAAATAATTATATTTAATACCCTGCACTTTGCAGGGTATTTTATTTTAAAAATTAGCCGCATCCCTTACCCTTACATAGCTGTTGCCCTCAGTAACAATATCCTGTACTGAAACTACAGGAGGAGGCAGCATCCTGTTTGCCTGTGCAATTCTCAGGGCTAATTCATCAGTATTAAGTGTTTGCTGCGCAATTTCGCGCGACACGATGCCTCCGCCTGCAAAATAATTTGGTGCCGATGTTCCACCTGCCGGAAACGCATTGTTGAATGCCGTAAAATGGCGTGCTGCATTACGGTTCATAACGCCTATGAGTTCGCCCTGTTCGGCTTCAAACTGTGTGCCGTCTGCTCCTGTAAACATAGTACCTCCCGCACTGTGCCTGTTACCGCCTACCGAAACCAGACCTCCCTGCTCAAATTTTGGGCTCTTAGGTTTTTTGGCACTTTGTATGTCTTTAATCTGCTTTGCGGTTTTAACAGCGGTATTAGCCGTTAAAACCCCCTTTAACACTGTATCGATTAATGGATTGCCTGTAATGGAACCTGACCAGATAGATAGTATTGCCTGCCCGGCATTCATGGTAGCCTGCGCTATTGCCAGCTCTCTAGATTGCCCAAAAGCCTCTGTTAAAGCATTGGCAACGTTTTGCATATTGCCTAATTGTACCTGCGCATTTTCTATTGCTAATTTTTTCTTATTCTCTGCGGTCTCTTCATCAATGGCCTTAATGTAATCTTTTTGCTGCTGCTCGCTTATAATGCCATCATCGCGCCATTGCTGGTACTTTGCTACTTCTGCATCGTGCCGTGCATCCTCAAGATCCAATTTCTTTTGATACTCCGTTGTATTATTTTGATACTCCATTGCTGCCTGGTCGGCTGCCTCCTGAGTTTTCCTCGCTTTTTCAGTTTCTTCCTGCGTATGAAATTTGTCGATATTCGACTGATTTTCGGCGGCATATTGCTGCTCAATTTTCAATTTTTCAGTATAAAAGCTGATAGCATTTGTACCTCCTTTTACAGCCTCTTCTTCAGACATGTTTATTTTTTCCTTAGAAATGCCTTTTTCCAGTGCAAGCTGCTCTAATTTAAGTTGCTTTTGTTTGTCCAGCCTGTCTTTTTCATCATCTATAAGTTGCTGTGTAAGTACTTTATTTCCTTCCAGTACGCTTTTAGACTTTGATGTTTCAAGATCGAGTAATGCTTTGCTGTTTTCTATATTTAACTGTGTGATATTTTTTAATTTTTCATTTTCAATGTTTTTAATTTCAGTGCTATATTCAATCCAGCTTATTTTCTTTTGCTTAAGTTCTTTCTTAGCAATTTCCACTGCTTTTTTAGCATGTTCATTTTCATAAGCTATAGCCTCCTGAAGCGTTTTAGAATTACTGTCGTTTTCAGCTTCATATAATTTAAGCATTTGTTTTTGCTTATCAAGAGCATCATCCAGTAGTTTCTGGCGGCGTTTTATTTCCTTATCTGCGGCGTCCTTCCTTATACCATCAAGCGAGTCCTGCAATTCCTTTTCGGAAGATTTGTAAGTATTTGCAGCTTCGTCACGGGCCTTTTTCATTTCTGCCAGTTCCTGTCGTTCAGCATTTGTATATCCGTTTTCACTCATCTTTAAATCGTTGAGCTTAATTTCGGTATCCATACGATCCAGTGCCAGCTTGTTTTGTTCTTTAGCAATTTCTATAGCTTTAAGAGTTGCTTTTTCCCTTTCGGCATGAGTCAGGTTAGTGTCGTTTGCAATTTCTTTTTGGGCGTCAAGCTGGCTGCTGAGTTCGCTCATTTTAGATGTATAATTTGCCTGGCTGCGATCCAGTTGTTTTTGAAGACTGTCTATTTGCTGCCCGCGTTTTATGGCTTCATCGAAGAACTGTCCGGTAGCTTTTGCTGCGTTCTGGGTTTTGCCTATTACATCTTCCACACCGGTTGCGGCCTGCAAAACCCCATTGCTTATTTTTTTAAAATCAAGATCCATTATACCTTCCAGTATGGTGCCAAAGGCTGTAAAACGGTTAATGAGGTTTTGCTTTACAAACTCATACAGGTCTTCCATACTCTTTTTAGGATTGGTAAACGCCTCAAAAAGGAACTTGCCTATTTGCTGAAATACACCTGAAAGTGCCTGAAAAACTGATTGCAACGGACGTGTTACTCCTGTTACGGCATCTATTCCCTCCTCGGTATTGGTAAGGTAATCTATAATAGGGCTTAACAGACCGGTAATAACCGTTAGTGCGGCTCCAAGCGGAGTAGCCATAAAGGCAATGGCCGATTTTGTCATGCCCATTATTCCTGTGCTCATGCCCTCAAAAGCGCCTTTTACCAGCGGACCCACACCTCCGGCTTCCTGCGCACGACTTATGAGCCCGCTAAGGCCTCCGTTAAAAATATTGATTTCATTAAAAGAATCTGCCACCTGCTGCTTGTAGTCGTTCATAGTGGTAACGAGTTTAGCATGTGCCGATCCGTTTTCCTGCAACCAGGTGTTGTTTTCCTGCAGCTTGCCGTTTATGGCGGCCAGCCTTTTTTCGTAATCATCGTCATTGCTGTTAAGCTGCTTTTTAAGGGCGAGCAGCCTTTGGTTATTGGCCATATAATCGTTCTCGCTGTTGTTAACCTCGTTTACGGCATCTTTTACAGCTTTTTTTACCGATACCAGCTTACCGTCTTCTGTTATTTGTGCCGAAAGCGCTGCCGTTTGTGCGCGCTGTGCGGTTGTTAATAATTTAAGGGCGGCTTCGTTTGCCTGAAACTGTTCTGTGCCTTCTTTACCCTTTTGGGAAAGTTTTTCCTGTTTGTCTTTCAGGTCTTCTATCTGCTTTGCTGTTTTTTGCATGCTGTCTACCAGCGACTGCGTATCAATATCAAGTTTTGCAATGGTTATATTTTTTGCCATTTTTTGTTGTGAAGCCAAATCTTGGTTAACAAGGTTTTAGATACTATTAATTGTCCTCACGTCAGGAATATTGATAGTTACGTTGTTAGAAAGCTTTCCTTTTGCCCTTAGCTGAAGCTTGTAGCTGCCCCGTTCAAGATTGAATGTAACCGGTGAGGTTCCTGCAAATGGCAGCGATATCCACGCGTTATTGCCGGGGTCATATTCTACGATAACGCCTGTTATCGTATCTGTAGTTTCATAATATATAGTGACCTGATAAGACGAAATGACAACCCTGTTTATTTTTACTGTAAAGGGTTCAAACATATTGTCAGGCACTTTTATCAACTCACATTTTACAGGCTTACCGGGAATGTAATTAATTATCTTGTTCATTATAAAGTTAGCTCCAAGCTGTTCTATGTAATAGCGTTTCTTAAAATCAAAGTTTATAATGTCAGTGTCTTTAAGCAGCAGCTCTGCCGTAACGATGCAGGCTTTGTCAAGCACGTCTTCCAGAGGAGTATAGTATTTCGCCCTTATGTCGGCAAAAGGCAGCCCGGTAAATGTTTCAAACGGTATGTTTGCAAAAGCGGCCCAATCCTGCATAAGGTCTGAGGCGATAAGATGTGCACCCGGCATTACTTCAGGCCTTAAAAAATAGAATCGTTTGTCAAGGGGTTTTATGTCAGGGCTGCTTCGCCCGGCTGGGGGTCTTCTACCACTTCCTTGTCCCACAACCGGTAAACATTAGTAGGCCTGCCAAGAAGTGTCACGGTTCTTTGGTTAGGACTATAGAGTTTAGATTTGATAACATCACGCTTCTCGGGCAGGTTTGTATTCGCAACAGTTAAAAAACCATCATTATAACTGCTTTCTTTGTCATGGTAGTTATAGCGAAACCAGTTTTGCTGTGCATAGCTGCCATACAGATAATTTTCTGAAACCTTTTTTACATATTTGTCACTCAGGTCTATTACTACCGATTCCCTAAACAATTCCTGAAGTGTTACAAACGTAAGGGTTTTGCTGTACTTGTCCTTATACATTGTAAGGCCGTAGCGGCAAACTATTTCGTTAAGAAAATCACGAACGGTAAATTCTGAAAAAGCATCATTAAAGTCAAATACCCCCGGTTCAATCTTAGTAAGTTTAACCTTTAACGCACTGCCAGATGCTATTGTAAACATCCTGTATGATTCCTCTTCAACAGCACCAATGCCCAGGCAAATACTTTCGCCTTGATTAAGGGTGATGAACAAGGTTTTAGAAAATTCGGTACTGGATGGAGTATACATCGAAATTACCTCTGAGGGTATGACTGTTAAAGCAGTGCTGTTTATTGCATTTTTGCCTAATATAATCCTGCATGGTGCAGGTATGGAAATATCCTGCGGGTTGTTTTGCAGGTTATAGAGCTGCTTTCTTGTATTTAACCGTCCTGATATCTCCAGCTTGTATTTACCCGTTTGCGGTGCTATAAGATGAATCTGCCCATTATTATTCATCGTCTCGTTGTATGTTGCTGTGTTATTGTAACGGGCAAAATATTTACGCACGTACGGGGCGCTTTTTGTAGTTTCTCCAATAAAAGAATAACTGCTGCTTTCAAACAGCAGTTCCTCGTTTTCTATCGATAAGATACCTTTAGGATACGTCATCCACAGGTTATTGAAATCGGGAGAATCAAAAATTGAACCGTTGCAGTAAAATTCATTTTTAGTAAAGATCTGTTCCCAAAGCCATGCAACTTTAACCGATGGTACAAGGTAATCTATATTTATGGCGGGAGCAGGAGGCTGGGTCACAGGAGCCGTGGTCATTGTCATGCCGTTATAGTCGGCTACGATGTATTTATATTTTAAAATATCATCTCCTATCCAGCTTGATGTAACAGTAGTAAGGTTTTTTTCGTGTGTAAGCTTGTCCAGGTCAAGGCTGGCGAGGGTTTGGCCTTCAATTTTTTTATAGAAATCTATAATACCGTCATAAATTACGGCTTCATAATCGTCTCCGCCATCGGTAATTACTGCCCAGCCGTTATACACAAAACACTCGCCGGTATCGCTGTAGAGGCTGCATTCATTTTTTTGGTACGGTACGGCAGAATCATTCCCTGTAACAGTCAGGAAATTCATTATCCTTAAGTTGTTTGCCGTTTTAGGCAGTTTAAATTTATTGGTATAGCCGGCCTGCCGGTTTTCAAGACTGTTCAGGTCGTTTACCTGTTTTGTCTGGGCTATAACCTGCCCGGCAGAAAGGTCTGCCTGCTGCCCGTTTATGTAGAGTAACAATGCCATTGTTTTTAGTTACACAAGTATCGTTAAAAATTAATGTTGGAGCCTGTAATATCAAGCAATTGTAAACAATTGGTTACTATGCCAGCAGGCTGTTTTTTTGAGATATAAATTGCATAATATTGAATCAGAAAACACAAATACATCTAACGTTTTGAAAAAAATTATCCTACTACTTACTGCCCTTATTGCACTTGCCTGCTCTAATGACGAAACCGAAACAGTTGCCGTAAACCAAAACACCTTTAACCCGCCTGCATGGATTCAGGGTACATGGGCTAAGGAAAATGCTGCCGCTGCCGACTATAATTTTGTAATTAATGCCGATAACATCTGCAGTACTGCAGCCAACACAAATTCGGCCTGCTGGAAAGAGGGCATTGCCGAACTGAAAAAGAAAAATGCCAACTACGTGATAAGCGAAGAGGCTACCGATACTTTTTACAGCGTGAGCTATACGGTAAATGGTAAGGTAACATCTGTAATGTTCACAAAAATGGACGATAACAAAATTGACGTTTTTGTTCCTGAAGGCGCCGACCCAAAAGGTGCAGGGGAATACTTATGAAAGTTGTAAAGTCATAAAGTTTCAGAGAGGCATAGTTTCAAGGTCTAGGGTCGTAAAGTAAACTTGTAGTAAAGACTTTATGACTTTAGGCTTTAAAAACACTTAACTATAATGTCTGCGTAAACCTTATTGGCAGTTCAATATCAAAAGTAAAATTGGTTAGCGGCTGCTTAGGGTTTTTTAGCCGTGCCGATCCTGTTTTGAGTGTAACTTCTATCCAGCTCCTGTAGCTGTTTTGCGATAGGGGCTTTCCTGTAAACAGGTATATCTTTGGGCTGTCTAAGATGCCCTCAACAATGCGGCGTTCGTCTTCGGTAAGCAGTTCAGCAATAATTTTAAGTGTATCGCGGCTTTCCTTGCCGGTTTGCACTGTTCTCCCAAAAGAGTTTTCAAGGTTGTCGTTATTGCGGTCTATCTCGTCGTTGTATTTTGTGCTTCGGTCTATGGCATAGGTGTCTTCAAACAGCCAGTAGCTATAACCGCCCATGGCGTTGAGCCATTTTAAATACACTCCCTCACAATACGGTACCTTTTCTATGTGCACCCATCTTTGCCTTGTGGCAGATGTACTTACCTTCAGCTTGTTTGTGCCTTCGGCCAATGGCAAAAGTGTTTCCGGCGTTTCATCGGTACGCCCGTCAGAAAAAGTGATCCTTGTAATATTGCCTTTCGGCGAAAGGGTGGTGGTAAGGGCATTGGTTTGGTTTACAACAGTAAAGTTTCGGCGTGCAATAAGCGAAGCGTTGTAATCTAGCACGCTTATATCAAACGGATAGCCTTGCCAGTATTTAAGGTAATACTCGTTTACAGTGTTTTTTTTTGTTGGAGACAGCATTAAAAGATCTGATGTGGCAAGCCTTGAATAATCGCCAAACTGCTGTGTCCCACCCAGCCACACCAGCGTATTGGTAACCGAATCTGCCTCAGCAGTTTTGTGGGTTACGTTGATTTTTAAAACTCCGTTTAATAGAGTCCCGTTGCTAAAGGCATAGGTAAATGAACTGCTGTTGCCCGCCGCCAGCGATGTTTGCAGGGTATCTTCAAAATTGCGTGTGTTAAGGGTTGCCGCCACATAGGGCTGAAGATTAAGATAAAACTGTCCCTGCGGATTTGGGTATAACCTGATTGTAAAATAGGTTTTAGGTTCTGTACCTACCATCAAAATTGCAGATGTTTCGCTAAGGGTAACATCGGCGTAAAGTGCAGGATCGGTACTGTCGCTGTAAAATCGCAGTATATCGTTGTTGTAGGCCATGCGCAGCTTGCCGGCATCTATAGGGGTTACAAATTGTATCATGCCTGTAGAGTATTTAGGTAATCAGAAATCTTGGTTGTAAATTCGGTAAGCTGGCTTTCGCCAATCTTGTCAATGATGAACTGAATACGTTCGGGAGTTACCACACTGCTTATTAGTTTTGTGCCGTCGTGATTGTTCCTGTTCCAGCCCTCACGGCCTATCTTTCGGGCAATAAGAAACGCGAGGCTGCTAACCGACATGCCTTTCTCCAGCCGGTTTGCAATGCCTTTGTCTTTAAGCCATTGTTCTATCGCTTCGCTTGGCGGTTGTGCGCCTGGCCTTCGTCCATTTTCCAGCTGCTTGCCGTAGCTTTCCTGATGTATAGCTGCACTGTTTCCCGATACCGATACGCTCAGGCTCTCTGCCCATTGCCCTGACGCCCGCATGCCGAGATCGTCATACCGTGCGATAAGCTCGTTTTTAAGGGCTTCAAATTCGGTAAGCAGTAGTTGGGCAGTGCTACTCATAATTTGCCGGTATGCGAAGTTTATAGCTGCACAGGAGTCCGTCCATATTTGCATCGAGCGCATCAGTAACGTCTATGTTGTCCCATTGGTTCACTTCTATGCTTAGGCAGGCAAGGCTGTTGCCAACGTTTTTAAATACCCGGAGCAGCGGTTCTATGTGCTGTGTGTATTTTGAGGTTTCGGCATCGCCTGCTTCGGCAAAATAGTTCTGGTCAAGGTCACTCTGCTTTACAAGGAAGAATTTCCCCTCATAATTGGCAGCGATAATCATGGTTCCGCTGTCGTTGTATTCGCTTTTGCGGTTGGTAAACTCGTGAAGCAGATAGGTGGTGGCTGCTTCGGCAGAACCGTCTAAAAGGTTCAGCGCGGCTTTCTTGCCGTAGTGGTAAACGAGGTTGTTGTTAAGGGCTATGTCCTGGAGTATGCGTACTATGTCTTTCATGAGAATGTGGATTTGTTTGATTTGTGGATTTGGTTAATAGTCCTCACCCCTCCCGATAGCTATTGAGACTCTCCGAAGGAGAGGGGAGTGAGCCTGGGGTGTTTTATATTGGTTTAATGTTTGTCATTTCGACCGAAGCGCAGCGTAGTGGAGAAATCTCAACAATTTTATGGGATTATAAGAGATTCTTCAATTCCGCTTCGCTGCATTCAGAATGACAGTAGCGATGAATCTGCGCTGTTGTCATTTCGACCGAAGCGTAGCGTAGTGGAGAAATCTCAACAAGTTTTATGGGATTATAAGAGATTCTTCAATTCCGCTTCGCTGCATTCAGAATGACAGTAGCCATGAAATCTGCGATGATCCGCCAAAATCCGCGTCATCCGCGTTCAATACTGAAAACTACTTCGAAGCAAGCTTCCTGTACTCCGTTTCCACCTCATTTTGTGTTTTGGTTTGTGCCAAAAGGCTGAATATTTCGCCGTAGGGCTTACGGCCAAGGTCAAACGGGTATTGCCCAAAGAGCTTGCCCAGTTGCAGCAGCGGAAGCGTGTCGCCATAAGGTTTGAGCTTATCGGCGCCTGCCATTTGCCAAAGGTGGCTATCGGTGCTCAGGGTGGTAAGCAGCTTATTTTCGGTGGCTATGGTGCGCTCAAATTCGGCTACCACAAACTTCCGTGCAGCGAAGAATTCGGTTACAGGGGCTTTCCAAAAGGCTTTTTCGTCAATGTCAAAGCATATCTCAAAGAGCTGGCGTACATCATTCCAGTCGACAATCTTTGGCAGCAGCCTGATGCAGTATTTTACATTGGCATAGGGCATGGCACTTATGTTCATTTGCCTGTTGCCAAAGCTGTTCTTCGGGTTGAGGTGTTCCAATAGGAGGTCGTAATGTAAAGTATCCCGCAGGCGGGTGTATTGTTTCATGGAAATGTTTTTCACTCTTCCATTTTAAGAAATATTGTCATAATGACTTAGAATAAATTTTCTTCATTTTCATTATCAACAATTGCAATTGCGTTTATAATTTTTAATTGCAATTCTTCTGAGAATTCATTATCATAAACAATTGAAATAATTATTTCATATAGAAGTTCTTTTGAGATTTTATTATCAGCAACATGAACTGCGACATTTTCCATTTCCTTTATAAAATAGTCGACCTTGTAATCAAGGCCATTAATTTCCATAAAATATGAGGAGAGAACAATTGATGATCTTTTGTTACCATCATTGAATGCATGATTTTTATTTATCGAATAAAATAAATGACAAATTTTGTCCTCAATTAAAGGGTAATACAAATCATTTTTTACATGTTCTAAGACACTATCAATAAGACCTTTGTTCAATACACCTTTTCTTCCGCCACTATTTTCGATTATAAAATCTTGTACCCGGAGAGCATGTGCTATGTCGAAATATAAATAGCTCATTATCGATCTTTTAAACGTCTAAAAACATCTATATTTTCTTTGAGTCGGTCTTCTAAAGATTGACTTTTTTCACCTAAAAATTTATCAAAATCCTCCGCACTAACAGTATTAACATATTCTTTTAATTTCTCATGTAATGCATCTCTAAATGCCATGTCTCGGCTTGCCATTAATCCTCTGGCCTTTTCTCTTAGGGGTTCATATAATTTATCTGAAAATTTCTCGAATTTTCTGAAAATTTCATGTGCTTCGGAAAGTGAAAATTGATTTTCTTGATTAAGTTCAAATTGTTCTTTAAGATATGCTGCAAATCCGTTCTCATAGCTGCTGATTAGGTCTAAAACCTCAGTGTACATTGTAGATCTCACACTTTCTTTTGCCTTTAAATCTAAAACCTTTCTATATTCTTTGGAATTTTCCTTAAAAACGCTTTTGTAAATTTTATCAGTCAATTGACTATATTTAAATTGATTTTTCTTTATATATAAATCTATGGCATTTGTAAATTCTTTTCTATAGTTTATTTCTCTTAAAGCAGCAGGTAGAAATTCCTCTTCTCTTTGATTTATATATTTTGTCGATCCACCTAATTTTTTGTTAAGTACATCAATTACAATATTTAATACAAAGCTTCTAACTTCTCTTGCTTTTTCAGAAGTTTGTAATAGCATGCCTAAATTAAGTAGAGATTTGAAAGTGAAGACTGCTAAGCTCGCTGCTCTTTTTCCAACAAGCTCTTTGTCATCGTCTTGCATCAACTGACCGACATGGATGTCGGTCAGTTCATTTACTTTTTCTTTGAATAATTTTAACCTAAAACCTTTGAAAATTTCATATCCTGAAGCACTTAATTCTTCGGTGTGGTCTTCTAAAAGTCTTTCAATAGTTCTATTATCGACCTCATAAAATCTAGCAAGTTGATTTAAAGTATATCTGAATTTATTTTCAAAGAATATGCCTTCGAACCCAAGTTGACTATATATTTCTTTTATAGCAGTATTGTTGTTTAGAATATTGCGCCTGTCAACTTTTGAACTGGTTAAATCTTTTTCCATAATTGAAGTGTTGTAACAAAAATATACAAATAAAAATTATAATTTATTGATTTGGTATTAATCTGACACTAACCAACCCTCACTCTCGCACTATAATCTTTTCGCAGTGCAAACCAATAGCGCATCATGATGCTGTCCCATTCATCGGGGGATCGGCCTATAAGTTCCTTGATTCGGTCTTTGGCAATGATGCCTTTGCGTCCGTCTTTGTCAATGTCCTTTAGTTTTACCTGTTCCATTTCTTCGGCGGTGGTCTGGCGCACCAGATCGTCATCGCATATTTCGCCCACAAGGCGGTTGGTTATCATTTCGGCCATTTTTATGGAGCACTGGCTCTTCAGGTTATCAAAGTTGGGTTTCACGTAGGTATTGCCCTCTCGCATTTCGAGGGGGATGAGTTGTTTACAAATCCCTTGCATTTCAGGAAGTCTACCACGCCGCCGCCCACGCCGTCTTCATCGGCAATTGTGTTGGATAAGGCGATTCCGAATTTCGACTGTAGTACCCGCGCCCTGCCTACCACTTCATCAAGACCACTTTTGGCAATCGATTCCCGTTTTATGCATACCCACCCATGCCAGATACGGAACACCGTTTTGTCCTTCCCTTTTCGGGCAACATCTATGGTCATGTATTTTACGCCATTCGGCAAAAGATGGGTAGGAGAGAAGTAATCGGCAATGCTGTCATGGTCTATCAGGGTTGCCGGGTCGTCGTCGTATTCCCAGTTGCCAAAGTAAAGGCGTTCGCGGCTGTTCTTATCGAGCCGCAGCAGCGATTGCAGGTAGCTTGGGTGCAGGTGCGGATTGTCGGTTGGCAGCGACTGGATAAACCGGCGGTAGGGGGCAAGCCTGCCTTCGCGGGTGGTCTTGTAGAATTCTTTGTACGTCCAGTTCTTGGCGGGGTTACAGCTACCCAGCATCTTGGGGATGAGGTTAAACTCACTGAGCTTGTAGCGTATCCTCGACTTGACTATCTGCCATGCGGCGTAGGCCACCTGGTTGCATTCGTCTATAAAAGCACCTGTAATTTCGAGCGACCCCAGACTGTCGAAGTTAGGGTCTGAGGGATATAAGAACAGGTCTTTGAGAATGATCTCACTGCCATTTTTCCAGTGTATGATATGCTCCGCCGACTTATAACTGAACTGGCCGCCCAGCTTTAGCAGCGTTGCCAGCTCAAAGAAGGTGTTGAGCGTGGTTTCCTTAAGGGTTTTCAGCTTGCTTCTGCCCATAAGCCAGCGCGTACCGGGGAATTTCTGGCACATTTCCATAAGCCAAAGGCAGCCCAGGGCACTCTTGCCGCCACCGGCAGCGCCGCCGTACAGCACCTCTTCGGTTACATTATCTTTCAGGAAATAAATGGCGTGTTCCTGCTTAATCAGCAGTTTCATGAGGGTCAAGGCCGTAGCCCAGGTTTAAAGTGACGGCTTTATCGTGAATATCATCGTCGTCACTGTATTTGTCACTCCACAGCTTGGGGTTTCGGTTTTTGAGCCAGAACTGCTGGCTGCGGAAGTCGGCCGGAATGTGTTTTTCTACTTCCACGATCTCAACGCGCTCCTTCTCTACGCGTTTGCCGTTGTCGTCATAATAAATTTCTTTGCATTTGATGGCCTGTTTGGTGGTAATCACCCTGTCCAGCGTTGCCTGGTACAAACTCGCCGCCACCTCCATATCAGCCGATTTCTTGCCACGGGTAATGGCTTCGGCAAAGTCGGCGTAAGTGGTTTTCCAGTTCAGTATGGTTTTACGGCATACGCCAAAGAACGCCGCAAGGTCACGGTCCTGCACGCCAAGCAGACACAGCTTATGCGCCTGCGCGCCATACTCGTCACGGTACTCGCTCTTAACGCCTGGTTTTCGGGTGGTTTTTTTAGTGGGTAAATGCAAAGAAGCGTGTGCTTCTGCTTCTGTCATTGGGGTGGGTTGAGGGAAATATTGATACTATCCGATTAATCGGGGTTCGACACCGACTATTTCACCATTTATATCGGTAAGTATATCAGTTGCTATGAAGCTTAAGCTCAGATTTATAATGTTCTCATACTTTAATATCAATATATTACCTTCAATGTCTTTAAAATTCTCTTGATTATATAAACCATTTTCATCAATTGAAACTTCAGGTTTACTTTCTTTAAGTTCAAGAGTTTTTCTCTGCACATTTTTCAGATAAAGCAAATTAATACTTCCATCCTTTGAGAGTTCATAATCTACAAGTGCACCGCTATATAAAACAGGAATATTGCCGATATTAATTAATGCATATACTAACGTTAAATCAATATCTTCAATTTTATCGCTTTCTAATTCAATTTGTGATCTTTTAAATAATATAAATTTAGCAGTAAGTAAATAATGCCAAATATTATCAAATCTTAATGTTGGATATTTAGTGTCAAGCGATTTGTAAGAACAAGATTTTTACATAAAAATCCCGATGTGTAAGCTAGGGAATTTATAAAAATATGAAATGTAATAATTGCATATTTATTTTCTTCGATATTTTTTAAAGAATGCGATAGTAATTCCTTGTCTGAAGATAATAGTCCCAAGAGTTTTTCAAAATCATACGGGTAACCAAATAAAAGAGATATAGGCAAACCAATTACTAGATAAAATAAGAAACTAGGAATCAAAGAGTTTATAAGTAACTCAAAAAAATCTTCTACAATGTATTCTCTTGAAAACTCACCTGATAAATAACTTTTTCTGAAAAGTAATCCAGGAAGTAATAATAGAATTATTACAAATCCCGCTAGAGCTATGTTCATTTATTATAAACTCCTGATAAACTTTTTATAGTAGTATTTGAAATCTTTACTGTTTGAGTTGCTGATCCACTAGCAACCGCTCTAACAGCATCCATAATTTTAGAAGCATCAATACTATTAAGAAGTATTTTGCCTACTTTACTTCCTACTGGAACAACTGATCCTGTAGTTTTTTTAGTAGATATATGATTTATATTAGGATTCTTAACCATTGTTGAGAAAATTATAATCAAATATAAACAATAATTGTTCCATTAATATCTGTAGTAACATCTTTTTAAGATGTTCATATAGTTTAAGCATTATTATTTAGAGTGCAAACGTATAAAATAACATCTTATTTTACAACTATATTATTTTATGGAGTATTACATAATTTATCTATATAAGAATTACAAGAGATTTCTCCCTCTGGTTGAAATGACAAATTGGGCGATATTATTTATAAATACATCTACCTCTTCTCGTCAAAAAAGTCCATCAGTAAACCTATTGCGATAATAGAACCCTGTTTGAAGTTGATATCAGTGCGGCCGTCGGTGTATTTAAACATGGCTTTGAAGCCTGTTTTAGGGATTTCTGCGCCTAATGTTATCGAGTAGTTACCCTGAATCTTTTTGTCGGGGTTGCGGGTCTGGCTCAGGTCGTAAAAGCTTGTGCCTTCAAAAATAATGGCATAATTGTCGAATATGGGAACGTAATAATAACCGTCAATGTGCGGCTGACCCGAAGTGAAGGCATCAACATTGTTCGAATAATCATAATACCCTTTGAACCCCGCTGTGATTACAGGTTTCAGGCGTAACCTGCTGGACTGTGCTGTGGAAAGGTTGACCAGATTTGGCGTGATCAGCGATATGGACGCATCGACTGCGACCCTTTTGCTGATGAAATCCTGTGTTGACTCATGCCCCAGCTTCAGGTTCAATTGGTACGGAATCTTTTTCGAGAAATTCTCCAGCATCAGATTTATGGGGTAGAACTTAATGTAATTCAGCGAGTCCTTAAAATTGGTGCTTACCCTGGCATCGAGGGTCCAATAAATGGGCACCGGTTTTTTATCATCATCGCACTTCAAAAAGTTTTTTCGGTTATAGGCATTCTGTAGCTTTAAGGAAAGCACATAACTTGTTTTTATGGTGTCCTGTGAGGGGTTAACGCCAAAATCGACCTTATTCTGGTAATAATAAAAGTTGTTTAGCGAGGTCATAAAGCCGGTGCGGTCGTCTTCGGTATAGGTCAGCTGCTCGTTGATCATGCTGTTCAGCACATCGGCCTTTATGGCCAGAAAGCGTTGTCCGGCTTGTCCCTCAACAGCCTGAAGCCTGATGGTAACATCCTGCTCAACCACCAGTTTTATCTGGTTGTCATGGTCTTTGTTCAAAAAACGGTCAAACGTCGATTCACTAAAATTTGATACCTTAAAGCCAACCGACTTTGCGCCTACCATTGGCGATACATTAAGAGGGCAGTCTAACTTTTGGTCGCCGTAGATAAGCGCAACTTTAGGTTTTTGCTGCGGGTTCTCAATCCAGTAATCGGGGTCTATGTTGTCGGTTTCGCTAATGTCTAAATTAATATCTATAGCGAGCGAAAATTCGCCTACCGAATTTTGCTTAAGGCTGATGCCCGTAGGCGTTACGTACTCTGTCTGCGAAAAGGCTGTTGCAGAAAAACCAAGCGCGAAGAGTATAAATAATATATGTTTCATGGTGATTTGGCTTATAAATAAACAACTCTTTGGTTTTCTTTTATCCAGTCGATACAGTCGCCCACTGTTGGCCAGTCGTCGGTCGAGTCGGGGGTCAGTGATATGTCATAATAGGCAAGATAGCTCTCGGCTCCGCTGTTCATGTAGTAGGGCAGGGCATTTATCTTTCCCTTCAGGTTAGAGAGGAAAACGTGTTTCTGAAAATCGTTAAAAGCGCTAAAGTCAGATGCTTCGGGGTTTGCAGGCAGGTCGGCCACCGACTGGAGGCTTTCTAAAACTACCTGTTTTATCTGGTCGCGTTGTAAAAGTGCCATAGGTTGATGTTTAAGGGTTAGTGTTGAATTGGTTGTAGGTTACTGCTAAACTGATTGTCTTACGTTCTGCAAATCAGCTATAAAGCTATTTATTATTTACGAAGTAACCTACAGTTTTAGATTATGGGTTGATTAAATCGTTGATTGTACCGCAAGGGCGGATATAGAGGAACCATGAAGGTTTTAATTTTCCTGTGAAAGGAATAGTTTATTTTTACAGTATGTCAAAGAACATTGCTTCTTTTGTCTTGCCACAAAAGAACCAAAAAGGCACGGCTGAACTCCTTAGGCTACAAATTAGCGCTTTCGGCTAAACCATTCGAACTCGGCTTCGCCTCAAACAGCGAATGCTTCTTAACGCCTCTCTTGCTAATTTGCTCACGCCACAGAGTTTAATGCCGCAGCTTCACTCACATGGCTTACTCGTAGCGATAAGAAAATCCGCGGTCATCTGCTAAAATCCGTGTCATCCGCGTTCCAAAACGCGTCAGAATGACAGATCCGACAACCAACAGCCGATAACAAATAACCAAAAATCAGCTTTTTTCACTTGTGCCGTGCCATACCCGCCTGAGGTTTTGGGAATAATTAAAGGTGTCACGGCTGGCAAAGTCGGCGTGGTGGCGTACGGACTCCTGTCCGGCAAGTCGGCAGCGTTCGTTAAAATAGTCCCTGAAGAACGTAAGCACTTTAGATATCGTAAGGCTCTCGTAAAATTCGCCACACTGCCCCGAAATTATCCGGCGGAACAGGAAAGGCCAGGTCGCTCATCTTAAGGCTGTAGAACTCGTTAACGATTTCGGTGGCGCACAGTTCGATCTGGTCTTCGCTCATGTGTTTCCTCAAGTCAAGCAGGTCGTTAAGGTACACCAGCCAGACCATAACCAGGGCATGGGTAAACTCGCGGCTTTTTTCGCGGTGCAATGTGCCCAGTGTGGGGGCAGGGGCATTCATTGCGGCTTCCATCGTTGTGAGCTTACCGGCATGCCTCATGCAGTTAGCCGGACTGTAAACCGCCAACAATCTTTCGTTTGAAAGCGTCGCTATAGCCGCTGCCGCCTTTTCCGGAAGTTTGTTTTGTGCTTCCATTGTGCTTTACTTCAAAAAATCCTTTCCAACCGTTGGCCATGCTCTGGTGCATTATAGCAATTGCAGCGGCTTCATCGTAGTGCGAAAGGTTACCAAGTTCAGATAGCGCGGCCTGTTCGCTCGCAAGCGTTTTATACTTAAAACCGTCTTCGTTTGCCCTGTAGCCTTTCCAGGTCATCCAATGCTGTTCAAAACTTTCGGTATCGAAGGGGTATACGGGTTTTGGTTTTTCTCCCATACCCTCTTTTCCATTATAAACTGTATTATCATTTATACTTTCATTTCCATTTCCATCTCCATCTTCATTTACTAAATGCGTACGCATAGCGTCACGCATAGCGATTGGGTCTTTGTATTGGCTAATCCAGTTTTGATATAACTTTTCATTGTTTAAACCTAATTGACTAATCATGTTTCTTACTTCCTGAATCTCTTTTTTGTTTAAGATTTTAGGTAAGTTTTTGAAAAAATTACCCACCCTGCCATTAATGGATTGTTTTCCTTTAAAAGAATTTCTTTCTTCAGTAAGCACCTGCATTTTTCCATTTTGCCAACCAGCATCGGTTAATATAAATTTGGCTTTAAGGGTAGCTGTAAGGGTAGCTTCATCTATGCCTGAACAATACATCTTTAGCCTTTTTATGTCATTTGGAATACAACCGCCATGCTGATGCTGATATACAAGCAAGTCGATAAGGCATGCCCTTTCTTCAGGAAGCATGGTGCGTGTTCCTTCGTAGAAATCTTTACTATAAAACAAAAAAGCCGGGTCTTTCATTACACTCTCACTAAGCTGTCAATTATCACATTGTTATAAGTTCCTTTTGAGCCCGAGATGTGGAATTCCATTTCGGCCACGTCTCCCGGGAGGAAGTCGGATAATATTTCGATTTTAGTGCCCAGGGCAAATGGGTAGAACATCCTGCCGGTTTCCTGCTCAAAGTGCAGCTGCTGTACTGCAGTGCCTAATTTTGTTGTTTTTATATCGCCTATAGCGGTGATAATGCCTTTTATTTTATACATGATTTCTGATTTTTTAAAATTTAAGGTTGAATACGTTTGTCATTCCGACAAAGGAGGAATCTCTTCTAATTCCAACAGAGATTCTTCGACTCCGTTACACTTCGCTCAGAATGACAAACGATGCTAAAACTAAAGTTCGTTACTCTTTTATATAGGCATTCTGAAAGCACAGCCTGTTGGCGATGTGGTTAAAGTCGAGGGTGCCGATTTCTTTTTCGGTTAGCTTGCCGTATACCACTGTAGGGGCAAGGTTAGCCAGGGCGTGAAAGAAATCGCCTGCGTTGGCGTTATCTTCCAATTCTTTTATATCAATGCGGTTCTCGTTTTCTTCGTTAAAGAGCACCTGTAGCTGGTCTAGTATTTTTATCGTGTATTCTTCCTGTTTAGATTTGTTGTTTTCCATTTTTTTTGATTTAAAATTTAATGATTGAAGGATTGAAAGGGCCCGCTTGATTTCCCCTCCTTTGGAGGGGTGCCCGTAGGGCGGGGTGGTTTATGATAGTGATGAACCACCCCGGCTTTCAGCCACCCCTCCAAAGAAGGGGAAGACTCATGCGGTTATACTATTGAATAACTTCCTGCACCACAAGGTTGTTGTACTGTATGCCGCTGTTTTTAGATACTTTGCCTTCCAGGGTTACGTCTACCTGTATCTCGTCGTTTTCTTTGTAGCCGTGCAGGTCGTCCATCCTTCTGCCCCTAAATTCTACAAACGCCCTCTGCCTGTGGTCCGGCACCAGGGTTACTACTTTTTTCTCGTGGCCTGCGGTGTTGCGGTACTCAATGTTTTCGATGGTTCCTTTGATTGTCATTGTGATTTTTGTTTAATAATTGAAAGATGAAGTCTTGGTGTTGATGGTTTGTTTTTGTTCGGATGTCCGGGTATTTGTCGGTTTCTGCTTCCCCTCCTTTGGAGGGGTGCCCGCAGGGTGGGGTGGTTTAATTTTTATAGCTGAACCACCTGGGCTTTCAGCCACCCCTCCAAAGGAGGGGAAAGCTCACTCTTGCTCTTTTACTACGCCGACAACTGCAAACTGCTACTGGCTTCTGAATACTTTGCCCTGAGCTTTTCCAGTTTTTCCGTTACAGCGGCGATATCTTTTTGCTGTTCGGTTTCCTGTTTAAACAGGCGGTAGTAGGGCAGGGTCTTCAGGTTTTCGAGTTCTTTTTCGTATTTATGGATACTTTTTAAAAGTTTCTTTGGTGATTTAGTCATTGCTGAATTTGGTCTCACCCCAACCCCTCTCCAACGGAGAGGGGCAAACTTCGTGTAGTTTTTCTCAGTCTGACAACCGGCAACCATTAACCGGCAACTATTCTGTAATGGTAAACCTCCTGTCGCGGTTAAAGTGGAGTATTGCATTTTTTTCATCGTTGGTGTGTTTAATGGTTTTTACAGTTGGCTGTCTTTCGGAGGATGCCGTAACGGCTTGTTTTTCTTGTGTTTGCTCTGCATAGAGTGCTTTTAGTGTTTTGTTGATAATTTGTCTATTATGCTGAATCTTAGTGGTATTTTCCACTTCCGTTAAACTCCTGTTTGAAGCCAGGTAGTGGTTATATGCTGATTTTATTTCACTTAGTTCCACAATTTCTTTTATTATGATGTCTAAGTTTCGCATTTTTTATATACCTTTGTTGAATACAGTGCAAAATTATGTGGAATATTCCACATATCAAAATAATTTGAAGTTAAATTTTACACTTTTTGTGTCTGATTTAATTTCGCTTACCCTAAAGTTTTGATTATGGACGGATTAGAGATTAAAAAAAAGCGTGAAGAGCTTGGGCTTACGCAAAAGGAACTGGCTGATCTTATTGGTGCCAGCCGCGAAACGATTATCAACTATGAAAAGGGTAAGCCTATCCCAAAATCAAAAAGTGAAATATTAAACAAAGTATTGCAGCCGGGTGCGGTGTATCATAAAACCGTGAGGCAGGAAGAGGTAGTGCGCCTTGTAGAAGATTTTGAGAACAAGAATGGCAACAAGTTCATAGAGCTGCCTAACGGGCAGTATTACATGCTTATGCCACTGGCCGAATTCAATGTACAGGCAGGCTTCTTGAGCGCTTATCAGGATGCTGATTTTTTAATGGACTTAAGTCAGCATGGTATATTGGTAGATAAGCCGGTACAGGGGCGCTATGTGGCGTTTCGCGTTAACGGCGACAGTATGGACGACGGCTCCAGTAACGCGATTACCCGTAACAGCATCGTGTCTACCCGAGAGCTGCAACGCCATCACTGGAAGGGTAAGCTGCGCTACCGCGATTTTCCGTACTGGGTTATTTATACTACCCAAAGCAAAATGCCGCTGCTCAAGGAGATTATTGAGCATAATATAGACGATGGCACCATTACCTGCCATTCGCTTAACGACAGTCCTGAATTTACCGACTTTACCCTGCACATGAACGACATCCAGGCGCTGTTTTATGTAATTGACGTAAACAGGACGGTAAGCAAGAAGAGTTTTTATTAGGGGGTTGCAGAGTGGCAAAGTGGCAAAGCCATAAAGTATATAATAGTTTCGTATTCTGAAGTAGTTTTTTATGATACTGTCTTTGTTTAAGTAAGGTTTCACTCCTCTTTCGAAAGAGGCAGGCGTGTGAAAGTATTTAGAACTATCAGCAGAAAAAGGCTTTTTACTTAAGGTTAAAATTGGTAAATCCAGTTATTACATAAACGAACCGCTACTAAGCGTATTTACTCAGTAACGTTTATACAAAAGTGCCATTTTGTATAAATGACAACTACAACGTTTATACAAAAGTATATTTTTTTATAAACGACTACGACAACATTTTATAAAACACAAAAACCGCCCCTGATATGAGGCGGTTTTTTTATGGTATCGAGTGAAGTTTCAAATAATCAAATCCACACATTAACAAAACAGAAAAACTATTTCTCGGCATATACCTTTTCCATAGTATCGAGGAAAGCAGCTGTTTCCTGTGCGCCGCTAACGGCATATTTTCTGTCGAATACAAAAAACGGAACTCCCTTTATGCCCAGTTCCTGCGCTTCGGTGATATCCTGCACAACTTCGTCGGCAAATGCGCCGCTGCTCATGGCCTGTGCCAGTTTTGTAGTGTCAAGGCCAAGTTCAAGGGCAATGTCAATAAGGGTTTGGGCATCGTCAATGTTTCGGCCTTCGGTAAAGTAGGCGGCAAAAAGCTTTTCTTCGGCTTCAGTTGCTTTTCCATACTGCGCTGCAAAGTGGATATACCGGTGCGCATTAAAGGTATTCGCCGAAACCGCCTTGTCAAAATTATAAGTCAGCCCTGTATTGGCAGCCATATCGGTTACGTAGTCGTGCATGCCTTTGGCTTCTTCTATGCTTATGCCTTTGTGTTCAGCAAGAAGTTCGTTCATGTTTCTTGACGGGTCTGTTTTAAGCTCCGGAGAAAGCATAAAGCTCTTCCATACTACCTGAACATCGTCTTTGTGGGCAAAGTGCTCTAATGCGGCATCAAAACGCCTCTTGCCGATGTAGCAGAAAGGACACATGATATCGCTCCATATTTCTATTTTCATTTTTTTTAATTGTTGTTTAGTTAGACTGACATACCTCTAACCCCTCTCAAGAGGGGAACCAGCTTCACTCAAACCTTAAGTAATTGGCTGGGTAAGAGTATTCCCCTCTTGATAGTCCCGATAGCTATCGGGAAGGGGTGTATAATATATTAACCACAAAGGTCGCAAAGATTTCGCAAAGGGCACAAAGCTTTGTGAACTTAGTGCACATTTGTGATCTTAGTACTTAGAATTCTCCGGACACGAAAAATATCAATTGTGCCTTGCATAAAAAGTTAAAACGCTATCCATCAATCCATTATTTTTTTAATTTTAATCTGTTAACCAACTAATTAATAATAATATGAAAAAAGCACTCACCCTTTTTGCCCTGCTGTTTGTTGCGGTATCAGTAAATGCACAAACGGCTACAGAGCTTGCAGGTAAATGGAAACTTGTAAAGTGGACCGACAAAAAAGGCACTGAAAAAGACATTAACGATTATTTTAAGACTACCGAAGTGTATCAGGTATTTGATGCCGATGGCAAGTTTCAGAGCCTTGTAGGCGAAAAGGTAACGAAAGGAAAATGGAAGCTGTCTAAAGACAATAAAAAGCTAACGGTAACAGTACTTTTAATTAATGAAATTTTTGACATCAACTATTTTGATGCTAAAAAGCGGGTGATAAGCACTCCTCAATTGGGGACTCTTGAATATGAAAAGCAGTAGTTTGCCTGAATAAAGAACTTAAATCTTCTCAATCAACGAAATCTGCGTTCCATAATCAAACTAAAATGCCACCCGTTAAGGCAGCATTTTTTATTTCCTGTATAGCATGCCTTATTTTGATACACGCTTATCTGCAAGTTTTTCTTTATCGATAAGCGCTGTGATTTCTTTTTTTATGTCTTTATTGCTTATTACGGCATAGGTTTTTCCGTTAAAGGTAAGTTTGCCGTTAACTAAGGTTGCAGAAGGGTTATACTTTTCTTTTATGATTTCGTTAGCCCTGTTTTCTACGATATCACCTGCAATGTTAACCGAATAGTCTTTTGTGTTGCCGGTAGTAGGAGCTAACACCACTATTTTTTTAACGGGATAGCTGTAAAACATCATCATGTTGATTGCCATGCCGCTTTTAGTATCTGTAATATCAAAGGAATCAGAACGTAGTTGTATGGCTGCTTTTATAATCTGTTCTTTTGTAGGTTTTTGAGATACAAAAAACGAAGACTCTTTACCTTCAATGTTATTCTTTAGCGTGTAATAGTCAGCGCTAATGTCTACGCCATTTTTAACAACATCTATACTCACCGGTTCTGAGTGGATCTTTTTAGGAGTGTCTACTTGGGCTGTAGCAATGGCGCTTAAAAGGAACAGCGCTTTAAAAATGTTTTTTATAAGTACTGGTTTGTAGGTTGTAAAATGGTAACGCATTTACTTACAATTTGTTGTCTTTTAAAGTGTTGTTATTTTTCAAGTTCCTTATTGAAACCCATGGTTATATATTCTTCTTCCCTCTTGTTTACCGGGCGCCCTTTAAATTCAGCAAAAACAGCAAGTGCATCGGCGGGAGTGTTTACGCCAAGTGTGTAAGCGGCGCGGACCCAACGATAAAGGGCTACGCCCAATTCGGTACTAAAAACACCGGGTTTTACCTGAACGCTATTGTATTCTTTGCCTTTTATGGGTGTAAAGTAATCAAATTTACCGCCTTCGGCAGTTTCTGTAAGCATTATCTTTTTTATTTCTCCCGATGACAGCATCACCATGTCTGATGCCGGCGTGTCGAGTAATTTTTCCTTATCTATAAGGGCGATTATTTCTTTGTTTATAGCTGTATTGCTTATAACGTTGTAAGTTTTTCCGTTAAAAGTAAGCTTGCCGTTTTTAAGGGTTGCAGCCGGGTCATATCCTTCTTTAATGATTTCGTTTGCCCTGTTTTCGGTAATATCGCCTTTTATGTCTGTTGGAAATTGCCTTACATCGCCAGTGGAAGGATTTACTACCAGTATTTGCGTCACTGGATAGGTGGTAAACATAAGCATTGCAGAAGCCGATGAATTGGCCCTAATAATAAAATAATCTGACGGAAGCCGAGTGGCTGCGGTAATAACCTGCTCCTTTGATGGTTTTTCGTTTACAAATACAGACGAACCTTTATTTTCGATGTTGTTTTTAAGGGTGTAATAATTTATGCTCATTTCTACACCATTTTTTAGCGACCGGCTATTGATGGTTATCGAGTTAAAAACCGGATTTCCGTTTGCATCGGTCTGGGCTGCTGCAATGGTAGCACACAATACAAAAAGCAGGCTTATTATATTTTTCATAAGTATTGGTTTGGTACGGTAAATATAAATGTTTTTACAAAACAAAAATGCCGCCCGTTAAGGCAGCATTTCGTTTCGTGTAATTATATTTTTTCAGGACGTTGGGGCGTCTTACTCAGCGGTAGGCTCTTCAGCAGGGCCTTCAACTACAGCTTCTTCTTCAGCAAGAAGCGTTTCTTCTGCCTGGTTGTAAAGCATTTCGATTTCGTCTTCTGTTAAGAAGCGCACGTCTTTATGTGCCACTTCAACAAGGGTTCCTGTATTTGCGTCTTCTATAAGGGCATAAAATTTTTCGTTTCCTTTTTTGTCGGCGTTAGTGCCCCAAATGTGGAAATACCCTATTGACTTCACTTTTTTAGAAGTCGATTTTTTGCTCTTTTTAGATTTTACTTTGCGTGTTACTGAGTACTGTACCAGTCTTAAGTCTGTCCTGTTCATGGGTGTGCGTATTAATTTACATTAGCGTAACGCAAAATTAACAAGTAAATAGTTCACATAGGCTGTTTCAATGTTAAGTCTTTGATTTTATCGATAAACTTAACATTGGGAACGTCATATTATTATCTGATAGCTGTATAAAATGGAACGCGGATAACACAGATGCAGCAGATTTTCACAGATTGACTATAGTCATGAATCTGCGGTTATCAGCATGATCCGCGTTATCCGCGTTTCAATATGTAATTAGGTATTAAGAGAAAGCCTGCTCGATATCGTTAAGGATGTCCTCAATGTCTTCGATTCCTACACTAAGGCGAACCAGGTCGTCTGTAATGCCTATCTCTTTACGCTTAGGCTCAGGGATAGACGCATGTGTCATAAGGGCAGGGTGGTTAACAAGTGATTCTACGCCACCAAGCGACTCTGCAAGGGTAAATACCCTAACGCTCTCAAGGAATTTGATAGCGTCTGCCTTTTCACCCGACTTAAACGTAAACGAAACCATTCCGCCAAAACCGCCTTTCATCTGCTTAACAGCAATATCGTGGTTAGGGTGGCTTGCAAGTCCCGGGTAATACACGCGTTCTACTTTAGGGTGACTGGCAAGGTATTCGGCAACCTTCTGGCCGTTCTCGCTGTGGCGCTGTACTCGTAAATGAAGGGTTTTTATACCCCTTAGTACAAGGTAAGCATCCTGCGGACCCAATGTAGCTCCTGTAGCAAATTGTAAAAAGTGCATTTTATCGCCAAGCCCGGCATCTTTAATGATAAGCGCACCGGCAATCACATCGCTGTGGCCGCCAAGGTATTTTGTGGCCGAGTGCATTACGATATCCGCGCCTAGATCAATAGGGCGCTGAAGGTAAGGTGTTGCAAAAGTATTATCTACGGCAAAAAGTATGTTTTTTGCCTTTGTTATTTTTCCTATTGCCTCAATATCTACTACTTTCATAAGCGGATTGGTAGGTGTTTCTATCCAAACCAGTTTTGTGTTTTCGTTGATAAGCGACTGGAATTTATCAAGGTCGTTCATATCCACAAAGTGAAACTTGATACCCATATCCTGATAGATACGTGTAAACATACGGTACGTACCTCCGTAAAGGTCGTCCATGGCAATAACCTCGTCGTTTGGCTTAAGCAGTTTCATAACGCAGTCGGTAGCAGCAAGGCCAGACGAAAATGCAAGGCCGCGTGCGCCGTTCTCAATGCTTGCAAGGGCATCTTCAAGAGCAGTACGCGTAGGGTTGGCCCCACGGCTGTATTCGTAGCCGTTTGTAAGCACACCCGGGCTTTTTTGAGCAAAGGTTGATGTCTGGAAAACGGGAGGCATAACGGCACCTGTATGTGGTTCGTGGTGCTGTCCTCCGTGTATGGTTTTAGTGTTAAATTTCATATAATCGTATCTTCGTTGTCATTAATTTTAGGCAAATTTACTGTAATTTAATTTTCCGCAAGTGCGGACAAGCGTGTTTTACACAACAATAACACTTATACTATGAAACAACTGCTCACCCTTGCCCTTGCCTGTGCGGCACTTACCGCCTGCAAAAAGGATACCGAAAAAACTACCGAAACCACTAAAGAGACAACTGTTGAGAAACCGGCAGGGCTTGCTTTTGAGAATAAAGTCTACGAACAAAAGTCGTCACTACTGTGCAAAAACAACCTTTGCACCTATGTAAACATCAGTGTTCCGGAAGCATCGGGAATGGGAGAAGTGAGCGACAGCATCAACAATAAGATATTCCATGTTACGCGTGACATCGTGTATTTTGGCGAAAAGCCAACCAACGGAAAAAGCTATAAAGAGATCATGGCGTCGTTCATAGGTTCCTATGACGAAATTACCAAAGAAGACCCGGGAGAGGCTATTCCGTGGGAAGCAAAAATTAAAGCTACAGTAGATTACCAATCGGATAACATCATCAATGTTAAGCTGAATAACTTTATGTTTACCGGCGGCGCACATGGTTACGAAGGTAACCGCTCGCTTATATTTGACGCCAAAACCGGTAAAAGCCTGTCATATGATCAGGTGTTCAACGACAAAAAAGCATTTACGGCATTAGCCGAAAAGAAATTCCGTGAAAAGTTCAAGATTCCCGCGGGCAAATCCATTAATACAAAAGATGTGCTGTTTGAGAATGATAAATTTATACTTCCGCAAAACATCTTCTTCAAAGAAAACGGACTATTGCTTTATTACAACCCGTACGAAATTGGTTCTTTTGCCGATGGCTCTAAAGAACTTCTAATTCCGTATGCGGAGGCAGATGCTTATTTGAGGGTGAAGTAAAGTTTGGTAGGTTATTTATCAAACTTTTTCAACTCTTCCATTATTAGATTGGCAGTTTCTTCAAATTCTATCTTTGTGATCAGATGAATATAGTGATTGCCATCTTGATCATTAATAATAACAAGTTTGTTTGTAAAACGATTTGTTTTGTCTAATTGAAACATTGCAGAAAAAAGATTACTCCTAAATTCCTGATGGGATAAGTGTATATTCTTCTCTGATTTTTTGATAGGTTTATTGCTGCAGTAAAAATAAAATACAACATCATTTTCGTGTATATATTCTAATACAATATGTAGCAGCCTTTTGATTGTAGAAATGTCGTTGTAAATATTATCATGGGTGGAGTTAGTTTCTATGATAATTTCTACGACCGGTAAAGTAATTTGTTCAGGTAAAACTTCAGCTTTAAAGACAGAAAATTTTATTAGATAGTTTATGCCATCATTAGTAGTATATGGAACTACCCTGTTTAAAGCCATATAGGGGTATGTTATTTTTCTTTAGGAAAATAAGTATCCCATTGACTTTTAAGTTCCTTCTGTGCGGCGTCTTTGTCTGCCTTGATTTCGCGAACAAGTTTAAGAAGTCCTTCGTTTGGTTTTTCTATATGAAGTGAAGTGGTTTTCATATTGCAAAATTACATTAAATTTAATGTGTTGATTTTAATGTATTATTCTTTTTATCTATCATAGTGGTTTGTAATTGATTGTGTTGTCTATGATATGGTGCTGTCTAATCATTAGATCTTCACTATTTTTTTCAGCGTGTGTGGGAGTTTCTTCCGCCATGGCGGAAGGAGCAGAAGTATGTCAACATATTCATCAAAAATAAAATACACAAAAAACACTATCGTTTCATTTTGAAGCATTATATTTGTCCCGACCCAAAAAACGTTTATTATGAAACTGCTACAAATCATGTTTCAGACATTGCTTTGCGCGGCGCATCATTTTCATAAATTCTGAAGATGGTCTTCGTAAGAACAAAAAAAAAGGCTTCCCTCTATTAAGGAAGCCTTTTTGCGTTCTTATATGGTAACAGAATTAGTTTCTGCTTGATAGCTTAGAGAACAGCCTTAAGAATTCAACATAAAGCCATACAAGGGTAATCATAAGGCCCATAGCCCCAAACCACTCCATGTATTTAGGAAGGCGGCGTTCTGCGCTTTTCTCTATCATGTCGAAATCAAGGAAAAGGTTAAGTGCAGCAATAATAATTACAAATACGCTTATACCTATACTCATCCATGAATTGTCGTTAAAACCACGCCCTACCATCTGGAAATTAAAGATCCACGATGCTAAAAAGCTGATTAGGTAATAGGTAGCAATGGCAAGCGTAGCAGCGATTACAACTGATTTAAACTGCTCGGTTACATTTACGATCCTGAAACGATATAGTGCAAAACACACTATAAATGTTACAAACGTAGCGCCTACTGCCTGAAGCGCAACACCCGGGTAAGCCACGTTGATAATAAGTGAAAGTCCGCCGATGAATAGTCCTTCAAATAATGCATAGGCAGGAGCCAGGTAACGTGATGTTTCCGGTTTAAAGCTCGCTACAAGCACCGATATAAATCCTAATATGGCACCGCCAATAGCAATAGGGTAAGGGTTAGAGCTATTTACCGCCATGTACCAAACCGAAAAAGCTCCGGTTAAAAGCAGCAGCAAAAGAATAAAACTTTTATTTACCGCACCGTTTACGGTCATGGTGTTGTTATAATCTACAAGCACATTGCCTTCTGCATCATATACAGAAGTAGTACCTTTAGCAAATGATTTGTTGCTTAGAAAAGGGTTTTTTGATTTAAATTCCATTTGTGGTTATGTTTTTAGTCTTCCAAATATATAAAAATTAATCAAAAGGCGTGCCGAGGATTGTTCTTGTGGATTTGATAATTCGATGATTTGATAGAAACACACCCCTAACCCCTCTCAAGAGTGGAACCAGCTTCACTCAATACTAAAGCAACAGTGGCAGGGTATGAGTGTTCCCCTCTTGAGGTTAGGGGTGTGTTTTAGTAGCTGTAGTTTTAATATCATTTTTGTGAAACAAAAATGAACCTGTACCTTTACGGCATGAAAGCAATATTTTACCTGAAGACCTGCGATACCTGCAGGAAGATACTAAAATCATTACCTACGACCGATGGCTTTACCCTGCGCGAAATAAAGACAGATGCGATTACATTAGCCGAACTGGAGGAGATGCACCGTCTTGCCGGCAGTTACGAAGCGCTTTTTAGCAGAAAAGCAACGCTGTACAAAGAACGCGGACTAAAAGATGCCGTTCTTACTGAAGATGATTACAAAAACCTGATTTTGGAACATTATACGTTTTTAAGCCGTCCTGTTATCGTAGATGGCGAAAGTATATTCGTTGGCAACAGCAAGCCGGTTGTAGAGGCTGCCATTGCACATTTGAGGTAGTAGAAAATGCAGCGATTGCTGTCATCCTGAGATACGAAGGATCTCTTCTGTTGCAATGTAATTAAGTTTTGAAGTCGAGATTCTTCACTCCACATGGTTTCGTTCAGAATGACAAACGTTGCTGTCATTCTGGCTGCTTTTTAAAACAAAAAACCGCCCTTAAGGACGGTTTTTATCTTGTTATCGCTGCATGTTTTTTGCCTCGATGCTCATTGTAGCATGGGGAACCAGCTTTAATCTTTCTTTATTGATAAGTTTACCAGTTACTTTGCAGATACCGTAGGTCTTGTTCTCGATCCTGATAAGTGCATTCTTAAGATCGCGGATAAACTTTTCCTGACGGATCGCCAGTTGCGAGTTTGCTTCTTTAGACATGGTTTCGCTGCCTTCTTCAAACGCTTTGAACGTAGGAGACGTATCGTCTGTTCCGTTGTTAAGGTCGTTCATGTAAGCGCTGCGTATCAGGTCTAAGTCTGCTTTAGCTTTCTCAATTTTTTTGGTAATTAATTCCCTAAACTCTGCAAGGTCAGCATCAGAGTATCGTATTTGCTCATCTACCATTGTCAATCTATTTTGAAATTAATAATAAGGTTTTTATTTCGTCAAATTCTATTTCTACACCTTCTGCTACGTCCTGAGTAAAGATGAGCGCATCGGTAAGTGTTTCACTTTTAATATACTCTTCATTTGCAATAACGGCATCCTGTAAGATTTTATTGTCTTTAAGGGTTACCCTGATTCTGTCGGTCACTTCAAAGCCGCTGTCTTTTCGGATGTTTTGTATCCTGTTAACCAGCTCCCTTGCAATACCTTCTTTCTTAAGGTCGTCCGTTAGTGTTATGTCAAGTGCTACGGTAATACCGCCTGCATTGGCAACCAGCCATCCCGGAATATCCTGCGAAGAAATCTCCACATCTTCAAGTGTTAAATTAACACTTTTTCCTGACACTGCAATTTCTATGCCGTTGCTCTTTTCCAGCTCGCTTATCTGATCCTGGTTAAAGCCCTGTATCTCTTTGGCAATCAGCCCCATGTCTTTGCCAAAACGTGGACCTAATGCTTTAAAATTAGGTTTTATCTGCTTTACAAGCACACCGCTTGCATCGTCCATAAGCACGATCTCTTTCACGTTAACCTCTGCTTTAATAAGCTCAGAAACCGCTTCAATTTCAGCCTTTTGATTAGCGTCAAGTATTGGTATCATTACCTTTTGCAGCGGTTGGCGCACCTTTATCATTTCTTTCTTCCTTAATGAAAGCACAAGCGATGATATGGTCTGCGCTTTCTGCATCCTGCTTTCAAGTGATTTATCAACAAAGTTATCACCATACGCAGGAAAGTCGGCCAAATGTACACTTTCAAAAGCCTCTTGCTGTGAAGCTTGTGTTAAATCTTTGTACAGCCTATCCATGAAGAACGGCGCTATTGGCGCACTTAGCTTAGCCACAGCTAGTAAGCAGGTATACAGCGTTTGGTAAGCAGCAATTTTATCCTGCGCATATTCACCCTTCCAGAAACGGCGGCGGCATAAACGCACATACCAGTTGCTCAGGTTTTCCTGCACAAAGTCAGATATTGCCCTTGCAGCCCTGGTAGGCTCATAATCGGCATAGAAGCTGTCTACGTCTTTTATAAGCGTATTCAGCTCCGATAATATCCATCTGTCAATCTCCGGCCTTTCGTTAAGCGGTACTTCCGGCTCTGCATACGAGAAGCCATCTATATTTGCGTAAAGCGCAAAGAACGAATACGTATTATATAGTGTACCAAAGAACTTACGTCGCACTTCGGCTACACCTTCAATATCAAACTTAAGGTTGTCCCACGGGTTAGCATTGCTAATCATGTACCAGCGCGTAGCGTCAGGTCCATATTCGGCAAGGGTAGTAAACGGGTCTACGGCGTTGCCAAGGCGTTTAGACATTTTCTGTCCGTTCTTGTCCAATACCAGTCCGTTACTAACTACGTTTTTATAAGCCACCTGGTCAAAAACCAAAGTTCCTATAGCGTGCAGTGTATAGAACCATCCGCGTGTCTGGTCAACCCCCTCTGCGATAAAATCAGCAGGGAACGACTCATTGTTGTCAATCAGTTCCTTGTTTTCAAACGGGTAGTGCCATTGTGCATACGGCATAGCGCCACTATCAAACCAAACGTCTATCAGGTCGCTTTCGCGCTGCATTGGTTTGCCATTCGGCGAAAGCAGGGTAATGCTGTCTACCACGTTTTTGTGCAGGTCGATAAGGTCGTAGTTAGCCTCGCTCATATCGCCCGCTTTAAAGCCTGCAAAAGGGTTCGTTTCCTGAACGCCCGCTGCTACAGCTTTTTCAATTTCGGTATAAAGTTGTTCAACCGAACCTATGATTATCTCTTCGGTTTTGTCTTCCGTCCTCCATATAGGAAGCGGGATACCCCAGTAGCGCGAGCGCGACAGGTTCCAGTCGTTAGCATTTTTTAGCCAGTTGCCAAAACGGCCTTCTCCGGTAGATTTTGGCTTCCAGTTGATGGTATCGTTAAGGTCAAACATCCTGTCTTTAACATCGGTCACTTTAATGAACCAGCTGTCAAGAGGGTAATATAATAAAGGCTCATCAGTACGCCATGAGTGCGGGTAGCTGTGAACATATTTTTCTACTTTAAATGCCTTGTTGTTTTCTTTCAGGTAGATAGAGATCTCCACATCGGCAGAACGCTCCGGTGCAGTACCTGCATCGTAATATTCGTTCTTAACATATTTGCCAGCAAGCTCTAATGGTTTTCCGTTAGGGTTGTCAAGGCTGCCCTGGTGCGAAGTAAATTTACCCTGAAGGTCTACCAGCGGAATAAGGTTTCCGTTTTCGTCTTCTACAAGCATAGGCGGAACTTCCGGTTTAGCCTCTTTTGCCACCTTGGCATCATCTGCACCAAAAGTAGGGGCAGTGTGTACGATACCTGTACCGTCTTCGGTAGTAACGAAATCACCTGCAATAACACGGAAAGCATCCTGTGGATTTTGTGCCGGCAATACGAACGGTAATAACTGCTCATAACGGATGCCTACAAGGTCGGCGCCTTTTATTTCTGCTACAATTCGGTACGGTATGGTTTTGTCGCCTGCATTGTAAGCGTCAAAATCGGCTTCATTGCTGGTTTCAACAAAGTTTTTACCAAACTGCTTGCCCACAAGGTTTTTAGCCAATACTACATTGATAGGTTCAAAAGTGTATTGGTTAAAGGTTTGTACCAAAACATAGTCGATGTTTGGGCCAACCGTAAGTGCGGTGTTAGATGGCAATGTCCACGGCGTGGTTGTCCACGCCATAATATCTACAGCGCCAAAGCCTTTAAGAGCTTCAGGAAGCGTATCGGCAATGGTCTTAAACTGCGCTACGATGGTAGTATCGGTCACGTCGCGGTATGCGCCGGGCTGGTTTACCTCATGCGAGCTTAGGCCTGTACCCGCTTTAGGCGAATACGGCTGTATGGTATAGCCTTTGTATAAAAGGCCTTTGTCATAAATTTGCTTTAACAGCCACCAAACCGATTCCATGTATTTTGGCTTGTAGGTAACATACGGGTCTTCCATATCTACCCAGTAGCCCATTTTTTCGGTAAGGTCGTTCCACACGTCAGTGTAGCGCATCACAGTGCGTTTGCAGGCTTCGTTATATTCTTCTATAGATATCGTTTTGCCGATATCCTCTTTGGTGATTCCAAGTTCTTTTTCGGTACCCAGCTCTACCGGAAGGCCGTGGGTATCCCATCCTGCCTTACGTTTTACCTGATAACCTTTTTGCGTTTGGTAACGGCAAAAAATATCTTTAATGGCACGTGCCATTACGTGGTGTATACCCGGCAGCCCGTTTGCCGACGGCGGCCCTTCAAAAAACACATATTGCGGTTTTCCTTCGCGCGTAGTAACGCTTTTCTCAAAAACATTTTCCTTCTTCCAGAAATCAAGTACTTCGCCGGCCACTGTAGGCAGGTCAAGTCCTTTATACTCAGTAAACTTCTTACTCATTATAGTGCATGCTAAAAAATCGATTTGCGAAAGTAACGATTTTTTCTTTGCGAAAGCAGAAATCAAAAAATATACAATGAGAATAACAGTTTCGTGATAGGGTTAACCATAACAGTTGCAGCAAGAAGCCCTGGCCGCAATGCCCACAGAATATTTACCTATAGTGTTTTTACCGGTACTGCTCTCTGTTTATGCCTAATAGTAATCATATTACAGTGGGTAGTTTTATGGCTTGTAAAACTGTAAAATGATATATATGAAAAAAAATCTACTCTTAGTTATACTTGCCTACATCTGTACAACAGGTTTGTTTGCGCAAGGCGGAATGCTCGATGCCTCATTCGGGACTGATGGTATCCTTAACGTGCCGGACACTGCCGGCAATGCAGAAGTTGCCTACGGTGTAACTGTGCAGGATGACGGAAAAATACTTGCCCTCGGCACAAGGCTTGGGCGGGTGTGTGTTAAACGTTATAATGATAGTGGTACACCCGATGTTTCTTTTGGTAACCAGGGAGAGGTTATACAGTTTGTTGGTTTCAACAGCCATAATCCAAAAGAAATAAGAATTCAGAATGATGGTAAAATTTTGGTATGTGGATATTTAGATACCAATCATCTCTTTATTATGCGCTTTAGTAGTAATGGAACACCTGATGATACTTTTGGTACTAACGGTGTTGTTTCATATTATCCTGATTTTACTGCAAATTCCAGGACTCTTTATCCTTATTGCATTACCGTGCTTAACGATGGCAAAATAATGGCAGCAGGGCTGCTGGGAGATGATGGCGATAGCCAATGGGGGATGTTTGCTGTTAAATTTAATGCAGATGGTACACCGGATAGTGCCTACGGTTACAATGGTTATTTTGCAGAGCAGGCATATGGCTACACGGAATCGGCAGTATGTTATCCTGATGGAAAAGTGGCATTTGCCATACTTAAAAGTTTTCCTTCCCTTACAGGCTACTATACAGTAGTTAAAAGATTAGACCAAACGGGTGCAACGGATACTTCTTTTGGTACAGAAGGTATTACGGAGATTACAAATGGGGATAGAGATTATGTGATAAGAGACCTTGCGCTCCAGGCAGACGGGAAGCTTGTAGGTGGCGGCCTGTCATCAACGTCTGATACCACAGGTGCTGAATTTACGGTAATGCGTTTAAATTATGACGGCTCACCTGATGCGTCTTTTGGAATTGATGGAAAAGTCATTCCGTTTAATCCGGGTAATGAGGAAATGCGACACATAGTAGTGCAGCCTGACGGCAGCATAGTAGGCGTAGGGCCGGATACCAACAGCTATAATTTTAACCTGATGCGGTTTAGCAGCAGCGGTATGCAGGATATGAGTTTTGGTACAAATGGTGTAGCTAAAACTTCTTTTGGCAGCTATTACCACCAGACGCATGATATCGCCGTTCAGCCTGACGGGAAAATTATTATAACAGGCATGGTGATGTTTAATAATGGGCAAAATAATAATTTTTTACTGTTGCGTTATTCAGGAGGAGCTCCCGCTTTAGGCCTTAACAACAACGCCCTTAATCAGTTTAGCGTTTACCCTAACCCGACATCTGACATGCTGTATCTGGCGAATGCCGATGAACTGGCTGTAGAAAACATTTCGGTTTATGATATTTCGGGTAAAGCTGTATTATCTCAAAACAGTGCTGCAAACCAAATTGATGTGGAGCAATTACCACAGGGCATGTATTTTTTAAAAATAACTACCGGGAATGGAACTGCAAACCATAAGTTTATAAAAGAGTAATTCTATACTCTTTAAACTAAATAATCCCCGCCATTTGGCGGGGATTACTGTTTTTATTCGGCAGGGTTAAGCATATCAAAAATCGCTTTCAGTCCGTCTGGTCCAGAGGTTGCCATGGCAACGCTCTTGTCGTAAGCAATCTCTGTTTTGCCTTCTTTTATCTGTTCAAGAACACTATCTACAAAGCCGTCTACAGGAGGTGCAAAGTCGTGTATGCCCACACCGCCCAAATCTGTATTAAGTGCCGGTGGAATAAGCTCTATAACCTCTATGCCTTTTGCTTTAAGCAGGTGGCGGGCTGATAGTGTAAACGAGTGAAAGAACGCCTTGGTTGCGCTGTATACCGGAATTTTTGCCGATGGTACAAACGCAAGTCCCGATGTTACATTTACAATAGTTTTAAGGGCAGGCAGCTTAGAAAATAAAGCGATAAGGTGCAGTGGCGCTTCAATATTGGTAACAATCTCTTTGCGCGCAAGGTCTAAGAAATCAGGATTATCAAGGTCCATCCAGTTTTGTATGCCTGCATTGTTTACCAGTGCATTTAGATCAGAATGATTTTCTGCTATCCAGCTGTACAGTTCTGTACGGCCACTTTCGGTGCTTAGATCGGCGGCCTTTGTAATGATACCCGGATTATTTGCAGCAGCCTCATTCAGCACGTCTTCGCGCCTTCCGCAAATGATTACGGTATTGCCCTCGGCTAAAAATCGTTTTGTAAGCCCCAGGCCTATGCCGCTTGCACCGCCTGTAACTAATATTTTACTGTTTTTAAGTTCCATTTTTGTGTAGATTTTTTGTTGGTACAAAGTTCGGATGCAACGGTAGGAAGGTGTTTGCAAAAAGCAATCCATAATTTGCAAAAATCAAATCAGGAAGCTATTCGCGAAAACTTAAGGGCGAGAGCGAAACGTGTTTCTTAAAGAAGTTAGAGAAATGGGCTACCTCCTCAAACCCCAGCGAAAAGGCAATTTCGCTTATGTTCCAGTCGGTTTGGCGCAGCAATATCTTGGCTTCCTGTAATATGCGGTTTTGTATCAGTTCGGTAGTTGTCTTTCCGGTCTGTTCCTTGAGCACTTTGTTGAGGTGGTTAACGTGAACCGAAAGGCGTTCGGCATAATCCTTAGCTGTGCGCAGCATTGTTTTTTGATTGGCAGAGGCTATGGGAAACTGGCGTTCAAGCAGTTCTATGAATAATGAGGTGGTGCGCGATGCCGAAGTATTGGTAACATACAGGCTGGTATCGGGCTGTAGTTTTTGTCCGTAATGGATGAGTTCCAGGAGGTAATTGCGCAACAGGTCATATTTGTAGGCATAACTGCCTTCCAGTTCGGCATGCATTTTTTCAAATAAAGCTTTTATTTCCTGAGCCTGAGCCTCATCGAGTATAAAAACAGGAAAACTGCCAGGCGCAAAGATGGGAAGTTCATCCGGCACCACGCCGCTTTTAGTTTGCACGAGGAATTCAGGAGTAAAAATGCAGAAGATGCCTTCCTGTTTTTCATCCAGCGGAATGTAGTTGTAAGGCACTTTAGGCGAAGCAAACAGCAAGGCATATTTGTCTATATCAATAACCTTGTCGGCATATTCGGCGCGGTTCCTGCCATCTAAAAGGCTTATTTTGTAATACATGCGGCGATTGTAAGGCATAACCTGCCTGAGCTTAAACTGGGTGATGATCTCACTCGACCTGAACACGTTAAAGTGGCCTATCTCTTTACTTATGCCATCAGGCAGCAACGGCCCGCCTGCGCCTGTGTTTTTATAAGGAGTGTTTTCGTAAAAATGTTCTATGGTATTCTTTTCCATAAGGAGGATGTTTGTAAAATTCAAAGGTAGGGAAAGTTTGGAATGTAAAAGATGCAGATGTAATAATGAAAAAGAAATTATTATATTTACTTACTTTATAATCATTGTATAAATGGGTAAAACTGCTACCAGTTCCAAAATTCAGATTCAAACGCTCCGAGATAGGGGGATGGAGTTAGATCTTCCTGAAGAAAAAATAAAAGAAATACTACTGGATATAGGCTATTACAGATTGGGTTTCTATTGGAATCCATTTGAAAAAAACAAGAGCCATGAATTTAATGGAGGGACTAAATTTTCTGATGTAGTTAAACTATATTATTTAGATGTTGACTTAAGAAATATCTTATCAAGATACATCAATAGAATTGAAATAAATTTTAGGACTAAAGTGGTCTACTATGTCTCTAACAAATATAAAACCAGCTCTACATGGTTCATAGACCCAATAGTAATGAATTCAAGATTTATAAGTACTATAAACGACTATTATAATGATAAATTTAAAAACAATAATCGCACAATACAGTTACATCATAAAAAATATCCAAAAGATACATATGCTCCGGCGTGGAAAACTCTTGAATTCTTTACTTTTGGTTCAATAACAAAAATTTTTAAATCTTTAAATGATCAGGATATTCGAAAACGAATTGCTAATGAATATAATGTATTGAATCTGAATAAATTTGTGAATTTAATAGATACTATAGTGTTTGTAAGAAATACGTGTGCCCATGGAGGAGTATTATTTGATTTTCAAATTCCTGAAGGAATCGCAATTTTGCCAGGGATTAACTTTAATAGTAATAACAGACACTCATTAGATTCTTGCATTAAGATAATCTCTTATATATTAAATTCTGTTTCTGAAAGCAGGAGGATAGAAATGGATGAGCTGATAAAAGATTTATTTAAAAATCATAAAGACAACAACGTAATTAGGGGTATTATTGAATCTAAAATCGGATATAAATTTGATTGATTTTGTCTTTATCAGGAATTGTTGTATATTTGCAATGTAAAAAGTGCCCTGCTATTCTTTAAGCTTTAGTGCTGCACTCTAAAAAAATATTTGTAAACCCGGACTTGCTCCGGGTTTTTTATTTCTTATAATATCCATAAACGTGCACCATCTGTACAAAAAATGAACAGCTTTATCCAAAGCGCCGCTTCTCATAATTTGTTACTTTTGTGAGGAGACATTAGATAATAGGAGATAGAAAAAAGACAACCTGTTGGTGTGTTTTACCTCATATCTAACATCTTAATTCTCAATACTAACATCTCAAAACTAAAATATACATGCCATTAATAGCAAAATTTATTGTAGCCAACGAAGAGAACGCTTACAAAGTGTCAGAAATGGCAAAAGATCATTATGCGTTTTCTAACATAAAAGAAAAAGATAAAGAAAATACGGTTGCGTCGTTTTTAGATAAAGCCAACTCATTTACCACCGAATGGCTTATGAGCTTTGATGTGACTGGGGAAGATGAAGACAGGCAGGAAGAGCCATTGGCTTTTGTTGTAATGATTTCGGCAAACATACCACAGGAAGCAGAGGGCGATAAGCCGCTTTACATAGAAAAGGCAATCCCGGCAAAGACAGAAGAAGGTACACACAAAGTACTGAACCGCGTGCTGGAAATAGCTGCACAGCGCAGGCACGATGTAATATGGGCAGAAGTTCCCGCTGCCGATATTGCCGTGAAAAAAGCGTATGAAGCCTTGGGTTTTAAAGAGGCCGGCAGGAGGGGAGAAGCATTGCTTTTCAGTAAAACGATATAAAAAAAGGCCTTGCATTCGCAGGGCTTTTTTATGCCTAAAAGTTAAAAATCTCTTAACAAAACGTGTTGTTCGTCGATGATTATTATTTTTTGCGCGAAAAATTTACTTGTTAAAATTGTTTGGTTTATTTTTATTGCTTTGAGATTGTTAAACAGTCTTGTCAATACTTAATAAACACATTATGGGTTCACGCTCCTGTTTCCTTGTAGAAGACGACGAAGATGACCGCGAGATCTTTACTCTGGCCCTTAAAAAAGCCGAAGCGGATTTTGTGTGCAGTACCGCCAAAAACGGAAAAGAAGCAATAGAAAAAGCACTATCCGGTGATTTTGTGCCCGGATATATTTTTGTAGATATCAATATGCCGTTAGTTTCGGGTAGGGACTGCATTAGGGCTTTTAAAAAGATTGAACGCTTTAAAGGCGTGCCTATTATTGCATATACCACCTCTTCGTTTTCTAAAGATATTCGCGAGATGCGCGATCTGGGTGCTACGCATTATCTTGTTAAACCTACAAGTTTTTCTGCGCTGGTACACATCCTTATCGAATTATTTCACGAAGAAAACCTACCGTTTTTTCTTACTTCGGGTGTAAATGCAGGGCATTAACTAATTTTCAGCGGTTTAATTGGTACTTTGGTAAATTCACTATATTTACTAATGTCCAAAATTAACACTGCAAAATTAGGTTAATGAGTACTTCTCAAAATATTCCAAAAGGTCTTCCCCTGTTTCAAAATTATGTGTACAGCGGGTTTGATAAATCTGTCATGGAAAAACTTCCTATGGCTTTATACACCTGCGATACAGATGGCGCTATTACTTTTTACAATCCTGCTGCCGTAAAGCTGTGGGGTCGTAAGCCTATTGTAGGGGCTGAAAAATGGAATGGCGCTTTTAAAACCTATTCGGTTAGCGGAGAACCTATCGAACGCGGACAAAAACTTGGCGATGCAGATACAGGTTCGCCAAAGGCACCTGCGCCATTAGAACTTATAATAGAACGCCCTGATGGCTGCGTGAGCCTTGTTATGCTGCAAATATTAAATTTGTATGATGCTGAGGGTATTATTCTGGGGACTGTTAATGTGTTAGTGGATACTACAGATGATAGCTGCGGAAACGCCGTCCAGGAGATGCTGCAAAAAAAGGCTGAAGAAAACCGAAAGGCCTTTGTTACCAGCGAGGAGCGCTATCATAAAATGATTGATGAGGTTCAGGATTACGCCATTCTGCTCATTGACCGCAACGGCACAATACTAAACTGGAACAGGGGTGCCGAAACTATAAAAGGATATCGGGAATCGGAGATTGTAGGGAAAAATTTCAGGATTTTTTATCTGGAGACCGACCGTAAGGAAGGCCTGCCGGACAGGCTTCTGGAAGATGCATCGGTAAACGGCCGTGCCGGGCACGAGGGATGGCGTGTACGCAAAGATGGTAGTACGTTTTGGGGGTCGGTGGTCATAACCGCCCTGCACGACAGTAACAACGATATCATCGGGTTCTCTAAAGTTACCCGCGACCTAACCGAAAGGAAACTCGCCGAAGACCGCCTTACCAGTAATGCAAAGGCGATAGAATTCCGCAATAAACAGCTGGAAGAATATGCTTATGTGGCATCGCACGACTTGCAGGAACCGCTGCGAAAAATACAGGTATTCAGCGAGATGCTCCTGGATAGTATAGACGATAAAGATGAGGTATTACGGTACATCAATAAAATTGCTGCCAGCGCAGACAGGATGACCAATCTTATAAAAGACGTACTTAAATATTCGCAGGTAAGTAATACCGAAGAGCTGTTTGAAGTAACACATCTCAATCTTGTACTGCAAAACGTTCTCGATGATTTTGACCTGCTTATAGACCAGCGCAAAGTAAAACTTCATATTGGCGAACTGCCAATTTTAATGGGTGTACCCATTCAGCTGCACCAGCTGTTCTCTAACCTGCTGAGCAACGCGATAAAATTCAGTAACGCTGTTACCGCTCCTGAGATAAGCATAACTGCCCATGAGCCCACAGCCGAAGATATGGAAGGATGCTCTCCTTTAAACAATGGTGTACCCTACACAAAAATAGTTTTTAAAGACAACGGGCAGGGCTTTGAACAGGAATATGCCGACCAGGTATTTAAAATGTTCAAGCGCCTTGATGCCACACAGGGTACGGGCATTGGCCTCGCGCTCTGCAAAAAGATTGCCGAGGGGCACAAAGGCTGCATCAGCGTAAAAAGCAACCCGGGCGATGGGGCAGAGTTTAGCATCTTCCTGCCGCTTATATAAAGCTTACTTCCTGCTAATTTCCTTTATTTTATCTGAACTTACTATTGTATTTTGATAACTGTTGTTGGCTAACCAGAGCATGGCTTTTGCGATGCTGTCTGCGCTTATGCTTTTATATTTTGCAGCGTTGCCAAAAAGCAGCGGATTAAGCAGCCACATAAAACCCTGTGCCGCCTTTTCCATAATGCGTTTGTCTTTGCGCTTTGCAACAATTAAAGAAGGTTGAAGGATATGGGTTTTAGGCAGGTTCTCGTTTAGCACGGCATCCTGCATTTCGCCCTTTGTGCGGTTATAAAAGATTCCGCTTTCGGCGTCTGCCCCAATAGCCGAAATAACAATGTACGTTTTAATGCCGTTTTCTTTTGCAAGTTGTGCTGCAACCACGGGAATGCCATAATCTATTTTGTAATAAGTATCCTTATCAGGTGTTTGCGCTTTTGTAGTGCCAATGCAGCAATACACTTCATCGGCCGTAAAAACAGCTTTATAATCAGATAATCTGAAGAGGTCGATGACGTGCTCTTCCAGTTTTGGATTGGAAACATCACTTTTGCTTCTGGAAAAAAGTTTGATGGTATCATAGCGGGTGTCTGCAAGCAACAGTTTTAAAACTTCGCTGCCAACGGCACCGCTTGCCCCTAACAGTATAGCGGATTTAGACATAATAGCGTGGATTTTTTGTTTGGTGAATTGAAGGTACAAAAAAAAATACAGCCACCATTTTCATTAACGGCTATTTATGCCCGTGCAGGGATACTGCCCAGGCGTTAAATCTGCGTAGATTTGCCCAAATCCGCGTCATCCGCGTTCCATTAATTACCAGTAAGTTGTAATTTTGTATCATGGAATCGCCAAACGAAGAATCTATACGCCAGCGTAAAATAATCCACGTAGATATGGATGCGTTTTATGCATCTGTAGAGCAGCTGGATAACCCCATACTAAGAGGTAAGGCACTTGCTGTGGGCGGTGGCGAGAACAGGGGTGTGGTTTCGGCAGCTAGTTATGAGGCGCGCAAGTTTGGCGTGCGTTCTGCCATGAGCGGATTTTTGGCAAAAAAGAAATGCCCCCACCTTATATTTGTGCATCCCAGGTTTGACCGTTATCGCGAAATTTCCCAGCAGATACGAGCAATCTTCCTTGAATATACAGACCTTGTAGAGCCGCTTTCGCTTGATGAAGCCTACCTCGATGTGACCCAAAACAAAAAGGGAAATCCAAGCGCTACAATGATAGCACGGGAGATACGCCAAAAAATACTCGAAAAGACGGGTTTAACGGCCTCTGCCGGAATTTCCATCAACAAGTTCATTGCTAAGGTAGCGAGCGATTACAATAAGCCTAACGGCCAAAAAACGGTAAATCCTGATGAGGTACTTGAATTTTTGGAGAATCTGGCTATTGGCAAATTTTACGGAGTGGGAAAAGTAACCGAAGAGAAGATGTACCAGCTGGGCATTTTTACGGGCGCGGACCTCAAGCAAAAATCTATAGAATACCTGACTGATCACTTTGGTAAATCGGGTGCTTACTACTACCATGTGGTGCGCGGCATACATAACGGACAGGTGAAGCCCGACAGGCTTGTAAAATCGGTAGGTACAGAGCATACATTTGACGAAAACCTGGTCTCGGAGATATTCATGATGGAAAGACTGGACATCATTGCCGATGAGCTTACACGCCGCCTTAACAAAAAAAAGATAGCGGGTAAAACCATTACACTCAAAATAAAATACAGCGACTTTACGCAGCAAACCCGCAGCAAGACCCTGCCCTATTTTATTTCCGACAAAAGCCTTATCATGGAAACCGTAAAAGAATTGCTATATCAGGAAAAACTAAAGGATTCCGTACGATTGCTCGGGATTTCTTTAGCCAACCTCAATACGGAAGAATCGGGTGTAAAAAAGCCGGTTGCCGTGCAGCTTAAGTTTGATTTTTAAAAGTCCGAAGTCCGTTGCTTTGCAAGTCTGTGTGACAAAAAAATCCCGATAGCGAGCCATCGGGATTCAGTCAAAATATTTGTATTTGTTTGGTGTTTTATTCTTCTGTTGGCTTATTGTTAAGCCTGCTGTTACGCTTACCGTAAGAGAAATATACCAGGATACCTACCACAAGCCATGACAGCGACAGCAGCTGTGCATCTATGCTTAGGTTTATCATAAGGTACGTGTTGATAGCAATACCGCAAACAGCGATTACAGGAAGCGCAGGTACTTTAAACGTACGCTCCAGCTGTGGTTGTTTTACCCTTAATATCCATACGGCAATACAAACCATTGTAAAGGCAAACAGGGTACCAAAGCTGGTCATGTCTGCAAGCTTGCTGATAGGGGTAAAGGCCGCGACGATAGATATGAATCCGCCCAGTATCATAAGGTTTGTTCTTGGAGTACCGGACAACGGGTGAATTTTTGAGAAAACTGATGGGATAAGTCCGTCTTTAGACATTCCAAGGAAAATCCTTGACTGGCCCATTACCATAACCATAAGCACTGATATAAGCCCGATGGTTGCAGCGATAGTAATAATGTATCCTGCCCATGCCTGCCCGGCAATATCAAATGCATACGCAACAGGAGCCTTAATAGCTTCAGGATATTTTCCAAGTGGGTTAAAGTCAGAATAGTTCATCATGCCCGTAAGTACTAATGACACTAATATATAAAGTACAGTACATACTAATAATGACACGATAATAGCAAAAGGCACGTCTTTTTTAGGATTGATGGCCTCACCCGCCTGGGTAGAAACAGCATCGAAACCTACATAAGCAAAGAAGATAGCTGCCGCCCCCGAAACAATACCGCCGTAGCCGTACGCCTCATGAGTAACATCTTTTTCAATGATTTGTGTAGCATCAGGGATAAAAGGAGCCCAGTTTTCAGCGTTAATGAAGAACAAACCTGCAACGATTACAAAAATAACGGCAGACACTTTTAAAACCACAATAAAGTTATTGGCTTTTGCCGCGCTCGATGTTCCTCGTGTAAGTATAGAAATTACAAAGATTACGATTAAGAAAGCAGGAAGGTTCATAGAAAAGCCTTCTCCTGTATAGCTTGCAGGATCTGTAGTAAGATAGTCCGGCAGGTGCACCCCAAACATTTTGAGGAGCTTATTAAAATATCCTGACCAGGATACAGCTACCGTCATAGAGCCCATGGCATATTCCAGGATAAGTCCCCAGCCGATGATCCAGGCAAAAACTTCGCCAATTGTTCCATATGCATAGGCATAAGCAGAACCTTCAACAGGAAGGATAGAAGAAAATTCAGAATAGCATAACGCGGCAAATACACATGCAATACCGGCTATAATAAAAGAAAGTGCAAGGGCAGGGCCTGCGTGATAGTAAGCTCCGGTTCCGGTAAGTACAAATATTCCTCCACCGATGATAGCCCCGATACCTATAGCTGTTAAGCTCCATTTACCTAAAACTCTCTTTAGCTCACTTTTCTTCATATCTGCCTCAAAAGCAGATACGGGTTTAACTCTCCATATAGACATACGTTACATTTTAATTTTGAAGTCCCAAATATAGGGTTTTTATAAAAATTATGAAGTTTTTAACGAAAAATGTCTGTTTAATGTGTTTATAGATGTTTGATGGCGCAGTTATTTGTAAGAAGCGCCCACAAAAATTTGGTTATTCATTTTTATGTTTACTTCAGGATGTAGATTTGTGTAGTTGTGGATTTGGTTATTTAGAACAGCATAAGCGTACCGATTTGATACAGATGAAGCGCCAAATAACCGAAAATTAAAACCAGAACCCTACGCTTACCCACGTATAATGCTCTCCGGTATCAGGACTCCAGCTGTGCTTTACTTCTACAGGGCCGATGATGGTTTCCATACCGTAGCCAAAAGCATAGCCGCTAAAGGTTGGCAGCGAGAACATTTTGCCTTCATCAAAAAGATTATGCCCTACATTAGCATAGTTTGCGGTAAAGTTAAGGTGGTTCTTTTTATAGAATTCCCAGTCTAGCGTAAGCGCGCCCTTTATGTAGCTGTTTCCGGCAATGCTCAGAAAATCATAACCATAAAAATGGCGGAAGTTATTGGTCATGTTATAGCCATAACCACCTAAAATAAAATCGAAAGTAGAGATGCTTTCATCACCCAGGGCAAAGCCCATTTCGGCCTGCGCCTTGGCATTTACATTCTTAAACAGCGTTTTTGCGGTAGAAAGTTCGCCTTTTATGATACTGAAACGGTTAAAACCTCCGGTATAATCAGATGATAAAAGGTATGATTTGCCTTCTCCGGAAAAGAACCATCCTTCTGACGGAAAGTATTTATCATCATACGAATCGAATTTCAGGTAGCCATATACCGAAAGATAGTCGCTGTTGTCAAATATAGGGCTCACATTTGTGGTCTCCGATTTTACCTTTATGTGCTTATACTCAATACCTCCGCCTGCCATGAAGCGCTTTGCAAAGATAGTCTGCACATAGATCTGGTTCGTCCAGTCGGTAAAATCAATATTAGCAGCATCGCCGTCAAAGAGGCGGCTAAGGCTGCTTTGTGCACCATATTCCTGAGAAACATTTCGGTTAAACTGGCTAAAGTAAGAGTGCAGCCCGTAACTCAGGTAAAAGCCGTTGTCTATGTAATAATCAAGGTTGTACCGGAAGTTGTCGCCCAGCATGGCATCAACAGAAGCTACATCGTTGCGGCGCAAAAGGTTTTTATGGGTATAGTTAACTAACAGGGCACTTTTATACAGCCCGTCATAATGAAGCCCGAATTTTATGTAACGGTTTATGGGATTTTCGGTAACGTTTAGTCGTAGCGACTCGCCATCGGTATCTTTCTTAAAATTATACGATATGGCTGTGAAGTTTTGCGTGGCGTTAAGGCTGGTAATACCGTCGTTTAGTTTTGAGTAGCTTATTTTAGAGCCGGGCTTAAAATTAAGCTTACCAATAACATACGAACGCGTATAGTTGTGCAGCCCGCTTATCTTGATCTGATCGATACAAATGGAATCTTTACAGATGATAGCTTCCCGGTGTACAGGATGCCCCACGCCAAGCGGCACCAGCTGCTCTATAATTGCCATTGCAGATTCTTCTCCCTTGTCGATTATCGCCCTGCCTTCATCAAAAGAAATAACCGTAAAGCCTTTAATATCGGGTTTTATGTAAATGTCGGTGGCTTTGCTTTTGGTCTCCATCTTCTGGATCATCTGGTAGTTGTTGATCTGCAACAGCACGCCTGTAGCCCCTTTAATCTGGTCGCGCGTACGCAGCGGATCCTGCACATCTACCCCAATGATGATATCGGCACCCATTGCCTTCACCTCTTCAATGGGGTAATTGTTGGTTACACCGCCGTCAATAAGCAGCCTGTCGTCTATTTCTACAGGAGAGTATAACGATGGGAATGCGCCGCTGGCAAGTATGGCGTCCGGCAGTACGCCTTTGCGCAATACTACCTCTTTACCGGTTTCAATATCGGTAGCGATACATACAAAGGGAATAGGCAGGCTGTCAAATTCACGTACATGGCGCACGTGGTCGGTTAGCCTGTTTATGGTGTTGTAGTTGTATAAACCTTTAGAAAAAGCATTAGGAAAGCCTATCTTAAAATTTTTGAACGGAAGCGACAATGCATAAATTTCATCGTTTCTCCTTTCAAAAAAGTTTTTAGAACCTCTTGGCGTAAAGTCGCGCAGCAGGGCATCGGCATCGAGCGTAGTAAAAATGGAATCCAGCTGTTTAGCAGAATATCCTGAAGCATACAAACCGCCCACGATAGCGCCCATGCTCGTTCCACCTATGTACGAAATCTCAACACCGGCCTCTTCAAGCACCTTTAGCACGCCTATGTGTGCCAGCCCTTTTGCACCGCCTCCGCTCAGCACAACGCCTACTTTAGGCTTATGCTTTTTCTCCTGCCCCGTTACAGAACTAAAAAAGGACAGCGCCAGCAGCAGGAGAACCAGTTTTTTCATGGGTTATTTAGTCTTTTCTTGATAGAATTCAGTAATCTTTTTTGCTTTAGACGGGCCTACTACTTTAGCGATCTCTTCTTCAGGAGCAGCGGCCATGCGCTTAACCGATTTAAAATGCTTAAGCAGCGTTACCATGGTCTTCTCGCCTATACCCGGAATAGTCTCTACAGATGTTTGCAGCGCACTCTTGCTTCGCTTATCGCGGTGGAAGGTGATGCCAAAACGGTGGGCTTCATTACGCAGCTGCTGGATTATTTTCAGGGTTTCTGATTTTTTGTCCAGATACAGCGGCACAGAGTCGCCCGGATAGAAGATTTCCTCCAGTCTTTTTGCAATGCCCAAGATAGTAATTTTACCACGTAACCCCAAGGCATCCAGACTTTTTAATGCTGACGATAGCTGTCCCTTGCCCCCATCTATTATAATAAGCTGCGGTAAGGGTTCATTTTCGTCCAGCAGCCTGCGGTAACGGCGAAAAACAACTTCTTCCATAGAGGCAAAATCGTCAGGGCCAACAACCGTTTTAATGTTAAAGTGGCGATAGTCTTTTTTGCTCGCCTTGCCATCTTTAAACACCACGCAGGCAGAAACCGGATTGGTTCCCTGAATGTTAGAGTTATCAAAGCATTCTATGTGGCGTGGTTCTTCAGGCAGGCGAAGGTCGGCTTTCATCTGTGCCATGATTCGGTTGGTATGGCGATCAGGGTCAACGATCTTGATTTGTTTCAGCTGGTCCATCCTGAAAAAACGCGCGTTTCGTTCAGACAGGTCCAGTATCATTTTCTTATCGCCCAGCTTAGGCACGGTAACCGTTATGTTTTCGCCAACGCTAATAGGGAAGGGTACAAGAATTTCCTTCGACTGAAGGTGGAAACGCTCCCGTAGCTCTACTACGGCAAGTTCCAGTATCTCTTCGTTGGGTTCGTCCAGCTTTTTCTTTATTTCCATCGTATGGCTGCGTATTATGGCGCCATGCGATACCTGGATGTAGTTTACATACGCCATGCTTTCGTCAGAAATTATGGTGAACACATCAAGGTTAGATATTTTAGGGTTGAAAACAGTGCTTTTTGCCTGATAATTCTCCAGTACCCCTATTTTTTCCTTTATTTTTTGGGCTTCTTCAAAACGCATATCCATGGCAAGTTCCTGCATCAGCTTACGGAAATCTTTTAAAGATTCTTTAAAGTTGCCCTTAAGTATCTGCCTGATTGCTTCTACATGGTCCTGGTACACGGCTAACGGTTCGTGGCCTTCACATGGTCCCTTGCAGTTGCCCAAATGATATTCCAGGCACACCTTGTATTTGCCGGTGCGTATATTGGTTTCTGTAAGGTCGTAATTGCACGTGCGCAGCGGGTACAGCTCCTTGATAAGGTCAAGCAGCGTGTGTACTGTCTTAAAGCTGGTGTAGGGCCCAAAGTATTCCGATCCGTCTTTTATCACTTTTCGGGTAGAGAATACTCTTGAAAAAGGTTCGCGCTTAATGCATATCCACGGGTATGTCTTGTCATCCTTCAGCATGATATTATATCGCGGCTGAAGTTTTTTGATGAGGTTGTTTTCAAGCAGTAATGCTTCGCTCTCGGTAGGTACAACGATGTGCTTAACAGATGCTATTTTTTTAACCATCACGTTAGTACGCCCGGTATCGTGCACCTTGTTAAAGTAAGACATTACCCTTTTTTTAAGGTTCTTTGCCTTACCTACATACAGGAGCTTATCGTCTTTGTCAAAATACTGGTAAACACCCGGGTTGTCGGGCAGGGTTTGTATCTGGAGTTCAAGAGGAGTACGCATGTTGCAAAGTTAAAAACAAATCAGTAATGTTTAACGCGAGAAAGGTGTGAGTGTTGTGTTAATTTATATTCTTTTGTCTTGAAACAAAAGAATCAAAAATTCAAGGCTACAACTTCTTAGGCTACAAATTATGTGCAGCTAAACCATTCGAACTCGCTTCGCTCAAACAGCGAACGCTTCTTAACGCTGACGCACATAATTTGCTTAACGCCACAAAGTTTAAGGCCTTAGCTTCACTCATGGGTTTCTTTCCGGCTGGTATAAGCGTTCACTTTAACCTCTCTCCTTTTCTTCGTCAGTTCTCTCCCCTCTCCTTTGGAGAGGGGTTGGGGTGAGGAAAAACTGCAAACTGCCACTGTAAACTGAACACTAATTTTGTTACTTTTATCCTTTCACAATATTCTATGGCGATAAATAAGACAATCACGATACTTGGCGAAGAAGTTTTACCCGGCGAAAGCAAAACCATAACCATGGAAATTGCCCGCCTGCATACCATGACTAAACTTAAGATTCCCATAATCGTAGAGCGTTCAAAGATTCCGGGGCCTACGGTGCTGTTTAGTGCCGGGCTTCACGGAGATGAGATAAACGGCATTGAGATCGTGCGCCAGATCATTGTACGAAAGATAAACAAGCCCAAGCGCGGCACTATCATCTGCATACCTGTCGTGAATATTTTTGGGTTTGTAAACCAGAGCCGCGAGTTTCCGGATGGTCGCGACCTTAACCGCGTTTTTCCCGGTAGTAAGAACGGGTCGCTTGCCAGCAGGTTTGCTTACTATCTCCTTAAAGAGGTGATCCCTAATGTAGACTATTGTGTTGATTTTCATGCCGGGGGAGCCAGCCGCTTTAACGCACCGCAGATACGCATCGTTCCTAATAACGCCGAACTGAAAGAACTGTCAGATGTTTTTAATGCGCCATTTACGCTTTACAGTAAGAACATTCCGGGATCTTTCAGGAATGCCTGTACTAAGCTGGGTGTTAAGATGCTGCTGTTTGAAGGCGGAAAATCGTTAGATATAAACAACGACATTTCTCAGGAGGGCATACAGGGCGCCAAGCGTTTCCTTCAGCATTTTGATATGCTCAATCCGCAGCGAAAAGCACCTGTTGCTAACAACAATTCCATTTACATTGATAAGTCGGGGTGGGTTCGTGCCCGTGTTTCGGGATTATTCCAGCACAGGGCGGCGGCAGGCGATTTTGTGACCAAAGGCGATATAATTGCACTGATAACCGACCCTTTTGGCAAAGTTGAGAATAAAGTAAAAGCGCCTAACAGCGGCTATATCATTAATGCTAACGATGCGCCTATTGTATACCAGGGCGATGCGATTTTTCATATCTCGCAGAGCTACAGGTTTTAATTTAAGGGGATTTGTTGATGTGGATATTCGGTAATTCGTAGCTACACAACCAAATCCACAAATTACCAAATAAACAATGCAAAAAAAAGACCTCCGTTTACATTATAAAAATCTTCGTCAGGGATTGTCTGTAGAAGAGATTGAGGATAAAAGCCTTGCCATTGCCAACAGACTGTTGACGATGGATATCTGGAACAATATTTATTTTCACTTGTTTCTCACTATGGAAGAGCAGCGTGAGGTGCACACCGATTTCATACTGAATATACTTGCAGGAAAAGATAAGGAGGTCATTGTATCGCGCTCTGACTTTGAGACACGCCGAATGATACACTCTCTCCTAACCGATAATACACGGCTTGTAATAAGTCAATACGGTATACCTGAGCCGGTAGATGGAATAGAAGTGCCTTCTGATAAAATGGATGTGGTTTTTATTCCCCTGCTTGCTTTTGATGCCAAAGGACAGCGCGTGGGTTATGGGAAAGGCTTTTACGATCGCTTTTTAAGTGAATGCAAGCCAAATGTTATAAAGATAGGTCTGTCCTTTTTTGAAGTCACAGAAAAACTAATAGATACCAATGACACCGATGTACCATTAGATTACTGCGTAACACCTGAGAAAGTGTATTCGTTTATTTGATTATTTGTTCAATACAAAAGTTCCGAATTACCAAATCAACAAATAGTCAGATTCATTAACTTTTAGCGAATGCCTTTTTATTGAAAACGATAAGGATGCCTACTGCAATAGATATGGCAGCATCGGCTACGTTAAAGATAGCGTTGAAGAATGAGAATTCTTTACCGCCTATACCCGGTATCCATGATGGGAAGTGTGCATTTTTAATGATTGGAAAGTAAAGCATGTCTACTACTTTACCATGAAGCACCGTGCCGTAAGGCTTGTCTGAAAACAGGGTTGCTACCTGCCCGTGGCTGTGGTCAAAGATAAGTCCGTAAAAAACAGAATCGATTATATTCCCAAAGGCTCCTGCAAGTATAAGCGCGATAGACACGATAAGAAATTTAGACTGATGTTTCTTAACGGCATCGTTAAGCCACCATCCAATACCGCAAACCGCTACCAGCCTGAAAAGGGTAAGGAAAAGCTTTCCGTAAGTACCCGGAATCTGCGCTCCCCATGCCATACCTTCGTTCTCTATGAAATAGATCTGGAACCAGCTGAATACGGGCACCTTTTCCTCGAGCATAAAGTGTGTCTTGATGTATATTTTAGATATCTGGTCTACTAACAGTACAAGGATAACTATAAGATAGGCTTTCTTTAAGGACATTCTTTTAAAATTTTACCCGCAAAAATAATGGAAAATAATTACCCCTGCATTTTTAAGGGCATAATTACAGCAATTTTCACATTCTTAAAAATAAACGGCCCTATTTAGGGCCGTTATCAGTTTATTTGCCACAGTTCTTTTCATAGAGTTCTACTATTCTTTTAAGTCCATTCTTTTTGATGTCGTCTTTTACCAAAAGTTCAGCAAGCTGTGGGCAGTCCTGCTCAAAATTAATTTCCACAAATTTTTTAAGAGTCTTGAATGCGCCTATGGTTACACTTAATCCGCTGCTAACGTCTGAGTGAAAGTAAGTGCAATAATCGTTTTCAGGCCTCCAGAAAAAGTATCCATAGCCGGATGATGCTGTACTGGCTACTGCGCCCATTACCGCACCCGAATAAAAATATGCAGCTACAATATTCACCTTACCGGGTACAATCATTCTTACCCACGACTTATCTTTGTCAACCTTGTATTCCTTCTTGAATGTTTTGATATTAGCAAGTTTAAGCGCATAGTAAGTGGCTTCTTCGTTCTTTTTAAGGGTAACGGTAAACATCTTTACATCTTCAATACTGAATTTTTCTGTGCTGCCTTTTTTATCGGCTCTGAATGCAACTTTGTTTTTATCCGCAGTTCCGGGAATTTCTACAAATCCGGTCTTTACAGTTCCGTCGTTCATGGTAATTGTTCCGGGATAAAATTCCGCAAGTGCCGCCAAAGGGCAAAAAAGAAATAATAGTAGTAGTTTTTTCATGGTTAGTGAGGTTGATTATTTCACAATAATAATCAATAAAAAAATACTAGCCAATAGTTTAAAAAGTTATGCAGATATCACAAACTGCTCTCTTTTCGTTTGCTGTAAAATGCCATTCCAGTTTAAGGAAAGTACTTTTTTAAGTACCTTTTTAAGTTCAGGAAAATTGTTTGGCTTAACGATAAAGTGAGTTGCGCCAAGCTTATATACTTTCTCTATATCTTCTTCACTGCCGGTAGTGGTAAGTACTATAACAGGTACGTTATGCTGCTCACCATTTCTTATTTCCTGCAGGCATTCGTAGCCATTTTTTAATGGCATGTTGAGGTCAAGAAAAATAATATCGGGTGGAGGAACAGGCGGCCTGCCTAACAGGTCCATCAGCTGTTTGCCGTTTTCACTTGCGGTTAACCTGACTTCGCTATAAAGTTCTTCGAGTGCCTGCTCAAAGATGTAAGTGTCGTCCTCATCATCTTCGGCAAGAAAAATATTTTTATAAAACAATGTAGCATCCATATCCCCACAAGTTACGAGACCTTCAAAAAAATAGTAGATACTGTTTATAAATCGGCCCGTTTATATTCAATGCAAAAAAAAGGGGGATTTGTAAAGGGTAAAATATCTCTCTGTAAATCAGATTATCATCTGTAAAGATATTGTTTATTTTAAAAGTTTAATTACAAAATACTACAAAAATTATACTAAATTTTGCAATGCTGCGGGATTGCAAAATGCATAAATCCCCAAAGGATATCCTTCGGGGATTTATAATATAAAAGGTCGTTGGATGCTAATTTACAGTAACGTTATCTATGCCCACAACAGTAGAATAGATAGTGTCAGCCACATCTGTTGCAATAAATATTACATAGACAGGGCCTGTTATGTTGCCAAAATTGATCTGTTTGCTTGTCCATCCGGTAAATCCGGCATATTCGTCGCCTTCATCCGGCATGCCAGGGAAGCCATTGCATTGGGTAACATTCTGCCCAATGATATTAACGCTCGTTACAAATTCGGCATGCGCACCATTTTGGCCAACAACTACCGCCATGAACGAGTCGTCATATTCGCTGCCTACATATTCAAGGAATTCGGCAGAAAGAAAATTGTAATTGAATGACAGCGAAGAAGCAGCGCCGTCAAACGGACCCATGATAAGCGCACTCGATGTGCCGCCTATGGCATCATTAGCCGATATAAGCTGATTGCCTGATGTAATTGCGCCAAAAGAATTACCGTCAAACGGACTAAGACATCCCTGAGGGCCAGTAAGTACATTGCCATCGCCTATAAATACCAGGCCGTTAGTGCCATTCTCAAAACCGCTGTTGCCCGTAAGGTCTCCGGCAGGTTCAGCAAAAGTGGTATACTGAAACTCTGCGTCACTCATTAACGACTGGCCGCCGTCATCCTGCAATCCTGTAGTAAGCTTTACCGAAATTTCTGAGCCGCCTTTAAAAACAGTTTTTGGTGTAAAGGTCAGGATAGCATAGCCGTTAGCAGCTTCGTTTACAGATATTGTTCCTGTAACCTGCTTTCCGTTTTCTTTTACCACAAATGTATTTTCGTTTATCGATGATAAAAGGATCTTGTCATTAAAGAAAAACAATACCGGAGTGTAAGCAGGGTATTGCTCTCCCGATACCGACGGTATAGCCTGTGCTATTTCAAGCAGGTCTGCATCATTAGCATCGGTAATTTTAGTAACGCCGCCGTTACCATTGTTTATGATAGTGTAATAGCTGTCGGTGTTAGTATTGTTGTCGCTGTCGTCGTCAGAACAGCCTGTCAGCATAAACGCCGCAAACAGGGCAGAAGCATAAATAATTTTTTTCATAGATTAGATTTTGGTTGGTTGATTATTTAAAATAACTGCTTTGCAGGTAGGTTAATAACAGTCAAAACGCTGGTTACCCTACTTTTAGCAAAACTTTCGCCAAATTTAAATAATTCGGTAACAAGCCTATATACCCACTACTAATGATTATGTTTTTATTAACACAATGTTCCAGCCTCGCCTTTAGCGCAAAAATAAACCCCGAAGATCACTCTACGGGGTTTATGCTATCAACAGAAAACCGTTAACTATTTGCCTAAGAATTTCTCAAGTAAGAAAGTCGTAGAACTGTCGTGTGTTTTTACAGTTTTAGAGTTTATCTCATCAAGGATAGAGTTAGCCAATTGCTTGCCAAGCTCTACACCCCACTGGTCGTAACTGAAGATATTCCAGATAACGCCCTGTACAAATATTTTATGTTCGTATAATGCGATAAGCGATCCTAGTGTCTCAGGAGTTAGCTTTTTGATTAAAAGCGTATTAGTAGGCTTGTTACCTGCAAATACCTTGAACGGACGAAGGTAGTCAGCCTTATCTGCTGCTACGCCCGCTTTGTCAAACTCCGCCTGTACCTGTGCTTCGGTCTTACCGTTAAGTAAAGCCTCTGTTTGCGCAAAAAAGTTAGACATAAGCTTATCATGGTGGTCTTTATTGCCGTGTAGCGGCTCTATAAACCCAATAAAATCGGTTGGGATAAGTTTTGTACCCTGGTGTATCAGCTGGAAGAAAGCGTGCTGTGAGTTTGTTCCCGGCTCACCCCAAATGATAGTTCCTGTTTGGTAATTTACAGGTTTGCCGTCACGGCCTATGCTCTTACCGTTACTCTCCATAATACCCTGTTGCAGGTATGGAGCCAGTTTTTGCAGGTATTGTGTATAAGGGATCAATGCTTCGCTTTCGGCACCAAAAAAGTTGTTGTACCAAATGCTAAGCAATGCCAGTACTACCGGAATGTTTTCTTCATGCGGCGCAGTACGAAAATGGTCGTCCATTTTGTTTGCACCCGTAAGCAGGCTGTCAAAGTTTTCAAAACCTACTGCAAGTGCAATTGTAAGCCCTACAGCACTCCAAAGGGAGAAGCGTCCGCCAACCCAGTCCCACATCGGGAAAATGTTGTCTTCTGCGATACCAAATTCAGTAACCTTCTGGATGTTTGTAGATACGGCCACAAAGTGTTTTGCCACATCTTCCTGCTTAGCGGTTTTAAGGAACCAGTCCCTCGCTGTTTCGGCATTGGTAAGTGTTTCCTGTGTGGTAAATGTTTTAGAGGCAATTACAAACAGCGTAGTTTCAGGGTCAAGCCCTTTAAGGCTTTCCATAACGTGGTCGCCATCTACGTTAGATATAAACCTGACATTAAGCTGGTTCTTGTAAAATTTAAGCGATTCTACGACCATGGCGGGGCCAAGGTCTGACCCGCCGATACCTATGTTTACCACATCGGTAAATGCTTTGCCTGTATATCCCTTTTTGTTTCCGCCGATGATAGCATCACAAAACTGTTTCATCTTATTTTTAACCGAATAGATCTCCGGCAGTACATTAACACCGTCAACTTTTATGTCGGCGTTTTGAGGCGCTCGAAGTGCAGTATGCAATACAGCCCTGCCTTCGGTACGGTTTATGGTATCTCCGCCAAAGTATGCATCAATCGCTCCTTTAAGGCCTGCCTGTTGCGCAAGGTCCTGAAGCAGCTGCAATGTTTTTGCAGATATGATATTCTTGGAATAGTCAACTATAAAATCGTTCCATTGTATGTTGAATTTTGCCGTCCTTTCTTTATCAGCAGCAAACAATGCTGCCATTGATGCGCCCTGCATTTCGTTATAATGCCGGGTAAGTTCTTGCCAGGCGGCAGTACCGGACGGATTGATGTTTTCTAGTGCCATTGTAATGTGAATTTTATTTTGAGAATTTGATGTCTGATATACTGTCCAGCTCTTTTTTAAGCGGAGTGATATACTCCATGTAGCGTGGTTTTTCTTTAGCGTTCATAGGTTCAGAACTTGGCAGCTTCATGCGGAGCGCATCTACCTGAACACCGTTTTTCCAGAAACGGTAACATACGTGCGGCCCTGTAGCGAGGCCGGTACTGCCTACTTTACCTATAACGTCGCCCTGAGATACCCTCTGGCCGTTTCTAACCAATATTTTACTCATGTGCAGGTATTGGGTAGAGTATTGCCCGTTGTGCCTTACTTTAACAAAGTTACCGTTACCAGCGGTGTAACCTGTGCGTTCTACAACACCGTTAGCAGTAGTCATGATGGGTGTGCCTGTAGGCGCAGCATAATCGGTGCCGTTGTGGGCTTTCCATCGGCCTTGCACCGGGTGAAAACGCCTTGGTGAGAACCTTGAACTTATACGGCTGAATTTAAGTGGCGCTTTAAGGAACATGCTCTTAAGCACTTTTCCTTCTTCGTCATAATAATCAACTTTTCGGGCATTTGGATCTTTTTTAAAAGGGAAGGCATAAATACGCTTGCCTTTGTATTCAAAGTAAGACGATTCTATGCTTTCCAGTCCGGCATACTGTGTGCCGTCTATGTATCGTTCATTTACGGCAACAGCAAATTTGTCGCCTTTCTGGATTTTAAAGAAGTCAATAGACCAGGCATACACTTCAGACAGTTCGTGTGCCAGTGCAGGAGTAGCCCCCGCGTTAGATAATGTTTCTGATAATGAACCTTCAATCTCGGCACAAATAAGCCTGCGCTTAATGGTCATTGGCCTTACTTTTTTGTAGGCTTTAGCTATAGAATCGCGAACATCTACCACATAATAGCTGGTAGCATCGGGCTGGTACACAAACACCTGAAGTTTGTTTGGCGCAGCTTTTTGCTTAAGCATTGTAAATGCTTTGCCTACACGGATGTCGCGCAGGTCAAAAGAGTCTTTGATATTTTCGGTAATCTTGTGTATTGCAGCTGCATCATACCCCTCTTCGCTCAGTAATTTTCCAAAGGTGTCACCGTTCTCAATAGTGTCGTTAACCACTTTAAAGTCATTTAGCGTAAAGCCAAATTCTTTTACGATAGGGTCTTTTTTAACGGCAGCTTGTTTGGGTTTTGCGGTATCTTCCTCTTTTTTACAGGCAATTAAGGTAAACAGTAATAGTATGACGGTTAGGTATTTCAATGTGTGTAGTGCTCTTTATTGGTTATACATTCTCGCCCCAGGTTCTCAATTCTTCTTCAGACCATAGTTCCGGGAAAAATATCCTCCTTTGGTATTTAGGGTGCATGTACTTTTTCCAGTCGCTTCCGCCGGTAGCTTCCTGCGGGCCGTCCTGGCTCTCTATGTATTTGCGGGCAGCGTTAAGGTGGCCCATAACCCATGTAACGTTTACAGTATAGTCATAATGGCGCATTGCCTTAATAAGCATTGCATCCTGCTGGCTTTCCTGTGGCAGCTGTTTAAACTTTTGCCAGATGTTAATGGTATTGTATTTTTCCATCCAGCGCAGGAACTCCCCTTTGTATTTGTCTTCAAACGCATTAAGCAGGTACGATTTCTGACCGGTTTTGTGGTCTTTTCCGGCAGCCTGCCAATACAGGTGCTCCAGTGCGTGCTCATAAGGGGTGTTACGGTCTATAGTAGCACGGAAACGGTAATCTATCAGATTGATAAGATCTGTAGAGGCAAACTCAATAAGCCTGTACTGTGCGCTCTGGAAACCACTTGCAGGAGTAAGCGTGTTACGGAACTTCATGTACTGCTCTACCTCCATGCCATCGCCCATAATATCAAACGATGTAGTAAGCATGTCAAAATAGCGGCTTATGCGCATTAATCTTTCGGTAAAGAATGGGGTAGTGGGTGCTTCATTGTGGCAAAGCTGCTCCACTTCCCAAAGTATCATTTTAAACAGCAGTTCGTTAACCTGGTGGTACATGATAAATACCATCTCGTCAGGCAGGGTAGTGCGCTGTATCTGCAGGTTAAGCAGTGCATCAGTTTGTATGTAATCCCAATAGGTTATAGGCTTAGACCATAATAGCCCTTCAAGATGTGTTTCTGTTTTTTGGTTTATGGCAGCAAATTTTTCATTAAGCTGCTCTATTTTTTCCTGTATAGGGGATGTAATCTCCATTTTCTTACTTCGCTTTAATCTTTAACGGACTCGCAAGTCCTTTATATTCTTCAAGGTCGGCTTTAAGCGAGCCTACTGCTAAATTTGCTTTTATTCGCAGCGGAACCCTGTTGTTATCGTCTGAAATCCATACGGTTAAACTCTCTTCTTCCTTAAATACACGGCCGGCTAAAACCAGCGGCCTGAATATCATTGTTGAAATAGTCCCAAATTTAGTTTTTAAATCCTCCCTGCCAATGAATTTCAGCTTAAATTTTAATATTTCATCGTCAAAAAACATATCTACAGTAACTGATTCGCCCACTTTCATTGTTTCAATTTTTGGGTGGTTCCTCAGATAATAAAAGGTAGACATAACGTCCTGAACGTTTTCAGATGTGGTAAGTGTTTTTTCGGTTTTCTTTTTATAATCTTTTACAGTTACCGTGTTCCTGTCCTGGTTAAAGAATGCTTCCTGGTTTTTGGTGTAGCCGCCCTCGTCTATCTTCCTGACAGCCTGATAGGGTTTAATAGTAGCCTTATCAAAATAGCTTTCGTAAGTATCGTTTACCTTAAAAAAGAATTTCGTCATTCCGGTTGTATAACCATTCCCCACAACATGGTACACTTTTTTGTTGTCTTTTGTCCCCTCCTTCACTTCAAGCGTGGCATACCCTGCGTTCACGACACCATAATGTATCCTGAATTTAAAGTTTTCCCCTACGTTAAAGGCGCTTTGCGAAAAAGCATTTGAAGCAGTAAAAAGCAATAAAAATGCAATCAATTTCTTCATAATTAATTTTTTTGTTGGTATTTAGAGCCAATAAATGCAATTTCTGTTCCAAAAGTAAGAAAACAAAAAAACCCAGTCAAACAATGACCGGGTTTTTATGCTATTAACCAACCAAAAAACTATAAATTATGAAAAATTTACTTTGCTAAAAGAGGATGTTGTGAGTCCCCCCTTTTTTGCGAGTGCAAAGGTAGTTAGTTTAAATGCAAATTTGTTTGTTAAATTTTCACTTTAACACATAATCCTTAAAAAACATAGTCTAAATTGGTCTGTTGTTGAAATATCTTTAAAAAATAGGTGTTTTTATAACGTACCCCTTAACTCCTGCTCACGCTCAATAGACTCAAACAATGCTTTAAAGTTACCTGCACCAAAACCTCTTGCACCCATTCTCTGTATAATTTCAAAGAATAGCGTTGGGCGATCCTGAAGCGGTTTGGTAAATATCTGTAGCAAATATCCTTCCTCATCAGCATCAACCATGATAGCGAGTTTCTGTATTTCTTTGATGTCTTCTTTAAAAGCATCTTTGTGAGCACCAAGACGTCCAGGTACTGCATCATAGTACGCTTGTGGCGGTGCAGAAAGGAATTCTACGCCACGCGCTTTAAGGTCAGATACCGTTTTGATGATATCATCTGTAGCAATAGCCACGTGCTGAATACCAGGTCCGCCGTTAAAGTCAAGATATTCTTCAATCTGTGATTTTTTCTTTCCTTCAGCCGGTTCGTTTATAGGGAATTTAATCCTTCCGTTACCGTTACTCATTACTTTACTCATCAATGCAGAGTACTCGGTATTTATCTGTTTGTCATCAAATGAAAGGAAGTTAACAAAGCCCATTACATCTTCATACCATTTAACCCATATATTCATTTCGTTCCAGCCCACGTTACCTACCATGTGGTCTACATATTTAAGGCCTGTTGGTGCCGGATTGTAATCTGATTTCCACTCCCTGAAGCCAGGTAAAAATACACCGTTGTAGTTTTTACGCTCTACAAACATGTGTATTGTTTCACCATAAGTGTAGATACCTGCACGTACTACTTCGCCAAATTCATCAGTCTCAACTGTTGGCTCCATAAATGGTTTAGCACCGCGCTTTGTCGTTTCTTCAAAAGATTTACGTGCATCTTCTACCCAAAGTGCAGCTACCCTTACACCGTCACCATGTGTTGCAAGGTGGTCATTAAGCGGAGAATCTGCTGTAAGCGGAGAAGTTAAAACGATACGAATTTTATCCTGAACAAGAACATAAGACGTTCTGTCTCTTAGTCCTGTTTCTAATCCGGCATACGCCAAAGACTGGAAACCGAAAGCTGTTTTATAAAAATGAGCCGCCTGTTTAGCGTTACCCACTATAAGTTCTACATAGTCTGTACCCATTAACGGGAGGAAATCCTGTGCACCTTCAAATATTTTTTCCAGTCCGTATTCAACGTTTTTTATTTCGTTACTCATGATGTTGTGTATTTTGATTCCGCAGCAGCGGAAAAAGTATTATTTTTTGATTTTTGTTCTAAAAAGTTCTCTAGTAAAGACAAAAGAACATATTACTCAGTCCAGGATTTATAGTACTTGCCATCGTCCAGTCCCATAGCAATTTCAGTAACCATGAGAGGACGGAAGGTATCTACCATTACCGCAAGCTCTTCGGTTATTGTTTTGCCTATGCTACGTTCCATAGCGCCCGGTGCAGGCCCGTGCGGAATTCCCTTAGGGTGCAGCGTTATATGGCCCTGCTCTATGTTGTTACGGCTCATAAAGTCGCCGTCTACATAGTACAATACTTCGTCACTGTCTATATTACTGTGATTGTATGGTGCAGGAATAGCCTTTGGGTGGTAATCGTACAGCCTTGGGCAGAAAGAGCACACTACAAATGTAGATGTCTCAAACGTTTGGTGTACTGGTGGCGGCTGGTGTACCCTGCCTGTTATCGGTTCAAAGTTGTGTATGCTAAAGCCGTACGGGAAGTTATATCCATCCCAGCCTATAACGTCAAATGGGTGCGTAGCATATACAAACTCATGAATCATGCCTTCTTTCTTGATCTTAATAAGGAAGTCGCCCTTCTCATCGTGCGTTTCAAGTTCGGTAGGCAGTTTAAAGTCCCTTTCGCAAAATGGCGAATGCTCTAAGTGCTGCCCGCTGGCATTCTTGTAGCGTTTTGGCGTGTAGAATGGCGCGATAGACTCTACATAAAAAAGGCGGTTGTCTTCGGTATCAAAATCGATCTGATAGATCATGCCGCGCGGAATGATAAGGTAATCGCCGTACTCAAACGGAATGTTACCCATAAACGTGCGAAGCGTGCCTGTTCCTTTATGGATGAAGAGCATCTCATCGGCATCGGCATTTTTATAGAAATACTCGCGAAGCGATTTTCTCGGGGCGGCAAGGCCAATGACACAGTCACGGTTTACCAGCATAGCTTTTCGGCTATCCAGGAAATCGTCTTCAGGCTGTAGTTCAAAACCTTTAAAAAGCAGCGATTTGATATTTTTATCTATCGCAATCTTAGGCTCAACAGAATAAGAGCGTAAAATCTCTTTTACCTGCGTAGGCCTGTGTACATGGTACAGTAAAGATGAATGCCCATGAAAACCCTCTGTACCAAACAACTGCTCGTAGTACAGTCCTCCATCAGGCTTCTCAAACTGAGTATGTCGCTTTTGCGGGATGTTACCCACTTTATGATATATAGGCATAATATAGTTGTTGTTTTATTCTTGAATGATTTTACTCCAATGCAAAGCACCTCACTCAGGATTTCTCTTGATGAGGAATTTTAAATAGCCAAGCAATCCCTGCCATTGTACATTCATTACACAAATATCGGAAAAATTTAATTTTATGGGTGAGTTTTTGCGAAAAAATGAATTCTGAGCTTAAAGTGTTCGGTATTCAGTTGCAGTAAGCAGTTAGTACACGTATTGTCATCCTGACGAACGAAGGATCTCCCGTAGTTCCAATTTGTTTTCTGAGATTTTTCGACTCCATTGCATTTCGCTCAAACTGACAGGCAGCCTATACTTTAAAAGTCCCCGATTTGGTTAAACCAATTTCTTTAACCGTATCACCATGCCCAGGTGCATACCCTCATGCTGGTTATTAAAGGCAATGGCATCTTCAGTGTCAGACAGGTCAAAGCCCATTTCGCTTTTGCGGGCATTGTAGGTAGTGAATATACCATTACGGTAGTCTTCCTCTGTTTTTTGAATGGTAGAGAACAATAGGCTTTTTATCTCATCTACTTCATCCTGCGTTACGTCGCGCTCCGGTTTAGTGCCGCGCATATACATAGCCATAAGTTTGTCGCTTATCTGCATAGGGATGCCCGAACCCTTATAAACCAATGCCTGTTGCGACACCACAATATGGCCAATGTGCCACATAAGATTATTGCTCCATCCGTCAGGTATTTTGTTTAGCTGGTCAAGCGTGAAATCGTTAAGCAGCTTAGCGTATATATCCCTGCTGGTGCGGGTTATCTTAAATTCTTTTTCCATGGTAGTGTGTAGTTGTTTTTTGCGCGATAAAAATAGCTTTTTTACTCAAACCGTTGTTGTTTGCCTATAAAATAATAATGCCGCAGATTGCTGCGGCATTATTATTTATATCGTGTATTGAGCTTCAGCATACTGTAACTGAAAACTAAATAGTACCTTATTTCGCTACTTCAATGGAAACATACATGTGCCCCTTGCTCTTTTTGTCAGCAATTTGTTTGTATGCTTTTTTGGAGAGATCAATATCAAAGCCACCTGAAAATGGCCCGCGGTCGTTTACGGTTACAACAACCGATTTTCCGTTAGCAATATTCGTTACTTTTATTTTTGAGCCAAAAGGCAGTTTCCTGTGGGCGGCAGTAAGTTTGCTGTTGCTGAATTTCTCGCCGCTTGCGGTTTTCTTTCCGTTAAATTTATTAGCATAATAAGACGCTTTTGCACTCTTGTCATACGAGCTGAAAGCCCCTTTAGACGACGAACAGCCCACAAGGGCTGTAAGTAGTAATAGTATAAGTATGCGCTTTATCATTATTCGGCAGCGGCTGTTTCGGTTACAGGCTCAATGATTTCCATTTTTACCTTAAAGCTGCCTGAGCCTTTTTTAGAGGCAATTTCCATGAAGGCTGTCTTGGTTAAATCTATTTCAAGCTTTTTGCTGTACGGCCCGCGGTCATTAACCTTAACGTCTACAAATTTGCCATTGTTTTCGTTAGTTACCCTTACCATTGTTCCAAAAGGCAGTCTCATGTGGGCAGCGGTGTACTTTTTGTTATGAAAACGCTCTCCGCTTGTTGTTTTCCTTCCGTTGAATTTATCAGCGTAATAGGTTGCAAGGACATTATCTTTATAAAGCGTCAGTTTAGGTTCTGCAGCTTTAGCCGGTTTTTTATCGGCTTCTGCCGGTGCAGCAGTTTCGGTTGTATCAGAAACTTTTACGACAGTAATTTTTTGGGTTTCCGGGTTTTCTAAAGCGGTTTCGGTGCTTATGGTCGAAAATCCGGTGATAATAAGCATTACTAATGAAACACTAAAAACGATAATACTATTCTTCATAGATACTCTTTTTTGGTTGTTTTACAAATAATATGCCTTAGACACAAAAAGCCTTTAAAAGGCTTTTAAAATGCGGTTAGCTTAACCATTGACTCCAGGGAATCCTGCTTAAAAGCAGTACTAAACCTATGGCATAAAAATATCCTATATTCTTAAATTTTGTGGTGCTCTCGGCAGCTCTTTTGTGCTTAGACCATCCTATGGTAATAAGAATTATGGCAATAAGATTGATAAGCGGGTGCTCAAAAATCAAAGGCCTTAATTCGCTGTTCTTCATCAATCCACCCATGCCAAGCGCTTTTGCTGCGTCAAACTTAGGACTTGTAAAAAGCAGTACTAATCCAAATACGAATTGCAGGTGCGTAAATATAAGCGCCATCAATGCTATCTGCCTGTCTTTAGGCAAAAAAGCTCTCTTTGATGATAAGCCTATGAACGCGTTAAGCGCTGCGAGAAGCAATAAAACTAATACGGCAAATGCCCAATACGAATGCAGGTCTAAAATACCCTTGTACATAGTAAGTGTTTTGTTTGAGGAAGGCAAATATAAGCAATCATGCCTGATTAATAAATGCAAAATGCCTGTTAATTAGTTGTTAACGCTTGTTTAGAATCTGTCTAAGAAGCAGTTAACGTTGTTAATCCCCCAAGGCTAAAGGGATTAGCGATGCTTTTTTCGTAATGTTAAGTTTAAGTTAAGTGAACGGTTGTTTTTGAAAAACACAGCCGAAGTACCTAAATATTTGTATTATTTGTATTATATTTTTACTTTTAAAAGTCAATTACCTGCAAAAATCGTACTCACTGTATTTTGTACATTCTTTACCCGTTGCAACGATAATATGCGACTGTTGTTTTTCTCCCTTAAGCACGCCGGTCATAAATTCTGCCACAGGTTTAGGGTCTTTGCCAAAAAGCTCGCCGCTGTACTCGTGTCCGCCGCCACAAAAAGTAATCAGTTTTGTATTGCCTTTTAGCCCGATGATGTGATTGTAGATAGAGTAGGACCCGAAAAGCATAAGCCATCCCGAAGAACTTGCCGGGCAGTAATGATGCGCCGCAGTACCATAAGGCACAGTAGTATCACAGCTGCCGTGAAAGAACATTGTAGGCACAAGGTTTTTAGGGGTAATAAAATTAAGGTCCATGATGGCCCCTGCGCCAGATATTACACCTGCGTATCTAAAGTCAGCGGGAAGTTTTTCAGGATACATCGACATCATTTTAGTATCCCAGTATGCAGCGTGCAAAACAGTTTCGGCACCGGCGCTGCTGCCGGATATGAATACTTTTTTAGGATCTATATTATATGTGCTTTGGTTTTTCAGGAAATAAATAACTGCCTGCTGAAGCTGGTTGGCTGCAATTTGTATCGCTTTTACCTTTTCAGGAAGAATGCCGTCGCAGCTAAAATTTTTGCCTTTCATATATAAGGTGTAGCTTATGTTTGCTGCAACAAATCCTTCGGCAGCGGCCTGCCTTGAAACAGGGTAATCCCACTTGCGCTCACCACCCGAAAATCCTCCGCCATGAACATGGATCAGCAATAGGCGCTGTTCTTTGCTTTTTGTCTTTGGTACAAAAATGTCCATCTCCAGCTTGAGCGTATCATTGGCAAAATAGGTAACGGTTCTAAAATCCTGCGCATTGGTAAATGCAGCCGTAATAAGGCTAAGCAGTAGAAAAATATGTTTTTTCATTGGGAAGAATAGTTGTTTTTACAAAATTAGGAAAATTTTTATCAGCAGATTTCAAATTTGAACGCGCACGACACGGATCTGGGCGTATTGTCGCAGATTTTCCTGTTTTGGGTTATTAACTTGATCAATAAATTTTTTAGTTTAGCCGAAATCTTACAAAACAATGGATGATAAAGTACTGCATAAGGAACTTACAGGGCAAATTTTAAGGGTGTTTTTTGATTTTTAATAATGAACTTGGGTATGGTTTTTTAGAGCGTGTATATCAAAATGCATTGTTTTTTGAGTTACGGGCAAGGGGTTTTGAACTTGAAGTACAAAAACGAATAACCGTATATTATAAAGGGATAGAAGTAGGCGATTATTTTGCAGATATTGTAGTAAATCAGGTTGTAATTCTCGAGTTAAAAGCTTGCGATTATATTGTTGATGAATTTGAATATCAGCTTATCAATTATTTAAGAAGCACGCAGTGTGAAGTAGGCCTGCTTCTTAATTTTGGTAAAGAACCTGAATTTGCAAGAAAGGTTTTTAGGAACAGCAATAAAAAGACGCTGCAAAAATAAATCTGCGTTCATCCGCCCAGATCCGCGTCATCCGCGTTCCAAAAAGAGATCCCGATTCTTTTCAATTCAATTAATCCCTGCTCTTTACCCTGAAATTGGGAAAAAAGAACGATCCCGGCTTGCGTTTAAAATGCCTCCATATAGATGCCGCTACAAGGCGCATCTCTGAAATAGGAATATTGCGCGAGCGGAACGCCAGCCCCATTGAAAGGCCAAAGCTTACCAAAAAGTTGACCAGCCCAATAACCCCAATGCCCCCAATACCCCAAACAATGGCATCGGTGGCCACATTCCAGTTGGCACCATATAAGCCAAGGGCAAGGTTTCCGCTGGCAAAGGTAATATGGCGTATGTCAAGGTCAAGCCCTAAGAAGATACCAATGGAAGCTGTACTTCCCATGAATACACCAAACCAAAAGTTTGAGATTACGCCGGCCCATTTCTTTTCATATAATTTAGCGAGTTTCTGGGTACGTATCCTACCCAGGCTGAGTTTAAGCACAGGATGCTCCTGTATTCTGTAGTAAATATGCTGAAATTTATCACGGTTAGCCACTGCTCCTGCAATAATGCCCGAAAGAAAAAGGAATACCCCCGCAATCGCTGCATGCAGTATGGCTAGCGAATGGATAGGGCTAAGGTCGCGTATAAGGTGGTACCACTTGGTAAGCGCAAGATTATAATCAAAAATAATATCAATCAGGTAGATACCCAATAGCGATACAGGGAACGCCATGACAACATTACCCACAAACGCTATGAACTGGCTGCGGAATACCCTCGCAAAGAATTCGGCGAATGCCTGGTGCTTTTTATCGTCAGCCAGGTTTTTGTTCTTACGGTCGGCTTCAAGGGCGCTTATCAGCGCAGATGCAGTCATGGCGGGCTGTTTTGTAGCCAGCGTAAAGCCCATTACATAGATGGCAATAAAGCCGAGCGAATAATTAAGGCTGTAGAAGAAGGCATGGCCAAAGATACTCGTGTCCATTTTAGAAAGGAATACTTTAATGATACACAGTATCCCTACGATTACCCCACCACCCGATGCGCGCCAAAACATGGTGAAATATTCCTTGCGGTCTTTGGTAATATAATGTTCGCCCGTTTTCGCGGTATGCTGGGTTACTTCATACGACAGCAATTGTGTGCTCTCATTGATAAGTTTTCGCACATTGGTCTTGTCGCAGTTGTAGACTACCAGATCTGTAGCGAGTTCTATAGTATTCTTTTTGGCATCGGCGGGTGTTGTTGTTATCAATAGCGGTAACAGGGTTTGCAGTCGCTGCAACTGCTGGCGTATGCGCAGCAGGCTCTGATTTACACGAAGCGAGATACCATATTTCTCACTATTCTTAAATGCAGTATTTACATAATCGGTACACTGGCGGTGCAGGAGCATAAGCTGTTTATAGTCCAGCTCATCAGGATTTGTGTAATTGTCACTTTGGTTAAGCAGCCTTTCGGTTATCTCGCCAAACTCTTGTTCAAAGGCAAGAAACGGACTCTCAAGGTTTTCATATTCAGGAACCATTTTGATCACTTCGGTTTCAAGCGCGCGGCCTACAATACGATGAATGATAACCTTCATGGCAAACAGCAGTTCGGCAAGCGGGCTGCGCGGTTTTGCCGTTATGTAAATAGGGTTGAATTTCAAGAGATCAAACAGCTGTTCTATCTGCTGGTGCGGAATTTTATTTATCCACACAGGATCTGTCTTTAGATAGAACACCTGGTTAAGCAGGTATTCAAGAGTGTCTTTTTCAGGCTGTTCCGGGATAAGTTTTGCAAAAAGACGCTTTTTTACCTCAAATATAAAATCAGCGTCGGTAAGGATACCGGCATCGGTAAGTATTTTACTGAATTTCTTGTTGTTGAGTATCTCCTTAAGATATAGCGAAAGGCCTTTACGGTAATTTTCATTCCCTTTAAGTTCGTGCAAAAGTTCACCAAGGTCTACCGCAACCAGTTTCTTTAGGTTTCGCGGGCGAATGATATTTACAAGGTCGGCCAGCAGGTCGGTGTCCTGCGCTTTGTATTCCCACAGGTTGTGTTCATCAAAATTAGTTTTGAAGAATTGGGCAATAGTAATACGTGCTTTAGTTTTCCTGAACTTCATGGGCATTTATAGGGAGATGAAATGTAAAACTACAAATCATAACCCGAAAAACGGTAAAGATTGGCGATTTTAGGATTTGGTTAAGAGGGTTTGTTCTTTTGTCTTGAAACAAAAGAACCAAAAATCCAAGGGTATAACTTCTTAGGCTACAAATCACAAGAATCAGCTAAACCATTCGAACTCACTTCACTCAAACAGCGAATGCTTCTTAACGCCGATTCTTGTAATTTGCTTGACGCTACAAAGTTTAATGCCTTAGCTTCATTCTAATGTTTCAGCAATAAGTGAAGCTTTTCCCTCTCCTTCGGAAAGGGTTGGGGTGGGGATATCATATATGTCTCCACAATTCCCTACCTTAGCTGTTATTTCCAAAAGAACATGATTGAGATCGAACGCAAATTCCTTGTGCTTAGCGATGCCTATAAAAATGAGGCTGTTACTCAAAAACGCATTGCACAGGGCTACCTGAATTCTAATCCTGAACGTACCGTGCGTGTTCGCACAAAAGGCGATCAGGGCTTTATTACCATAAAAGGCAAAAGCAACGACAGCGGTACCAGCCGTATGGAATGGGAGAAAGAAATTACCGTGGCCGATGCCCAACAGCTGCTTGCCCTTTGCGAAAAAGGCAGTATTGACAAGATACGCCACGAGGTAAAAGTAGGCAGCCATATTTTTGAGGTTGATGAATTCTTTGGCGGCAATGCCGGGCTGACCGTTGCTGAAGTTGAACTTGCTGATGAAAATGAAAGCTTTGAAAAGCCTGCGTGGCTTGGTAAAGAAGTTACAGGCGACGAACGCTACTATAATGCTTACCTGAGCAATAATCCTTACAGCTCATGGAAAAAATAACCTACGATCTTATAATCATTGGCGGTGGGCCAATAGGTCTTGCCTGTGCTATAGAGGCCCAAAATAAAGGGCTGAACTATCTTATCATAGAAAAAGGTGCTCTGGTAAACAGCCTGTTTAACTATCCGCTGTACATGACATTTTTCTCTACTGCCGAAAAACTGGAGATTGGCAATGTGCCTTTTAGCTGTATCGCGCCAAAACCCGGAAGGCAGGAGGCGCTGGAGTATTACCGAAACATCCACAAACACTTTAGTTTCAACATTCATTTGTTTGAGAGGGTGGAAGGAATCCAAAAACAGGAGAATGGATTGTTTAAAGTGACTTCGGCTAAGGCTGTATATTCATCTAAAAATGTGGTAATCGCTACCGGATTTTATGATATCCCCGTGTATATGGAAGTGCCCGGCGAAAACCTGCCGCATGTGCACCACTACTACAAAGAGGCACACGAGTATGCTTTCAGGAAAGTGGTGGTTGTAGGCGCTAACAATTCATCGGTAGATGCCGCGCTGGAATGTTACCGCAAAGGTGCCGATGTAACTATGATTATTAGAAAAGGTGAGATTAACGACCGTGTAAAATACTGGGTCAAGCCCGATATTGAAAACCGTATTGCAGAAGGCAGCATCAAGGCGCATTTTTATTCGGAAATTACAGAGATCACAGCGAACGAGGTAATAATTAATTCGCCGGATGGAGAGGTGCTCATTAAAGCCGACTTTGTTCTGGCGCTTACAGGTTACCGACCCGATCTTGAATTTTTACGCAATGCCGGTATAAGCATTGGCGAGGGTCTTAGCTGTACACCAACATACAACCCCGAAACAATGGAAACTAATGTAACGGGATTATTTTTAGCCGGCGTAGTATGCGGCGGACTGGAAACCCATAAGTGGTTTATAGAGAACAGCAGGGAACATGCTGTGTTAATTGTTTCTCAAATTTTACAAAATAGATAACAGGCCGCTTAGCGGCCTTATTTTTTGATTTGCAGTGCCCTAATATCAAAAGCTCCTATGAAATATTGGCAATGCACTATTTGTTTTGGATAAAAACTATTTCGATTTCGTAATATAACCAGCTTTTTCTTAACAAAAGTTTAACAAAAATATTGGTTCGGTTAGTTCTGTTGTAACCGAACTAAGTTATATCTTTGCGTTAAATTTTATAAATTAGATGTCAGATTTAGAAAAAGACCGTGAAGAATTGGTGGAGCTGTTTGGTGTGTTTTTTGAGACGATACATCACCTTCCGCCGTTAGGCGCCCGCATATTTGCCAATCTCATTGTTGATTCGCAGGGCAAGCCCACTACGTTTGACGAACTTGTAGAGCGCATGGGAGCCAGCAAAAGCTCTGTGTCTACAAATCTTAACCTGCTCCTTAAAATGGGTAAGATAAGCTACTTTACCCTACCGGGCGACCGAAAAAAATATTATAAGCCTACACCTTTTAGCGACCGTTTTGGGAACTACCTTAAAATGATTGAGCTTGAAAAAGAACTTATTGTAAAAATGACTGCCTTCAGGGATAAATCATCATGCCCTAAGTCAAAATCAGATATAGAAATGGTACGGGTGTACGAGCAGCACCTTCTTGAAATGGAAAAGGTAGTGCTTAAGAGTATAAGCGACTTTAAAGAAATAGAAAAGAATAACCCAATATAAACATCTCTCGATAAAACGAACACTAAATCAAGTCCACAAAAATGAAGAACAGATCTTTTATAGGTGCCATAGCTGCCCTATTATTAGTAGCGTCATGCGGTAAGAAAGAAGAGCAGGCTCCTGCTCCCGGGCCAATGCCTTTTCCTGTACAGACAGTAGCAAAACAAGATGCAACGGTTTATGAAGAATATACCGCTAACCTTGAAGGCCAGCAAAATGTAGAGATCCGCCCTAAAGTAAGCGGTTTTATCCAGAAGATATACGTAGATGAAGGCCAGGTAGTACGCAAAGGCCAGCTGCTGTTTAAGCTGGAAACGCAAACACTTAACCAGGATGCGGCAGCTGCAAAAGCTAATGTTACCGCTGCACAGGTAGAGGTAGACAGGCTTAAGCCGCTTGTAGACCGCAAGATTATCTCTAACGTTCAGCTGGAAACGGCTAAGGCAAAACTTGCCCAGGCAAAAGCGTCGTACAGCAGTGTTGCCGCAAATATTAACTATGGTACCATTACCTCTCCGGTAGATGGTGTTATAGGCAGCCTTCCTTATAAAGAAGGTACACTGGCATCGGCTACAAGCGAAATGCCACTTACAACAGTGTCTGACACTAAAGTAATGCGTGCTTATTTTGCCATGAACGAAAAGCAGATGATAAACTTCAGCAGGGAATTTAAAGGTGCTACACTTGCCGAAAAAATCAAAAACACACCAGAGGTTAGCCTTCGCCTTGTTGACGGAAGCACTTATGAAGTAAAAGGAAGGATCGCAACTGTTGCGGGACTTGCTAATGCTGCCACAGGTACAAGCCAGTTAAGGGCAGAATTTAAAAACCCTGAAGCGATATTAAGAAGCGGCGGTAAAGGTACTGTGCTACTTCCTATCAATATTAAAGATGCAATTGAGGTGCCTCAAAATGCAGTGTTTGATATGCAGGGTAAACAAATGATCTACGTTGTAGGTAAAGATAACACTGTAAAATCTAAGATCGTACAGGTTAAAACTACATCAGGCCTTAACTTTATTATAGAAAGCGGTGTTGAAGCCGGAGAAGTTATCGTGGTTGAAGGTACTTCTAAACTTAAAGACGGTATGGCGATAGTGCCGCAACAAGTAAAAGAAGAAGCGCCTGCTGCTGCAGCTCAGGACACAACAGCTACGGCCGAAAAAACATCTACAACCGTTACTAAAAAATAACACAAATGCTAAAGACTTTTATAGAAAGGCCGGTACTGAGTACCGTAATTTCGATACTTATAACCATATTAGGGGTTCTGGGTCTGCTTTCATTGCCTGTGGAGCAGTACCCGGAAATCGCCCCGCCTACCGTTCAGGTTACGGCTACCTACACAGGAGCTAACGCCGAGACGGTACTTAACAGTGTTGTTATTCCGCTTGAGGAAGAGATCAATGGTGTTGAGGGAATGACCTACATGACATCGAGTGCTGCAAACGACGGATCGGCAAACATCAGTGTGTTCTTTGAACTTGGTGTTAACCCCGATATTGCTGCGGTAAACGTGCAAAACAGGGTGTCTCGTGCTACGAGTAAACTGCCTCAGGCAGTTATACAAACGGGTGTTACCACGCTTAAGAGCCAGACGAGTGCGCTTATGTTCCTTGCGCTGTTCTCTAAAAATCCTGAGTACGATGCAACGTTTGTGCAGAACTACGCTAAAATTAACCTTGTACCAAAGTTACAGCGTGTTAAGGGTGTAGGGCAGGTAAACGTGTTTGGTGCAAAAGATTACTCTATGCGTATATGGATAGACCCTGAGAAAATGGCATCTTTTAACCTTGCGCCAAGCGATATTCAGGCTGCACTACAGGAGCAGAATGTTGAGGCTGCACCGGGTAAATTTGGTGAGAATGCAGAAGGCGTATATGAATATGTAATTAAATATAAAGGCCGTTTAAGCAAGGAGCAGGATTATGAGAACATCGTGATCAAGTCTACCGGCGGCGGCAACTTTGTACACCTTAGGGATGTTGCAAAAATTGAGCTGGGTGCGTTTAACTACGGCCAGAAAAACTTTGCAATGGGTAAAGATGGTGTGGCCATCGGGGTATTCCAGACATCGGGATCTAATGCAAACGACATTATTGACCAGGTTAACACAATCCTAACAGAGAGTAAAGCCAACTTCCCTGAAGGGCTTGACTATGTAGTTCCTTTTGATACTAAAATATTCCTTGATGCATCTATCCATAAGGTAATATCTACACTTATAGAGGCATTTATACTGGTATTTATCGTGGTTTTCTTATTCCTTCAGGATTTCAGGTCAACGTTAATTCCGGCAATTGCCGTACCGGTTGCAATTATTGGTACGTTCTTCTTCCTGTCTATCTTTGGGTTCTCTATAAACATGCTTACGCTGTTTGCAATGATCCTTGCGATTGGTATCGTGGTCGATGATGCCATTGTCGTCGTAGAGGCGGTGCACGCCAAGCTTGACGAAGGCGAAAAATCGGCTAAGGTGGCAACACTATCTGCCATGAGCGAGATCCAGGGAGCCATTATATCTATTACGCTGGTAATGGCGGCGGTATTTATCCCGGTATCCTTTCTTAATGGTCCGTCGGGGGTATTCTACAAGCAGTTTGCCATAACCCTTGCGGTATCTATCCTTATCTCTGCGGTAAATGCACTAACACTAAGCCCTGCGCTTTGTGCACTGTTACTTAAGCCGCACGATGATCACGGCGATGGCCACAAAAAGAATCTTAAAGAGCGTTTCTTTACGGCATTCAACACAGGCTTTGATGCCATGAACAATAAATATGTAGGGTCCCTTAAGCGCCTTGCAAAAAGAAAATGGATCACTGTTGGGGCACTGGCACTATTCTGTGGTATTACCTATTACCTTTTTGTAACTACGCCATCAGGATTTATCCCTAATGAAGACCGTGGTATCATCATGGCCGACTTAACGATGCCTCCGGGAACAACCCTTGAAAAAACACAAAAGGCAGTTAACCAGCTTGACTCTATACTACAGTCTATGCCTCTTGTAGATGCAAGGATGAGCGTTGTAGGTTTCAGTTTGCTTAACAGGGTAAATGGTGGTTCTTATGCCTTTACCATTATTAAGCTTAAAGACTGGAAAGAACGTAAAGATCCTAACCAGACTGTAGATGCAATTGTAGGTGAATTATTTGGCCGTACAGCAGGGTTTAAAGATGCAAAAGTGCTGTTCTTTACGCCGCCAAGTGTACAGGGCTTTGGTACTGCCGACGGTTTTGAGCTTAAGATAGAAGATACAGGTGATGATGACTGGGCTACGGTAAGTAAGGTAAGTAATGAGTTTCTTGGTGAACTTATGAAACGCCCTGAAATACAATATGCCATAACCAACTTTAACCCGGGCTTCCCGCAATACCAAATGGATATTAATGTGGAAAGGGCTAAAGATGCAGGCGTATCTGTAAGTGATATCTTTAACACGATGCAGGGTTACTACGGGGGTCTTTATACTACCGACTTTAATAAATTTGGTAAGCAGTACCGTGTAATGATTCAGGCAGAGGCTAACCAGCGTGCCGACGAAAAATCTATAGACAAGATCTATGTGCGTAATGCCAATAGACAGATGGTTGCCATAAGCCAGTTTGTAGATTTCAAGAAAATATATGGTCCTGAGGCGGTTGCCCGTTTTAATATGCTTAAATCGGTAAACGTAAATGGTAAATCTAAACCTGGCTTCAGTTCGGGAGATGCTATTAAGGCAGTTCAGGAAACAGCGGCACAGCATTTACCTAAGAGCTATACCTACGAATTCTCAGGTATGACACGTGAGGAGATTATTGCCGGTAACCAGGCGGCAGGTGTATTCCTGTTAAGCTTAATATTTGTGTACTTCCTTTTGAGTGCGCAGTATGAGAGTTATATTCTTCCGTTAGCGGTATTATTATCGCTGCCTGTGGGTATTGCAGGTGCAATTGGCTTTGTTAAGCTTGCCGGGCTGGAAAACAATATTTATTTCCAGGTAGCGCTTATCATGCTTATAGGGCTTCTCGCCAAGAACGCCATTCTTATCGTGGAGTTTGCCATACAGCGACGAAAACACGGGCTAAGCCTTGTAGATGCAGCGATAGATGGTGCAAAAGCACGTTTACGACCTATCCTTATGACCTCATTTGCCTTTATACTTGGTCTTTTGCCACTGGCACTGGCTAACGGTGTAGGTGCAGTAGGTAATAAATCTATTGGTATGGGTGCAGTAGGAGGTATGTTAATAGGAACCATATTTGGTGTATTCGTAATACCTATCCTGTTTGTAATCTTCCAGGGTCTTCAGGAGCGCATAACCGGCGCACCGGAAGTGGAGGGAAATCACGAAATTAAAGAAGCTTAAAACCGGGACAACACATGAAAATCGCAAAGATAACCTATAGAATAGCGGTAATAGCCGTGGCTGGAGTACTACTCCAGTCATGCTTTGCGGCAAAAGAATACAAAAGGCCCGATATAAAGGCCGAAAACCTGTACAGGACAGAAGTAGCATCTCAGGATACGGTCTCTATGGCCGATATATCGTGGGAAAAAATGTTTACAGATCCTGTTTTGCAGGGGTATATTAAAAAGGGGCTTCAAAATAACTACGACATCAGGAATGCAATCCAGAATGTTGTGGCTGCCGAAGCCAACCTTAAGCAGGGTAAGGCAGGATACTTTCCTACTCTTAGCCTTGGTGCCGACTGGACACACATTGAGCAGAGTAAAAACAGCCAGATAGGACGAATTGTAAGCCAGACAGGCGGTTCTACTAATCTTGACCAATACCAGCTTTTAGGCAATTTTGCATGGGAAGCAGATATTTGGGGAAAGATACGCAGTAACAAACGTGCAGTAAGCGCATCGTATATGCAAACGCTTGCCGCAAACCAATTGGTAAAAACGCAGGTTATCACAAACATCGCGTCATATTACTATCAGCTGCTTTCTCTTGATGCACAGCTTAAAGTTGCAGAGCAGACACTTATAAACCGTAACGAGAGTGTTGAGGCTATTATTTCGCTTAAAGATGCGGGTAATGTGAACGAAGTAGGGGTTAAGCAGACAGAGGCGCAAAAGTATGCTACAGAGCTTATTATAGAAGATACTAAGAATAACATTGTTTTAGTAGAGAACTCACTAAGCCTGCTGCTTGGCGAACCGGCCAAAAAACTGGAGCGCAGTACTTTTGAAGCGCAAAACCTTAACCCGCAGTTACAGCTTGGGGTTTCGGCACAATTGCTTAGAAACCGTCCGGACGTTGTTGCCGCTGAATACGGTTTTATAAATGCCTTTGAACTTACTAATGTTGCAAGAAGCAATTTTTATCCGTCACTTAGAATAACGGCTACGGGTGGTTTGCAGAGTATTGAGCTTAGCGATTGGATTAATACCAACTCATTGTTTGCCAATATCGTTACAGGGCTTACACAGCCATTGTTTAACGGCAGGCAGATAAGAACGCGTTATGAAGTGGCAAAAGCACAGAATGAGCAGGCGCTTGTTAAGTTTGAGCAGGCTCTTATGACCGCCAGCAAAGAGGTTAGCGATGCACTTGCCAACTATAACAACGAAACTAAAAAATTAACGATAAGGGAAAAACAGGCAGATGCGCTTACTAAGGCAGCAGATTATTCTGATGAGCTTTTACAGTATGGCCTTGTAAACTATCTTGAGGTGCTTACTGCAAAAGATAATGCCCTTAACACGCAGCTGAACCTTATAGATAACAAATACCGCCAGTATGTTGCAGTGATCAACTTATACAAAGCCCTTGGGGGCGGATGGCGTTAAAGCATAGTTTGGAAAACTTTTCCAGATTATTTTAGATTAATTGTTTGTTTTATGTTTGCTCCCCGATACATGGCCTGTATCGGGGAGTTTTGCTTTACAGGTAGGGTAAACTACTTTTAAAGTGTTATATAATTGTGTGGAGTTTCTTTCTATTCAAAACGCTTTGTACAGACAGCTGTATTGGGCGTTTTTGTTATTTTTGCCTGAACCATCAATCATAACTTCATGAAAAATTGTATCAGGGCAGTACTTTTCTGCCTGCTGCTTACGCTTACGGGCTGCCAGCAAACGCAGCTTACCATAGCTAACGGTACGGGAGAAGGCTTTTATCTTATAGATGCCAGAACAATACGCAACATTACCGCCGAAAAAATAGAAAAGCTTGATAAGGCAGGCGAAATACGACGTATCTCTCAAAGCACTACCGAATACACGTATGACGACAAAGATAGCGGCAGCACAGCGTTTGAAAAGTACAAGGCAGGTAACAGGTATGTGTTTTGCTTTGTAAGCGACAGCGCGCTTAGAAAGGCCAAAGAAAATGGAACAGAACCAGAATATGTTACAATTCCTACCGATGAAAATATAGATTTCAGCTATATAATAATCAGGATCACCCATCTTAAAGGCAAACCGTCTTTTGAAATTGAAACAATGCAGTAATTCACTTTTTAACCAATTATCAACCACTTGTAATAAATGAAAAACTTTTTTAAACCTGCACTGTTGTGTTTGCTTTTAATGGCCGTTGGCTGTCAGCAGTCTGTACTGAATATCAATAACAAATACAGTGAGGGTTTTTACCTCCTTGACGCTAAAACCGCACGCAATGCATCTGTAAATGAGATGGAGGAGCTCCACAAAAGTGGTGATATAACCTATATTGAAGGCAATGGCAGCTCATTTACCCTTGAAAGCGATAGTAACAGTGAAAACGCTTTCGAAAAATATAAAAAGGGAGATGACTATATTTTTTGCTTTGTAAGTGATAAAGCGCTTGAAAAAGCTAAGGCAGACAAAACTAAGCCTGTTTATGACACTACCGTGATGAACTGGAAAATGCAAAACCTTACTGAAATCAGTATAGAGATCAGGAAAGTGAAAGGAAAACCTGATTATCAGTTATCTGCTACTTCAAAAACAGGGTTCTGACAGGCTGGTTTTAAGCGAAAAAAAATATGACAAGCTCTAATTTGACGTTTTTTAAGTTTCAAATCTTGCAAAATTTTGATTTTGAAGTAACAATAGGTCTTTTTTTAAACCGAAATTTTGTGACTTTCGCGCGCAACCAAAACTATTTTCATGCATCTATAAAAAAAAATTAATTTTTTTTTGAGTGATTAAATTGATTAAAAGTAACTGAATTTTAGTGTTTTTTGTGTGCTAAAATTTTAAGGCCCGGCATAGAAACTATGCCGGGCCTTTTTGTTTTTAATTCATTTTTACCCATACAACACTAGATCATTGTGTCGTTTTCGCCTCACTTTTTTACCCGTTTACCTACACATGTAAATGTAATCTTACAATTATTTATTTTTTAAATAATGACCGTAATATTTTACTATAACGTTTTCGTAAATTTGACTGAAATTAGTTGTTTTTAATCGATGAAATGCATTAAAATTCGTCAAAGTGTAAAAAACTTCAAACCAAGACGTTAATTATTCCGTAAATGGTTTCTATGATATTCAAATAATAGATAATTTTGCATCGGATTGGTCTCCAGATAATTATCAGATTATTATATATCGAAAAAAATGAAATCTCTGAATTAAGATTTTTAATTGATTTAGCAGCCTTTATAACTCAGGTTAAAACGGGCAGAAGTTAATAAAGGTTTTAGCAAAGGGCAAATGCGGAAGATAACCGGTAAGTTGGTTTTGTAAAACGTTCTTTGGGCCTGCACTGTAAGGGGTGTATGCTTTACATTATTAACCGCATTATTTAAATGGCATCCTGCAGCTACATGGAGGTGTAAAGAGTTAGAGCGCTAAGAGTTAGTGCACTTTTACATCAGCTGCATCAAACTAAAATAATGAAACACGCAAATTTTTTGCTGGGCGTAATCTGCTTTTTTGCAGCTACTACTTATGGTCAGCAGGACAACAATTGGAACTTTGGCCGAAAGGCAGGATTAAATTTTAGCACCGGAAGGGCTACAGCAATTACTAACAGTGCCATGACTACCATGGAAGGCAGTGCATCAATATCTGATGAAGACGGCCAGCTTTTATTCTACACAAACGGCATAGACGTTTGGAATAAAAACAATCAAAAAATGCCACACGGCACCGGCTTAAAGGGCGATCAGTCCAGTACACAGGGAACGGTTATTGTTCCTAAACCGGGATCATCTACACGATACTATATTTTTGCTGCCGACAAAGAAGGCGGTGCAAATGGGCTAACCTATTCTGAGGTTGATATGGCGGCAGACAATGGTAAGGGCGATGTTATTGCTTTTAACGCACAGCTTGTTACTCCGGTGTCAGAAAAAGTAGCGGCAGTTTACCATGCTAACGGTAAAGATATTTGGGTTACTACACACCACTGGGGGAGCAATGCTTTTTACAGTTATCTTATTACAGCCTCGGGCGTTAATACAAGTCCGGTTATAAGCAATACAGGCCTTGTTATAGAGGGCGATGCACTATCCGGCCACTATGCAGGATGGATGGCAGTTTCTCCCGATGGAAAACGTCTGGCTTCGGCAAACGGGCTGCTTGCAGTTGAACTTTTTGACTTTGATAATGCAACAGGTATTGTGAGCAATGCTGTTACGGTAAAATCGCCTGCTAGATGCTACGGCGCAGAATTCTCTGCTAACAGTAAGCTGCTGTACGTAACCAGCGACAATGCGCTATACCAATACAAAGCTGATGCTGATAATGTAGCATCAACCGAAACTGAGATTGCAAAACTCGATGTGGCGAGCTCTATTAAGCTGGCGCCGGATTCTAAAATATATGTGGTAAGCAAATATCTTTCTACAAAGATGTCGGTCATCAATAGGCCGGACACCGAAGGTACAGGATGTAATTTTGAAGCAGACGGACTTGATCTTGGCGAAGGGCAGACTTTTGTGGGGCTTCCTAACTTTCTTATTGAGCCCTTTTATCTTTTGAGTATTAAAGCGGTTGTAGATTGCGGCGAAAGCCAGGTTGCCTTTACGGCAACAGGCACGGCACCTTCTGAATCTATTACCTGGGATTTTGGTGATGGGAACCAATCCGATGAGATGAATACCATTCATACCTATGCTGCTACAGGAACATATATTGTTAAGGCAAAGGCTAAAAGCAATAAAGCAGTTCGTTTTTATACTAAACAGGTTACTGTTGTATCTGCTCCTGTAGCAAATAAGCCAGAGGACATGATTACATGCGGTACACCTCAGGCTACAGCAGCATTTAACTTTGCAGAACAAAACAGCGCTATATTAGGTACCCAGCCGGCAGATTTATTTACTGTAACTTACTACACATCGTCTCAGGATGCTAATGCGGGAACAAACGCGCTTTCTGTAAATTATACAAATACCTCTAGCCCGCAAACTATTTATGCTAAGGTAAAGAGCGCTACCGGAGATTGTTTTGCAATCACATCATTTACAATTACTGCTACGCCTTCGCCGGAAGTTATTATGGAAGACACCTATAGCTTTTGTGAAAACAGTTTTGTAGTTATAGAGGCCCCAAAAGGATATGATGGCTATGTATGGCTTTACAATAATAAAGTAATATCTGGCGACTACCGTATCAGCGCTAATAAAGCAGGCGAGTATACGCTTAGGGTAACCCGCGATAATAACGGAATGTTTTGCAATACTACAAAAGTTATTACTGTAAAAGAATCTGAAAAACCAGTGATCAAAAAGATTGAGGTTACAGACTGGACAGACAGGAATAATACTATAGAAATAGTTATGGCATCTGCCGGAGATTATGAATATTCTATAGATGGAACTACATGGCAGGAAAGCCCGCTGTTTGAAAACCTTGAGCCGGGAGAGTACAACATTACAGTTAGAAACAGTTGCGGTACTGCCGAAGGTGATGCGCTTATACTTATGTACCCTAAATACTTTACGCCAAACGGCGACGGATATCATGATAAGTGGCAGGTAGAGAATGCCTGGAAAGACCACAACGTTTCGGTTACGGTTTTTGATAGGTACGGGCAGGTGCTGGCAAACTTTAAAGGCAGCAGCTCCGGCTGGGATGGTACTTACAACGGTGCTACACTACCTGCATCTGACTATTGGTTTGTCATAAACCGAAACAACGGTAAAGAATACAAAGGGCACTTTAGCCTTATGCGATAAGATATAAAAGTAAGATTGGTGGAATTGACTGTGCAGCGATGCATGGTCTTTTTCTTTTTTAGGTCATAAAGATTTGGGCAGTGAAAGGCTTTACTTACTGCCAGGAAATCGAATTTTCCGTAAAGCCCTGCAAACGCTGGGTAATATATTTTTGTTGATAAACTAAGACCTGGTTTAACACACAAAACGATGCTGTTTTCCTAATTTGCCATAGGTAAAAAGCAGGAAGAAAATGGAAAAGAATACGATTAAAGGGCAGGGTGCTGTTACAAATATTCACAATCACTTTATTAAGAATCGCTACGAAACATCTATTTATCAGGATGATTATGAGGAAGATATTGCCAAAACAAAAGTGTTGGAAGTGTTTCCGAAGACCATTGTAAATGCTGTAAAAAGCCCTGATCTTTCTATGGCCTATTCTATGAATCCGTATCAGGGATGCGAACATGGCTGTGCTTATTGCTTTGCTCGCCCCACCCACGAATACTGGGGTTACAGTGCAGGCATAGATTTTGAGCGCATTATCATGGCGAAGAAGAATGCCCCGCAGCTGCTTGAAAAATTCTTTCAGAAGCGCGGTTATAAACCGGAGCCAATTCTTATGTCGGGCAATACAGATTGCTACCAGCCCATCGAACGCAGACTGGAAATTACCCGTGGCTTGCTGCAAACCTGCCTTGATTACAGGCATCCGGTGCATGTGCTTACTAAAAATGCACTGGTTACCCGAGACATGGATATCCTTACCAAATTAGCCGAAAAAAATCTCGTTACCGTCTCATTGAGCATCCCTACGATTAACGAGGATTTAAGGCGTAAACTCGAGCCGCGCACCTCTTCGGTCAATACTAAGCTAAAAGCGCTGGAAACACTCTCTAAAGAGGGAATCCCGACGCATGTGATGATTGCTCCGATGATACCAGGACTGAATACTCCTGAAATTCTGTCGATAGCCAGGACCATTGCCGAAATTGGAGCGCAGGATTTTGGATACACCCTCGTGCGCCTTAACGATACAGTTGAACCTGTTTTCATAGATTGGCTCGAAGAGCATTTCCCTGACCGTAAAGAAAAAGTGCTGCACCAGATAGCCTCGCTGCATGGCGGCAAGCTGGGTGAAAAGCAGGTTTTTAAACGCAGAACCGGCGAAGGCAATATTGCTGACATGATACACACTACCTTTAAAGTCGCGAGGCAGAAGTTCTTTAAGGATAAAATGAGGATGGAGCCGCTGGCAATTCATCACTTTGATGGTACAAAAGGGGAGCAGCTGAGTCTATTTTGAACTGAAAGTCATAAAGCGGCAAAGTTTATGGCTACACGTGTGCCATTATGAGTGCATCACATCGCAGTCGAAGAATCTCCTTTATATTCGTGCATAAACAAAAAAGCCATCCTTTTCAGGACGGCTTTGATCTTCTTTTTTGGAAAGAAAGCTGTTATTCTATTTCAGATACCCTTAACGTGTTAACCATACCTTTATCTACTACAGGCATTGCAGCAAGGTTGATAAGGAAATCGCCTTTTTCAACAAATCCTTTTTCTTTAGCGATCTGGTTAACGTCTTCTACGGTTTCATCTGTACTGGAGAATTTGTCGTAGAAAAATGCATTAACGCCCCAAAGAAGGTTAAGCTGTGTAAGTATCGTTCTGTTTGATGTAAACACAAGGATGTGCGCGCTTGGCCTCCATGCAGAGATCTGGAACGCAGTATACCCACTGTTTGTAAGCGTACAGATACCTTTTGCCTTGATCACGTTTGCCATTTGGGCAGCGTGGTGACAAATAGTTTTTGTAATGAAACGCTTAGTGCGCACCTGTGGTGTGTTTTGCGGTACAGTGATAAGCGGAGAGTCTTCTACAGCTTCAATGATCTGTGTCATTTTCTCGATAACCTGAACCGGATAGTTACCTACAGACGTTTCTCCTGAAAGCATTACGGCATCAGCACCATCCATTACAGAGTTGGCAACGTCGTTTACTTCAGCACGTGTAGGCGTAAGGCTTGTAATCATCGTTTCCATCATTTGTGTAGCAACGATTACAGGTATACGTGCAGTTTTAGCACGGTTGATAAGTTTTTTCTGGATAAGCGGTACTTCCTGTGCAGGGATTTCCACGCCCAGGTCGCCACGCGCTACCATAAGTCCGTCACAAAAAGCAACGATCTTGTCTATGTTCTCAACACCTTCCGGTTTTTCGATCTTAGCGATGATAGGAATTTTGTGTGCCGAATGCTCGCTGATAAGATCCTGAAGCTCCTGAAGATCCTGAGGTGTACGCACAAAAGAAAGAGCGATCCAGTCTACCTTTTCTTTACATGCAAAAATAGCATCCCTGATATCTTTTTCTGTAAGTGCAGGAAGTGATACTTTAGTATTAGGAAGGTTTACACCTTTTTTAGATTTAAGCGGTCCGCCCTGTATAACGATAGTCTTAACCTCGTCACGACGGTTTGTTTCAAGAACCTCAAACATAAGCTTACCGTCGTCAAGAAGAATTTTCTCGCCCGGGTTAACATCGTTAGGGAATTCTTTGTAGTTCATGTAAACTCTTTCTGCAGTACCCGGTACATCTTCAGCAGTCTGGAAAGTGATTACATCACCCCTGTTTACGACTACGTCTTCTTTCATTACCCCAACACGCAGTTTAGGGCCTTGTAAGTCGGCTAATATAGAAGTGTTGTAGCCAAACTCATCATTAAGGCTCCTGATCATGTCTATACGTTCTTTAACGTCAGTATAGTCAGCATGAGAGAAGTTAATCCTAAATACGTTTACACCTGCATCGATCATGTCTTTAAGCACTTCCCTTGTGCTGCATGCAGGTCCTAATGTGGCTACAATTTTAGTTTTTTTCTTTGTCGGCATTCTTTTAAAAAATTAAATTGTTCTTTGATTTCAGTTTCTTGTGATCAACGCTATAGGCTGTGGCAATTTGTTTAATAGAAAGTAGTTTTTCCACTACTTTATCCTGCTCAAAAAGAGTAGGGGTGTTTTCTATTTTCAGCACATAGTCCACAGTCTTAAGTTCGGGCATCAGAAAAACGCTTGTCTCGATGGACAGGCCTGTGTCTTCAAACAAAGAAGTGGTTGTGGTGCTCTGCATGGTTGTTATCCTGTTCCTGTTTTGTATCAGGTTCCATGCACTGTCGTTGCCGGGGTCTTCAAAGATAAATCTTGAAAAACAGCTTTCCCCCTCGTTAATGGTTACCCATATATCGTTTGGGCACTTTTCAAGCAGTATGGCTAATTCCCTGTTTATAAAATAGGCAAGCCTATGGTCTTCAAGGGAAGAGTGAATGGCAATCAATTTATAATCGACTGTAACAAAATCGTCAATCAGTAATTTGTGAATAGCCATAGCGATACTAAAAATAAAGCCCGTAAATATACAATTTAATGTTAAGATAAAATAGCGTAACCTATTAAGTTTGTGCTATTTTCTTCACGAAAACGTTATAGTTTACTGTGAACTTGCTCTATTTTTTGTTAATTTTTTCCTGAAATGCAAAATATGCACGTTGAGAAGCCTTCTCTTCTGCTTTTTTCTTAGAAGTGGCGCGTGCACGTGCTATTATCTTGCCGTCTATTTTGAGTTTTACGGCAAAATGCTTCTGACCCTCAGTGCCATTATCTTCGTAGATCTCATACTGAAAGGTTCTTTTTTCCTTTTGGCACCATTCAATCACGAGGCTTTTGTAGCTTATTACCTTGCCTTCCAGTTTTGCGATATCTACGTAAGGCAGGATAACTTTTTTCTGGATGAATTTCTCGCACCAGTTAAAGCCACGGTCAAGGTAGATAGCACCTATTAAAGCTTCAAAAAGGTTGCCGTGTATGTTTTCGCCAAAATGCGGTGCAGATACTTTGCTTTCTACCCATTTTATGAGGTTAAGGTCGCGGCCAAGCTCGTTAAGGTGCTCGCGGCTCACGATCTTGGAGCGCATTTTGGTAAGGTAGCCTTCGTCTCCGGTGGGTACTTCGTTAAAAAGGTGGGCTGCAATTACAGATCCCAGCATGGCATCGCCTAAAAATTCCAGTCTCTCGTAATTTACGGGATGGCCGTTTTCGTCGAGCTTGTTAGAAGAGCGATGGGTAAAGGCTCTTCGGTAATGGGTAAGGTCTACCGGCTCAAAGCCGAGTATTTTTTTTATTTCATCAAAAAAAATCCCGTCTTCCGGAGAAAGACGGGTATTTTTTGTAAATATTTTTTTAATGATACCCATGGGTATATTAAGCTTCTAGTTTTTTAACCAATACACACGCATTGTGTCCGCCAAACCCAAACGTGTTGCTCATTACCACTTTCATATCCCTTTTTTGGGCTGTGTTAAAGGTAAAGTTCAGTTTAGGGTCTATGTTCTCATCATCTGTAAAGTGGTTGATGGTAGGAGGAACAATACCATGTTTGATAGACAGGATAGAAGCGATAGTTTCTATAGCTCCTGCGGCACCAAGAAGGTGGCCTGTCATAGATTTTGTAGAGTTTAGGTTAAGCGTGTAAGCATGCTCGCCAAAAACCTCCATAATAGCTTTAGATTCTGCAATATCACCAAGAGGTGTAGAAGTACCGTGCATGTTTACACCGTCTACATCTTCAGGTTTTAATCCTGCATCCCTAAGGCAGTTGATCATTACATTGCGTGCGCCAAGCCCTTCAGGGTGTGGAGCTGTAATGTGGTGCGCATCGGCACTCATACCTCCGCCGCCAATCTCGCAATATATTTTTGCGCCCCTTGCCACAGCGTGCTCATACTCTTCAAGTATAAGTGCGCCTGCACCTTCGCCAAGTACAAAACCTTCACGGTCTTTATCCATTGGCCTTGATGCTGTTTTAGGGTCGTCGTTTCTTGTAGAAAGCGCATGCATAGCGTTAAACCCGCCCATTCCGGCAATGGTTACGGCAGCTTCACTACCTCCTGTTACCATAACATCTGCATGGCCGAGGCGTATGTAGTTAAAAGCATCTATCATAGCGTTTGTAGATGATGCACAGGCAGAAACCGTTGTAAAGTTAGGTCCTCTTAAACCATATTTAATAGAGATATGGCCTCCCGCAATATCAGCAATCATCTTAGGGATAAAGAACGGGTTGAATTTAGGAGTGCCGGAGCCTTTAGCCCAGTTGATAACCTCCTCCTGGAAAGTTTCAAGGCCGCCGATACCCGATCCCCAAATAACACCGGCTCTGTCTTTATCTAAAGTGTCAAAGTCGAAATTTGCATCTTTTACTGCTTCATCCGTAGCAACCATGGCGTACTGGGCATATTTGTCCATTTTCCTTGCTTCCTTACGGTCTATAAAATCTTCAACGTTGAAATTTTTTACCTCACAGGCAAATTTAGTCTTGAAGTTAGTCGTGTCAAAATAAGTAATAGGGGCTGCTCCGCTCACACCGTTTATAAGGTTGTTCCAGTATTCTTCTACGGTATTTCCTATTGGTGTAAGTGCACCCAGTCCTGTTACTACAACTCTTCTTAATTTCATAAGGTCAATTTTATAGTTTCAAATTTAAAGAACAATACCCATGCGCTCTGTATCGTAATGTAAGAAAACATGGGTATTTGTGATGTTTTTTTATGAAATCGCCCTGTCTTTAAGGGTATCTCATTTTTTTTGGTGTGTTTTTTGGCCTTAGCGTAATCCAATAAATAATAACATCCATGTAATTTTTATGACTACATGGATGTTGAATATTTATTATTTTTTTGCCTCTTCGATGTAAGAAATAGCCTGACCTACAGTAGAGATGTTTTCTGCCTGATCGTCCGGAATCTGAATGTCAAATTCTTTTTCAAACTCCATGATAAGCTCAACAGTGTCTAATGAATCTGCTCCCAGGTCGTTTGTGAAGCTTGCTTCTGTTACAACTTCGTTTTCGTCAACACCTAATTTGTCTACGATAATCGCTTTTACTCTTGATGCAATGTCTGACATAATCTTTAATTTTAGAATTTAAATTGAATGGCAAAAATAAAAAACTTTATTTTAAAACCGCATCTTCGCTAAAAAATGTGATACTAAATTAGAAAATTAATTTTAGAATATCCTTAAAACACCGTTATTTTGCAGGATATTATTCTTTTTTACGCACCCTAAAATTCTTTCCAAAATATGAAAAAAATCGTACTTTTTGCTTCAGGTGGAGGCTCTAACGCTGAGCAGATAATGCAGTATTTCGACGGGAAAGAGGCATATTCGGTAGTTGGGGTGCTCACAAACAACAAAAATGCAGGTGTGATAGAACGTGCAGAAAAGTTTGATATTCCGGTGCAGGTTTTTACCCGAGAGGAGCTAAATGAAGGAAAAGTACTTCAAATAGTAAACGAATTTGCCCCCGATCTTATTGTGCTTGCGGGGTTTTTACTCAAGTTTCCGTCAGATATCATCGCGGCCTACCCTGGTAAGGTGATAAATATCCACCCTGCGCTGCTTCCAAAATATGGAGGAAAAGGGATGTATGGTATTAATGTGCACCGCGCTGTTTTAGAAAATAAAGAAAAAGAAAGCGGTATCACCATACATTATGTAAATGATAATTATGACGAGGGTAATATTATTTACCAGCACACGGTAGTAATAGAACATTGCACAACACCCGAAGAGGTTGCTTTAAAAGTGTTGGCCCTTGAGCATGAACATTTCCCTAGGGTAATTGAGGAGATATTGAATAAATAGGATTTGAAGATGGGGCAATTTGAGAATTTGAAGATGCTTGCTTTCGCTGTACTTTTACTGTTGTTAGTGAACTGTAGGAAGATAGAGGCTGATCCTGTTAAAATTAATGTTACTGAGGATAAAGCAGATTCTATAATGACGCCTTCAGAAGTGGTGAAAGATTGCGATACGAATTTTGATGTTTTCTTTAAGAAATTTGCTGCAGACAGCGTTTTTCAAAATAAGCATACTAAATTTCCATTGAAAAGCATTCTCTATTATAGTGGAGAAAATCCTGAGTTTGTTACTCATTATCTTGCTTCTAAAGATTACAGGTATTATGATTTTAGGAAAGATAAGGATGGGTATAAGTTAAAAGACAGTCCTTACAAAGTTGTAATTGAAACAGAGGGAGACAGTATTTTTTATCACTGGAGGGGAATTGGATGTGGGATAAATTATGAATTCAAATTTGCCCTTACTGATGGGTGCTGGTATATGGTCGAAATGGGAGATTATTCCGATTAACAAGATAATAAAGATGAAAAACTATATATTGCTCCTGTCCCTTTTTACTTTAAGTGCGTTTGCGCAGGAACGTTTTGAATTGAAAGGCCACGGATTTACGTTTGAAAGGCCTGATGGCTGGCTTACTGCCGAAGACAGGGCTTTTAGAGAGAATATTGAAAAATTTGGGTGGACAGAAAAACAGGCTGAGGAACTCAAAAATCAAAGCAGCACAGCTAATGTGACTGCCTTTTATAAATATGACTCAAAAACATACAGGGGAATAATACCTACGCTTAACCTCACTACGGGGCCAAATCCTACCAAAACATTTGCGCAGTTCAAACAGATGGTTGCTAACAGCCATGCGCAGTTTAAAAAGGTGCTTAATGATTTTAAAGTGGTTTCTGAAGGTAAAGAAATGGTGGTAGATGGCAGAAAAGCGATTATGGAAACTACCAGTTATATGCTTAATGGTCCTGATGGCCCAACAATGATAAAAAGTTGTATGCTGTGCTTTACAAAAGACAAATATTATTACACCTTATCACTGGTTGAAGAGGCTGGCAAGGAAGATAACATGGTTATTTTTGATCAGGTTATAAAAACAATCAGGATTGGAGATAAGTCGGTTTCTAAAAAATAGCTGCATCCACAAGTAACCAAACAAATACTACATGTCCCACACCGTACACATATATACAGATGGCGCAGCAAAAGGCAACCCGGGGCCGGGCGGCTATGGCGTGGTCATGGAACTTGTTGGGCAGCCCTATAAAAAAGAATTTTATGAGGGCTTTCGCCTTACGACCAATAACCGTATGGAACTGCTTGCTGTTATCGTAGGCCTTGAAAAGCTAAAAACACGGGGTACAAGTGTACTTGTAATAAGCGATTCTAAATATGTGGTAGATTCTGTTGCAAAAGGATGGGTCTTTGGCTGGGAGAAAAAAGGGTATAAAGACAAAAAGAATCCCGACCTTTGGAAACGTTTCCTTGTGATCTACCGTCAGCATAAGGTTGACTTTAAATGGATAAAAGGTCACAATAACCACCCGCAAAATGAGCGCTGCGACCAGCTTGCAGTCATGGCATCAACACAGCCAAAGCTGAATGTGGATGCTTACTATGAAAACGAAGGCAGGCACGCCTAATCACTAAATCTAAATGCTACTTTTATGAAAATCATACCATACATATCTGTTGATACTATCAATTTTACCGATTCTTACGAAGAAGTAAAGGCAAAACTTGAATTTGACTTTGAAGAAAGTGAATCGGAGGATATAGATGCTGTTTATCCTATGTTATACGTGGAAGAGACTAATATGCTGATTCAGTTTAGCGAAGAAGGAGAATCGGTGCGCTATGTGGAGCTTTTGTCGCCAAAGTTTGACGCCTTTTGTGGAGACGCACTAATTACTGGCAGCTATATAGATGTGCTTAAGCAAACCAGGGAACTGGATGAAGCCCTAGATGCAGAAGACGGTGGCTTTACCTCGATTAAATTAGGTGTAGCTATCAGCAGGCAGTCAGAAGACGGGCTGTACTCTAACAAGGTAGAAAGCGTGGTGGTGTTCAGCAAGGCGTTTTCTGAGGAGCAGGACGCTGATCCTGATGATTTCCTTACATTCCACCTGGGCTACAACCCTTTTGAGGGAGACGATAAGTAGTTATTCTTCCACCCTTGCTTCAAGCAGGTCTATGATTGCTTTTTTAGATTTTTCGTACTCAAAATAAAAGCCGCCTATACTTAGTGCCAGGCCAAAAATAAGCATCCCGAAAGGGATGAGGGTAAACCCTGAAAATCCTTCTCCCGATGATATTGTGGCATAAAGTATGGCAATGCAGCCAAGGCTCACTCCACCCAGCCAAAATATCATAAAACCAATAACGAGTCCGTGCGGCTTAAAGATCGTTTCTATTGCAGTCCTGCTTTGTTCCGGTAAAAATTTGCCATTTATGTAAGGAATAAAAGAATTCCTGTAACTTATATTTCTTCTTATTTCAAAGCCATTCATGTTTCCGTGGCCTATAAAGAGTGAGCCGCTGCCCCAGGCAGAAAGTCCCGGTTTTCCGGTGTTGTCACGAAGCCTTTCAAAAACTTCTCTTTTTGTAAGTTTTGTGGTTAGGGTAAGCTTTTGGTAGGGTATTAGTTTCATTGCGGTAATGTTTGTGCGTTAAGTAAAAGTTTCAAAATATTGGCAGCCTCATTGCATTCATTCTTAAAGCCGGTCGAGATTGTTAATGCTACAACTGTAAATATTGCAGGAAATAATAATAGAGTAATTTCAAATGTGTTGGCAAAAGCCAAAAAATAAAGTGATAAAAATCCTGTTACTGTCAAAATTATGACCATAAGAAATGCATGGTGATATTGAAGGCGGAATGTTACCAATATGTGTGTGTCGTTAAGGAATGGGATAACTTTTCCTTTTATGCATGGATTAAATGGATTCCGAAAGATTTTATTTTTAATAAGTTTAAAATTATTGCCGTTTATAACTCCTTTAAAAGGTCTGGCTTTTCCGCCGAATCCTGTAAGATAGCTGTTCGAAGCTGAGTTAGTATTGAGTAGTTCCAACACCTCTTCAAAAGTATAGTTTGTTATAAGCATAAGCTTTTGTTGGGGTATTAGTTTCATGGCAGGATTATTTTATTATTTTTTGATTAGCGTTTACCGCTGGGATGTTTTCCAATATTTTTGCTTTAAAAAGTTCAATGAGCTCTTTCTTAATTTTGCTATATTCTGTATAGAATTTCAAGGCAGAAAATCCATATAATAGTAGCGAAAAGAAAATTAAAGCCGGTATAATTCCATCTGCGCTATTAATTCCTGCTGTGTTAATTCCTATAAGCATAATAGTTATTACGGGCATTATGCAGATAAATATGCTTAACATTTTACCATATTTAAAAGTCAAATGAATCTGCGTTTCTTTTGGTTCTAAACTAATATTTCCGGTTATTACTAAAGCAGGGTATTTAATTGTATGTATAAAGCTTCTGTAGGCATTTCTCCGTACTTTAAAATTATAATTTTCTACATAACCAAGAAATAAAGTTCCCGGATTGCCAAAAATAAAACGCGGTGGCTTACCTGTTTGATCCTTGAGGATGTTTGCTGCCTGAACAGGTTTATATTTAGTAATAAAAGTGATTTTTTTAGGCGGAAGAAAATTCATTGGTTTGGTTTAAGTTAGCTCCAGCTTATGTCAATAATTACGGTATTGCCTTCAATTTCTACATTTCCGCGAAAGTGATTAATAGGATAAGTGCTTTTAAGGTCTTTTGTAGCATTAATTGCATGATGTTTTTCTTAATCTTAAAAAATGCACCCCTGCAACAGTAAGTACTACGAGGAAAAAAACTGTAAAAATGCTAAAGCCTATAAGCGAACATGCAAATTTCCAATGCTTATCTGTATTCTGATATTGCAGGCAATTATTAAAAACATTTCCAGAAATAAGCGTTACAATAAAGATAAAGGCAAACTTATAAGAGCTAGTCGCTTAAAATATTTTTCGGTATCCATATTTTTCGAAATAATTGTACTACAAATATATTCAATACTATTATATGAAGGTATTAGCTGTTTGCGGGTTAAAATAAAGAAATATCGATTTAGTAACACAGCCTTCGTAAACTATTGATTTTGTATATGGTAGCATTGATGAATTTGATTGTCAATTTTTTGTATCTAACAAAGTTATGAAGTATCTTTGCGCCTTTAAAATTCATTGCTTTTATGAACAAATTACTGATTGTGGGCTCGGTGGCTTTTGATGCTATAGAATCGCCTTTTGGCAAAACCGGAAAGATACTTGGTGGAGCCGGTATGTATATAGGCTTTTCGGCATCTTTTTTTAAAGTTCAGTCTGCCATAGTTTCAGTAGTGGGCGAGGACTTTCCTCAGGAATATATAGACCTTTTTACCGAAAGGAATATTGATATTTCGGCCCTTGAAGTGGTTAAAGGCGGAAAAACCTTTTTTTGGAGTGGGCGCTACCACAACGACCTTAACTCACGCGACACGCTTGTTACAGAATTAAACACCCTTGCCGATTTTCAGCCTAAAGTGCCTGAAAACTTTAAGGATGCCAATGTAATTATGCTGGGCAACCTGCACCCAATGGTTCAGATAAGCGTTCTTGACCAGCTTACCGAAAAGCCTAAGCTTGTGGTGCTGGACACGATGAACTTCTGGATTGATTCTGCTCTTACAGATCTATTGGAGGTGATTAAACGCGTAGATGTAATTACGGTTAACGACGAAGAGGCACGCCAGCTTACATGCGAATATTCGCTGGTTAAGGCAGCTGCAAAAATTCAGCAGATGGGTCCTAAATATGTAGTCATTAAAAAAGGTGAGCACGGTGCTTTGCTGTTTCATGAAAAGCAGGTATTCTTTGCTCCGGCGCTTCCGCTTGAAGAGGTGTTTGACCCAACAGGGGCAGGCGATACTTTTGCAGGTGGTTTTGCAGGCTATATTACCCAGAGCGAGAATGTTTCATTTGACAATTTAAAGAATGCAATCATATATGGTTCTAACATGGCTTCTTTCTGTGTAGAGAAGTTTGGCCCTGAACGAATGATAAACCTCCAGAAAGAGGAGGTGCTGGAACGATTACAGCAGTTTAAGGCGTTAACGCAGTTTGACATTGCGCTTGAAAACTAACGAATAACTAAGCCCAATTGCGGGCTTTTTTTAATAGGAATACAACAACAACACATACACACAACAAAGACTATGAGTGACGCTTTAAAACATGAATGCGGTATTGCGCTGTTAAGATTATTAAAGCCATTAGAATACTATAAAGAGAAGTATGGCACTGCTTTTTATGGTATACAAAAAATGTACCTGCTTATGGAAAAGCAGCACAACCGCGGACAGGATGGTGCTGGTTTTGCAAGCATTAAGCTGGATGTTAAACCGGGCCAGCGCTACATCAGCAGGGTGCGCTCTAACCAGCAGCAGCCTATACAGGATGTGTTCAAACAAATCAACGAAAGGATAAATGAAGAGCTTACAGAACATCCTGAATATAACGACAGCGTTGCCGCCCAAAAAGAAAACCTGCCTTACATAGGTGAGGTGTATTTAGGGCACGTGCGTTACGGTACCTTCGGTAAAAACAGCATAGAAAGCGTTCACCCGTTCCTTCGCCAGAACAACTGGATGCACCGCAACCTTATTGTTGCCGGTAACTTTAACATGACTAATGTTAAGCAGCTTTTTGACAGCCTTGTAGAACTTGGCCAGCACCCAAAAGAACTTGCCGATACCGTTACCGTGATGGAAAAGATTGGTCATTTTCTTGATGGTGAGGTAGCCGACCTTTACCAGGATTGCAAAGCTGAAGGTTTTACAAAACAGGAAGCTTCTTCTATAATATCTGAACGATTAAATATTGCTAAAATACTTAAACGTGCTTCTAAACAATGGGATGGCGGTTATGCAATGGCAGGCCTTATAGGCCACGGCGACAGTTTTGTTTTCCGTGATCCCGCTGGTATCCGTCCGGCTTATTATTATCAGGATGATGAGATTGCTGTTGTGGCGTCAGAAAGGCCGGTTATCCAGACTGTGTTTAATGTTGCTTTTGAAGACGTTAAAGAGCTTGACCCGGGCCATGCGTTTATCGTTAAGAAAAGCGGAAAGGTTTCGATAGAAGAAATTATTCCTGCATTGCCTAAAAAAGCATGTTCTTTTGAAAGAATATACTTCTCAAGAGGTAGTGATGCCGAAATTTATGAAGAACGTAAAGAACTTGGTCGTTTGGTGCTTCCACAAGTGCTTGAAGCTATAGAAAATGATACAGATAACGCTGTCTTCTCTTATATTCCAAACACAGCAGAAACCTCGTTCTTTGGCCTTGTAGAGGCAGCTCAGGATTTCCTGAACCAGCGTAAGAACAAACATATCCTGGAACACAGGAATACGCTTAATGAAGAAACCCTTGAGGAGCTTCTTAAAGTTAAGATACGTACAGAGAAGATTGCTATTAAAGACGCCAAGCTTCGTACATTTATTACTGAGGACAGCAGCCGTGACGACTTAGTAGCGCACGTATATGATGTTACTTATGGTGTTATTAAGCCAGAAGATAACCTTGTTATTATAGATGACTCTATCGTAAGGGGTACTACCCTTAAAAAGAGCATCCTTAAGATGATGGACAGGCTTAATCCTAAACGTATCGTGGTAGTTTCATCTGCACCACAAATTAGGTATCCTGACTGTTACGGTATAGATATGGCTAAGCTTGAAGGGCTTATTGCATTCCAGGCGGCACATGAGCTGCTTAAAGAAAGAGGGTTAGCTAACATAGTAGATGAGGTATATGCAAAATGTAAAGCACAGGAGAACCTGCCTGACAGCGAAGTGATCAATCACGTGGTCGATTTCTATGCTCCGTTTACTGATCAGGAAATATCAGATAAGATTGCTCAGATGTTAAGCAGCGAAGGCATCAATGCTGAGGTTAAGATAATCTTCCAGAGCGTAGACAATCTTCATAAGGCATGCCCTAAGAACTTAGGAGACTGGTACTTTACGGGCGACTATCCTACGCCGGGTGGTAACCGTGTTGTAAACCGTGCTTTCATCAATTTCTACGAAGGAAACGACGCAAGAGCATATTAAACGGGCATATTCGACGAGTTTTTTTACAGTTCATCGGAAAGGTTTGTAAGAAGAATTCTAACGTCATATATTCGCTCTAGAAAATAGCATTAGTAAAATTAATTTTACAGTATTTTTGGGGGCAGGGAAAGGGAAAACGGAAACGTTTTCCCTTTCCTATTTTATATACTTTTTGTAATTTACTGATAGTTAAAATATAAATGTTAAAAAATGCATTTGGTCGATAAATGATGCTTTTAATCGTCTTTGTGTGCATTTAGTCTAAAATGCTTGCGTAATATTCCATAAGACTATAAGTTTACCATAAGAAAATAGCATTAGTAAATTAATTTTTACGGTATTTTTGGGGGCAAAAAAAGGGAAAACTTCACTGTTTTCCCTTTTTTATTTGGAATTCTTACGGTTTATCCTGCAAGTAATCATATTCTAACTATACTATGCAGGCATATAAAGTGTTAAAGGCCTGAATATTACTTATTGAATCTTTTCCTCAAACGGAATTTCGCTGTTAAGTATTTCTAATATCAGTACAATAAGTTCCGATTTAAAATTTTCAAGCATTTCACTGTCTATTGCTTCTAATACCGCAACAGATTTATCTATTCCGTCTTTAAAGCTAAAATTCATAAAGCCACTCTTCATATTCTTAAACGAAATTATTCCGGCTTCGGTTTCCAGTCCGTCATTGTGCGGTTCATACATAAAAGCATAGGTCAGCAGCTGTATGATCTTTTCGTTTTTCAGGTCGGTGGTCATCCCGTCCCATGTTTTTAGAATAAGGTTACCTTTTTCTACCTTACCGGTTTTGTAATCGGTAATCCTTATTTTTCCGTTGCGTATCTCTATACGGTCAATATTTCCTGATATTACAACAGGATAGGGCAGGCGTACATCATTTAACACCCTGCTGAATTTTTCCTCCAGCGCCAGTATCTTAACGGCATCGCCCTCGGCAAGTTTAGCCTTTTCCTGCTTTAGGAAATTATGTACATTTCGTTTGGCAACCTCAAAGGCAAGCAGGTTTCGCCCTTTTTTTATCTCTCCCTCTTTATATACCTCTTTAAATTGTTTCATTACCTCATCATCGGCAACGGCAGCCATTCCTTCTATGTTGTGTGTCGCAAGAAAGGTATTTATGTATGGTCGGTACAGGTTTTCAAGCGCGCCGTGAATAATTGTTCCAAGTGTATTTAGTGCAATACTTTCTTCAACCTCTTCTGCTTCGCTTATGCGAAGCACCCTTTGGTAATAAAACTGCATTGGGTTGCGTATGTACCCCGTTAGTGCCGAAGGAGAAAAACCTTTTACCGTGGCAATTTCCTTAAGGCGTTCTAAAACCTTTTCTGTTTTAGGTATAACCATAGGCTGATAAGCCTTGGGAGGCAAAACGGCATTATATATTTCTGAAGTTAGCGTATGCTCAGGCTTTTTCTCTATTTCCAATTGTGTTAGGAAGCGGCTGCGTTCGCCTGCATCAAGACCTTCGCTTTCGGTGTTGTAAAGCAGGTATACGTTTTTAGCACGCATAAGCAGGTGGTAAAAATGATAGGTATAAATTGCATCCTTCTCTTTGTAGGTAGGCAGTCCCAGTTCGCGCTTTACATCATAGGGTATAAATGAATTCTGGCTCTTTCCTGCGGGAAATTTTCCTTCGTTCATAGAAGTTATAATTACGTTCTCAAAATCCAGCACACGGCTCTCTAAGACGCCCATGATCTGCAATCCTGATAGCGGCTCACCCTCAAAGGAAACCTCTGCCAGGTCTATAACCTGTTTATAAATGGTATAGAGTACAGAGAGGCTGTTCATGTGGGTATGCTGCTCATAATAATTGATCAGCTTATTGATGACTTTGAAAATTGAATAAAGAAATGCCTTAGTGATCTTATCTTCTTCATCATCATTGCTCATAAAGCCTTTTAGGGCAACAAGAATTTCAGACAGCCTGTTAAGGATGCTGCCTGCATCGCCATCCCAGCGGTCAAACAGTAATCTAAAAAACGGCGACGCATCGGTGTGCAGTTCATAAAGCCTGCTGTGCGAAAAGAAGGTAAAGTTGTTCTTGTTGATGGCTTCAACAAGTTCTTTGGCTTTTGCGTAAGGCTCCACCAAAGGATGAGTAAGTATATCTAGCACTTCCCTGTAATACAGGGTGTAGCTTTTTTCATTTCGGTTAATTGCATTGGTGTGCAGCTTGAACAGTTTTTGAAGTAACAGCTGTGCCGGGTTGTTCTTGCTGCTGTAACCCATGGTAATGTTAAGCGCGCCAACACTTTTAGACAGGCTGTAGAGAAGAGGTATAAGCATGCTCTCTTCGCCCAGGACCAGCGCTGTCTTGTCAAGGCTGTGACCTTGTTCTGTTATCTGTTCGATGAGTTCACCTGCAATTTTGGCCTGTCCTACGCTCTTGGGCGTGCCGATGATGTTGATGTTCTTTGACTGGCTAAAGTTGTCTGTAATCCATTCAAATGGCTGCTGTGCATATTGTTTCCATTCTTTCTTAAAACGGCGTATAAACAAGCCTGCGTCATGGTAGGCGTCATTTAAGAAAGCTTCATCTATATCCCAGTATATTTCTGCCTGCCCCAATGTAAGCAGATGCTGTATTATTTTTTCCTCGGCGGCGTTAAGCGCGTTAAAACCGGCAAATACCATTTGTCCTTTTGTATAGGAGTTAGAAAAATGGTGGATATTATTTACCGCCTCACGGTAAATAAGACCCTGGTAGCCTGCGCCTTTTTCTAAAAGGTGGCTGTATAATGTTTTGTAGTATAGTGGCAGTAGTTTCCAGAATTCAAGATAGTTGTCTATCATTGTAGTCCGTTTTTCTACATCTACCGCCCAGTGCTCTATCTCCTGGATGTTTTCAAGGTAGTTAAGCACATAGTCAGGATTAAGAAGATAGCGGTCTATCTCGTTAAAATCCTGAAGAAGTGTTTTTGCCCAGTTAGCAAAAGTTTCAAAAGGCTGCTGTTTTTCCTTAGGGGTAAGGGTAAGGTATATGGTGTAAAAATCAAAAAGAAGTTCTATAGTGTCTATGGAGCGTATTGATGCAACATCCTGTACAAAATCTTCAATGCTTATTATCCTTGGTGCAAAGACCGTTTCACTTAGCTGTTTCTTAAGGGCTTCAAGAAGAAATATCCTTGCCCTTTTGTTAGGTAGTACAACTGTTATGCCGGCAAGGTTAGTGCCGTGGTTGTTTATTAATTGTGTGCTTAGTTTGTCTAAAAAAGTTGCGTCTGCCATGGTATAAAAATAAAAAACGTCCCTGAATATCAGGGACGCTTTTCAATTTATTTTGGAGTTTCCTTATTCTTTGATAAGTTTAACTTCTACCCTTCTGTTAAGAGCTTTACCTTTTGCAGTTTTGTTAGTTGCAATTGGTTTAGTTTCACCGAAACCTACAGATTTAAGTCTGTCAGAAGCAATACCGTTTTCAACTAGGTAAGCTTTAACTGCAGCAGCTCTGTTTTCAGACAATGTCTGGTTAAGCGCGTTGCTACCGTCACTGTCAGTGTGTCCTTCAAGAAGGAACTTAGAGTTAGGGTATTCTTTGAATATTTTGTTCATGTTTTGAAGAACTACATAAGTTTCTTCTTTGAAAGTAGCTTTACCACTGTTGAACAGGATAGTTCTAGCGTACTCATTAAGTCTTTTGATAACTTCTTCAGTTACTTCTGGACAACCACGGTTAGCAGCAGTACCTTTCACTTCAGGACATAGATCATCTTTATCTAATACTCCGTCACCGTCAGTATCTGGCCATGGGCAGCCTGCGTTTTCTTTAGGACCAGCAACATCTGGACATTTGTCATCTTTGTCAGCAACACCGTCACCGTCAGTATCAGGACAACCTTGTAGGCTGGCAGGACCAGCAACTTCTGGACAAGCGTCATCTTTATCAGCGATACCATCACCATCAGTGTCAGGACATCCCTGGAACTGAGCTAGACCAGCAACTTCTGGACAAGCGTCATCTTTGTCTGGAATACCATCACCATCTGTGTCAGGACATCCCTGGAATTCTTTAAGACCAAATACCTCTGGACAAGCATCATCTTTGTCATAGATACCATCTTTATCTGTATCTTTTCCTCCAAATTTGAAAGTAAGACCAGCAAAGTGCTGTAGGTGTCTTGGTACGTTAGCTTCAGCTTGGTCTTCGAATGAATGTTTGTAAGTAGATTGTACTGTAAGACCAACATTTTCTGTAAACCAGAAGTTGAATCCAATACCTCCATTTAAAGTACCATTACCTTTTTCGTCTAACCATGTGTAACCTCCACCAATGTGGATGAATGGATTAAACCAGCTTTTTGGCATGATGCTGTACTTAACGATCGCATCTGCACCGTAGTACGTGTAATCATCAACATGAGCGATGTCATGAGTATTGGTAAATGGGTAGCGGTATACAACTTTGTCAACTTTGTTAACAGATCCTGTTAAGCCAACAGAAAAGTTGCTTCCGATGTTTCTTCCTACTGTGATGTAAGATACAGATGGAAGTACATTCCATTCGTCAGTTTGGAAAAATTTGTCAAACTGGTGAGGAAACTCAGATCCAGCTCCGAAACGGGTGTGAACCGCATTAACACCAAAGCCGATAGCCCATGGGTTGTCTTCGTCCTGTGCCTGCGCGTTAAGGCTTAAAGCCAAAACCCCAGCAAGGAATAGTTTGTTAAGATGTTTCATACTTTATTTAATTACAAAGGTTATATGATGACAAATTTACTTTGTTAAAACTGAACAGCAAAACGTTTTATTAAAATTTATCTTACGTTAAGGGCTAAATTGGCGTTAAATTATAGTTAATGCTTTCCCAACCTCTGTAAATGAAGCGATTGCATGGTCTAAATGTTCCTGTGTATGGGCTGCAGAAAGCTGTACTCTTATCCTTGCTTTATCCTTTGGAACCACAGGAAAGAAGAAACCGATTACATAAATGCCTTTTTTAAGCAATTCATCGGCCATTACCTGAGATAATTTCGCGTCATAAAGCATTACAGGCACGATTGCAGAGTCACCATCTATAATATCAAAGCCTGCTTTTTTCATACCTTCTTTAAAATAATTGGTGTTCCACTCCAGCTTATCCCTAAGGCTGGTGTCTTTTTTAAGAAGCTCAAATACTTTTAATGATGCACCAACGATTGATGGCGCAAGTGAGTTAGAGAAAAGGTATGGCCTTGAACGCTGCCTTAATATTTCTATCACTTCTTTTTTAGCGGTTGTGTAACCGCCCATGGCACCGCCAAGCGCTTTACCAAAGGTTCCTGTAATAATATCTACCCTGCCCATTACGCCTTTGGCTTCAAGTGTGCCTTTTCCGGTAGCGCCTATAAAACCTGCAGCATGGCACTCATCAACCATTACCATGGCATCATATTTATCGGCAAGGTCACATATTTTGTCAAGAGGAGCAACAAGCCCGTCCATAGAGAAAACACCATCGGTAACGATAAGTTTAAAGCGGCGGCCCTCTTCAGTAGCCTTTATAAGCTGTTCTTCGAGCTCTGCCATGTTGTTATTGGTGTAGCGGTAACGCGCCGCTTTACAAAGACGCACACCATCTATGATAGAAGCGTGGTTAAGACTGTCTGATATGATACAGTCTTCTTCGCCAAGTAACGGTTCAAATACCCCTCCATTAGCGTCAAAAGCTGCGGCGTATAATATAGTATCTTCTGTTCCGTAAAAATCGGCAACTGCTTTTTCAAGCTCTTTGTGTAAATCCTGTGTTCCGCAAATGAAACGTACAGACGACATACCAAAGCCGTGTGTGTCCAGTGCATCTTTTGCAGCCTGAATAACTTCCGGGTGGGATGACAGCCCAAGGTAGTTGTTGGCACAAAAGTTAAGCACTTTCTGGCCAGAATCTAATGTTATCTCTGCTCCCTGCGGCGAAGCGATGATACGTTCTTTTTTGTAAAGGCCGTTTTCTTTAATTGTTTCAAGTTCGGTCGTCAGGTGTTCTTTGATCTTTCCGTACATGTTTATGATTTTGTAGTTTATATATTATTGTATTCTTAAAAAAGTCAGGTCAAATTTACCACATTTATATCTTCGCCTATATATACCAGTGTTTTTTTAATTACCATAAGCCCCATTTCTTCAAGAGCTGTTTGGTAGGCAGTAAGCTGTGCAGCATATTTTTGTTGGTGTGCCCCGGTTTTATAATCGAGTAATAGAGCGGTGTTTCCTTTTACTGCAACCCTGTCGGGTTTTATGGTTTGCACCTCATGTCGAATGATGCTTTGTTCATTATAAATAAGGTTGTCTTCGGCAAAGAAAACCATAAGTTCAGGATGGTATATAATAGCCCGTAATGTTTTTTCTACCTGATCCTGCTGACTCCTTATTATAAGCCCGTCTTCTACAGCCCTTACCAATGCCAGTGGGATATCATGCACTGTTCTTATAAATGATAATATCTCGTGCATTACATTACCAAATTCAATAGCCTGCAATCGGTTTGTGCCCCACATGAGCGATTCGCGCTGTGCGATCTTAACACCACGCGGACTGAACCTTTCGCCCACTACGGCAATAGATTTTTGATGGTCAAGGAATTCTTCAGTGTCAGAGATACGTTGAGGATTGCCGAACTCATATTGCGTTATGCGGTTATCAAACAGCTGTTTTTGCATCAGGTATTTAATAAAATACGATGACATATTGTTTGTCAGTTCGCCTTTGCTGGTAAAATTGCGGTTAGATATAATATATAACTGTTCTTCGGCACGGGTAAGTGCTACATATAATATATTAATGTTATCGAGCAGTTCTTCCTGCGATTTTATAAGATACAGTTCTGATGCTTTTTCGCCATACTGCGCCACATCTTTATTGCTGTCTACCAGCGCTTTTTGGAATTCAAAAGTAGTATCATCAAGTTCCAGCCACATCTTGCTTCTTGGCGATCGGCTGTAATCTTCTTCGGCAAACGGAAAAATAACAACCGGAAATTCCAAGCCCTTTGATTTGTGGATGGTCATAATGCGCACGGCATCATTTCCTTCGGGCGATGGTATACTAAAGCGCGAACCGTTATTGTCCCAGTAATCCAGAAAGTCAGCAATGCCTGACTGGGTGCGCATATCCCTTTCCAAAACCAGGTCAAGGAAATACTGCACATAACTCTGGTTGCTCTTTTGTTTTATAAAAGCATCTATTATGGTTTCTACTGCTTCATAGAGCGAACGTTTACGGCAGTTTTTAAATGATATGTCTATGCCGTGAAGCTGCAGCCAGTTCTCCAGATGCTCTTCGGTAGGCTGGGCCATGCCTTCGGCAATGAAATCGTGAATGGCTATATCACTCTGCGTTGTCGCAGCAAAATATAAAAAGTATGCTTTGGCCTCAATATTCTCATTGCTCTTAAGATAGCGCAGCAGGTTAATGATAAGCTTAACCTCTGTCGCGTTTTCTATCAGCAGTGTTTCAGATGATAATATGGGGATGCCCTGCTCTGTGAGGAAATTAGCTAAAAGTACTCCGGGAGTACGTTTTCGCGTAAGCAGAACAATATCCCTATAGGAAAAACCGTTAGTCAAAGCTTTATTGATTACTGCGAGTGTGGCTTCAAGGTACAAAGTGTCTTTGTCGGTTTCCTCTTCGGCATCTTTTTCAATTTCCGGAATAAACGAAATGTTTACGTAGCCGCCGGCTTTATCATTAGTCTCCTGATTGCTGGAAGCATACATGGCCTTGTAATCCACATTCTCAAATTCTCCCGAAAGCACATTGAAAAATTCGTTGTTAAAGCCGATGACCTGCGAATAGCTCCTGAAGTTCGTGCCCAGGTTCAGTATCTCTTTATCAGGATTAGAGAACGGATTGTGTTCTTTACCAAGTTCTATAAACTGTTCGGCTTTGCCACCGCGCCAGCGATAGATGGATTGTTTAGGGTCGCCCACAAGCATCAGAGTGCCACGGTCGCCCAACAGGTCTTCAGACGACAGCGCATTATCTATAAGAGGGATAAGGTTATTCCACTGCATTTGCGAGGTGTCCTGAAACTCATCTATAAAAAAGTGGCGGTAGCGTTCACCAAGGCGCTCATATATAAAAGGAGCGGGCTGATTTTGTATTTCTTTATGGATGATGGCGTTGAACTCGGAAATCGAAAGTACATTTTGTTCTTTCTGAATGCGCTCCAGTTCCTGCCCAATGGAGTTAAGCAGCGATAGCGGTGTTATATTTTTAAGGAATGCCTGGTAAAAGTTGCGCTTCTCGTAGTTCTTGTAGGCTTTTAGTAATAGTGCCAGTATTTCAGGTAGTATGCTTTCTATGATATCGCGGTCTTTTGCTGTTTTATTGATGCGCACATCGTCAGACTCAAAATACTTTTTGTGGCTGTTAATCAGCACGCCATCGCGTATGTATTCTATATGTTTAGGAAAATGCCCTGCCGAAAATGATTTAAGGTCGATACCGCGGCTTTCCATAAAGGCAAACATTTCATTAGCAATAGCCATGCTTTCGGCCTCAAGTGCTGCAACCGATTGTTTTAGCTTCTCCTTTATAAAAAGGAACTCTTCAATACTCTTGTCTTTAAACTGGTGTAACTCGTTGCGGTTGTTTTCGTCTATAAGCAGTTTACCCGTCTCAAACAGTTCGTAGGTAACATCCCAGCTTTTGTCGTTATCAGTTTTATCAAGTGAGAAATCCACAAGTAATGAAGTCAATACCTCATTTTCTCCTGCTTTGGCAATAATTGCATCTACTGCTTCCTGTAAAAGACTGTCGGTTTCCAGCGAAACGTCAAACGAAACAGGCAGGTTAAGGTCATGTGCAAAAGCACGGATCACCTTATGCGTAAATTTATCTATCGTAGAAATATCAAAGGCGGCATAGTTATGTATGATATTTTTTATAATCGCCCTCGACTTATCTTTTATGGTAGCAATAGACAATCCGGTTTCTCCCGAAAGCACATTCATCAAGGCATGGCCCCTGTCGGACGGATCGTCTTTCGAAAAATCAGAGAGGCTGGCAATAATACGCCCTTTCATTTCCTGCACCGCTTTATTGGTAAAGGTTATGGCGAGTATTTTTTTGTAGGCATCATCGGTCGTGCTCTGCAAAAGTATGCGCAGGTACTCCTTAACCAGCGTATAGGTTTTACCCGAACCAGCCGAAGCATTGTATATGGAAAAAGCAGTTTTATGCACTTATAATGAATGTATTAGATTTTAAAGTAAGAAATTATAACAAAATCTTAATTATTGTAAACCCTAAAAGGCGTAAATTTGGATTTAAAATTAATATTAATCTTTTAAATTACGGATATTATGGCCTTTGAATTACCAAAACTTCCTTATGCCTATGATGCCCTGGAGCCACATATTGATGCCAGGACTATGGAAATACACCATACAAAGCATCATAATGCATATACTACAAATTTAAATGCAGCTATTGCCGGAACAGATCTTGAAGGCAAAACTATAGAAAACATACTTATTAACCTTGATATGTCTAATGCTGCGGTTAGAAATAACGGCGGAGGTTTTTACAACCACAACCTTTTCTGGACAGTTCTTTCTCCTAAAGGAGGCGGCGAACCTACAGGTGAGCTTGAAGAGGCTATTGATAAGGCTTTTGGTTCTTTTGAAGAATTTAAAGCTAAATTCGCGAAGGCTGCTGCAACGCAGTTTGGTTCAGGATGGGCTTGGCTTTGCGTGCAAAAAGGTGGCAAAGTTGATGTTTGCGCTACACCTAACCAGGATAACCCATTAATGCCGGAAATCGGTTGCGGCGGTACGCCAATACTTGGTCTTGACGTTTGGGAACATGCGTATTACCTGAACTACCAGAACAGAAGACCTGATTATGTTGAAGCTTTCTTTAATGTAATCAATTGGGAAGAAGTTGCAAGGCGTTATGCTCTTGAAAAATAATATATAATTTTTAAATTATATGTAGAACGGGTATCGAAAGGTGCCCGTTTTTTTGTGGTAGACACACCCCACCCCTCTCAAGAGGGGACAAGCTTCACTCAGATCTGATCGTTGGAGTAAGCGGGCAGGAGTGTTCCCCTCTTGAGAGGGGTTAGGGGTGAGTTATGTATTTAATTGAACGCGGATGACGCGGATTTTGGCGGATCTTCGCAGATTTTAAAGGATCAGGATGATAAGGCGTGAAAATTTTTGTAATCTCTGCATCTTCCTTGCATATCTCTGTGTAATAGCCCGATAACTGTAAACCCCTTAACATCCTTTAAAAAACGCCAATGTCTCTTTTAAGAGCTCGTCGCGGTTTTCAATATGGCTCATGTGTCCGTATGGATAGGTAACGAGCTTGACATCGGTGTTTTCTACCTGGTCGGCGTGTTCTTCGTAGATCAGACTCTGGTCATGTTTGCCCAGAACAAGCATTACAGGATAAGGTGAGAAGTGCAGTATCACTTCGCGGTCATTGCGCACTTTCATGCCTTCCAGCGCGGCAACAATGCCCTGGAGCGGTGTTTTTACGGCCTGCTCGCGCAGTGCCTCAATATCGTCAGCCAGGCGTTCGCGGTTTTCTTCACTGAAGAGGTTTGCAATGCTCATGCGTACAAAAGCAGTATAGTTTTGCTTTACGGCTTTAATGGCACGATCGCGGTTGACTTTTCTTTCCTCACTGTCGGCACGGGAAGTGGAATTTTGCAATACAAGCCCCTTGATCATATCAGGGTATAATTCGGCGAATGCCAATGCCACATAACCACCCATGGAATGGCCCATAAAGATAGCCTTACGGATGCGCAATTCGTGCAGCACGGCGCTTATGGCATCGGCCATATCTTCCATACTGTGCACATAGCCCAGGCACTCGGTTTCGCCATGGCCTAAAAGGTCGATGGTAATAACTCGGTACTTTTTAGAGTACTCGGCAACAAAAAAATCCCACATGGTACTGTTTTCAAGGAATCCGTGCAGTAGGACTATAGCGGTGCCTTTTCCGGTATCGGAATAAGCGATGTTGATGTTTTTGTAACTGAGGTTTTTCATTTTTGTCCGATGTCGGCAGGCCGAAATATGTGTGGTGCAAAAATACTTTATCCTGTCTAATAGCACAACGATGTTAACTTATTTAATTTAAATTTGGGAATCAATTGTATACAAATGAACAGACTGGTTATTGTAGGAAACGGATTTGATCTGGCACACGGTTTGCCAACAGGGTATTGTGATTTTATTGATAGTTATTGGGATGTAGTTTTAGAGGATATTAAATTTCAAAATGAATCTAAAATATCTTATGAAGATAATCTTATTTCGTTTCAAATGAATTTTGGTCATAATTATCCTATTACTGCTGTCGAAAACTTTAGGTTAATAAAGACTTATGATGAACTTACTGGATTTGCTAACACTTTTAATAGTGTATATACTAATGCAGATCTAAGACGTAGTTTTACTTTTAAAAATCGATTTTTTCACACTATAAATAAAAAGAAATCTATACAAAATTGGGTTGATATTGAAAACGAATATTATAGACTCTTAAAGGACTGTTTAAAAGAAGGTGATAATTCAAAAGTGAAAAAGCTTAATCAAGAATTTGAACAGGTAAAGATATTATTGATTACATATCTTCATGAAAATATAAATGAAGAGTTTGATTTTAAAACTACGGAGGACCTATTGCCAATAGTTCAACTTTTTGAGAAAACAGGTAATGAAAGTGGAACGCAAAATCTATTTTTAAATTTTAATTATACAAAAACAATAGATGCTTATATAACGGCTTTTTCTAAGACTATAGATGATGCATGGCGTGGCAAATCTCAACAAATTCAAATTCATGGAAAATTAAATGACCCTGACAATACAGTAAATTTTGGTTTTGGAGATGAAATGGATGATGATTACAAAGCTATTGAGAAAAAAGATGATAATGAATATTTAAAAAATATTAAATCATTCCAATATTTTCAAAATTCGAATTATAAAAATATGCTAGGTTTTGTTGATAGAAGTAAATTTCAGGTATTTATAATGGGTCACTCCTGTGGTTTATCGGATAGAATATTGTTGAATAAGATATTTGAGCATCGCAATTGTACTTCGATTAAGGTATTCTATTATAAAAATGGAGATTGGGATAATTATACAGAAATAGTCCAAAACATTTCGAGGCATTTCAATAAGAAAGAAATGATGCGGGAGAAAATCGTAAATAAATCGCTCTGCCAGCCATTACCTCAAAATATACGATTTGCTAAAAAAGAAAACGGCTCACAATCGTAAGCCGTTTTCTTATATAAATTAAACACACCCCTAACCCCTCTCAAGAGGGGAACTCCACTCAAACGTGTTATTAGGAATGAGTAAGCACTGCAAACTGCGACTGACTACTATAAAATAATTAAGCGTTCATCAGGCTTTCAATCTCGTCTGCTTCGATAGGTATATTGCGCATCAGGTTGAAAGGTTCGCCGGTTGGCTGGATAACCACATCATCTTCAAGGCGAATACCAAAACCTTCAGCAGGGATATAGATACCCGGTTCTACGGTAAATACCATATTTGCTTCCATAGGCTGTACTAAAAGTCCGTAATCGTGGGTGTCCAGCCCTAAGTGGTGCGATGTGCCGTGCATAAAATACTTTTTATAAGCCGGCCAGTCCGGGTTTTCGTTCTGAACATCGGCTTTGTCAATAAGCCCAAGCCCAAGAAGCTCTGATGTCATTATTTTACCCACTTCCATGTGGTATTGTTTCCAAAGCGTGCCCGGGACAAGCATTTTTGTGGCCTCTTTCTTAACGCGAAGTACCGCGTTGTATACTGCTTTCTGCCTGTCGGTAAAACGCCCGTTAACAGGGATGGTGCGGCTAAGATCGCTTGAGTAATTGGCATATTCGGCAGCAACGTCAAACAGGATCAGGTCACCGTCTTTACATTGCTGGTTGTTTTCTACATAATGCAGTACGTTAGCATTGTTGCCCGAAGCGATAATTGGTCCGTATGCAAATCCTTTAGAGCGGTTGCGTACGAACTCATGCAGTAGTTCTGCTTCGATCTCATACTCCATAACACCCGGTTTTGTAAAACCAAGAATTCGGCGGAAGCCTTTCTCGGTAATATCGCAGGCTTTCTGCATAAGGTCAAGCTCTTCACTTTCTTTGATGGAACGAAGCCTTTGCAGGATCGGGTTACTTTTAGCAACCTGGTGTGCAGGGTATTTCTCTTTCCACCATTTAATAAAACGGTCTTCGCGCGTTTGCGTTTGTACCGACGAACGATAATGCTCGTTAGTATTAATATAAATAGTGTCGCAGTAGGTCATTATTTCAAAAAGCACTTTTTCAAAATCCTGAAGCCACTGTATGTTTTTAATGCCCGAAACTTCGGTAGCGCGCTCTTTGGTAAGTTTTTCCCCTTCCCAGATTGCAATGTGCTCGTTGGTTTCGCGTACAAAAAGTATTTCGCGCAGGTGCTCATAAGGTGCATCGGGGCAAAGCAATAGTATAGTTTCTTCCTGGTCGGCGCCGCTAAGGTAAAATATATCGCGGTGCTGCTGGAATGGCATTGTGCTGTCGGCGCTTATAGGGTAAATGTCGTTAGAGTTAAATACCGCAACACTTTTAGGCTTCATCTCTGCCATAAATTTTTTACGGTTCTTGATGAACAGGTTACGGTCTATCTGATGGTATTTCATGATATAAAGTTTTATTCGGATACCAAAAGTACTAAGATTATCGGGAAGTAGACTCTTAAAATTTGTGATGCGGAGAAAAAGGATGTTATTCTCCGCATAATTTGCGGAGAATAATTGTATATTTACCGCAAAGATCATTTTACGGGTATGTATATCTATCAGAAAAAAGAATGGCCCAATTTTACATGGAATAGTGAGCAACTACTTCCGCTACTTGGAAAAGTAAGAAGCCTGCAGGGAATACTTATTGGTAAAATGAGTGGATTAGGGTTCGATTTGATTAACGAAGCTTCTTTAGAAATAATAACCCAGGATGTATTAAAATCATCTGAGATTGAAGGAGAGTTGCTAAATCCTGTTCAGGTAAGGTCATCTGTTGCGGTAAGGCTTGGCGTTGAGCTGCCCGGGATTATCCCTGCTGACAGAAATACGGAGGGTGTTGTAGACATGATGCTTGATGCTACTCAAAATTATACGGCTAAATTGAGTGATGAAAGACTTTTTGGCTGGCATCATGCAATGTTTCCATCGGGCAGGAGCGGCCTGTATAAAATAGTTTCAGGAAACTGGAGGGGTGATGCTAATGGGCCTATGCAGGTAGTGTCAGGCTCGTTTGCAAAACAAAAAGTGCATTTTGAAGCTCCGCCAGCTACAGCTTTGCCTCAAGAAATGCAGCAGTTTACAGAATGGTTTAATGGCAGTCAGGATTTAGATGCTGTTATAAAAGCGGGCATGGCACATTTATGGTTTGTAACACTGCATCCTTTTGATGATGGCAACGGGAGGATTGCAAGGGCAATAGCTGATATGCAGTTAGCAAGGGCAGATGGTATTCAGCAACGGTTTTACAGTATGTCTTCACAGATACAGAAAGACAGAAAAACTTACTATGAAATCCTAGAGACAACGCAAAAAGGAAATCTTGATATCACAGAGTGGCTTGAATGGTTTCTTTTGCGATTGTATGATGCCATCCAAGCGTCTGAAATTACACTTAATCGTATTGTGTCCAAGCATAAATTTTGGGACTTGAATCGCACAAAAATTGATAATAAGCGCCAGCAATTAATGTTAGAAAGGCTACTAGATGGTTTTGAAGGTAATCTTACCACGAGTAAGTGGGCTAAAATTACCAAATCATCTACCGATACTGCATTGCGGGATATTAATGATCTCATAGCAAAAGATATTCTTCGCAAAACAGAAAGCGGCGGGAGAAGTACTAATTATGAATTGGTAACCTGTTAATTTGAAGTTGTGTTACAGGGATTAATATATTTACATACTTAATACAAGAAACAGATGATCTTATTTCTTGGTGTTGTTTTTATTGTGTTTTATGTATTTGCCTTTTTTGTGCATAAAAACAAAGATTATAATCTCGGTATTAAATCATCTTTGGTGCTAAAGAAAGTACATTATGTATCGCTATTTTTTTGTTTGACTGCAATAGTGCTTTATAATGCCTTTGGGTTGATGTTTTACGGCTCGTGGACAACCCGTGTTTTTATTATTGCCGCCTTTTTCCCGGGAGTGCTCTACCACTTTGTTTCAGCAAAAGTATATGCGAACAAAATTGAGAAGATTTATTTTATGGTACTTTCATTTATTCCTACAGCCATTCTTCTTTTGCTTTTGATACCATTTTTAGGTTTTGTAATCGTTGCTTCTTTGTGGTTAATGTTATTTGTTCCGGGAGAGAAAGTGTACCAGGATAATAATATTATTGTACAGGTAAATAGTAAAGGGGTATTGTCAGCAAAACAATTTGAGGTTTTAAAAAGACGATACATTTTTGATGAGGTTATTTCTTCAGGCCGTTCAAGTTATAACGATTCAATAAACGTGCGCTACGATCAAAACGAAGCGAGTATCTATTTTTACGGTCTTGGCGAGGATGGTGCGCTTGAAGCTTCTGACAGTTTGAAAGTTGATATTGGAAAAACAAACATCAACAACTAACTACTCCACCCACTTATAATACCTCGCGCCCATTAAATTAGGGATTTCTTTTTCTATCCTGTCCAGTGCCCATTCGCCCGATGGCGCAAGCAGGCTTTCCTTTTGTTCTTTTTTATGCAGTTTCAGGTAGGTGTCAAAGTCAATTTCATTGCTTTCGGCTAAGCTTTCAAAAAGTTGTGCGTTTTTGGCAGCTGTTTTCCAGCCATCCTGAAGCGTGCCTTCAAATACTTTTGATTTTGATCCGCTGCCGTAAGCAAGGAAACCGAATTTTTTTCCGGTCAAATCTTTATCTGCTTTTGCAAAATGGCTTAGCGCCGATAGTAACCCCATAAAAACAGAGCCTGTATAGAGGTTACCGATTAGCGATGAAGCAGGTTCGGCGGGTTGTAACTTTTGGTTCACAAAAGCCTTGTAATCATCTGACTTTGAAATTTCTTTCAGTCGGTTTTGGTAGTCGGCGAGTTCTTCATTACCTGTAAGCAGGGGAGTATCTGCATCCAGCGCAAAGATTTCAGCAAACATACGGCGTCCCTGATAGGCGTAAGGCAGGTGCATGATGATGCTTTCCCATGTATTATATAGTGAGCCTGTGGTGTTAGTCGCATCTTTAAATCGGTAATAGGCCTCACGGGTACGGTCGGTATAACACTGATTAGAGTATTGTCCGTCAAACACCGGCTGGTCTTTATGGATTTCTATTTCGGCTTCAAGGTTGCCAAACCATTCGCTATTGTCTCCGTTTTCTGTTATAACACTTTTTTCAAGGGTGCGGTACGGTTTAAAGAAGTCGAAAACCCCTTTAGTGCTTACAGCCCATTCACTGCCAATAGCTATAATTCGAGGGTCAGCCGTAACCAGCATAGCCAGTGCGCCTGCTCCCTGTGTATATTCTCCGGTAGATTCCAGGTCATATTTGGCAATATCGGTGGTAACGACAATTGCTTTTTTTGTTGGGTTCAGCCGAATGTAATCAAGACAATTGTGCAGCGCATCTACGCCGCCTATGCAGGCAAAGGTAAAGTCTACTGTGTCGCAATTGGAAAATGTTCCATTACCAAACTGCTGTTCCATCAGGGTGTTTAAAAACGACCCAATAGGTTTGCTGCTGTCGATTCCGCTCTCTGTGCCTACATAAATTCGGGCAATATCTTCGGGATCGATGTTGTTTTCCCTGATAAGCTTGGTAAGGGCATTGGCTGCAAAAACAACTGCATCCTGATGGACGTCAGGCAGGGTCATTTTTAATAATCCAAGGCCTTTTTCCAGTTTGTCAGGGTCAATGTTCCTGGCTTGTGCCAATGTTCTTATAGGTAAGTGAAGTTTTGCGATATCAAAGGCAACAGCGTCTATTCCGGTAGTCATTTGTGAGTGTTTAAAGCGTAAAATTAAATAGTATGAACGATACTGCGGGTGTTAAAAAAGGTTAATGCCTCATTTTTGGTAATTATTGAAATTTTAAACTTTATTTTTCGCAATTATGCAAATTATCAACCGCCAATAATGCCTATTTTTGCGTTGCAATTATTACAATCACATTCGTTATGAAATTATATGCCATAGCCGCTTTTTTACTGATAGGATCTTTTGCTAATGCGCAGGATAAGATGCCGTATAAACTTTTTGACAAAAAAGGGAAGGCAACATCGTATAAAAAACTGGTAAATACCGGGGCAGAGGCAGAGGTGGTGTTTTTTGGCGAGCATCATGATAATTCAGTTATCCACTGGCTGGAACTGGAGCTTACTAAAGATCTTGCCGAGAAGAAAACCTTGATATTAGGTGCCGAAATGATTGAAGCAGATAACCAAAAGCAGCTCGATCAATACCTGAAAGGGGAGATCAGCCAAAAAGTATTTGATTCAACTGCGCGCCTTTGGAAAAACCACCCGACCGACTATAAACCATTAGTAGATTTTGCCAAAGAAAAGCACTTTGAATTTATTGCTACAAATGTGCCAAGGCGTTATGCGAGCAAGGTGTACAAAGGCGGTTTTGAAGCGCTGGAAGGCCTTTCGGCAGAAGAAAAAACATGGATAGCACCACTGCCTATAGCTTATGATGCCACATTGCCTGGCTATGTAAAGATGTTGGAAATGAGTGGAGGCCACGGAGGCGATAACCTGCCTAAGGCACAGGCGGTAAAAGATGCTACAATGGGTTATTTTATTGCGAAGAATTTAAAACCAAATACGGTTTTTGTTCATTACAACGGATCGTATCATAGTGATAATTTTGAAGGAATCAACTGGTACCTGAAAAGGGCAAAACCTGGCGTTAAGATCATTACCATTGCGGCGGTTTCTCAAAAAGATATCGACAAACTGGAAAAAGAGTACCTTAACCTTGCCGATTTTATACTTGTTGTAGACGAAGATGTGACCAGGACATATTAAGCTTTACCTGCTGATAATGAGGTTTAATTTCGTTTATATTGCACATTTTTAGGCTTTTTAGGTGTAAAAAATTCTTAAATGCATTTTTAAATTAAAAATACTTCAATAAAATCACACTTTATACTCATTATAAATTACTCTCAAAGGTTGTAGTGAATAGCTTTTTAGCCTTAAATTTGTTTGATTTTTTAAAAACCTTATCTTTTAAACAAATACTATGGCAAAATCTGCACTATTAAAGTCGTCCCTTGCTAAGAAATACTGGATGGCTCTGACAGGTTTATTTCTCTGCCTGTTTTTAACAGGGCATTTACTGGGTAACCTTCAATTGCTTTCTACAGGCGAAAATGCGGCACTTCACTTTAACCAGTACGCATTATTCATGACAACTAATCCTGCTGTAAAGGTGTTGTCTTACTTAACCTATATCTCTATCATTTTCCACGCGATAGACGGTATCATCCTGACAGTACAAAACAAAAAAGCGAGGCCTATTAACTATGTAATGAACAGGCCGGGTAAAAACACGATCTGGGCTTCAAGAAACATGGCTGTTTTAGGTACAGTTATCCTTGTTTTCATTGTAACGCACATGGTGAGCTTTTGGGCAAGAATGCACTTTGATAAAGATATGCCGCTACAAACGGTAACTATTACTGCGGGTGGAATGCCTCAGGAATTCTATCTTACTACAGATGGTGGATATGTCCCTAAAGGGCAGGTGCTTCAGGGTGCTGTTGTAATCAAAAACAGGACTGAGTTTTATGACGCTGCTGCTAATGTTAAGATCAAAGAAGGGTATAAAGACCTTTACAAGATCACTGTGGCATTCTTTAAAGATGCTAAATTAGGTCTTGTATATACTATACTATATGTTATCTCTATGGTAGTTCTTGGTTTTCACCTTTTCCATGGTTTTGGAAGCGCATTCCAGTCGTTAGGTGCAAACAATCCTAAATATAACGGACTAATCAAAAATTTCGGGAAGGCTTTTGCAATCGTAGTTCCACTATTATTCGCTGTTATTCCTGTATTTATTCACTTTATTTTAAAATAATCAACATCAGTAACTATGTTAGATTCTAAGATACCAGAAGGGCATATCTCCAAAAAATGGACAGATTATAAAGACCATTTAAAACTGGTTGCCCCAAACAACAGACCTAAGATTGATGTAATTGTTGTAGGAACAGGACTTGCAGGTGCATCTGCTGCTGCATCTCTTGGTGAGATGGGTTACAACGTTAAGGCATTCGCTTTCCAGGATTCTCCACGCCGTGCGCACTCTATTGCTGCACAGGGTGGTATCAATGCTGCGAAAAATTACCAAAATGATGGTGACAGTGTTTACAGGCTGTTCTATGATACTATAAAAGGTGGTGACTACAGGGCTCGTGAAGCTAACGTGCACCGTCTTGCTGAGGTTTCAGGAAATATTATTGACCAGTGTGTGGCTCAGGGTGTTCCTTTCGCCCGCGATTACGGAGGGATGCTTGACAACCGTTCGTTTGGTGGTACACAGGTTCAGCGTACTTTTTATGCTGCAGGGCAAACAGGCCAGCAGCTTTTATTAGGCGCGTATTCTTCGCTTTCAAGACAAATAGGTGTTGGAAACGTTCAGATGTTTAACCGCCACGAGATGCTTGATATCGTTAAGGTTGACGGCAAAGCGCGCGGAATCATAGCACGTAACCTTATTACAGGCGAAATTGAAAGACATTCAGCGCACGCTGTGATCATCGCTTCAGGTGGTTATGGTAACGTATACTTCCTTTCTACAAATGCAATGGGAAGTAACGTAACAGCTGCATGGAAAATACATAAAAAAGGAGCGTACTTTGCAAATCCTTGCTTTGTACAGATCCACCCTACATGTATCCCGGTTCATGGAGAAAATCAGTCTAAGCTTACGCTTATGTCTGAGTCACTTCGTAACTCAGGACGTATCTGGGTTCCTAAAAAGAAAGAAGATGCTGAAGCGATTCGTGCAGGTAAATTAAAGCCAACACAAATAGCTGAAGATGACAGGGATTATTTCCTTGAAAGAAGATATCCTGCGTTTGGTAACCTTGTTCCTCGTGACGTTGCGTCAAGGGCTGCAAAAGAGCGTTGCGATGCCGGTTTTGGTATCGAGGCAAATGCTACAAACGAAGGTGTTTACCTTGACTTCTCTTCAGAGATCATCAGTAAAGGTAAACAAACGGCTTATGCAGCAGGTAATCACCACCCTTCAGACGAAGAAGTGATAAAACTTGGTAAAGCATGGCTGGAAGAAAAATACGGTAACCTTTTCCAGATGTATCAGCAGATCACTGACGAGAACCCGTATGAAACGCCAATGAAAATTTATCCTGCGGTACACTACACAATGGGTGGTGTATGGGTTGACTATAACTTACAGAGTTCTATTCCGGGCTGCTTCGTAGCCGGTGAGGCAAACTTCTCAGACCATGGTGCTAACCGTCTTGGTGCTTCTGCACTGATGCAGGGTCTTGCAGATGGTTACTTTGTACTTCCTTATACAGTGTCTGATTATCTTGCTAATGATATCCGTACAGGTAAGATCTCTACAGACCTTCCTGAGTTTGTTGAAGCTGAGAATGCTGTGAAAGCACAGATTGATGGTTTCCTTAATAACAACGGAACAAAATCGGTGGACTTCTTCCATAAAAAACTGGGCCATATTATGTGGAACAAAGTGGGTATGGGCCGTAATGAGCAGGGACTTAAAGAAGCGATTGCTGAGATCGATGCTTTAAGAGCCGAATTCTACAAAGAGGTTTATGTACCTGGTGCTGCAAACGAGCTTAATACTGAATTAGAAAAAGCAATTCGTGTTGCCGACTTTATGGAGCTTGGGCAGCTTATGGCAATGGACGCTTTACAGCGTAAAGAATCTGCTGGAGGCCACTTCAGGGAAGAGTATCAGGATGCTGAAGGTGAAACACTTCGTGACGACGTGAACTTTAATTTCGTAGGTGCCTGGGAATATGGCGGAAGCGATATTAATAACGAAAAGCTTCATAAAGAAGTTCTTGATTACGAGTATATTAAAATTGCCGCAAGGAACTACAAATAAAATACAACAGAGATGGCTTCTAATAAAAATATAAATATAAGTCTTAAGATATGGCGTCAGAAAGATGCTAAATCTAAAGGTAAAATAGAAACATACAAACTGGATAATGTTTCTACCGACAGTTCTTTCCTTGAGATGCTTGACCAGTTAAACGAGCAGCTTATCAACAACAGGCAGGAACCTGTAGCATTTGACCATGACTGCCGTGAAGGTATCTGTGGTATGTGTTCGCTTTACATCAACGGTCAGGCTCACGGCCCGGCTAGTAAAGTAACAACGTGCCAGCTGCACATGAGGTCGTTTAAAGATGGTGACACTATCTATATCGAGCCATGGAGAAGTAAAGCATTCCCGGTAATAAAAGACCTTATCGTAGACAGGAGTTCTTTTGACAGGATACAGCAGGCTGGTGGTTTCGTTTCTGTGAATACTTCAGGACGTACTATTGATGCTAATTCTACTCCGGTACCTAAGCACGATGCTGACAGGGCTTTTGAAGCTGCTGCTTGTATTGGTTGTGGTGCTTGTGTGGCGAGCTGTAAAAACGGATCTGCTATGCTTTTCGTAGGTGCAAAAGTATCTCAGTATGCATTGCTTCCGCAAGGTAAAGTTGAGGCTACACAAAGGGTACTTAACATGGTAAGGCAGATGGACGAAGAAGGATTTGGTAACTGTACTAACACTGGTGCTTGTGAAGTAGAATGCCCTAAAGGTATTTCGCTTGAAAACATCGCACGCATGAACAGGGAATACCTTTTTGCAAGTGTAAAATAATCTGAACGATTAGTTATATATGAAAACGTCCCGCGATAGCGGGACGTTTTTTGTGGAATATATTTGAATTCATCTAATGGAAAGATGAATGGGATCGCTAAAACTATGCTGATGCCTCTGCTTCTTTAGCAATGTTTTCCAGAAAGGCAACAAAGTTATCTTCGTGGGCCACCTCAAGCTTTTTGCGGATGCGGTAGCGGGCATTTTCTACGCCTCTTAGCGAGATGTTGAGCAGTGGTGATATCTCTTTGTTGGTTAGGTTCATTTTTACGAAAGCACATAGCCTCAGTTCCCTTTTGGTAAGCGTAGGGTTTAGTTTCTTCAGTTCTTCGAAGAAATTATGGTGCACCTTTTCAAAGTTCACGTCAAATACTTCAAGATACTCTTCTCCTATTTTGTGGGTATTCAGTTTCTGGAATATCTGTAACAGCTTCTTGCGCGAATCGTCATTTTTTACATAATCCTTAAGCTCTTTAAGGTCGGTGGTAAGCTCGTTGAAAATGTCTTTTTTCTTAATGAGAAGCATGGTATAGTTCGCCAGCTCCTTACTGTTGTTAAGCACTTCTTCCTGCAGTATGATACGGTCTTTATTGATCTGTTCCTTATCCCGTTGCAGCTTTAGCTGTTCAAGCTCCAGTTCAAGCATTTTTTTAGCCTTTAGTGCTTCGTTTCTTGTTTTTTCATGGTCACGTTCAATTCTTCGCTTAACGTAGCGTACAATCAATATAATAAGCAATGCAGCTATTATTATGTATAATGCAATGGCAAGATGTGTTTCATACCACTTGGGCAGGATCGTAAAATAGTACTTAGACTCTGCGCCCAGTAATCCCGCTGTGTTTCGGCTGCACACTTTAAATATATAAGTCCCCGGTCTGAGGTGAGTGTATTCTTTAAATGAGATGTTTTGCCATGCCGACCAGCTGTTGTCTACATTTTCCAGCATATAGCTGTACTGCACCTGTGTGCCATGCGTCATTTTTGGCGATGCAAATTCAAACCGAAGGATATCTGTCTGGTTAGGCAGTACCTGTGGCTCTTCTTTTTTGTTGCTGAGCGAAAGCAGGTTTAACTGCTGGTTTTGGGAATAGGATACCTGCGTAATTACTGTATTTACGCCTGCGCTCGTTCCGGGCTTTGCGATGGTGTATAAAAACAAACCATTTGTGGTGCCAAAAAGTACATTGCTTCCACTTATTGTTACTATGCTTTCCATACCGCGGTTAAAGCTTCCTTTAAGGTTTAAAAAGAGATCTTTGTGAAGTTCAGGCTTTTTTTCGGCCGTAAAAAAGTAGCCTGCCTCATCATCCTGTACAAACCAGGTTTTGTTGCCTGCCTGCATTAGCTTACGCGTGTTTTTTGATGGGTCAAGTATACTGTTCAGTTTGCTGTGCGTAACAAACCTGTTTTTTTTAATGTCAAACCTGTAAATACCGGTGTTGGTGGTAAAAACAATATCATTATTCCATCGGGTAACATTGACATTAAACGCCGATTCCAGTCCGTTTTTATTTGTATAATGGTCTACCGAACTTACGCGGGTGTAGGATGGATTGATGCGTATTCTGAAAACCCCTTTATAGCCATGGCATACCCAATAGGTATAAGGTTCGTCTGAAGGCAGTATATCCCTCGCCGACTCATCGAAACCGCCAAGTTTTTCGTGGAGTAGCCACTGTCCGTCTTTTTTCTCAAGAAGGTAAAGACCGTTATAGTGAGCTGCGAGGTAATGATGCGGCTTGCTCTTAATGGGAATTATTTTCCAGAATCCGCTTACGGGGCCTATTTTTTCGGCTATTTCATTATTTATTCTGAACAGTCCATTATCGTGGCCTACAATAATATCGCCTTCTTCCTGCCTTATACTCCATGCCTGGCCGTGCAGGTTTTCAATCTTCTTAAAATCATGGGTGGCAGAAGGATTGAAAGAATTGAAATATGAAAAGTAAATCCCCTGGTTGGTAGCCAGATAAATGTTGTTTTTAAAAACAAGTGCATCATAAACGGAAGCCTTATTGAATAGATAGCTGTAAGGCGACTTAAAGTCAATATAGGCAAGGCCGTTATTTTCAAGTACCCATAAATTACCGTCCGGCATCATGTATAGCCTGTGGATAACCGCTTCCTGCAATGTCTGGAAAAGGGCAGGACTTGGCTTAACTTCACCGTTATTGTTTACTATGATAATCTTAGAGCTTAATGTGCCTATAAATATATCACCGTTGGGGTATTTTATCGCTGACGATACATAATCACGCTGGCTTTTACCGAAAATATTGCTCGTCAACTTAAGAATGCTGTTAGTGGCGCTGCCTTTATATATATTGCCCTGTTTAGAAATCACAATGATTTCTGAACTGCTGTTGCCCGGGAGTATGGCAGCAATTTCTTCGTTGTTGTATTGCTCTCTCGTAAAAACCATAACAGGAGCGTTGCTTGATTTACTAAGCTTCAGGATTCCATAATTTGAATCCTGAATATAGTAATCTTCGCCTACAAGATTAGAATAAATAAACGTGTTGTTTGCAGGTATGTGGGTAGCGATATTGTTTGAAATAATAAGCAGTTCATTAAAGGAGCGGCAGAGCACACGGTTTCCTAACGTATGGATAGCCCAAATGTTTTCGACATTTTTTCCCTCAAGCTGTAGTTCTTCCATTAGCGATTTATAAAAGTATCGGCCTTCCTTATTTTTTTGCAGTTTCCCAATCTCATTATAGCCTCCTGCATATATATCGCCATCTTTGCTTATGGCAAGACTCCGTACAGAAGAATTATTCGGCAGGTTAAGCTTTTGCCAGTGTTCACCATCAAAAATCAGGACGCCGTCGTTATTGCCAAAAAAGAGTTTGCCGTCATTGCTTCTGGTCATTGACCAAAACTGTGGATCGGCATTAAAATCATCTCTTGAATACTGGGATATTTTACCTGACAGCTTAGAATTATCTATAACTGGATTTTGCGCAAATAAGTAAAACTGCAATAAAAGGAGTGAGAAAATATGGATAAACTTTTTTTTCATTGATTAGTTAAATGTTTATTAACTGTGTGTTAAGCGCAAAATAAGCGCAAACGTTGTAAATTTTTTGCGAAATATGCAAATCTATCTTCCGGAAGGGTACAAAGCTACTCAAAAAAAACTATATGTAAAATTTTGTTAAACAATATATTATGAAAAAAAAGTAACTATTTAAGAGTACGTTTTTTATCTGTGGTGTAGGCAAAGTGTATAATGTTCCTCTTTTGTTAAAGCTCATAATTATAATTTGGCTATTCTAAAATTTAAATCGAAAACGATGTAGGTGATGCGCAAATTGACTAATTCTTATTATGGCTAATTAGAAATAGCAATACTGCATAAATGCATAGTTTTTACAAGTTTAAAATTAACCCTAACCCAACAAATCTTATGCGATTTAAGAACTACTTAATTTTAATGTTGCTATGTTTTTCGGCAGCATCTTTTGCCCAACAGGTAAAAGGTACTGTTACTGATACTGCAACAGGTATGACCATACCGGGAGTAAATATACTGGTTAAAGGATCTACCGCAAATGCAGCTACCGACATGGATGGTAACTTTACCATTAATGCTAAACAGGGAGATGTATTAGTGTTTTCCTATATAGGATATGCTTCTATAGAAGTAGCTGCTACAGGCAGTACTTTGAATGTAAAAATGAAAGAAGATGCCCAGCTGCTGCAAGAAGTTGTAGTAGTAGGTTATGGCGCCCAGAGGAAAAAAGATATTACTGGCGCAGTTGCTGTTGTAGACGGTAAGAAATTTGAAAACCGTGTTACAAATCAGCTGTCAAGTCTTTTACAGGGACAAACTGCCGGTGTACAGGTAACGTCAAACGGGGGTAAACCGGGCGGATCATTTAATGTACGTGTGCGTGGTACAAGTTCTATTACTGCGGGCAGTGACCCTATTTACGTTATTGATGGTGTAATCACTTCAGACACGCGTGCTCTTAACCCGGCCGATATAGAGACAATGTCGGTACTTAAAGATGCTTCATCTGCTGCAATCTATGGTTCTCAGGGTGGTAACGGTGTGGTTATCATTACAACTAAACAAGGTAAATCTGAGAAACCGGTACTTACGTACGAAACGTACACAGGTTTCCAGACTATTTGGAAAAAAATAGACGTGCTAAATGCTGACCAGTACAAAGATCTTCAAATGGAAAGAGGTCTTGGTACACAACCTGGATTCTGGGATCAGTATAATCAAAATACTAACTGGCAGGATGAAGTTTTTAGAACGGGAACATCAAACAGCCACCAGGTTTCCTTATCCGGGAAAAGTAACAAAACGGCATATTACCTATCAGGAAGCACGTTAAACCAGGATGGTGCGGTAAGAACTTCTGAAATGCACAGAAAAACATTTAAGGTTAACCTTACCCAGGAAGTTACAGACTGGCTTAAAGTTGGTACAAACTTTAACTACGTAGATTATAAGGATGTAGATGTTAGCGATAATACGGCAGCCGGAAGCGGGGGTGTTATCCTGGGAGTATTAAATACACCACAAAACATTGGCATATTTAATCCTAATGGAACATATACAAGCAATCCATTCCAAAACTGGGAAAACCCGGTATCAAGTACAGATGCTGCACAACGCGGATACAGAAGCCAGCGTGTGTTTGGTAATGTTTTTGGTGAAATCAATATTCTTAAAGGTCTTAAATTCAGAACAGGACTTGGCATAGACCACAGTAATAGTTCTTACAGCTATTTCCTTAACCCGTATACTACAAGTTATGGAATCGCTATGAAAGGTATCAGCCGTTACAATACAAACCTTTTCAACTACTATATGTTTGAAAACACGCTTACTTATAAGCTTGATGTTGCTAAACATTCGTTTGAAGCGGTTGCAGGTACAGTTTATCAAAAATCGGCTTGGGAAAGCAGCGAACTTGAAAAAAGAGGTTTTGCAGGAGATGGTATCCCTACTCCAAATGCAGGAGCAACGATAGTTAATGCTACAGCACGAAAAGATGAGAAATATAACTCATCATTCATTTCAAGGATTAACTATTCTTACGATGACAAATATCTTTTAACAGCTAACTTCAGGGCAGACGGATCTAGTGTTTTCGGACCACAGGAGAAATGGGGTTATTTCCCATCAGTTTCTGCAGGATGGAGAATATCTAACGAAGAATTTCTTAAAAGCGCTACCGCTGTTACTGATCTTAAATTAAGAGCAGGCTGGGGTCTTGTAGGTAATGATAATATTACAAACTATGCATGGTATCAAAGAGTTTCTGCCGGTTCTAATTACCCAATTGGCGGAGTTATACAACCGGGTAACTATCCTGCAAATATTGAGAACCAAAACCTTAAGTGGGAAGCTTCTGAGCAGATCAACGTGGGTATAGATGTTGCTCTTTTTAACAACAGGGTACGTTTTAGCGCAGATGCTTATAAGAAAACAAGTAAAGATCTTTTGTTGAATGTACCGCTACCAAGAACTTCAGGATTTGATTCTGCGTTGATGAATGCCGGTGCTATCGAAAACAAAGGTTTAGAGTTCCAGTTAACAACTGTAAACTTTGATGGGGAGGACTTTAAATGGAGTACAGATCTTAACATCTCATTCAACAGGAATAAGGTAACTAACCTTGTAGGCCAAAAACTTAACCAGGGAGGTATTGCAGGGCGTGGTGATGCAATCCTTATTCAGGAAGGCCAGCCGGTAGGGCAGTTCTATGGTTACCAATGGGGTGGTGTTGATCCTGCTACCGGTAATGTATTCTACATTGCTAAAGACGGCTCTTCTACTTTTAACCCTACAGACGATGATAAGAGAAACATAGGTAATGCAAATCCTGATTTTACTTATGGTATAACAAATACATTTAGCTACAAAAACTTTAGCCTAAATGTTTTCTTCCAGGGATCTCAGGGTAACGACATCTTAAACGCTACACGTTTTGATACAGAAAGTATGATTGATGCTAAAAACCAGACTACCGCTGTGCTTAACAGATGGCAGCAGGCTGGAGATATTACAAACGTACCAAGGGTGTCTACAGACGGAAGCACAAACAACTCAAGAATATCTTCTCATTATGTTGAAGACGGATCGTACTTAAGGCTTAAAGCGTTAACCATAGGCTATGATCTTTCCAAAACTGTTCTTGACAAAATTGGTTTAAGTGCACTTAGATTGTATGCAACAGGAGAAAACCTGTTTACAATTACTAACTATTCAGGTTTTGATCCTGAGGTTAATTTTGGAGGAACAAGCACCACAGTTCTTGGAATAGACTACGGTACATATCCGCAAACAAGGAATATTATATTTGGTATTAGGGCTTCACTATAAAAAAATGACTATGAAAATTCTAAATAATAAAACAGCAATTTCGGCTATGATACTTGCAGCATTTATGCTTGTATCTTGCGACGAAAACCTAGATACACCTCCTATCTCTGACGGTATTGCACAAAACTCTTACCAGACGGGGGACCAGCTTGAGGCGGCTCTTACAGGAGTGTATGAATCATTTCAGGGTAATGATTATTACGTGTGGGATCACGTACTTTTCTCTGATGTAAGATCAGATAACAGCTATGCGGGTGGCGATAATCCGCAAATATTCCAGATAGAAAACCTGGCAGTAGATGTTAATAACGACAGGGTATACAATGCGTGGTCTGCTATTTATAATGCTATTGCTAAAGCAAACGTAGTATTAGAGCAAACCCCAAATGTACAAAGGCTTCTTACTGAAGAAAGAAGAGAGCAGATCTTAGGCGAAGCGCACTTTTTAAGGGCTTACCATTTCTTTACGCTGGCAAGGCTTTTTGGCGGAGTGCCATTAGTTCTTGAAAGCGTTAAATCGGCAGATCCCGGTGCTGTACGTGTGTCAAGAAGTACAGAAGAAGAAACATATGCGCAGATCATAGCTGATTTACAGATAGCTGTTCAAAAATTGCCTGATACTTATGGTAATGATTCCTCTGTAAATAAAGCGCGTGCTACAAAAGGTGCTGCTTATGCACTGCTTGCAAAAGCCTATGCACAGCAGCCAATTCCAAACTGGGGTGAAGTTGCTAATTATGCAAACCTGGTAATAAACAGCCCTGCGGGATACACACTTCAGGGAAGTTTTGCAGAGCTTTTTGATGGTTCTCACTATAATAATAATGAATCTATACTTGAGGTTCAATACCTTGGAGGTAACGAAGGTACATGGGGCCCTCAAATGCAGCTTCCACAATCTGCAAGTGGTGATACATGGAGAAAATTCAACACACCGTCTCACGATCTTGTAAATGCTTTTGATGCTGAAGGAGACAATGTGCGTAAAAATGCATCTATCCTTTTTGAAAATGCGCCATGGTCTGACGAGTTTTGGGGTAATGCAAACGGAAGCTCAGTTCCTTTCGCGTACAAATGGAAAAATGCAGGCGGATGGAACAGTTCAGATCACGTTTATCTTATGCGTTTAGCTGATATTATACTTCTTAAAGCTGAAGCACTTAATAATGGCGGACAGCCGGGAGCAGCAGCTGATGAAGTAGATAAGATCAGGCTAAGGGTTAACCTTCCTGTACTTGACGCAACTGTAAGAGGTTCTCAGGAGCTTATGAAAGCAGCTATACTTAAAGAAAGAAGACTTGAGCTTGCTCTTGAGGCGCACCGTTGGGATGACCTTGTAAGAAATAACGTTGCTGTGGAAACAATGAACTCTGTTCAGGAAATTGACCTAAGGACAAATACGCAGGTTAACTACAATATGCAGGAGTTTAAAGTTTTCCTTCCTATACCGCAAAGGGAACTTAACAGAAACCCTAACCTTGTTCAGAACCAGGGTTACAACTAGTAAAAAACATAAATATAGAATACCATGAAGAAAGTATTTGTTAGTATAAGCTTAGCTGCTCTCATGTTTTCCTGCTCAGGCAGTGAAGACGGCGGAAACAATACCGCACCGCCCGCTCCAGTAGCCGAAACCGGCAATGTGGTAGGTAATGCAGGTGTATGGGTTACAACCGGAGACAGCAGCAAACTTTTGAGCAAAGATGCTTCGGGGGCTTCTATATATGATGATAATGCCACCACAGACCCTTCAATTTCTGTTGATTTTGCGCAGCAGTATCAGGAAATTGAAGGCTTTGGTGCCGCATTAACCGGTTCTTCGGCAAATGTTATAAATGCTTTGCCGGCAGCCCAAAAACAGGCATTGCTAAAAGACCTTTTTAGCCCTGCTGAAGGTATTGGCCTTAGCTACCTTCGCCTTACTATTGGCGCATCCGATTTTTCACTTAATGATTTTACATATAACGACCTTCCTGAAGGAAGTACCGATGCCAATCTTGAAAATTTCTCAATTGCTGCAGATGAAGTTGATGTGATTCCTGTGCTGCAATCGATACTTACGTATGCACCAAATATCAAAATAATGGGTAGCCCCTGGAGTGCACCGGCATGGATGAAAACCAGCGGAACACTAGGCGGCGGGAGCCTTAAACCGGAATGGTATGATACATACGGCAATTATTTTGTAAAATATATCAATGCTTATGCTGCAAAAGGCATCAGCATAGATGCGGTAACACCGCAAAACGAACCTTTGCATGAAACTACCGGCTACCCAACCATGAAAATGACATCGGGCGAGCAGGCAGAATTCATTAAAAGCAGCCTTGGGCCTAAATTTCAGGCAGCCGGGCTAAACACAAAAATTATAGCATACGACCACAATTTTGATGTGCCGTCTTACCCTACAGATATTTATGCCGATGCTGCTGCATCGCAGTATGTAGATGGTGCTGCTTTTCATGCCTATGCGGGCAATGTAGGTGCAATGGGTCAGGTACATGCTTCTTACCCAAATAAGAACCTTTATTTCACAGAGGTTTCTGGCGGGCAATGGAGCCCTGATTTCGCAGAAAACCTAAAGTGGAATACAGAGAACATCTTTATAGGTACAACAAAAAACTGGTCTAAAAACGTATTGCTTTGGAACCTTGCCCTTAACACAAACCACGGCCCTACTAATGGAGGCTGCGCAGATTGCAGGGGAGTAGTGACCATAAATTCGTCAGGGGCAATTACAAAAAACGTGGAGTACTATACACTGGCACATTTTTCAAAATTTGTACGCCCGGGCGCAAAAAGGGTAAGCTCTACAGAGTTTGACAACTCACTTAGCCTCAAAAATGTAGCGTTTGTAAATACAGATGGCTCTAAAGTACTTGTGGTGCTTAACACATCTTCGGTATCAAGAAAGTTTGCAGTAAAAGTGGGCGGTAATAAAATTGTTTATACGCTTAACCCTACCGCTGTAGCAACCTTTGTGTGGCAATAAACCACACTAATAAATTGAATTATAAATAAAATTTGGGCACAGCTCATCACTGTACCATAGGATTACCATGCTTAATAAAAAGAAAAACTTACTATCGGGAATTGTATTATCAGCAACTGCAGCGGTTATGCTTACAGGCTGCGGATCTGTAAAAGGAACTAAAAGCACAGCAGGATTATGGGTTACCATGCCGGATAAATCTGCCCTGCTTCAGGAACAGCCGGTAGCATCAAATCAATCAAAAAACAATATACAACTTACCATCAATGCCGATAAAAAATATCAGGTAATGGATGGCTTTGGCTATACCCTAAGCGGCGGAAGCGCAATGCACATTTCTAAAATGAGCGCTGCTGCAAGGGCAAAATTCCTTCAGGAAATTTATGGTACCGGCAAGAATGATCTTGGCGCGAGCTACATCAGGATAAGCGTTGGGGCAAGTGATCTTGACGAAAAAGTATTTTCGTATAATGACCTTCCGGCAGGAGAAACTGATGTAGACCTTAAAAAGTTTGACCTTGGCTATGACAGGCAATACCTTATTCCTGTGCTTCAGGATATAATTAAAATAAACCCAACGATAAAGATATTGGCATCACCATGGTCGCCTCCGGTTTGGATGAAGACGAATGGCGATACACGTGGCGGAAGCCTTAAGCCAGAATATCAAACAGCGTATGCAAAATACCTGGTAAAATACATCCAGGAAATGAAAAAGAACGGCATAAAGATAGATGCGCTTACAATACAGAATGAGCCGCTTCACCCGGGCAATAACCCTAGCCTTTTGATGCTTGCCGAAGACCAGAAGGTATTTGTTCGCGATCATTTAGGGCCTCAGTTTGAAAAGAACAGCATCAAAACAAAAATCATTGTTTATGACCATAACGCCGACAGGCCAGATTATCCTATCACGATACTAAACGATAAAGAAGCTGCAAAATACATAGACGGTTCTGCATTTCACCTTTACGGAGGTAAGATAGAGGCTGTTTCATCTGTCCATGAAGCACACCCAAACAAGAACCTGTATTTTACAGAGCAGTGGGTAGGGGCTCCCGGCGATTTTGCAAACGAACTGAACTGGCATATAGAAAACCTTATTATTGGCGCGCCGCGCAACTGGTGTAAGACCGTTCTTGAGTGGAACCTTGCTGCCGATGAGAACCAGGATCCGCATACCGACAGGGGTGGCTGCGACCGATGCCTGGGCGCGGTAACCATTACGGGAGATAAGGTAATACGCGAACCTGCTTATTACATCATTGCCCATGCCTCAAAATTTGTGCATCCGGGATCAGTAAGAATAGATTCAAATATCATAAACGGATTACCAAACGTAGCCTACAAAACTCCCGATGGTAAAATTGCGGCAATCATCCAGAATACTTCAAAAGAAGATAAAACGATAGATGTAAATGCAGGAGGCAAAACTGCAACCATAACATTAAAAGCGGGTGCTGTGGGTACTCTTGTACTATAATGAAGATTGATTTTAAAAGAATTGCTCTAAGTGTTTCTGTGGTATTTGTATTTATTTCGGCGAATGCCCAGATGAAACAAGCCGATATCGATAAAAAGGTGGAGGCGCTGCTGCGCCAGATGACACTTGAGGAAAAAGTGGGCCAGATGACCCAGATTGCGCTAGATGTGATCTGCAAAGGCAATGACCGATATTCAAGCTTTACACCGCTTACGCTAGACGCTGCCGAAATGAAAAAAGCCTTTGGCGATTATCACGTTGGGTCGGTATTAAATACAGCCGGTAACCGGGCACTTACCACTGCAAAGTGGTATGAGCTTATTAGCGAAATCCAAAAAACATCTAGTAAGCAAAATGTTCATAAAGTCCCGGTTATCTATGGCGTAGACGAAGTGCATGGCGCGACATATACAGCGGGAGCAACTATGTTTCCGCAGCAGATAGCGCAGGCAGCGGCCCGCAATCCGCTTCTTGTAGAAAAGGCGGCAGCTATAACGGCCTATGAAACGCGTGCAGGCAACATTCCGTGGACGTTTGGTCCGGTGCTGGATTTGGGTATGGATCCACGTTTTTCGCGCATGTGGGAAACCTTTGGCGAAGACCCTTATATCACATCTACCCTTGGGGTAGCAATGGTTAACGGCCTTGAAGGTAAAGATGCTAATGTGGGCAATCCCGAAAAGATAGCCACGAGCCTTAAGCACTTTTTGGCGTATCATACCACGGTATCGGGTAAAGACCGTACACCGTCTTATATTTCTGAAGACGCGCTGCGTGAATATCACCTGCCTGCATTTAAGGCAGCGATAGATGCGGGAGCGCACACTATAATGGTAAATTCGGGCATTATCAACGGGGTTCCGGTGCATGCCAGCTATCCTATTCTTACCAAACTGCTTAAAGAAGAGTTAGGCTTTAAGGGGCTTGTGGTTACCGATTGGGCCGATATTGAAAACCTGTACAGGCGCGACAGGATTGCAGCTAATGATAAAGAGGCTGTAATGCTTGCCATAAATGCAGGAATAGATATGTCTATGGTGCCGTATAAGTATGAAGTTTTTTGTGATAATTTAATTCAGCTTGTAAAAGAAGGTAAGGTAAAACAGGAAAGGATAGACGACGCTGTTCGCAGGATACTTAAAGTAAAGTATGCACTGAACCTTTTTGATAAACCAAATACAAACCCTAAAGACTACCCTAAATTTGGCAGTAAAGAGTTTGAAAAAGTGTCGTATGACATGGCTGCCGAAGCCATTACATTACTAAAGAATGAGGGTAACATCCTTCCGTTAAAAAAGAATATAAAGGTGCTTGTAACCGGCCCTAATGCTAACAGTATGCGCACCCTTAACGGGGCATGGACTTACTCATGGCAGGGTGATGCAGCAGATGAATATACAGCCAATTATAATACTATTCTTGAAGCGGTTCAGAATGAGATTGGCAAAGCCAATGTAACTTATGTACCGGGCGTAAGCTATAAAGCAGGCGGCCACTATTTTGAAGAGCTGGCAGATAAAATGGATGAAGCCATTGCTGCTGCAAAGAACAGCGATGTTATTATACTTTGCCTTGGAGAGAACAGTTATGTGGAGAAACCGGGTGACCTTAACGATTTATACCTGTCTGATTTGCAGACTGAGCTTGCCAAAAAACTTGCTGGTACCGGAAAACCGGTTGTGCTGGTGCTTAATGAAGGCCGACCTAGACTGATAAGTCGTTTTGAACAGGACATGAAGGGCATCGTTCAGGCATACCTCCCGGGAAATTTTGGGGGAAATGCCCTGGCTGATGTATTGTTTGGCGATGTAAACCCTTCAGGTAAGCTGCCGTACACGTATCCGCGTTTTCCTAATGCTACGATATCATATATACACAAACCGTCTGAAGAGCAAAAGAAAGCCGAGGGCGCCTATAATTATGAAGCCGATTATAATCCGCAATACCTTTTTGGCGAGGGGCTAAGCTACACCACATTTGTTTACAGCAATCTTACTATCGATAAGAAACAGCTTAAAAAAAGGGAGAACCTTAATGTAAGCGTTACTGTAACCAATACAGGAAAAAGAACAGGTAAAGAGGTAGTGCACCTTTTTACATCAGATCTTTATGCCAGCAGCGTTACACCCGATGTAAAACGCCTGCGCCGCTTTGAAAAAATCGAACTTGCACCGGGAGAAAGCAAAACCGTTTCGTTTGAGCTTAACCCCGCCGACCTTAGCTATACCGGCCGTGATGGAAAAACAATCCTGGAAGCAGGAGACTTCGAAGTTATGGTAGAAAAGCTAAAGGACACATTTACTTTAATTGAATAGAAATTTCAATACAATTGTTTAGAGTTTTAGGTTAGTTGAAGCCGGGGTTGTGCCCGGCTTTTTTTATGCTGTTCTTTTGTCTTGAAACAAAAGAACCAAAAGTTCAAGGCTGCAACTTCTTAGGCTACAAAATAAGAATTTCGGCTAAAGTATTTGAACTCGCTATCGCTCAGACAGCAAATCCTTTTTAACGCCTCAATTCTCATTTTGCTTACGCCACAAAGTTTAAGGCCTTAGCTTCACTCACTCGTGATCATCCGATAAAAATTTGTGCCCATTTGAGTAATTCGTGGCAAAAATCTTTTCGTATTTTTACGCTATAACCATCTCTTATGAAAATCTCCCTTATACAGACTTCCCTTACCTGGGAAAACCCGCAAGCCAACCGTGATAACTTTGAAACGCTTATAAACAGCATTAAGGAAGCAACGGATATCATTATCCTGCCGGAAATGTTTTCTACAGGTTTTACCATGACACCCAATGCTGTTGCGGAAACTATGGATGGCGATACTGTTAAGTGGATGAAGGCTACAGCTGCTGCGAAAGATTGTGCTGTTACAGGAAGCCTTGTGATAGAGGAGAATGGCAGCTATTATAACCGCCTGCTTTTTGTTTTGCCGGATGGCGAAATAAAAACATATGATAAGCGCCACCTTTTTTCGCTCGCCGGGGAAGATAAGGCCTACACTGCCGGTGCCGACAGGCTTATTATTAACTACCGTGGCTGGAAGATAAGCCCGTTTGTGTGCTACGACTTGCGTTTTCCGGTTTTCTCGCGTAATACGGAAGATATCGACCTTATGCTGTATGTTGCCAACTGGCCTGCGCCGCGAGTTGCTGCATGGGATGCATTGCTAAAGGCACGCGCTATAGAGAATATGTGTTATGTAGCAGGGGTAAACCGTACAGGACAGGACAATAACGGGCATAGCTATTTAGGGCACTCCCAGGTATTGGATGAGCTAGGCACTAATGTTGTACAGCCTAAAGAAAATGAAGGTGTATTTACTGTAGAATTGAATAAGGAAAGCCTGCTTGAAACGCGAAATAAATTTCAGTTCCTTAATGACAGGGACAGTTTTAGCCTCCTCCGCTAATATCAAAGGTTTCTTCAGGATCCCAGTTGGCGCGCACGTCAATCTCTTTAGGGAAATAGATAACCTCTTCCGGCTGGCGTTTCAGCATATAATCGCCTGTATCCCATTCCTTGTTTTTATTATCGTCATAATAAACACGAAGAGTGTATTTATCGGGCAGCAGATTATCAAAATTTATATTGGTCTCACTTTCAGAATAGTAAAACGCTGCTACTTCTTTCCCGCCTTTGCGTAAAACTTCCAGCATAAAAGGGAAATGTTTTACATTGGCCATCGTTAGCCGCAGGTTGCCGTAATCGGTATAGGTTTTGGTAGCGAGCTTATAAGTAAGTGTGTCATTTTCCTTCTCATAGAAATCGGTTAATGCGCCCGGCATAAGCGTAAACGTATACTTTTGCTCTTCTTTCTTCTCAAAATCAAAGACAAGTTCCTGCTTTAAGTCGTCATAAGCATAGGTGTATTTTACAGCAACGGAATCCTTATTCATGAGGCTTATTTTTGTACTGTCAATACGTACAATTGGGGTGGACGGAAGCAGCGTGAACTTTTCCCTGAAATGCAGTCCGCCTTTTTGCATGGCATCTACACTAAGTGAGTCTGTCGCTTTCATCTCCTTGAATTTGGTTGTGAAATTCCTGATAGAATCCCTATGGGTAACCGTTATTTTTAAAGAGTCTTCTTCTATCTTTCGAGGAAGCCACACCTGGAGTGAATCCTTGTCTTTTACCTTTGTGGTAAGCGTGCGTATCGTTTCGGTACCTGCACCGTTTTTTACCTCTATCTTCATTCCGCGATAGTCGCCCTCGTAGCCGGCATACAGCCTGTTTGAACTCGCCTGGATTGGCCTTATTGCCCTGAATGTTTTCTTTTGCTGGAACAGTTCAAGTTGGTAAATGGTGTCGTTAGGAACGTCTATTGTTTGGTTAAGAAAGGCAATCTTATCACTCTTTGGGTCAAACTTATAGTTATTGCCTTGATCCTTAAGCGCTATAAGGTGGTATTTGCCCTGTTTAAGATTCTGCAGCGAGAACTGTACTGTGCTGTCTAGCGTGTTAGTTACATAACGCGGGCGTTCTTTGTAAATGGTAGAATCATTGAACGTTTCATTAGCTTCATAAAGCATTACGCTTACAAAGTTATCAGTCTCTTTGGTGTAGGCATCCTTAATCTTTCCGTTTAGTGTAAGCGAATCAATATAAGTGCCTGTAGAAAAAATAAATTTGAACTGTGAATATGGGTTACCCTCGTTGTTATCGGTAATACTCTGCCCAAAGTTGAAGCTGTAGGTAGTGTTTTCCTTAAGGGTATCCTTGATCTTGATGTTGATGAATTTGCTGGCGCTTCCCATAGGCATAATATCCGGCGGATATTCCATGGGCGGAGAAATAATAAGCTGTTTGTTTACGTCTTTTATCTTAATGTATTCATTAAAATTAATACGTATCTCGTTGCCTTTAAACTTGGTAGCCATGTTTTCAGGCATACTGCTTATAATAAATGGAGGAATGGTATCTTTTGCACCTCCGGTAATAGCACCCCTTTTTGCGCACGACGTGACAAGGGCCGAAGCAAACAGTATATACAGGAGAATTCTATTTTTCAGCATATTGTATTCTATTGACTGCACAAAATAACAATTATATTCCCTGTAAACGAAATGTTTTTAAAAAATGTTATACTCCCCTTCTACTTTGCTTCGCCAGTTCTTTCCGCTCGTGTGGAGGGGGGTGAGGCCAATTTAATTCTAGGTATGAGCATAGGCAATCGTGATAACGCTCACTTTTGCTCCCGGAATCTTTAATAGCGCTTTCCCGCAGGCTTCCAGTGTTGCACCTGTCGTAATCACGTCATCAACCAGCAGGAAATGCTTTTCGGTACCGGCATCGGTTGACGCAACATCAAAAGCTTCGCTGATTATCTCTGCCCTTGCGGCAAGGTTTTTCTTTGTCTGCGTTTTACTGTACTGCGTGCGTACCAAAACATCATCGCTGTATTTTTTGCCAAGTCCGTTTGCCAGTGCTTTGCCAAAACCTTCTACCTGGTTGTAACCGCGTTCGCGGAGTTTTTTGGTGTGCAGGGGTACAGGCACCACATCGGTCACTGTTTTAAGGGTTTCAATGTTTTTAAGGTCGTGTACATACCATTGGCCCATAAGCGAACCTATCTCTTCTTTTCCGCGGTATTTAAGATTATGAATGAGTTCCTGGACAATACCCTCCTTATGAAAATATACTATAGAAGATGCATGCTCAACAGGCAGGCGGCCTTTAAATTTTTTAAGGGTTTCGTTATTGTCATCAAGATGGTGCTGGGTAAAGGGCATATCGTGCCTGCAATAGGTACAGACGAGATGCTCGCTCTCCAGCAGGTTGTTCCTGCATCCCGAACACGTCTTGGGGAATACAAGGTTAAGTAAAGCTTTAAGCATAGGGTGTGGTTATTTTTGGGTAAGCTAATATACTAAAAAATGTAGTTATTTTCTTGTTATGCAGCATTATGCTGAAATTAGTTTTATAATTGTGTTAATTGGCGGTGTATTTATTATGATTTTGATAAATATGATCTACAGATCATTTTCTAATTGCATTGCAGTAGTATATACAACTGCTTTTTATATTTTTGCATCACTATGGCAAAACAAGAAGATTTATTTAAGAATGTGATTTCGCATGCAAAAGAGTACGGATTTATTTTTCCGTCGAGCGAAATTTATGATGGACTAAGCGCTGTGTATGACTATGCTCAAAACGGTGCAGAGCTGAAAAAGAATATCAGGGAATACTGGTGGAAATCTATGGTGCAGATGCATGAAAATATTGTGGGTATAGATGCCGCAATATTTATGCACCCTACTACATGGAAAGCATCGGGGCACGTGGATGCCTTTAACGACCCTTTGATAGACAACAAAGATTCTAAAAAAAGATACAGGGCAGATGTACTTATCGAGGATTATGCCGAGAAGATAAACCAGAAAGCCCAAAAAGAAATAGAAAAAGCAAGAGTACGCTTTGGCGACGCTTTTAACGAAGAAGAATTCATCACGACCAACGGGCGTGTGGTAGAATACCTTGCTAAAAAGAAACAAATACTTGAGCGTATGGCACGTTCGCTGGAAACAGAGAACCTTGCCGACGTAAAAGCACTTATTGAAGAGCTTGAGATTGCCGACCCTGAAACCGGTTCTAAAAACTGGACAGAGGTACGTCAGTTTAACCTTATGTTTGGTACTAAACTTGGTGCCGAAGCGGCTACCGCAATGGATTTATACCTTCGTCCTGAAACGGCACAGGGTATATTTGTTAACTTCCTGAACGTACAGAAAACCGGCCGTATGAAGATACCTTTTGGTATTGCACAAACGGGTAAGGCTTTCCGTAACGAGATTGTTGCAAGGCAGTTTATTTTCCGTATGCGTGAGTTTGAACAAATGGAGATGCAATTCTTCGTTCGTCCGGGCGAGGAAATGAAATACTATGAGTACTGGAAAGAAACAAGGTTAAAATGGCACCTGTCGTTAGGCCTGGGTAAAGAAAATTACCGTTTTCATGACCATGAAAAGCTGGCGCATTATGCTAATGCCGCTGCCGATATTGAGTTTAACTTCCCATTCGGCTTTAAAGAGCTTGAGGGAATCCACTCAAGAACTGATTTTGACCTTAAGGCACACGAGCAGTTCTCAGGTAAAAAGCTGCAATATTTTGATACCGAAGAAAACAGGAACTACACGCCATACGTAGTAGAAACTTCTGTAGGCCTTGACAGGATGTTCCTTGCGGTGTTCTCTAATTCATTAAAAGAAGAATCCCTTGAAGACGGTTCTACACGTACTGTGCTTGCACTTCCGGCTGTATTGGCACCTACTAAGGCTGCTGTACTGCCACTGGTTAAGAAGGACGGACTTCCAGATGTGGCAAGGCAAATCATTGAAGACCTTAAGTGGGACTTCAATGTGGCGTATGACGAGAAAGATGCTGTAGGCCGCCGTTACAGAAGACAGGATGCCCTGGGTACGCCTTTCTGTATAACGGTAGACCACCAGACACTGGAAGACCAGACGGTAACCATCCGCCACCGCGACAGCATGGAGCAGGACAGGGTTAAGATATCTGAACTGAGAAATATAATCAACGAAGCAGTTTCAGTAAGAAACTGGCTGATGAAAATGTAATAAAAATTAAAGCTGTCTGAAAGGGCAGCTTTTTTAATTATAAATATGGGAATATTTAGCGAAGAAATATCCATTCAAAGTGCCAATACAAAAGAAACAGTAATTTCATTACTTCAAAAGAATATAGAACCTTTTCATAAAGATAATTCAAAGCTGATTTTTGAAGGAAAAATTGCTACAGACGGTATATTCAATATAAAACTTAGTGAAATTAGAAATGGTGGCTGGACGCGCTTTCCTATTCTCAATATTAATGGTTTAGTAGAGGAAGCTGATGAGCAGACTTATATTGTTATTATGATTTCGATTGACCGTTTTTTTAAAAATTTTATTTTGTTTATGGGAATTGTAATGATTTCCTTGTCTATTGTTTTGCTTTTAAAAGATTTAGACTTTAATGGGTTTCAGTGGTTTTCACCACTACTATTTTATATTTTTTACTCTAATTATCGCGTTTTTTACAATACAGTCCGATAAAAGAAAAATCGTGATGACTTTACGTGATATTTTGCATTAAAATAGTCTATGAGTATTGATTAACAAATCATTAATCCCTTTTTATTAGATATAAATACTTTTAAATTAAATTTAAAAAGATGAATCCTAAAAAGATGAGCGTAAATCTGCTTAATCTGTGTTATCGTCGTTGCAATTTTTCACAATGATTGCCGCGCTCCATTGCATTTTGTTTGCGATAGAAGTTGATAAAATCTGCGTAAATCCGTTCAATCCGTGTTATCCGCGTTTCAATTATATCACTCTACTTCAAATCCAGCTTGGCTAAAATATCCTTCTTCTTATTGATTATGGATTCGTCTGCTTTTTCTTTCAGGCGTTCCTTATCGGTAAAGTAGTATTTATACTTGGCCTTAGAAAGCTTAATTTTGTAGTCGTCCATATTACCTTTAATATCTACCCCGGTCTTAAACGGGATAGGTGATTTTAGTACCGACACGTGGTAATCATACGTCATGTCAAGGTTTTGAATACCGCCCACGGCAAGCTGGTAACGGTCTATCTCTACAAGTGCAGGGAGAATTTCCATGTGGCTTTTTTCCACGATCATCTCCATGTTCAGGGTTTGTATAGTGTTGTTCTTGTCTTTGTCTTTAAACATCAGGGTTTTTGCCATTTCCTTAAAGGTTTCACTGTCCAATACCATAATATTACTGGCTTCCAAAGCGGCAATACTCTGTACAGACGACACGATAACATCCATTTTCCTGTTCAGGCTGGCGCTGCCCTGCATCCTTAAATTTGCCCTGCCGGTAAACGACTTTGTCATTGGGAAAAGGCTGTCCATGGCAGGCATAACCTTAGCGATATTTGCCATTTCAATATCCTTAAGGCTGATGTCAAAATCTACTTTTGCCCTCCTTCCGCTTGCAGATGTTGAGTAGTTGAGGTTGGTGCTCAGCTTCGCTGCCAGCGTCGTAAGTTCAAAATGATTCAGCTTAAGGTGGCCGTCCTCTATTTTAAGCAAGCCTTTTATGTCCTGCATGTCAAGAGCTCCATAGTGCAGTTTTTTAATATCGCTGTTAAAGGTAAAATTGATATTCTCCGGAATTTTAAACACCGTTTTGCTGTCGCTTACTTTCTTAGGCTGATGAGCCTTGTTTTCGGCTACCTGCTTAAAGTCGGGCTGTTTTTCCTTTGCGGCCTCTGCATCCATGATCTTCATGATCTCATTGGCATCAATAAAGTTAGATGTAAGCGTAAGCGTAGCTGTGACCTGCTTATCGGGTGTTTTTTTAGCCAGCAGGTTGTTTATCTGGCCTGTAAGCGTAACGTCAGAATTCCCGAAGAAGATATGGGCATTGCGCAGTGTTATTGCCCTGTTGTTTATGGAGATCTTAGAATGTTCCATACGCAGCGGCATGGCAAATTCAGGCGTGTAAGCATAAAGGTTATTGAACTCTACATAGCCACGCGGCATCCATTTGCCGTCCCTGTTCTTTTTGACCATGAATTTATAGTTGCCGTTCTTAATGCCTACAAATTTCTTGTCCTGCCAAACCCCGGCACTGTCCACGTTAAAGGTGGTATTAATCATCGGGTCTGCCTTAGTGCTTTTAGGATTGAGCTCTGCAGTAGCGTTGGCTCTGCGTATTACAGCCCTTAACTTATCGGCTCCAGAGTATTTAAGGTTCGATAATTTTATATCGGCGCTCATGGCCGCAACCGAATCTTTTAGTTTTTTAGCTCTCAGCTTTACATCAAGCCCTGCAATGGTAATATTATGCTGGTTTTTGTAATTCAGCTTTAGGTCGGTTACATTTATTTTTCCGAAAGCCCTACGCGAATCCGTTTCAGCTTTTCGCCCAAATACAAGTTCAGTCTTTTGAGTTTCAATGTGGATAGTGTCTTTTGGGTCGTGAATAAGCAAATTGGTAAATACCGAATTGCCCTTTACCTTCATGTTGTTGAAGTTATTTTCCATAATATCATTCGCCTTAAAATCGGCATTAATGTCAATATGGGCCTGGCCTTTAGCGATAATGCCTTCGGCAATGGGAAATTTCTTTTTTAAGGTGGTAAGGTCAAGGTCGCCTTTTATGTTTGAGGTAATATGCGGATCCTTAAGCAGGCTTTCCACAACGGCATCACCTTTAAGGTCCACGCCGGTGCCTTCAAGATACAGCTTTTTTATAACAAGGTTAGACCTCGCCGGATTGTCATAATCCACAATGGCATGCAGGTCAGACTCCAGGTGGCGAATCTCTCCCGGGAATTTTTTATATTTTAGGATGCCGTTGTCTATTTTGAATAATACATCAAAAACCGGAAGCCTCTTTTTACTATACACCCCTTTTGCGGTAGCCTTTAGCATTACATTGCCCTGCACATCTATGTCTGCTTTCTCCACAATGTGTTCCGGTACGGCAGCCCAAAGTGTTTTTAGCGATGGCACCTTCATTTCCATGGCAACATCTGTCTGAATGTCATTAGTCACCGTATCCCTTTTAAAATGGCCATCAGCAATAAAATCGATATCATTAAGGGTAAGTCCGCTTTTAGAAAAGTCCACTCTATGGTTCGTTTTATCATAGTGGATATCCGTTTTAAAATTGGCCTTCAGCTTTCTCATAAAGCGGTAACCGTCCATAGAAAAACTAATATTCTTTCCGGATGCTTCGGTTGCAAGTACCAGCTTGTCATCGGTATTGGCAGCCTTTAGCAAAATGTTCAGGCTGTCTATACGGGCACGCGTTTTTTTGGCAAAGTCGCGGTATGTGATTTTGGCATTTTCAATGCTCAGTTTTTTGATAAGTATGTTGTTGATCTCAAACGAAGTGCTGTCTTTTGCGGTAGTAGTGTCAACCGCTGCCGGTTTTACGATATTCCAGTTGGCTTTTCCGCTTTCGTTTATTATGGCCCTTATTTTGGGTTCGATAAGAGTAACGTTGTTAATGATAAGGTCGTGCTTGCGCCACAGTCTTTCGGCATTAAAAGAAGCTTTGCAAAGGGCAAACTGCGCCAGGGTGTCATTCTTTTTGCCAGTAGCAGGTATGCTTACCACACTGCCGTTCTTAAGCTTTACCCCAAAACGGGGAAAGGTAGAAAAGAAGGTAAGCTCAATGCTTTCGCAGCTTACTTTTGCATCAACATTCTCGTTGATCATTTTTAGCGCCTGCGGGGTTATCCTGTCGGGTGTAAAAATAAAATTCAGTGCAACAGCAACGGTAGTGCTAAAGAGAACAATTAGTACGGCAATAAATATGGCGGTTCTTTTGAGGATTTTTTTAACTGTCATGAACGTGGTACTATAGGAATTTTAGACGAACGTCTAAAGTACAAAAACCAAGCCGAAAGGCCTGCCTTTTTTATACCAACCCCGGTATTCTTTATACTAAACGATGGGGATTAACCAAAAAAAGAACGCAATTTGCGTCCTTTTTTTGGTCCATTTGAATATATCTTTTTATTATAACACACCCCTAACCCCTCTTGAGAGGGGTTAGGGGTGTGTTATCCTGATTTTTAATCTGAATGTTGATCTCCCTACTCCTGTATGTCTTCGTCGGTAGAAAGGGCATTCCATCCTCTTGCTTTTAGCGGAATCTTAGTGTTAGCACGTGTAATAAGGTGGATGCCTTCGCTTTCCTGTGTCATGTGCCCTACAACCGTAAAGTTAGGATTGCCTTTTATCTTGTCGTAATCGTCCTGTTTGATGGTGAACAATAATTCATAATCTTCGCCGCCGTTAAGCGCAACAGTAGTTATGTCTATGTTGAATTCTTCGCATACATTGATAAGCTGCGGATCAACAGGGATCTTGTCTTCATAAAGATTACACCCAATACCCGAATTCTTGCACAGGTGGATGATCTCAGACGATAATCCGTCGGAGATGTCTATCATTGCCGTAGGCAGAATTTCAAGGGCTTTTAAGAGCTCTTTTACATCGCGGCGTGCTTCCGGTTTCAATTGGCGTTCTATAAGATAGCTGTAAGCATCTAAGTCGGGTTGGTTGTTTGGGTTAACCTGGAATACCTGTTTTTCGCGTTCCAATACCTGGAGACCCATATAGGCAGCACCTACGTCTCCTGTAACCACAAGCAGATCGGTATTGCCGGCGCCATTGCGGTAGGTAATCTCTTCAGCATTCGCTTCGCCAATGGCGGTAATGCTCAGTATCATCCCTTTTTGCGATGAGGTGGTGTCACCACCTATAATGTCTACGCCATACACTTTGGCAGCGTGTTTCATACCGTCATACAACTCATCCAGCGCCTCAACCGGAAACCGGTTAGACACAGCAATAGATATCGTAATCTGGGTAGGGGTGGCATTCATAGCACAGATGTCACTTACGTTTACCACGACAGCTTTGTAGCCAAGGTGTTTTAGCGGCATGTATGCCAGGTCAAAGTGTACGCCTTCTACTAACAGGTCGGTAGAGACAACCACCTTTTTATCCTTAAAATCGAGTACAGCGCCGTCGTCGCCAATTCCCCTAAGGGTTGAAGGCTGGCTGGTTTCTATACCCTGTGTAAGGTGTCCTATCAATCCGAATTCACCCAGTGCCGAGAGGCTGGTGCGCTGTTGGTTTTTATCTTCTATCATTATTCTTTGAGGTTCTGAGAGACTTAGTCCCTGAGTTGCTAAGTTACAAAGCTGCAAAGGTACGATTTAGAAGTCAGAAAATAATAAGGTCAAAAAGCTTAAAGTAATCAAGATTGCGCTTATTCAATTTCAGGTACTATGGCATCGCGCCAGTAGTCGGCAATCTCTTTAAGCGTTTCCTTGAGCTGATGCATATCGCTTGTTTTATGAAAGTAGCCCTGTATGGAACGTTTAAAAGCTTCTTCTACGGTATAGCCATTGCCTACAGTAGTGAAAAAGATAAATGGAACAGTTTTTTCGGTAAGGTGCGGGTCTTTGAGTATCTCATCTCGCATCTCAAAGCCATTCATTCGTGGCATGTTAATGTCAGATATTACCATAAAAGGCTTAACATGATCCTGCTTAAGGTATTCCAATGCCTCTGTACTGTCACTTAATAGTACAATTTCATTAGGCAGGTTAAGTTCTTTCAGCATTTCGTCAAATATCAGCCTGTCGTCTTCGTCATCATCAATAATTATAATGGGTCCATCTTTTTTCATGGTAGGGTATTTTGAGGCGCAAAGTTACCGCCTGCCGTTTACGGATGCACGAATATTAGCCTTTCCCTAACAAACATTAGCCTTTATTAACAAAAAATCCCTTGCAGGGAGGGATTTTAGTTTTGTTGATCTAATTTGAGTCAGGCACTTTTGCTGCCTTCCAGTATTCTATGATCTTTTTAATAACGCTTTTGTATTCTTCATAATCAGTGATTTTCGTAAAAAATCCCTGCGCTGCTTTCTGATACGCAATTTTAATCGTCTCAGGGTCGCTCGAAGTACTGAAAAAGATGTACGGAACGGTCTTGTCATGTAAATTTGGGTCGGCAAGCACTAAGTCACGAAGTTCATAACCGGTCATTTTCGGCATATTGATATCAGAAAAAATAAGGAATGGGGCAATCTCTGCTTTTTTCAGATATTCCATTACCAATGTGCTGTCGGGCAGGATTATAACTTCATTGTCGTATCCCAATTCGTCAATTACTTCTTTCAGGATCTCACCATCATCTTTGTCATCTTCAATAATAATAATCTGGCCGTCTTTCTTCATATGTATACTGGTTTATAGCTGTAAAGATACGGATTAAACTATTAAGAAAAAGTTAATAAGCACACCTCAGGCTTCAAAACGCTTGTTTTTTGTAGGGTAGAGGGATAAGTTATGATTTGAATTACATGAATTCGTTGAGATCAAATTTTTCGAATGTTTCCGGAATCTCGGTGTATGTAATTTGAAAGTCGTTATACATTTGATACTTTTCCTTTAATATACTTAATCCGGGGTTTTTCTTTGGCTTGGCTACTAAGTGGAACGTAGTATCATTAAAATTCCCTAAGTTGGATTTATCATACGTGTAAAGACCTTTTTTAGCCATATCTATAAAACTCTCTAGGTAATTTTCAAGTCCGGTTTTATCAAGATTTAATATTTCAGATAGATTTGGATTAATTTCAATTTCAAATTCTGGATTGAATTTTGAAATTAATTCTAATACATCTTCATTATAAATATCTGTACTGATCAGGTTGTTTGGCAATGTACCACCGCCTGAGGCCAGATGGATTAATTTTCTATTATCTGAAAAGAAAATGTCTAAATCAAGACTGGATAGTTCAATTTCTGAGTAAGCCATATTTAGTTAAATGTTATTTGACAATTTTTACAACGAGGTATCTTCTGCATCGTTATTGGTCTCAAAGCATTTGAAAAGTCTACCTGATTTGGATTAAGATCTCTCCTTTTTAAAAGAATCAAGTTAGCCGCACTTACTTCAGCACAACATCCAACAAAGTTTCCATTTTGTTTTGGGTATAGTTCTCCAATAGATGACAACTTATTTTTAAGTTTAACAGCTATATCATGAGGAGAAATAGGTCCTGAGCGGGAAACATATTTGTAGTATGATTTACCAGCTCCTATTATTGCTGCGGGATATTTGCCGCGTTTTTGTAATCTTACAGCAAAACTATATGCTCTTTTTTCTAAAACCTCATTTTTATTATTCATACTAAATGCTTTGTAGTAAAAATACTAAATTATAATAAACAAAAAAACCCGGCACTTAAGCACCGGGTCTATATTAAGTCCTCAACTCCCCCTTTGGGGGTTGGGGGGCTTTAGTCGTTCAGTTTAAGTACTGCCATAAAAGCTTCCTGCGGAATCTCTACGTTACCTACCTGGCGCATACGTTTTTTACCTTTCTTCTGTTTTTCAAGAAGTTTACGTTTACGGGAGATATCCCCGCCGTAACATTTTGCGGTAACGTCTTTACGTAGTGCCTTAACGGTTTCACGCGAAATAACCTTAACCCCAATAGCCGCCTGGATAGGAATATCAAACTGCTGGCGTGGTATAAGCTCTTTTAGTTTTTCGCACATTTTTTTACCAATGTTGTAGGCATTATCTTCGTGGATAAGTGCCGACAGCGCATCTACCGGCTGTGCGTTAAGCAGTACGTCAAGACGTACAAGCTTAGAGGTACGCATCCCGATAGGTGAGTAGTCAAACGAAGCGTACCCTTTAGATACCGTTTTAAGCCTGTCATAGAAATCGAATACGATCTCCGCCAGCGGCATGTCAAAGTTAAGCTCAACACGTTCTGTAGTCAGGTACGTCTGGTTTGTTATCAGTCCGCGTTTTTCAATACAAAGGCTCATTACGTTACCTACGAAGTCGGCTTTTGTAATAATCGTTGCTTTGATATACGGCTCCTCTACATGGCTCAGTTTAGATGGCTCAGGCAGGTCGCTCGGGTTGTTTACGATAAGTGGTTTTTCCGGTTCTTTTTTAGTGTACGCAAGGTAAGACACGTTAGGAACCGTAGTGATTACCGTCATGTCAAACTCACGCTCTAAACGCTCCTGGATAATTTCCATGTGCAGCATTCCTAAGAATCCGCATCGGAAACCAAAACCAAGCGCAGCAGAACTCTCAGCAGCAAATACCAATGAGGCATCATTCAGCTGCAATTTCTCCATCGAGTTGCGCAGCTCTTCATAATCTTCGGTGTCTACCGGATAGATACCGGCAAATACCATTGGTTTTACGTCTTCAAAGCCGCTAACCATGTTTTGGGTAGGCGTTTTGGCATCGGTAAGCGTATCGCCTACTTTTACCTCTTTTGCCTCTTTGATGCCTGATATAAGATAACCAACATCGCCCGCGCTAACGGTCTGTTTCGGGACCTGGTTCAGTTTTAGCGTGCCTATCTCATCGGCAAAATATTCGTTGCCTGTAGCCATAAATTTAATCTTCTGGCCTTTGTTGATAGATCCGTTAATAACCCTGAATATAACTTCAATACCACGGAAAGGGTTGTACACCGAGTCAAATATAAGTGCCTGAAGCGGCTCGTTCGGGTCACCCTTAGGTGCCGGGATACGCTCAATAATGGCAGCTAGTATTTCTTCTACCCCAAGCCCGGTCTTACCAGATGCCGGGATAATATCTTCCAGCTTGCAGCCTAAAAGGTCTACGATATCATCGCTTACCTCTTCAGGGTTTGCACTCGGAAGGTCAATTTTATTAAGTACCGGAATAATTTCCAGGTCATTTTCTAAGGCAAGGTAAAGGTTGCTTATGGTTTGCGCCTGTATGCTTTGGGCAGCATCTACAATAAGCAGTGCGCCTTCGCAGGCAGCGATAGAGCGCGATACCTCATACGAGAAATCCACGTGTCCGGGAGTGTCAATAAGGTTCAGGATATAGTCCTCTCCCTTATAGGTGTACTCCATTTGTATGGCATGGCTCTTAATGGTAATGCCTCTTTCACGCTCCAGGTCCATGTTATCAAGCAGCTGTGCCTGAGATTCACGTTTTGTTACCGTTTGAGTGGCATCAAGCAGGCGGTCTGCCAGGGTACTTTTACCGTGGTCAATGTGGGCAATAATGCAAAAATTCCTAATATGCTTCATCTTCGTCTGTTATCATGTTTTTGTGGGCGTGCCCCCTTGGGTCAGGCTGTCAGCTATATCCCTCAGTCCGCCGCGGCGAAATCTTCTGGGATGCCGCTTCTATCCTTCACGCGCGTACTACACGTAAAGGTAGCAAATAATCGGCAAATATAGTTTAAACTTAGCGAGTTGCAAACGGCTGGGGCTAAATAAAAAAACAGCGCTTGTTTGGGGGCAACAAGCGCTGTTTAAATGTTTTAAAAATAGCATTACTTTAGGGGTTATATCTGTTTAAAAAAACATGTTACTGTGTGGGGGAACTTCGTAACCGTCTTGTTAAATATTCCTTAAAATTGCAGTGCAAAGAAAGAGCAAAAAACCATTCAAAAATGTATTTCACGCTAAATTTTTTTAAGAAAAATGAAAATCATCAACTACAACGTTGTAGTATTGTGTTTTTTTGCTGTAAAAAATTGATTCCCTGCCTGTTGAAGATCGTTTTGGCGCGTTTTTGAATAGGAAAAATTCTACATAGGTATCCGATGAACGGCAAGTTTATGCGGATGAACGGTAAGGTGAATTGTTGATTTAGAATTATGAATTAAGAGTAAAACAATTACACACCATTGTGCATTTTGATATTTCAAACCGCTATCGCCTTACGCCTGTAATGTCTTGTTTAAAGATTGAATTGGTACTAAAAAAGAAATGTGCATGGAGAACTTCTCCATGCACAATTCATAACCAATCAACCAATCTAAAATTATTATCGTTTTATGTATTTCTTCCCGTAGGGAGGCCATAAAATCTTTTATTATGTTTTACTTATACGAATGTACGTCAGCATATATGAGTTTATTGAATGTACAATTCTTGTTTTCTATGCCTGCATATAAAAATTCTATAATAGCAGTATCCTGAAAATTTAAAAAAAGGCGCATGCAGCAAACATGCGCCACCAAAGCAGTAAGACGTGATTTAATACCGTTATAGCTGCCGGTTGGGGACTCGCTCCGGCAATTGTTTGCATTTGTTCAGCGGTTTTAAGAATGTACTGCTCAATCTCTCCTCTTCATTATGTTTTTGCTAAATAGCTTATTCTTAAAGTTATATGTACGTAAGAAGTGTTTGTATGGTTTTACCACATATCATTTAAATATTGTAATTTTGCACAAAATGAAGAAGATGGTAAAGATTGGCAATATAGAACTGCCTGAATTCCCGCTATTGCTGGCCCCAATGGAAGATGTGAGCGACCCTCCTTTCCGCAGACTTTGCAAAACCCATGGCGCCGACCTTATGTTTAGTGAGTTTATTTCCTCAGAAGGATTAATTCGCGATGCTATGAAAAGCCGCATGAAGCTGGATATATTCGATTATGAACGCCCTGTGGGCATACAGATATTTGGTGGCGATGAAGAGGCAATGGCGCTCTCGGCTAAAATTGTAGAAACCGTACACCCGGATATTGTAGATATTAACTTTGGCTGCCCGGTAAAAAAGGTAGTATGCAAAGGTGCAGGTGCAGGGGTGCTTAAAGATATCGACCTTATGGTGCGCCTTACAAAAGCCGTTGTAGACAGTACAAGCCTGCCTGTAACGGTAAAAACCCGCTTAGGCTGGGATGATGATTCCATAAACATAGATGAGGTTGCCGAAAGGCTTCAGGATGTAGGCATAAAAGCGCTTACCATCCACGGGCGTACCCGCGCTCAGATGTATAAAGGCCAGGCTGACTGGTCTCACATTGCCCGCGTTAAGAACAATCCGCGCATCAACATCCCTATCTTTGGCAATGGCGATATAGACAGCCCTGAAAAGGCCCTGAAATATAAAAACGAATACGGCATAGACGGTATTATGATAGGCCGTGCGGCTATTGGTTACCCGTGGCTGTTCAACGAGATAAAGCATTTCTTCGCTACAGGCGAGCACTTACCTGCTCCTACGCTGGAAGACCGTGTGGAAGCTGCCCGCAACCACTTAACCTGGGCCATAGAATGGAAAGGCGAAAGGGTAGGAGTCTTTGAAACCCGCCGCCACTACACCAACTATTTTAAAGGTATTCCTAACTTTAAAGAATACAGGCAGCGATTAGTAACCCACGACTACGCTGCAGATGTCTACGCAGTACTCGATGAGGTGCTTGAAAAATTTGCCGATTACCGACCGGTATAAAAATAGGATCCCACATGAATAATGCGGGATTTTTTATGTTCGTTTTTCTGGGAACAAGCTGCCAATTAGCTGTATTTGGCTGCCGACAACCGACAACCGTCAACTGATAACCAATTTTCACTCCTCGTCCAGTTGGTCTAATACTGCTTTTACCTGGTTAAGGTGTTTGCCATAATACCATCTCGGTATAAATTCTGCCATAAAGAAACAGAAAAGTATCAGTATAGCAATCAGCCCGATGGCAATGCCAAGACCTGATTCGTTCTTGTTCAAAAAGTTAGTCAGTGCATTGCCGTCTTTATCTACAGTTCCCTTCAGCACGCCAAAAGAAAACCCTAAAAAGAACATGATGTAGGTAAGGGCTTTGTACAATTCTATATTAAGCTTAAGTTCATAGAAAAACCAAAGCAGGTTTTTTCGGCTGTCAAAAGTCATGTCATACGACTTTTTATAGAACACATAAAATTTATAAAAATAGTAGATCATAAAGCCTGCAGCCACGCCATAAAAAGGTATAAAGACAGCGGTAACCTTATCTGAAAAGTCAAACACCACTGGGGCAAAAGCAATCGCTACAAGCAGGAAGGCCTGCATAAAAAAGTCCTTCTTCATTTTTTTGCGCACTATGTCTATTGGGGTCTGCGCTTGTCGTAATGTGTCTATATTTTCGGGAATGCGAATCTTGTCTGTAGGTTCATTATTCCATTGTTGTTGTAATTCATTAAAATTCATAACCCTGTTTTTTGATGATTTCCTGTAATTTGTCTTTGGTACGGTTTAGTTTTACGCGGGCGTTTACTTCGGTAATACCCAGGTTGCTGCCTATCTCTTTGTGCGACTGCCCTTCAAGAAAAAGGAATATCAAAGCCTTTTCTACCTGGTTGAGCTGCTGTACGGCCTTATAAAAATAATCCAGCTGCGTTTCTTTGTGCGATGTGTCAGTGTCATCCTTAATATCCATTTCGGGATGCATCCTTGCGTTATCGGGTTTTTTCTTTTCTTTCTTGAAAAAGGTTAGTGCAGTATTTACAGCTACCCTGTACATCCACGTAGACACCTGGCTGTCGCCTCTAAAGGTTCCGTACGATTTCCAGAGCTGCAATACGATTTCCTGGAACAGGTCTTCCCTGTCTTCAGGCTCGTCCATATACATCCTGGAAACCTTATGAAGCAATCCTTTATGCTTTTCAATAATCGATAGAAACTCCTGTTCGGTGGTTTTCAAATCTGTTGCGGTTTAGGTTGGTATCGGGCTTGTTATTTTACAGGAGTAAGTTTATATCCCTGCTGCTTAAGTAGTTCAATTACGCCGGTATTTCCGTAAAGATGGCCTGCACCTACTGCAAAGAAAGTACTTTTGTCTTTTATTATAGCAGGTATTTTTGCCGCCCAGGCTTTATTTCTCTGTGTAAGTACCAGGTTTTCTGTCCTTTCATCCATAAAACGCCTGTCTCGTACAGCATTATACAATCCGCTTAGGTTCTCCTCTTTATGGTATTTTGTCATATCGGCAAATACCGTTGCATACTCCTTTTTAAGCTGTATCTGCTTTAAAACTTCCGAAAGGCTGTACGACTCATTCATGGCTTTCATCTGGCTCTCAAGAGTTTCAAGTCCCTCTACAGATTTTTTTTGCGCCTTTGCTTTGGCTAAAAATTCAAATTCATAAAATTTCAGCTCTGTAGGCTTGCACGGAATAACAGCCGCCATTGAAGTGCTCAGTAAACCAATTGGAGAAACATGGTCTACCTGCTCTAATGTTAATCCTAATTGAGAGGTAAGTATGCTGTTAGCTTCTATTCTTTCCTTTTCGGTCATTTGGCTGGAAAGCGTGGTTTCGCCCTGCATCATTTTTTGCATTGCATTTATCTCATTAGGGTCGGCCATGTTTATTTCCATTACTAGGTTAGATGTACTGTTAAAAGCATTGCTTACTTTTTCCTTTATCTGGAAATCGTCAGCACACATATAATGTATCGTTCCAAACAGGTAAGAGGGTTGCGTAAGGCCGTTGCCTTCAATTTTCCAAAGCATTGAGTTGTTCTCTGCCGGTTGCTGTGCTGTGCTAAATAATGCTGTTAAAAGTGTTGCGATTAAAAAGGTTGCTTTTTTCATGTTGTTACGTTTTTTGATTGTGATTATAAACAGTATGTAAAGCAATGTTTGATTCGTTACAAAAAAAAGATGAAAAATATTTCATGCAACTAAAAAGAGCCTGTAAACACAGGCTCTTTGAGAGTATAATTTTTATTCTACATAGGTCTGACAACCGGCAACCGAAAACTATCAGCCAACTAAACCTGTATCTTTTTCCATTGTCCTCTTTTAAAGAGTATAATAGTTGCTACTGTCATACAGGCCTCTGCAATAGGAATAGCCCAAAAAACGCCCGTAGGCCCCCAGCTGAAATATTTTGCCAGCAAATAGGCCATTGGTATCTGGAAAAGCCAAAATCCAAAAAAGTTGACCCATATAGGCGTCTTCGTATCGCCTGCACCGTTAAAGGCGTTGAGCAGTACCATGCCGATTCCGTAAAAGATATAACCTGCGCTGAGTATGCGTATTGCCTTTACGGCAATATCATGTACATCGGCATTATTGGTAAAAAACCACATCATCGGGTCGGCTGCTAAAAGGCATATCACCATGATGATGGCCATGTAGCCAACATTAAATTTTGCCGTAACAAAAACCGATCGTTCGGCGCGGTCGGTAAGCTTCGCTCCTAGATTCTGACCCACAAGCGTTGCAGCTGCACCGCTAAGTCCCCATGCAGGCAGCATAAAGAACATCATGATGCGCAGGGCGCTCTGATATCCGGCAGAACCTTCATCGCCGCCGGTGGTTGCTACCAGCTCTGCTAAAAATATCCAGCTGCACGAAGCAATAACAAATTGCAATATGCCGGGAGCGGCAACTTTAATAAGCGCCTTTATCTGTTCCATATCCGGAATGAAATATGACAGCGCTATCTTAAGCATGCCCTTGCCGTTAAATAGATTGTAAAGCTGGTAGAGTACGCCCATGCTTCGGCCTATAGTTGTAGCTACTGCTGCACCGGTAAGCCCAAGTGCGGGAAATGGCCCCCAGCCTGTAACGAGAACGGCGCATAATACAATATTGAACAGGTTGGCTATCCAGAGGCTTCGCATGGCAATGGCGGCGTTGCCCGCACCACGAAAGATACCGTTGAAAAGGAAAAGCATCATGATGATAAAGCTGCTCGCCATGCTTATCTGCATAAACGTAGTGCCAAATTTTGCCGACTGGCGGGATGAGCCTAATGCAACTAATATATCTGTAGCATAAATAATGCTTATTGCTGCGATTGGCAGCGTGATAACAAGTGCAATTATCAGCGCCTGCATTCCGGCTTTTGAGGCTGCTTCAGGGTCTTTTTCGCCTACGCGGCGAGCTACAACGGCTGTGGCCGCCATGCTCATTCCGATGGCGATTGAATATAATATGGAAAGCACCGATTCTGTAAGGCCTACCGTCTGCACTGCAAAACTGCTGTTTTCAAGATGACCCACAAAATAAAGGTCTACCAATGCAAAAACCGATTCCATTGCCATTTCAAGCATCATGGGTATTGCCAGCAGCAAAACGGCACGGCGGATGCTGCCCTGTGTAAAGTCGAGGTTTTCTCCTTTAAGTGATTGTTTGAGCAGCATGAAAAAGCGCGATGCTGCTCCGGGAGACTTAACGTCCTGTGTCATTTGTCGATTGATTTGATTGATGTATAAAACTGTAATGGAGTAGCTTAGAAAACAAGAAGGTCCTTCACTTCTTCAGGAATCATGTCTTTGTGTTCTATTTTATCATAGATCTTTTTTGCCTTAATTTTCATTCTGGCATCATTGTTATACTCAGCTACCTTTAGAAGGCATAAAGAGTAATGTGCATTAAAGCTGTCGTCTTTTTTGAAATCAGAATAGCTTTTCTCAAAGAAGATCAATCCTTCGCCGTATAATTTATTAAGTGTCAAAAGGATGCCTTTTATGAAATATATGTCATTTTTTATCTTAACGCCATCATCAGTATATTTTTTAATGGCAATTTCTATGTTTTCCAGCCCCTTATCGGTATCGCCAAAATTAGGCGATGTAATGGCAAAACCATAATACCCTTCCGGGCTATCCGGGAAATATTCTATTATTTCATTGTACTTTTTACGTGCTATTTTTAATGACTGCTCATTTCCTACGCGTAGTGCTTCGGCAGCAAGGTTAGTCTTGAATTCTATAGACCTGTTACCTGCAAGGCTGTCTGCTACGTAATAGCACACCAATGCATATTTATCATTGTACAACCGTCTCGTATAGCCTGCAAAAAACATAGCGTCACAAAAAGTGGTATCTGCCTGAAATGCTTTCATAAAAACATCTGAGGTCATTTTAAGGTATTTAGGGTCTAACGAAGAATTAAGGTAAAGCGTCTCAATGCCCGTTTTAAACAGTTTTGCAGCTTCCGGATTTGATGATTCGCAATATAGATTCTTTCCCTTAAAATAGTCCTGCGAAAAAATGAGATTAATGCTTAAAACTAATACAATTACGAGTGCTTTTTTCATATAAATGATATGCTTGCAAATTAATTTAATGAGCATTGCTATTGCAAATTAGTCAAAAAAAATCAGAATGGAGTGTTTAAAGCGAGGTTGATTTTGTTGAAAAATCAAATAATTATGTGCTTTTAAGCAGTTTTTTACCTACCGTTCCAGCTGCTATGCGCGATGCCAGTATGCCCAGTGTAAAGATGGTTACCAGTACGATAACAATGTTCATGGCGTTAAAGTTAACCGGGTAGGCCATGGTGTTTGTAATCATTACCAGCGAATATTTTTGTTGTATAAATACTATCGCGATGCCCAGCGCTACTCCAAAAGTTGCACCTAATGCGGTAATAAATATACCCTGGTAAAAGAATATGCTGCGAAGCGACTTTATTTCGGCACCTAAACCGTAAAGCGTTTTTATATTCTCCTTTTTATCCAGAATAAGCATAATCAACGCCCCTGCAAGACAAAACAAGGTAAGCACCACCACAAGGGAACAGAAGAGGTAAGTTACAAGATTCTCCGCATTAAGCATCTTATACAAAGAGTCGTTAAGCTGTTCCCTGTTTTTTACTACAACCTTATCGCCAAATATGGTCTCCAGTTTCTGTCGAACATCATTTTCGTCAGCACCTGCCGCAAGCTTAAATTCCAGCGAAGTAAGCTGGTTAGGTTTAAACTCAAGCAGTTCCTGTGCAAGGCCAAGGTCGGTATATACGTATTTGGTGTCTAAATCGTCGTTAATGTTGTAGATGCCTACAGGTGCAAGTACGGTTTTATTAAAGGCATCATCGGGGTTTTGTATGGCTCCTTTTCCGGCCTTAGGTACAAATACCTCCATTGGATGCGTAAAATCAGACAGTCCCATGGAAAGCTTGTTCGTAATGCCTCTTCCCGGCACAACCTGTATGCTGTTAGGCATAAGCCATTGGCCAAAAACACTTTTTTGAATTGGGTTTACCCTTGTAAAAAGACTGTCTACGCCTTTCATTGTGGCTACCTGCTCTTTTTCGTCAAAGTAAAAAAGTACACGTTCTTCAACAACTTTACTGTATACCGCGATGCCCTTAACCTGTTTTATTTCCTGTTCCTGTTTAGACGACATCATGAACGACTTGCCCTTTAGGGTAGAAAGCTTAAGGTCAGGATCTGTGGTATTGCTAAATGAGAGACTGTAATCTTTGAGCCCGCTAAATACCGATAGTATTACAAACAGAGCAGCCGTACTTACTATAATACCCGTAGCAGCAATGCCCGTAATAATATTAATGGCAGTGCTTTTGCTGCGGCTTATAGTATACCGCCGGGCTATGTATAAGGCGAAGCTCAAAGTAATAGGGGAATGGTTTTTAAGATTTTTTACGCCTTTCCAGCAGTTCAGGGTTTGTAATAGGATTGTTTTCTCCTTTTAGTTCCTTGTCTAATTTCTCTATCTGATCAAGAGAATCGTCTATGTAAAATACCAGATTTGGTACTTTGCGAAGCTGCAAACGAACCCTTTGCGAAAGGTCGTGTTTGATAAGCGGCGCGTTAGAACGCACTGCTGCGAGTATTTCGCCTCCTTTTTCAGAAGGGAATACACTAAGGTATACTTTAGCTATAGATAAGTCTGAAGTAACATTAACTTTAGAGATAGATATGATAAGGTTAGAAATTCCGTTTTTCCTTATCTCACCTTGTAAAATATCTACAAGATCATTCTGTAGGAGGGCGCCTATTTTTTTTTGCCTGTTTGTTTCCATAGTGCAAAAGTACTTATTTTATGGTTTCAAGTTTAAGGTTTAAGGTTTAAAGTTTTTGCAACAGTTGCTAAGCTGCAAAGTTTTGCTGTTGCTGCATGACAGATTGCTGTATGTAGATGTTTAATTTAAGCTTTATCAACAGCATTTTTTAGCAGGCTCACCTTTAAAACATAACCCGAAACGCGTAACCCGAAAACTATGCAGGAATCTCCTGGCAAAGCTCTATGAGAACCCCATTAGTGCCTTTAGGATGCAAAAAGGCCACAAGCTTATTGTCTGCGCCCCGTTTTGGTGTTTCATTAAGTACGGTAAAACCTTCGTTCTTAAGTCGCTCAATTTCGGCAGCGATATCATCCACATCAAAGGCAATGTGATGAATACCTTCTCCTTTTTTTTCTAAAAATTTTGCGATCGGGCTATCTGGGGTAGTCGCTTCTAAAAGCTCTATCTTGTTTGGGCCGTTCATGAAAAATGAGGTTTTGACTCCTTCACTTGCTACTTCTTCCATTTTGTAAGCGGGAGCGCCAAACAGTTTTTCAAACAAAAGGTTAGATGTTTCAAGGTCTTTTACGGCAATGCCAATGTGTTCAATCTTTCTCATGGTAGTTTGCAGGTTTGTAGCGTAAAAATAAAAATTAAAACGTAAACTGAAGCGTGGTATAATATGACCTTGGTGCCGACGGTATTATACCCGGCCCCGGATACCCCGTAGCACGTCTTGTAAAATAGGCGTTGTCGGTGAAATTAGTAATACCCGCCTCTATTTTAAGAAGCTTTAAGAATTTATACGATAGCGATAAGTCGGCGATGTAATAGGATGGTATCTGCCCTTCAATGCCGCGCAGGTTTTCATTGGGGTCTTCCTTTGCGTTACTGGCATCCGTATACTGATCAGAGATATACGTCAGCTGAACGCCAGCCATAAAATTTTTGTAGCCAAAAGACATTCCTGTCTTAAGGTTTACCATTGGTACAAATTCTACTTCGTTGCCTTTTACTCCCGGTGTCTGAGATCGTGTGTATTCCGATTTGGTAAGTGCCAAGTTTACAAAGGTATTCCACTGAAAGTTTTCGTTAGCGGCATTAAAAAATGTTTTTTGCAGGTTGAGGTCGCCAAATATTTCCAGCCCGTAAATAAAAGCATTGCCCACATTGGTCCTGTACCGGATGATCCTGAAGTCTGGTGTTACCGTATTCACGACACCCAGCCTTTTATTATAGGCGAGCCCAAACGCACTAACGTCATAATTAAATTTATCGTTTATTTTTCCTCTCACGCCTATATCAAAAGTATAGCCCTTCTCATCCTTAAGGTTTGGATCTATAAGGTAAGACGGTTCGGCAATACGCATATCGTTAAAGGTAACCGATCTGTAGTTTTGCGAAAAATTAGTGTAAAGTTCGGCGCTTGTAAAAGGCTTGTAGCTTATGCCAATGCCTAAAAGTGCAAATGATCGGCTCAGTTCTGTATCTTCGGCTACGGTTTCGTCAAATATCACGTTGCCTGCATTATCCAGGTTTATGTTGCGGTAGCTTCCGTTAGCCTGCGTTTTGATATGTTCAAACCGAACGCCCGGCGTTACAGACAGTTCGTTAGTGAGCCTAAAGATATTCTCCCCAAAAATGGCGAGGTTGCGGTTAGGGTATTCGTAATCGGATTGTGTTTTGTAATACGGAAATTCGCCTGTTGCAAAATGAAAATCGGCGCCACTGCCGGAACTTCCCGGCCCCTGCTGCGCGGTATTGTTTGCATGATAATATTTTATGCCTGCAACAAATGCATTTTCCCTCCCAAAGAAAGTATAGCGGTGCAGCAACCGTGCCTCTGCACCCCAATTGAAGAAAGTCCCTTTAATAAGGTCGCGCTCACCGCCCTCTTCATCAATTTGTGATACACGGTTGGCGCGAAAACCTACAGTTTGCCTTTCGGCATAAAGGCTAAAAAGATTAATGCTGAAATCGGTAGATGAACTTATGCTGTGCTTAAATTTTAATGCAAATAAATTCCAGTCTACATCAAACCAGTTCCTGCTGCGGTTGCTTTGGTACGGGTCTTCGTAAAACATTTTATCGGTTAACCCACCGGGCTGTTTTGCGAGGTAGTTAAAATGCGTATAGTCTAACCCCAGGCTTGTGCCCTCATTAAACCGGTAATTAAAATTGCCAAAGTAATTATAGGCTTTAAACTGCGAGTTATCCTGAAAACCATCGCCCTGTTTGTAGTTAAAATACGTGTAGTAGCTAAACTTGCCCACAGTACCGCTAAGGCTGGAAAAAGAGGTGAATAGTCCATAAGAGCCTAATGTCTGACGCTGCACTACCTCCATTTTTTTGTTTCTTATGGGCGATTTCATCTTGAAATTTATGAGCCCGCCAAACTGGGTGCCATATTGCAGCGAAGCCGCTCCGCGCACAACCTGAATGCTCTCCAAACCTTCAACCGGTGGTGTGTAATAACTTTCAGGATACCCAAGAATGTCGGCACTTATATCATAATCATTTTGACGAATGTTAAAATGCCCCGAGCGGTTAGGGTCTAAACCGCGTCCGCCTATATTAAGCTGAAGCCCACCATCGTTACTTTCGTAAATATTTAGTCCAACCACCTGAGAAAATACCTGCCTTGGCGTGTTTGCTGCCATGTTTCCAAGCTGTTTCCCAATGATGACCACCTCGGTCTTCTTGCCGGCATATATTGCCGTGCCTTCAATATCGTTTAGCCTTCCCATCCCAAAAGCCTGCTGGCGCCTGTTTTCGATCACCACTTCTGAGAGTTCATAATCGAGCGGCTCAAGCTGAATGTTTACTGTGATGTTACTGTCGGTAATTTCAACTTCTTTTTCGGAAGCCTTATGGCTGTCTGAAAGGAATACAAGTTTATACCTGCCCGGCTTTACCAAAAAAAAGCTGAATCGTCCGTCTATATTTGCCTTTACAAGCGTGTTCAGGGTTATATTGTATACTTCTGTAAATGGAACAGGGGAGTTGTTTGAGTCGGTTATCTTTCCCGTAATGCTATATTGCGCAAAACAAAAAGTGCCAGATAACAGCACGAGTAGGGTTAGGGTAAAATTCCTGATATTCATTAGTGTAGGTTGGATATTGGCATTTCTGGGTGCAAATATAACAGGCTTTATTCTATAATGTAAATTTATCTGTAACAAATCTAAATAGTAGATTGTAGAGCAAATTAATTAGGGTTGTTGGATTTTTAATGCCGGAACGATAGAAAATATATTTCAGTTGTATTCAAAGCTAAGATATTTTATCTTTTTTTCGCGTCCAAAAACTTAGTAATCAGTGCGTATTAAATTATCTTGCAAAAAGGTTAAAAATATCCTTTAAAATTATTTGCACTGATTAAAAAAATGCTGTAATATTGCAGTCTCAAAACCGGTCCTATAGCTCAGCTGGTTAGAGCACCTGACTCATAATCAGGTGGTCCCTGGTTCGAGCCCAGGTGGGACCACAGGAAAAAACCGCAATACTTTAATTATAAAGATATTGCGGTTTTTGTTTTTTATGATTTGTACGGTTATTGTACGGCGATATACTTTTACTAAAACAAAGTCTGAATATTTGATGCGGAAGGCTTATTGTTTCCCGCATCAATCAATATTATACTTTCATCTTTAGCCATATTCAAATCGTCAAGAATCTTGTTTACTTTCAAAAGTTCTGTATTATCAAAATAGAGAATTACCTTAATACTTTTAGTTGTATTATTTGCCCGTTCATAAGTCTTAACTTGATGTTCAAGATTCATTCGCAATTTACCGTTTGAAGCTAATTTGAATTCAATCAAAGTTTTGTCATTGCTACCCTTCGAAGCAGCATAGTCAACAGGGCCTCTGCCGTTATTAACTTCACGATTTAAATCGTAAGGGGACGAATACCACGTAAGTCGATAAATAACTTGAACATCGGCTTCTCTTTTAAGTGGGATTCCCTTGTGGTAAAACAATCTATAGCCGTCCTTGTTTTCTATAACATCTTTCATAAACATTATTCTTTTCATTGACTCTGTGTATGAAGATTCAGAATTAATTTTGTAAAAGTCAGTTCGATGTACTAGGTTAGCAATTAATTCTGTGACGTTAGATCTAAATAATTCAATAACCTCAAGTACCTTTTGATGGGATAGGTTTTGTGCTTGAAGCTTATTTCCTTCTTTAAGCTTTATGTAGTAGTTTAAGATATCAGGATATAATCTGATAGTTTGACTTACAGCTTCTGAGACTTCACTTTTTGTTGGTTTTTTTACTTTTCGATTATTTCCTCTTCCAATAATTTCAGGAGCTGGTAATTGTGAACTAAAGTAACTGTGAATTTCACTGCGCAATTGATCATTATCAATAGAGGAGCAGATGCCTGCAAAGTTTCCTTCTAAATCATTACTGTTTATCCAATTGTCGTCTTTTGTTAGAAGGTCTACTGGAGTCAAAATAATATAATCATTATTGTAGAATGGTAATCTAAACGGCTTAGGCATCCATTTTTCAAATTTATAATCAAAAAATGCTTTTGCAACATTTATAGTTTTTGTCTGCTCAGGAAGAAGGTACTTTTCAGCGAAGGTTTGGGTGTATTCTAACAAATAATATTTGATAAGATTACATGTAAAATCACTGATATTGTCTTTTCCAACTCCTAGCTGAAATAAGCATACCTTTTCTAAGTGCGTTGTTGATGTAATATTTTCGGAGTTTAAATCGCTATAAACAATATGCATGTTTTGTGACATTGCTTCTGCAAATTTCTTTCCTAAACCGCTTCCCCCATTTCCAGTAGTGCTATATCCTAACCAGTTTTGTTTTACCTCAGAAAAGTAATACCATGATTTTTGTTGAGCGGATGTTACATGTCCATCCTCAGATTTTGTTTTTAGAAAGGTTAAATAAGCTAATATTTCTTTGTGTAGATTATTATATTTTTCTTCCTTACTCCCGAATAATAAAAATGGATCTATGAACAGTGGCAGATCATTTATTAGGGAGATATTAAATGCCCCATATGTTTCTAACGCTTCCTCACTGACATTAAAGAAATCTGTAAAAAATATCATAAGTTAAAAGATTAGTTAGAATAATCGAATATAAGAAAAATTCTACTATAAAACTTTAAAAGCTAACTAATTGCGTGAATATGTATTGTTGCTTCTCGCGCGCGTATTGTTTCTGACTAAGAAAGGCTAGCAACATGGTGCTAGCCTTCAAATTTTAATCTAACGTCTAGATCAAATCAGTAGGTGGGTTTATTTCGACATTCTTTAAATTTATACCGATCATCAATTATTGTCTGGATGGCTATTGCTTTTCCATCTATACAATATGTATCTACGTCATAGAAAGCTTTCTCTTTGCCTGTTTTACCGTCTATATATATGGCGGCTTTGCATTTACAATCGTCGTTGTCATCATCGTTTTTGCTGCAACTTGTTAAGAAAATAATTGGAGTCAATAAAATAATTAGTTTTTTCATTTGTGGTAATTTAAGGTTTATATTGTTTGCAAAAAAAAGGCGTGGACATTGTACCACGCTAAACCTAGGATTACCACACCCCAACAAAGCAATGATACAAGCCACGCCAAACGGCGCGCCTGTATACACTAATTGCTTTGTTTTTAAATGTGGTAATTTAGGTTTAGCAATAATGCACTAAGCACGTATTATTTTTCTTCTGTAAAGGTATGAATTCTATCTAAGGTTCATAGAACTCGTTAAAATTTATTCTTGCACTAATTTGCTTACAGACCTTTTCAAATTCTTGCTTATATATGGTTTCGATTTTGGACTTTAGCACATTAAAATTATTCACATTTAGTTGATAAAGTGTTGCATCATGCAGTGGGATTAAAAATTGTGCGGTAGGAACTTCGATATTTGTTCTGATTACCGCATTCTTATAGATAAGAGCTGCTGTAGATTGGATTACATGACTTAATGACCATGAAGTGTTGTTTGCTAATAAATCAGCATTTGATGCCTTTCTGAAGTTTCCTGCACTGGTGCCTACTTTTCCATCTGCTTGTATTCTGCCATCAATCTCATTTCTGTATTTTGTCAATGATTTAAATTCTAGAAAATAATTTTGAGCGGCTTCGTTCAATGACTTGTCTCCATACATGTACCTGTAAAAAATTATTTTTGCAACTTTTCTTTTTTCATGATCTGAATAGGGTTTTTCGTTTAAAAGATTATTAGCAATATCAGTATATATGTCACTTTTATACAGTTCAATAAGCTTTTTATCTTTACTCAACGTTGCCAGTATGCCAGCTTCAAATTGGGAATAGTCAATATATAAAAGCTTGTAGCCTTTATCAGCAATAATGATATCTCTATTTGTTCTTCGCAAGTTCTGTAGAGCTGGTTGTTTTAATATTATTCTTGATGTAATAGTTCCAAAACCTAGGTACATTGAATGCGTTCGCTCTTTACCCCCATGATGGGTAAGCATAAAGAGTAGACTTTCAAGATCTTTTTGATTTCGCTTTAAATTATATAAGAGGTTACATATTGTGTCCTCAGTTTTCCAAATTTTAAATGTATAAGGAATTGACTGCACAATATTGTACCCTTTACTTTTCAAATATGTTATCTGGAATTTTTCATCGTCAGGAGTGAAAATATTGTGTTTAAATTGTAATTCATTTTTTATTTTATAAATGCTAAGTTCAAGATCACGACATCTAGATGACAGTTTTTTGTGATCAAGTCTAACGCCCAATTTTTGTCTCTTGTAGATTATCTTATTAATGGGCAATTCGATAGATTCAAAACGATTTTTTTCTTCCAAGTTGGAAGTTAGAGTAATGTATAAGTTAGCTATATGTTCTAGAAATTCTCGAAAGTTATTGTTATGTAATAAAAATGATGAATCAATTATATGGTGGTGCTTAAGCGAGTTTATCACAGTCCATCTTTCGTAATCTATAAATTCTTTACCTTCTTGAGCCATTTGTTTATCGAAGCACTGTAAGTCAATAATTTTTGGCAAACTTTTGTAACCCATGCTGTGTACGTACTGTATTAGATCACTGACTTGCGATGTAATATAAGTGTCTTTATAATTGAATGCGTGCAAGATTTTATAATCTTCAAAGTCATCAATATTTAAAATATGCCATTGAGATTCAATAAAAAGAGCGATATATTTTTTCATGCTTAAATAGAATATAATTGTTCAAAATCTTCTACACCCTCGTTTCCCTCTTCATTGAAACCATACACATAAACTAAATCCTTGTCTTTATATCTATGTGTGTAATCGTGTGATTCCTCTAATGAATGATGAATTTTGTTTAATTTAATGTTATTAATGGCTAATATCTCGCTGGAAAATTTCCTCAACGCTACCAAAGTTGTTCTGTTTTGGAAATATCCGTGTGAGAAACCTTCACTCAGCTTTCTAAGTAGTACTCGTTGATAATGTCCATATTTCTAGCCATTCACTAATTAGAGAGTCCCCAATTTGCTTATTTTCAACCATAAGATGGAAATGTGGATTATATCTTTCTCGATTTAAATCAAAGCCGCATTCAAGCGATTTTACTCCTATTAACTCAAAGCCTTTTCCTCTCAATGATCTTTTTCGATGTTTGTCTTTGATTCTTTTAAATATATCAAACATTTCTTGAATTCTGCCTTTCAATTCATGCTCTTCGCATGATTTAATGGTTAAAGTAATTAGATGAGGCTGTGTCCAAGTTTTAATAATTGGGATATATTTGTTTATAATTTCCGCTCTCCTTATGTTTTGGCAAATCTCACAATTTCTGTTTTTACAATATTTACTGTACAATCGTCCATTAGATGTAGTGATGGTATTTTGGCAATAGTATATATTCCAGTTTAGCTTTTGTTTATAAGAGTCTCCTTTTGCCTTTGCTAGGTCAACTAAATTTAAAGCTATGTTTTGATTCGCTTGCTTTCTTTTTGCTCTAAGCTTCAAATTGGATGTAGTTAGATTCGAGCCCTTGCCAGTTACAATTTCACATTTGTGATTTAGTGTTGTCCCGTTTTGTCCTAATGTAATAATCGAGCCGCCTAAATTTTTTTTTTCCCTCTTTGTCATAACTTATATGTTTAGAGGTTTTAATGAAGCTAATAGATCTGCTTTCTTGTAATATCTCCTATTACCTATTCCAAGCGCTATAACCTTTCCTTTTTTTGTCCAATGCCATAGTGTGCTGCTGTCAATTTTAAGAAAATGACACGTCTCTTCTCTAGTTAATAATTCATCGGGATTAGAAACTGAAAAATGTTTTGTAATCTCTTCAAGATGACTTTTTATGCTGTCGTTGATCAACTGCACTAAAGCTTCAGGTGTTGTCTGAATAAATTGTAATGTTCCCATTTGAGTTTGTTAAATTGTACTCTACAAAGGGACGGCGGTAGTATATGTTGAAAAAAGAGTTGAAAAACGTGTTTTAAGTGTTTTTTTTATTAAATACGTGTTTTTTCAAAATTTATACGGAACTCATCAAGTTTATTACTTTCTCTGCTCCACTTTATAGATGCTTTATCAAAATTTGTAATAGATATTGAATACTCTTTTAGTATAAATTCTCTATATTGATCTTTGGTGGCATTTAAAGTATATTTCTCGCCACTGTTTTCATTAAGATAGAACCAAATGTTAGTTAATTCTCTTTTTGATTTAGTGTAATATTCACTATGTAAATACATAAATAATTTGTAACACATAATATTCCATAGGTTCGGGTTATGAGGAGGATATAGCTCAGTACTTTCAACTAGTTCGTTGGATTTCGGAGGCTGTTCAGTTATAATCGCGAGATAGTTTCTGTAATATTCTATTCTTTTCTGCTGATGTAAATCTAACAATCGTAAATCAAAGTGAGATATCATAATTAATTCATGTTGTATGAAATCTTTTAGATCTAAAGGAATCCCGTCTCTTGTGGCTCTCGAAAATTCTGCATTTATAATGTACCCTTTTGCATCAAATTCAAATATAAAATTATTATTCTGGTCTACATTATAACGGTTAACTATGTGGCTATTTTGAAATAACCATTTTTGAAACCTTCTATTGAAGAAGCTATCAATTTCTTCAATTCTTGTAAAGCCAATAAAAAGGCTGATAAATTTTGCTTTATTATAAGTTTTACTGTCGAAATCCATTACAAATTTTATTAGGTTAACAAACCATCTTAACGTTAGTTTGGAAAAAATTAAAGTATAGACCTAACGGCGTTATAAGATAATTAAGGTATCCGTAAACCCTATTTACGGTGGTGTAAACTTAATTAAAGTATCCGTAAACCCTATTTACGGTGGTGTAAACTTAATTAAAGTATCCGTAAACCCTATTTACGGTGGTGTAAACTT
>NZ_JAWLIK010000011.1:0-142994 GCF_033042555.1 Flavobacterium sp. DG1-102-2
CGATCCTGTTGCATTGCCAAAACAAAATACATCGACCTGAGAAGTATTTGGCGTTAAAGCCAATGGTGCGACAGGCTCTGTAATAATGAAGCTGTGCGATAATGTACATCCGTTAGCATCTGTTACACCAACAGTATATGTACCTGCCGTAACATTTGTAATTGAAGCTGTAGTCGATCCATTGTTCCAAACGTAAGTATATGGAGCAGTACCGCCATTTACAGCAACCGTTGCCGATCCCGTAGCATTACCATTACATAATACATTAACCTGCGTTGTATTTGGCGTTGTAGCCAATGGTGCTATAGGCTGCGTAATCGTGAAAGAATGTGGCAGTACACATGCGTTGGCATCGGTTACATCAACCGTATATGTACCTGCTGCAAGACCTGTGATTGAATTTGTAGTTGCTCCATTGTTCCAAAGATAAGTGTACGGGGCAGTACCGCCATTTACAGCGATTGTAGCTGATCCGGTTGTATTACCAAAACATAAAACGTTAACCTGGGTTGTATTTGGTGTTGTAGCTAAAGGCTGGGCAGGCTGTGTAATCGTAAAGTTTTTAATAAGCTCACACCCATTGCCATCTTTAATGGTTACACTATAAGTTCCCGCAGTAACGTTTGTTATTGCATCTGTAGTCTGGCCATTGCTCCACAGGTAAGTATAGGTTCCAATACCGGTACCTCCCGTAGCCAGAACTGAAGCCGCTCCCGTGGCACTACCGTTACACAGTACATCAGTTTGTGCAGTTGTTGCAGAAAGATCTGCATTGCGTGTAACCGTAAATGAACAGGTTGCAGTATTACCCGAAGCATCTGTTACTAAAAATGTGTTCAGGGTCTGCCCTATCGGGAAAACAGATCCTGAAGCCAGTCCTGCAGTTTGTGTAAGTACTGATGACGGACAGTTGTCGCTGAATACAGGCGCTGTAAACGTAAAAGTTCCATCGCAGTTTGTAGTCGTTGCATCTGGAATGCAAGTAATTACCGGATTCTCAGTATCGTTCACAATAACATCAAAAGAGAAAGTATGAACAACATTATTACTGTCTGTATACTCAAATGTATTTGTTGTTGTACCAACAGGAAATACAGATCCAGCCGGTAAGCCTGCTACCTGAACAGGTATACGTTTTGCCGACCATTTAAGCGCGTTAGCCATTATTTGAGCACCCTGCGTAGCCTGACCCCATCCGGCGGAAGTAACTGTCGTTGAAGGTGGAAAGAAGTTAAGGCTCACCCTTTTTGCAGCCGAAAGTCCTGTGTTTTCTTTTGCGATGATTAAAGGAAGGCTATTATCGTAACTCGCTATTATGTATGATGACGGCGATATTGTTGTAGAAGTAGATACATAACTCTCAGGACCGGCATTAAATGCTGTAATGCCTGCAATTATCGGGTGAGTAGGAAGCTGAACAGAACCCAATGACCTTACGGTTCCACTCGCCTGCGGTGCAGGCATTAAAACCCTATAAGCAGGGGTATTGAACCTTCCAAGAAAATTATCTGCTGCATTGTCAAATATGGCGTCTGTCAGTCCTCCGCCCAAATCAATATAATCTGCAAGAAGATCGCCAACTGCTGCCGGGTTACTGCTTACATTATTGTTCCACGCGAGGATAGCATCATATTGTTTTAGTTGAGCAATTGTTGGTGTAGTAACCGATAAATCTAAAATATCAACTGCATCAAATTGTGCTGAGGCCGTTAACTTAGCTTTTACGTCATTTGCCTCACCCGGTATTATTGTATCGTGAAAAAGTAGCAAAAGTTTAGGTTTTACTACATTGAATGTAGGCGTTGCATAATTTACAATCGTCCCGCACTGCCCTGTAGTATTGCTTACTGTTATATTGTCATAATCTGACGGAAGCACAGTAACAATAGCTGTTGTAATTGCGGTATTGCCGCTTGCGTCAGTAGCTGTAAGCGTAACTAAATTTGAACCGATATTTGTCTGGTCAAACGATGTTTTGTTAAGCGATAGAGTTGGCGTACCGCAATTGTCTGTAGAGCCATTATCAACATTAGCAGGAGCTACTGTAACTGTTCCTGCCGGGCTAAGTGTAACAGTAATATTTTTTGAAATGGCTACAGGTACCTGGGTATCTTTTACTACAACGTCAAAAGAACAAGTTTGCTGTACATTGCTGCTATCATAATACGTATAGGTATTTGTAGTTGTACCTACAGGAAAAATACTGCCACTTGGTAGCCCTGCAGTCTGAGTATAGGGGTTTGCAACCCATTTTAAAGCATTAGCCATAATTTTAGCACCATCAGTTGAACTGTTCCAAGAGTTATTAAGAACGTCCTTAGACGGAGGGCTAAAACAAAGTAATGCTCTTTTAGCTTTTGCCGGCCCCACATTTTCCATTGCAACCGCTAATCTGTAACTACTATAGGTGTAAGATGCTACCAAATAAGCTGTAGGAACTAATGAATAACTACTATGCACTGCTCCTGTATTTGTAAAACTATTAACATTATCCATTATTGGATGAGAAGGCAGTGCAATTGCTCCTAACGTTGCTGTTAGATAAGTATATCCGGCCGGAGCTGAACTAAAAAAATTATACCCGGCAGGAAGATTTACCGCTAAGGCATTGCTGTATGCGCCCTCTACTACACCACCTCCGTTATCTATATAGGATTTTATAACAGTTCCTATACTTGCAGAACCTGAATAAAAATTGTTTCCCCAAAACAAAATAGCATTATATCCGTTTAATTGAGCCAAAGTAGGAATCCCCTGCGTATTCAAATTGTGAGTATCAACAACTCCAAATTGATTAGTAGCCACAAGTTTTGCCTTAACATCATTAATATTAATATCTTGATCATGTGCTAATAATAATACTTTTGGTAATATTGGAGCAAAGTTTGTAGTTGGCAATGTATAATTAACTACCGCACCGCACTGCCCTGTTACGGGAATCTGTACATAAGGGATTCCAGATACAGCCATAATACTAATATGGTTGGGAAAATTGCTATCAGCAGTAAAAGTAACGCTGGCAACTAATTTTGTTTGATTGGCTGCCGAAATATCCAATGTTACTTTGTGCATATTAACAGCAGTAGTATACGAAACATAATCCGGCGATCTTAAGCTTCGTCCAAAACCTGATAATATAAAATCCGGAGCAACGTAATAATCCCAGTCAGGAAAATTAAATCCTGTTACAGTTTGAGAAGTTCCATCAGTAAAATTTACTACAGAAGTAAAACCTTTTGTACCATTAGAGCCGAAACCCACCACATTAAGCGTTGTATAAGCTTTTGGAGTATTAAAAGTTAGTGTACCGCTTTGGCTTCCCCCTAAGTAAAGAACATTATTCTGGTTATAAGGCGCAAATTGATAACTGTCAAAACACCTGTTTACAATTCCGTTGTCAGGCAGTCCGCCAGACATACCACCGCCGGTAGCGTATGATTTCGTGTAAACACAGTTATTGCTACCATCAAGTCCTGAATTGGTAGAACCCGCTGCAGGAGCGGTTTCAGCTACACCGTCAACGTTGAAACCGGCCACGGGCACAGGCTCAAAATACTGGCTATAGCCTACTGTTGAAAATAGCAAGAGTAAGGCTATGCTAAATTTAGATAAGTAGTTTTTCTTCATATTGGTAGTGGTTTATTTTTGGAAATGAAATATTGCGCGAATATATGCAGATTAATGCATATATTTTACTGTTAAATAAAATATAATTATTTGTTAAACTCAATCATAATCGATTGAATAGAAACCCATTGAAAAATAACCGAAAATAGCGCAAATATATTCATTAGTATGCTTTAAAAACCACGTAAAAACACCCGATTTTAACGTAGAGTTATATTTTCCCCAACTCAATATTCATTTTTTAAATAAAAAAAAAGCCTCTAAAAAGTGGCTTTATTATGGCATTTAGATTATTTTAAGCCGGTATGGCAGAGATTTGATGGATAAGCGTATCTATATCGAAATTAGAGTTGGCTTTAACAATGGTGCCTTCTTCAAGATAATACACATCACAAAAACCTATTTCAACCCAAGTGCCCTCAGCAATTATATCTTCATCCAGGCTCTCAAGAAAGCCTTTGTAAGTGCCTTTTTCTACACCCTGTACGATTACAAAATTATCATGGGCTATCAGGTTTTTAATTTCAAAGGCGGCATCAGGAAACATATTGAACCTATTTTGCCATGAGATCATCACAGATGTTTCACCTGTAACGGTTATATTAAACGGAATATCCAGCCATTCGCTCTTAGCACTGCTTAGAGCATTAAGGTATTCAAAGTTTCTTTCGTTAACGGCATTATACAATCCTTGTATAATTGCAGCATTTTGTTCGTTTTTCATAGTGCCTTGTTTAATGGTTAGACTCACTTTTTAACGATACAAAATTACTGGCTATTAAACACGGAATTATTGTACAAAACAAAGTATTGATTACAAAATACAAACAATTTTTTAAAAAAACAGCCGCTGTAAAAGCGGCTGTAAGTAGTATCGTAATTTTTATTTCTTCAGAAGTTCATCTACCGCTTTTTTAAGCTGCTGGTCTTCCCCGTTATTTGTTTTACCCGGTTCATTCTTAACCTTAACATCCGGCTCCAGCTGGAAGTTTTCCATAAGCCTGTTTTCTTTTACGGTACGCATACCTATTTGCGGAATCCCGAAAATAGTCTTGCCGTCAATCATTTTTTCCCACCATACAGCCGTTCCTGTACCCGGCACCGGCATACCTATAAGCTTGCCAATATCAAGCGCTTTGTAGGTGTAAGGAAACATATGTGCATCGGAATAATTCCCCTCACTTATCAGCACCGCCGACGGTTTCTGCCATTTAAACAATGGTTCAGAGCCCATCTTCTGCCCTCTTGGCTCAAAGCTCATGTAAGGCTTACCGCTTAAAAATGTTGCAAGGTCGTCGTGAAGCCATCCTCCGCCATTAAATCGGGTATCTACAATAAGCGCTTCCCGGTCGTTATATTTACCTAACGCTTTCTCAAATACCTGACGAAAACTTTCAGAATTCATACCGGTTACGTGAACATAACCAAGGCGCCCATTAGATAATCGCTCAACATCTTTTTCCCTGTTTTTAACCCAGCGCTCATAAGCAAGTTTGTTTTCCTTCGTAAGCGTTATAGGCTCTATAACTTCATTCCAGCGTTTGCCTGATTTTGGGTCATGTACAGCAATAAGTGTTTTTTTGTCAGCTCTTCTGTTTAATAAAGCATAGTAATTTTGTGCCGAAGTTATTTTCATATCTTCTATGGCTTCTATTATAAAGCCTGCTTGTATTTTTTGCTTTGCCTTTAATAGCGGACTTTTATCCATTACCTCAGCAATCTTTACTCCTTCGCCGTTATAATTATTATCAATATAAATTCCTAATGAAGCAGTTGCATCATTAGCTTTGTTTGGCTCAGGACGGTAACGCCCGCCTGTGTGGGAAGCATTGGCCTCTCCCAGCATTTCACCCAGCAAATCGGCAAAATCTACCGAGTTGTTAATGTACGGAAGGAATTTAGCATATTCTTTTTTGTAGTAATCCCAGTCGGTTCCGTGCAGGTCCTGCAGGTAAAATTTCTTTTTAAACTGTCTCCAGGCATGCTCAAACATATAGCTGCGTTCGGCAGTTTCGTTCAGGTTCATCTCGCTGGAAAAGTTTACCGTCTCTTTCTTGGCATCTTTAAGACTGATCTTTACTATTTTACCTTCTTTATCTATAAGGAAAAGATTCTCTTCTTTTTTATCAAGGGCGATCTTGGAGTCTTCACTATTAAGGTTCACAAACAGTTTGGTTTCTTTTTCCCTGAATTTTGTACGCCAAAGGTTTGTACCTTCTTCAAAACGGGTTAAATAATAAATATTCTCGCCGTCTTTGTCTACCACAAAGTCTGAGAGCCTTGACGAATGTATGGTCAATTTCTCTTTTCGATCCTGAAGCCCTTCAAAATCAATTTTAACAGGTCTTACAGGTTCTGCCTTGTCGTCGTCTTTTTTATCTTTTTCCTTGTCTTTTTTGTCCGATGATCTGTCTTTATCCTTATCCTCTTTTTTAGCTTCTTCCTGCTCTTTCCACAGTGCATATTCTGCTTTGTTAAGCTGGAATTTTTTATGCGCTGCCTCGGTTAGGAAAATGGCATAAACATCGCTTTCAGATCCCCAGCTTCCGTGAGAGCGGAAACCTTCCTTGTCAGACGCCCAATAAACCATCTCCCCATCCATACCAAATTTAGGCTGCTGGTTGTTATACCCGCTTTCGCTAAGGTTAACAGGCATTTTACCATCGTTAACGTTTAGAAGTCCAATATCTGTGTTCCAACGATCGTAAGCAAAATAGTTAACTAAAAGCCATTTACTATCCGGAGACCAGGTATAGTACTGGTCGCCATCGCTATATGAATAATTATATTTTCCGGCCAATACAGTCCTTACTTTTCCAGACGCTCTGTTGAGTATATTTATTGTTGTACGTTCTTCAAGGAAAGCTATTTCTTTTCCATCAGGTGAATACTGTGCCTGAAACGATTCTTTCCCTGAACTCACCACTGTCGTCTCTTTAAGCTGGGTAGCGTCAAAAAAGTATTTTTCCTCTTTGTTTACGAGCGCAGCCTCATAAATATTCCAGCAGCCATCACGCTCGCCGGCATACAACAGTTTTCTTCCGTCAGGGCTAAACTGCACGTCACGTTCCTGATCAGGCGTATTGGTAATCCTCTTGGTCTGGCCAAATTCAACCGAAGTAACAAATACTTCTCCATGTACCACAAAAGCAACTTCCTTACCATTAGGCGAAACAGAAAATTCAGTTGCATCCTCACGAACAGGCTGCATAACTTTTTCATTATACCTTTCATCGCTTTGCAGCACTATAGCCACTTTTTGAGGCTGACCTCCATCTATTTGGGTATAAATTTCCCCATCCCAGGTATAGCAAAGAATACCATTGTCAGCACGGCTTAAAAAACGTACCGGATTCTTAGCAAAATTGGTTACCTGCTGTGCATCGCCTTCTTTGTTATTGGCAAGGTTTGCCTTCCATACATTAAAGGTGCCATTCCTTTCACTTAAGAAAAAGTAAGTGCCGTTTGTACCGAAAACAGGGTTCCGTTCTTCAACATTACTTTCGGTTACAGGATAATATTGTTTTTCTTTTGTATTGTAAAGCCAGAGGTCCCGCGTTACCGATGATGTATGGTGTTTTCTCCATGGGTCTTCATATCCTTTTTTATCGTGAAAGAAAAGCCAGGTGCCGTCAGGGCTGTAATTTGCCATTTCTGCCGGGGTAGATAGTATGCGTTTCTCCTGCCCTCCTGCCGTACTAATTTCATACAGTTCAGACAGTACAGCTGTAGGGAATATAGACGAAGCTACATCGTCAAGCCTTGAGGAACTGAATAATACCTTGTCGCCCGATGGCGAGAAATCGGTTGGGATATCATCTGCCGAATGGTAAGTAAGCCTTTTTGCCACTCCACCTGTCGACGGAATTAAAAATACATCTTTGTTTCCATAACGCATAGATGAGAAAGCCAGCTGCTTTCCGTCGTTGCTCCATACAGGATCGGCATCATAGGCTTCATGAATGGTGAGCCTTACTGCTTCTCCACCTGCTGCGGGTACTTTAAAAATATCCCCCTGATAGGAAAATGCTATTTGGGCACCATCCGGAGATATGGCCGCGTTACGAAGCCATTTTGGGGCGGTATTAAGATTAGACTGGGCATATATGCTGCCTACAGTCATTAATGCGAAGTAAAATATGTTTTTACACATAGAAAAGATATTGATGATTGTATCACAAATATAAACCTTTTCTAAAAAGCTGTAAGCAAATGCTTTATTTTAAGACCAACTGTACATTACACCGTTTTAACTTCGGTAAAATGTTTGATGCCAAAATGAAGCAGCTGTAATGCAAGATTAGCCAGCAGGTAATCCTTGTATATATAAGTTGTGTTGATGTGCAGTGCTATCTTGTCAAAAAGGCATTTAAGATCGCATTGCTGAACCTCCTGCAACGGAAAAGGCCCATAGCCATTCTGATAAAATATAGGGAATTTTTTAAGGCTGTTTTTTACCTTTTTCGGGATTTGGTCCTCTTTGACAGAAAAAATAAGTCCGTCATCAATCCCGGCCGGAATTTGAGACGACGAAGGATCAAGCAGTAGAAGCGAGCTTTCGTTCTCTCTTGTAAAAAGGCAGAATGTATACCAGCCCGAATTGTGGATAGCAGCATGCTGTGGCATCCTGTATATTTGGTAATGAAGATTATACATAACACATAGTCCTAACAATTATTTTCATATCACATAATTTTGCTATAAGCCAAACTTATAGTACAAAAGTAGTACAGCATTACCTCAAAGCGTTTACCAACATCAAACTATTGATTACGGTATTCAAACAATTGTTTCGGTTTGAAGCAAGAGAATTGTTTGAATTATACAATCTTTCCTTTGCATTTTACATACCTTTATACTAACTATGAGCGTAATTTTGTAAAACGAAAAATAAATCCAACCCTTTCATAAATTATTATAAATCATGGGAAAGACAGAAACACTCGAAGATTTATACAAAGACAAATTTAACTGGATGCCTGAAGGCCTTCAAAAAGATTTGGGACACTTTAATGTTTTCAGGCATGAAGACTGCATGGGTCCCGGCAAAGAACCTGTAAAATATACAAGAAGAGATTATTATAAGATAGCGCTTATACGAGGTCATTATATTTACCATTATGCTGATAAAAGCTTAGAGGTAAATGGCAGCACATTGCTGTTCTTTAACCCTACCGTGCCTTACACCTTTGAAGCGCTTACACAAGATACCACAGGTTTCTTCTGTATCTTTAAAGAAGCTTTTTTTAGCGAACATATGCGCAGCAGCCTTAAAGACCTGCCTATGTATACTCCGGGAGCAAGCCCTGCTTATGTACTCGACGTTACACAGGATGAATACATAACAAATGTATTTACAAAAATGGCAGATGAAATGAAAGGCGATTATCAGTTTAAATTTGACCTGATACGTAACTATGTCATGGAAATGATTCATTATTCTATTAAAATGCGCCCAAGCGAAACGCTGTATACGCACATTGATGCTAACTCACGCATTACCTCTGTATTTACAGAGCTTTTAGAACGTCAGTTCCCTATAGAATCACCAGCCCAGCAATTTGCACTGCGCAGTGCAAAAGATTTTGCCAGCCAGCTCAATGTGCATGTTAACCACCTTAACCGTGCCATAAAGCTTACCACCGGCAAAACAACATCAGACCACATTTTTGAAAGGCTTCTTAGCGAAGCAAAGGCACTTCTACGCCATACCGACTGGAATATCTCTGAAATAAGTTATGCCCTTGGCTTTGATGAGTCGGCACATTTTAACCATTTTTTTAAGAAGTTTACCGATGCAACGCCATCTTCATTCAGAAGCTAACACGAATACAATTACAAAAAAAAAGGACGGCTCCATAACAGAGTCGTCCTTTTCCATTAAATACTGGTTGTCCTGCTTATGGCACCTGTGTGCCTGCAGGATTTTCTTTAGAGTCGCTTGCGCCTCCTGTATCTATAATCGTATCGTTATCTTTTACAACAGTATCAATCGGGCTTTCGCGGGTTTCTTCTGTTGTATCAATGGTTTCGGTATCTGTAGTTGTTTCTTCTTTATGCTTACATGACGTAAGGCTCAGCGAAGCCAGTAGCACCGAAGCCATAATTGTATTTCTTAGCAATGAAGTTTTCATAAGCCCTTTAATTTAAGTTAGTTATTCCTTTCAGGTAAAGTTAGGGCTTAATATGTTGCTGTTTTCTTAGCGCTATATTAAAAAAAGCATAATTATAGGCATTAAAAAAGGCAGCCTTAGCTGCCTTATACTTATGGTTTTTTAACCGTCACTGTATCTGTTTCAACAGAAATGGTGTCTTTTGCTCCATTTTCGTCAACCTGAGTTTCAGTTGTAGTGACCGTGTCACCGTCTACAGCAGTAGTTTCTGTTTCAGTAGTTGTTTCTGTTTCTTTTTTGCAAGATGTCATAGTAAGACCTCCTACAAGCACAGCTGCTAAAAGCAGGCTTTTCAGCGTAATTTTCATATCATTTGTTTTACTTGGTTACTCTTTATAAAAAAAGGCAGCTAAAAGCTGCCTTATTCATTATTGTACTTTCTTAACAGTATCTGTTACAGTAGTATCGTTTGCTGTTCCAGGAGCATCTACTTCAGTTTCAGTAGTTGTAGTAGCAGTATCGCCTTCAACTGTAGTTTCTGTTTCAGTAGTTGTTTCTGTTTCTTTGTCTTTACAAGATGTCATAGTAAGACCTCCTACAAGTACAGCTGCCATAAGGAAGCTTCTCAATGTGATTTTCATGATGTTTCTCTATTAAGTGATTAGTGATAATGGTCAAATATAGGTATTTAACACTTTAAAAATCTTAATGTTTTATTAAAAATTAACTATAACGTATGAAACTACCTCATAAACTCAAATTTATCTTTATTGCTATTATGTTCTCTTGCAAGGGTGTCTTTCATCCTCTTTAAATGATAATCTGATATCACCCAGCTCATTGGGAACGACATATCTTCTTTTTCACCTTTTTTTACAGCAGTTTTATAAAGACTATAATTTATATAGGACCGCAATGTGTCACTATTAAAATTTTCGCTGAAATATTCCCTTAGTACCTCGTCGCCAAATCCTGTACCTGTGTCAGATGTTTTTAATACCGTTAACAGCGGTGACGCAAGGTCGTTGGTTAAGGGGTGTATTCTTCCTGATGCCTTTTTCTTGGTATCAGAATTTGTAAGATGCAGGATGTGGAATGTAAACCTGTCATAAGCAGGATTGCCCTTTTTTAATGCCAGGTAAGCTTTTAGCTGCTTAAGGAACTCCAGCGTGGTACCTGCCCCGGAATTGTCATAGTAGCCGCCATCTACAAAATACCTGTCGTGTATCTTGCCGGCAGGTGATACAAACGGGAAACGCGAACTAAGCACCGCAGCTGTGCTGAATCTTATATCTGTCCTGCTATCCTTTTTTTTCAGGCTGTCAACGAGAGACAACACATCTGTCCTGTACCATTTCAGCTTGTCTTTTTTAGGGATTACAGGGCTTATCACTCCGGGATAGCTGTTATCTACCTGTGTTGTATTTATAAACAGGAGCGGCAGCCTGCCCGAAAAGTCATATACTTTAGATAATGGCCTGCCGTAATAATGCGGAATTACAGTATCATATTCGGGCGTTATATTATCCTCGGCGGGACTTTCAGAAAAGCTTCTTTCTAATACATCTGCCCTGTTATCCAAACCAAGCGGAATGATATACTGAAAAATATCGGGGCCTAAAAGCCTGCCAAGCGTAAAGGTTAAAAAGTCCTTTTGAAAAAAGCTGTCGCTGTATTTTCTATACTTTTTAATACCTTTTTCGTCATCGGCTTTAAGCAAGGCATAAAACGCCGTATTGCCTACACTCCCGCCGGAAGCCCCTGCAAGGCAAAGTATATGTTCCTTGAAAGAATTATTCGGATCTTTTGCCACGCTCTTATCCTGGAGGTCGCACATAACACTGCTTGACCACTGACCTGCCCTTGAGGCACCACCATCTGATAAAACAATATAGATATCAAATTTCTTATCAGGATTCTTTATATAAGTTCTGTTGGTTTTCATAAGATCCATGCGCCGCAGGAACCAGTCATTAAGATATTTATCGGTAGACGGGCGGTCTTTCATATAACTGAAGTCAGGGCTGGCGGCAATCGTTCGTACGCAGTATGGATCGTTTATGCCTCCCATAATAAATGCCCATATATACAGGAAAAGGAAAAAATTAATCCGCGTCCTGATATTAATCATGGTAATTATGTTAGACAGGCCGATGATGATTCCCATGGCAAGCAGTGCAAATGCCAGTGCCCCCATGAAGGCCGATACGTAAATAGAAAATATTCCGCTCAGGTACATGAAAATTGCTACCATAGCAAAACCGGTAAATAGCTTAAACCCCCACTGCTCAGCACCTATAAAATCTTCCCTGATCTTAAGGAAAGTCATGATTTTAGTTATGCTGTTTTGAGGGTAGCTGTCATCTTTAGCCCTCGACCTGTCTATACTTTCTCTTCTTTTAACGAAAAAGATAACAGCAAAGCATTGCAGCATAAAAAACACTAGCATATAGATGTTAAGCCAAAATATATGCCTGTTTGTGCCTACCTCAATATTGCCATCCTGCCATCGCACAATAAAAGTAATTATCGTTATGCTGTAAAGTGCAGCAAAGCCGATTGCAACAATACGCTTCCATAATTCAACATCCTTTTTAATGGCAGCATTCAAAAAGAAATAAAAACAGTTGTGCAGGGAAATAAACAATACCAGCCACCATCCGTCAAGCGTAGGCGATGCCGTGGGCAGGCTTATTATCGCTGCCTGGAGGCATACAAAACAGTTGTAGGCAATAAGCCTGGGCATGTGCTTTTGCAGTTGCGTGGTGTACATGATAAGCGCCCTTTGCTTTTGATCGACAGCATTCATGTCTACCGGGTTCTTGTCGTGTTTCTTTTGCTGTTTTATATAGCTCAGCATCCTGCCGCTATACCATAAGATTACCGCCCAAAGCACACAACCCGTAATTGTACAGAATGCAGGGAACAGGTTCTCCCCTGCCTGTATTACAACATCTATACCCTGGTCTACCACGATAAGCAGATAATATATGGCAATTACAGAAAGTATACTGCCTATATTAAGCCAGATGGATTTAAAGAGAATAGAAAGGTGTTTCATAATACTGTAGGTTGGGTTGGATAAGCCAAAAATAACCATTCTGTAAGAAAAAATAGTACGGGATAACCGTAAAATTACATTGCAACAAATCAAAAAAAGTCTTAGAATGGAACTATGTTGGGATTTATCTTTTTACAAGAACACGATTTTATAAAATCCCGGTTCTAAAACGAAATAGTTACATGGATTTAACGCTTACCTTTATAACATACTTATAACATATATGTGGTGTTATAGGGATTTATTGGTTATTAAGATCCCCCCATTTCCCGTGGGGGGATTTTTATTATATCACAATTAGTCCAATTACATGCCCTTGTTATGTAAAATTCAGTATCTTAGTAGAATCATTCAAATTAAAAAACAGATTATGACTATTGAAAACGTAATTGGCCTTGTCATCAGCGCTGCTGTAGTTATCGGTTCTATTCCTTTCTTACTTAGAAAAAAAGCGGGCAACTGTAACGAACGTAAGCTACAGCCTATTAAAGTTAAAAGCAAAGAGTAACAACGCTCATTTTATAAAACAAGAATCCTTCTGAAAAGAAGGATTTTTTTGTTACTACGCGAAGCATCTGAACCTGATTTTAAGAAAATTCTAACACAGGGATATTTACAATAAGCTTCACCGCACAAATTACCCTGTTTACCTCAATTTATTTTTTTTGTAGTTTTAGGGAAATACATTTGGGTATAACAATTTATAAAAAGGAAATGCCCATGAAAAATGCCCCCCACGCTATTTCGTTCAGGAGAAGCCTTAGTTTAGGATTTTCTACCATCGTGTATGCTATTTCGCACCTGGAAGAAATTATAAGGTTTTGAGCTGCATAAGGCAGGTACAACTAAGAAATGCCTGCCTTGATGTTTTTTTATTTTTTTAAATACAGAGTCTTCATTCCGCATAGCTCTGTTCAAAATGACGGCTATGTAAAGCTACGGCTTTACCGGCTTGAGTGTCTTTACAATAGCATCTGTATGATCCTGTAAAAGCAGGTCGCCATCTTTACACAGCAAATGGTAGTGCCCGTAACCTTCCACAAACTCAAAACGGTTTGTGTTGCCTTCAACCGCTTTAATTTCACGTAGTGTAAAACCAGGATAGTTTTCAATTTGTTTTATTAGATACATACTACCGTTATAAAGGCTGATGCTAAAAGTAGTTTTGGTATCGTGCTGTACAATTTCCCACTTCCCTATCTCAACTTTCATCTGTCTCTTTTGCTTTTCAAGCTTTAGCGCATCTTCGGTTAATTTTTTCAGCTCAGAAAGATCTATTTCATGCCTTCGCTCCTCCAGGCGGTACAAAAACCTACTTACCGGCGACACTCCATTGGTATGAAAATCCATATCATATACCATGTCAAGTCCGTAAATATGCAGCAGCAAACCGCTTACAAAATAGTCAGGGAAAAACCCTTCAGGTAATTGCTGCATATCCCTGCCCTTTAAAATAATGGGAAAAGCATACTGTGCCAATGCCGTTGACGGACAATGTACCCAAACCACCCACGGTGTAGTGTAAGCAGGATAACCATAAGCAGCATTTGTTGGGTAACCGTGATAATGCTCCATAAGCACCATAGTATAAAAGTTGATTATATCTGCTTCGGCGTTAAATTTTCCTTCTTCACGCAATTGCTGGTCGGCTTTATGCAGGGCAGTCCAGTATTTTTCGATATTGTCGCCTTTGAGGTTTTTGATGTTTTTTTCAATCTTTTTAAAATCCTGTCCCAGCATGGCAGCCGAAAAAAATATAAAAAAAGCAGTTGTAATTTGTCGCGGCATAATATTGTTTATTGGCTGTAAATTTAATACAAATCTTACAATACTATTAATGTGCCAAAGCTTTAAAGATCATATTTTTTTGAAAAACATAAAGCGTAACATTAATTTTTAGTTTTTTGATTTACAGCTATTTAGCACTTGGTAATTTTACACACAGAAACGACGTTTTGAGAACCAAATGCGTAATATTAAATTGCTGTTTTTAATCGGGTAAAATAGGTATCTTTACATTTATAAAAAGCTGAAAAAGCCTGTAAAATATGGAGAATGTACCCCATCTGCGTACGGTAAACGTTACGCGATACCTCACCCCTCTTCGCGAAGGCGGCTCATTGCCTGCCCTGGCCGAAGCTGATGACGATTATAAGTACGTATTAAAATTTAAAGGTGCCGGCCACGGAACCAAAGCACTCATAGCAGAACTCATTGGCGGAGAGATAGCCCGTGTACTTGGCCTTCCCGTACCTGAACTGGTCTTTGCCAATCTTGATGAGGCTTTTGGCCGCACTGAAGCCGATGAAGAGATTCAGGACTTATTGCAGCATTCACAAGGGCTTAACCTGGCATTGCATTACCTTTCGGGAGCTATAAATTTTGATCCTGTGGTTACTGCAGTTGACGCAAAAATGGCCTCGCAAATTGTTTGGTTAGATGCTTTTATTACCAATGTGGACAGGACTTTCCGTAATACCAACATGCTTATCTGGCACAAGGAATTATGGCTTATAGACCACGGTGCAAGCCTTTACTTTCATCATTCATTCAGCGATCCTATTGGCCATGCCAAGAGTCCGTTTGCATTGATAAAGGACCACGTATTGCTTCCTCAGGCCTCACTCCTTGACGAAACTGATGCCGAGTACAAAGCCATGCTTACCGAAGAAAAGATACGTGCTATCGTGGCGCTTATCCCTGACGAGTGGCTGCACTGGGAAGAACTGGAGAAAGAACCAGCAGAAATCAAAGATATATACGTTAGCTTCCTGCTGACCCGTTTAGAGAATTCAGAACTATTTGTAAATCAAGCTAAAGATGCAAGAAAAGCACTTATATGAGTATGCCGTGATTCGCGTAGTGCCAAGGGTAGAACGCGAAGAGTTTGTTAATGCAGGTGTAGTGGTGTTTTGCAAAAGAAAGCGTTATGTAAAAGTATTGTTTACTATAAACCAAGCCAAGTTAATCGCCATTGATCCTGAGATTGATGTGGATCAGATACGCCTGAATCTTGAATCATTTCAAAAAATAGGTGAAGGTGCAAAAAACGGCGGCCCTATTGCAACACTTGAAGCACCGGAGCGTTTTAGGTGGTTAACGGCAATAAGAAGTTCTGTGATACAAACATCAAGGCCTCACCCCGGCTTATGCGATGATATAGAAAATCTCGCACAAAAATTGTTTGACGATTATGTAGCTTAGAAGAAAATTGTCCTGAAACGCCCGTATTATTGTCGCATCTGCACATTGCGGCATCGTTGTTATCACTGTACTTTTGACATATAACATTAAACAACCAGACGATGACAGCTATTAAACAAATCTTTGTGAACCTGCCGGTTAAAAACCTTGACACAACAGTAAAGTTCTTTACGAAACTGGGTTTTACCTTTAATCCTGATTTTACAGATGAGAACGCAACCTGCATGATTATAGGTGAAAATATATTTGCCATGCTGCTGAAAGAAAACTTCTTTAGCACTTTTACAAAGAAGCCGCTTGCAGATGCTAAAACCACTACCGAAGTTATCAACGCCTTTTCATTAGGCAGCAGGCAGGAAGTGGATGATATGATTGAAAAAGCTATTGCCGCAGGCGCAAAGCAATACAAAGAAACTGAAGACCACGGATGGATGTACGGACGCAATTTTGAAGATCCGGATGGACATCAATGGGAATTTTTCTTTATGGATATGAATGCCATACCAAAGGAATAAAAGTTAAAAGATAAAGCCCGCATCAATTAAATGTTGCGGGTTTCTTATTTATAAGATAGATATACTGGAACATGCAAAAGGCAGCCACAGCGCCAAAGGTATGCCACAAGAAGTGTGTACCAAAGCTGGTTATATGCCAGGCATCTACTACTCTGGATGTAAGCGCAATTATGAAGGCAACCAATGCAAACCCAACCCACCTTCCATTAGAGAATTTCGTACTGATAAGAAATGCCAGTACAGGAAAAAGCACCATCCCGGCAAGTACAGCATAATTTATATTAATAAAGAGTTGCATATTGTCATCTTCAGCCATCTGCTGCCTTGCAAAAAGCTGGAAACATAAATACAGCACCACAAATAAAACTGCAAAATACCATCTGGTAACACGCCCTAAAAAATAGACTCCTGCGGCGACACATAGTAGCATTATAGGCAGCCAGTCCATCATTATGAAAAATCGCCATTGGCGGAGTCCGTGGTAAATGGTACCGCCAATACCTCCTATATACAGAAGTAATATGGCCGCCGATAAAAAAGAATGTTCCTTGTAGCAAGTACGAAGTTTTATCGTCCAGTAAACAGCAATGGCAAGAAAAAAAAAAGATGTAATGGCATTAAGGGGCTCAGGAAACAGATGCTGCATGTTTGTCTCTGCATAAAGCATCCCTCCATCGGGCGGATTTTGGTACAATAACATAAATGAAGGATTTCTGAGATTAAAATTATGGAAAATATTTTTTTACTCATAAACCTTTAATAAACAATTAGATATTCTATTTATATAGCATCATACTGTAATTTTTGTATTACATTTAAAAACACATATGTTACAATTTACTGCACACCCTGCCAAATGTTAAAAAAAATACTTTATTTTTACTCACTTTTTAGCAAGCACACTACATGGAGCTTTACATAAAATACAACATAGACATGATGTGCAAGGTCCTGCTGCAACAACAGCTGGATAAATATAATATTGATTGCAGGGTTACAGAACCGGGTTATGTTAAGTTTAGGGAAAATATCCCTATGGAAACCTATCACAAACTGGTTAAGTCGTTGAGTGAATTTGGCATTGAGATTGTTGACAACCAAAAAAGCATATTAGTACAAAAAATAAAAAATGCAATTATAGAAATGCTCTATGCAGATAAAGGCGTTCAGTCGCTTAAAATATCTACTTTTCTTTCTGAAAAACTTGGAGAAAGCTACCGAACGCTGTCACAGGTCTTTTCAGAGGTAACTTTTATTTCTATAGAAAATTTTATCATTTTGCATAAGATCGAAAGGGTAAAACAGTTATTGCTTACCGAAAATCTTTCGCTTACCGAAATCTCATTTATGATGAACTACAGCAGCGTAGCTTATCTTTCACAACAGTTTAAAAACATTACAGGTATAACACCCACAGCGTTTCAGAAGATAATGAAGCAGAAACGATACGCTTAAACATATAACAATAACTTAAGAACAAAATAAAATAGATGCGACCTACTAAATTGCACATAATGCTGGCCGATGACGACGAAGATGATCGTTTGTTCTTTAAAGAGGCTTTTGAAGAAGTGAAAATTGACTACACCATCTCTACTTTTAATGATGGTGAGCAGTTAATGGAACATCTTTATGATACCTCAAACCCACTACCGGATATTGTTTTCCTGGATCTTAACATGCCAAGGAAATCAGGTATAGAATGCCTTAAGGAAATAAGGGCTAATGAACGCCTACAGAGAATATCTGTCGCCATTTATTCCACTTCTTCGTCTGAACAGGATATAGAAGACACTTTTGTATCTGGTGCTAATGTATATATCAAAAAGCCTAACGATTTCAATATGCTTAAAAAGATATTGAGCGACGTTGTACATATCAACTGGCAGTATATTACTGACGGTTTAAACAAAGACAGTTTTATTTTAAGTCTATAAGACGAAAGTTTACAGCATAAAAAAAGGTATCTGCCCCCCAGCTCGATACCTTTTTTATTTTGTTTAAGCATTATTCAAAATCCTTGACGAATATGTTTAACGCTTCAGAAATACCATTGCCATTATTAATTTCTGAATAACAATGACAACACTACAAAAATAGCAGATTGACAAAGGACTTAGTTATATAATTTTACACATCCTGTTATACTTTAATACAATGCATTTGCAACATTATGCGAACACAGGAATTTATCATTCTGAAATTCAGTATATTCTTAAATTAGTCTTAAAAACATTATACAAGGGCTTTTGAAATCCTTATATTTGTTACACTGCATACTATGTGGTTTATTATATACCAATTTGAAATAATAATGGAAACAATTTCTACCCCATCGTTCTTAGAAAACCTTCGTAACGTAACTGCAAAATCTCACATTGCTCTTGAAGAGCTGCCAATATCAAAATCTATAGTAAATCCTGAAATCACAAAAGACGAGTATATATTGTATCTGGATTTAATGAAAGATGTTATCAACGATGCTGAAAATAATATTTTTCCACTTACAGCTAATATAATTACAGACAGTGCCGACAGGCTTAGAGATCATTTACTTGATAACGATTTTAAAGCACTTGGGCATACTAAAACCTATACAGATTCAAAACCTCTCAGCGCAGGCATCTCTAATCTGACTCCTGCTTTTGCATTAGGTATCTTTTATGTACTTGAAGGGTCTAACCTGGGCGGAAGGGTTATATTCAAAAATATCAACACTGCACTGGGATATGACGTAGAGAGCGGCGCATCTTATTTTTCCGGTTATGGCGGCACAACAGGCAGCCATTGGAGAACTTTCATTGAAATGCTCACAAAATATGAAGCTGCAAATGATAATGCTGACGAAATTATTGCAGGCGCAGATTATTGTTATAATGCCATAAGCAAGCATCTTGTAGAGAACAGCTCTAAATAAAAAGAGAATCACCCCTAATTAATTTTATGCAGATAAAAGATATTGTAAATCGTGACATAGTTAACCTTACTAACTGCGAACAGGAACCTATACACATACCCGGCAGCATACAGCCGCATGGTTTCCTGATTGGATTAAAAGAGAATTCATTTATTATAGACTATTGCAGTGCAAACACCCTTGAGTATATAGGCATAAGCCATACATCTCTTTTAGGGAAAAGCATGCAGGATGTTTTTGGAAGTACAGCTACAACTTGCTTACAGGAGTATATAGCAAACGAACAAATGCTTTCTTCATCGTTATTAAAACTTACGCTGGAAGGAAAAGATTATCTGTGCACCGTTCACAATAGCAGTAACATTTATATACTGGAGGCAGAGCCGGTAAACACAGACAATAAAAAGGTAAGTGACGTTTATAATCAAACGTCGCAGTTCCTTCTTTATATGCACGACACCCATACCCTAAAGCAATTATGCCAGCTGGTCGCAAACGGTGTTCGTGAAATTACCGGTTATGACAGGGTAATGGTATACCGCTTTGATAAGGACTACAATGGCGAGGTATTTGCCGAAGCTGTACGCGACGACCTTGAACCATTTTTAGGCCTTCATTATCCGCATACCGATATTCCGCCGCAGGCAAGAGAACTCTACATGAAAAACCTGCTTAGGCTTATTACAGATATTGATTATACTCCGGTACCCTTGTATACCGTAGACGATACTCAGGATAAAAACCTTGACCTTAGCCTTTCAATACTGCGAAGCACATCGCCTATCCATGTGCAATACCTGCACAATATGGGTGTTGGCGCAACACTTACCATATCGCTTATTTATAAAAAGAAATTATGGGGGCTTATAGCCTGTCACCATTATTCACCCAAGAACCTTACTCCCGAAATAAGGCTTGCGGCGCAATTGCAAGGTCATTTTATTACTTCTCAAATAGACTTGAGACAGGCTACGGAAGAATATGATGTAGCACGTAAAACCAATGAAGAACTTAAAAAGTTAGATACTTTTATACTTACCGGCAAAGAGTCAGGGACATTTAAAGATCTTTTAAAAACTGACGGATTACTTGAACTATGCAATGCTGCAGGAGCAGCAATTGTATATGGAGGTGCGGTGTACAGCCACGGAATTACGCCTACAGAAGACGAAATCCAGGATCTGGCCAACTGGCTCGCCACCCATACCAACAACGGTAGTTTTCATACCGATAAACTGTTAGACTACCTGCCCAACAGGCTTGAAATGTGCGGGCAGACATCGGGACTTATATATCATTCTCTTGACACCGAAAGCAATAACTGTATTATATGGTTCAGGCCGGAAACAAAAACAGAGGTTAACTGGGCAGGAGATCCTAATAAGGCGATTGTTAAAGATAAAAATGGGCTATATCCGCGTAACTCATTTAAACTCTGGAAAGAAATTGTAAGCTGCACCAGCAAACCATGGATTCAGCCTGAAATAACTACGGCTGCCAGCTACGCAAACAGCCTGCAACGCCAGATAAACCTGTTAATAATAAGCGAGGAAGAAGAAAAATACCGTAAACTAAGTGAACTGCTTAAAGAGACAAACTCTGAACTGCAAAACATAAACTGGATAAGCACGCACGATCTTCAGGAGCCGCTAAGAAAAATACAAATTATCTCGTCCAGAATATTAAGTAAGGAGAAAGACATCTCAGAAAATGTACAGGATTCTATAAATAGAATGAATCACTCAGCAGGCAGGATGCAGACGCTTCTTGCCGATATATTAAAGTATACCAAATTAAGAAATACAGATGGCGCTTTTGAACCAGTAGACGTGAACAAACTGATTGAGGAACTAAGGGACGAAATGGCAGAAACCCTTAACGAAAAAGGGACTGTTATTTATGATGAAGAACTGCCAAAAGTAAAAGGTGTACCATTCCTGTTAAAGCAGCTGCTATCTAACCTAATAGCAAATTCTATAAAATATGCCGCCTCCGACAGAAGCCCTGAGATTAAAATTACAGCCAGCCCTGTCCCTATGACATATAACGGTGTTGACAATGAATTTTATAACGTGATACACGTAACAGATAATGGCATTGGCTTTGAGCCGCAATTTGCAGAATCTATATTCAATATATTTACAAAACTCCATGCTTCGTCAGAATATAAAGGATCGGGCGTAGGCTTGGCGCTTTGCAAAAAAATAATGCAAAACCATAAAGGCTACATAACTGCAGTAAGCGAGTTTGGGAAAAGCACAACTATAAGCATGTATTTTCCTGTAAACAACGAGTAGGGAGTGCATTAAACATAAAAAAGCCCTGATAGTAATTATCAGGGCTTTTTTATGTAGAAGAAATACTACTATTCTTTATCTTTCTTGTTTGCTTTTCTTTCTTTATAAAGTTCGATAGCACCACCGGTTACCCAGTACATTACAAAAGGCACAAGGAACATCATTAACCAAAAACCTATAGAGATTATGGTTAGGAAAGCAAGAAAACCAAGGTATTGTGTAAATTCCATTTTTTTAGTATTTGAATTCAGCCCCAAATATAGGGCGAATATTTATTTTTACCAACAACTGCCCTTTAAAATCATTATAAATTATTTACGAAATCATTTTTTAAACCTGTGCATAATCCGTATTTTTGGCAGGCTTATAAACTACCGTAACACACGGTCAGGCACTTAGGCATCATTACTATCAACAAACAAATACAACAATAAAACATTCTGAAAATGGAATACAGGATTGAAAAAGACACCATGGGTGAAGTAAAAGTACCTGCAGACAAATACTGGGGTGCACAAACTGAACGTTCAAGAAACAACTTTAAGATAGGCCCATCAGGTTCTATGCCAAAAGAGATCGTTCAGGGTTTTGCTTACCTTAAAAAGGCTGCTGCTTACGCTAATCACGATCTTGGTGTGCTTTCTGCAGAAAAACGTGATGCTATCGCACAGGTTTGTGAAGAAATTCTTGAAGGTAAACTTGACAGCGAATTTCCGCTTGTAATATGGCAAACGGGTTCCGGAACACAGAGCAACATGAACGTAAACGAAGTTGTAGCTAACAGGGCTCAGGTGCTTGCCGGAGGTAAAATTGGTGAAGGCGAACCTGTTCTTAAAGCAAACGACGATGTAAATAAATCACAGTCTTCTAACGACACATACCCTACAGGCATGCACATTGCTGCTTACAAAGCTGTGGTAGAGGTTACTATCCCCGGAGTTGAAAAACTGCGCGATACGCTTAAAGCAAAATCTCAGGAGTTTATGAATGTGGTAAAAATAGGCCGCACACACCTTATGGATGCTACTCCCCTAACGCTTGGGCAGGAACTTTCAGGATATGTTGCACAGCTTAATTATGGCCTTAAAGCGGTTAAAAATACGCTTGCCCACCTTTCAGAAGTTGCCCTTGGCGGTACTGCTGTAGGTACAGGTCTTAACACACCGGATGGATATGATGTAAAAGTAGCAGAGTACATCGCTAAATTTACAGGACACCCATTTGTTACAGCAGAAAACAAATTTGAGGCACTTGCTGCCCACGATGCAATCGTAGAAACACACGGTGCGCTTAAACAGCTTGCAGTATCACTTAACAAGATAGCTAACGATATCCGTATGCTGGCTTCGGGTCCGCGTTCAGGAATTGGTGAGATATTTATCCCCGAGAATGAGCCTGGCTCATCTATTATGCCAGGTAAAGTAAATCCTACGCAATGTGAGGCACTTACTATGGTTTGCGCACAGGTTATGGGTAACGATGTGGCTATCACTATCGGAGGTACACAAGGCCACTACGAACTTAATGTATTCAAACCGTTAATGGCGGCTAACTTCCTTCAGTCGGCAAGGCTTCTTGGTGATGCATGTGTATCGTTTGACGAGCATTGCGCACAGGGAATTGAACCTAACCACACGCGTATTAACGAGCTTGTAAACAACTCGCTAATGCTTGTTACTGCACTTAATACGAAAATTGGGTATTACAAAGCTGCTGAAATCGCTCAGACAGCACACAAGAACGGAACAACGCTTAAAGACGAAGCTGTTCGCCTTGGCTATGTAACCCCTGAAGATTTTGACGCATGGGTTAAACCTGAAGAAATGGTAGGAAAAATTAATTAATTTTTTTCGATATATTTTAAAGGCCATCTGAAAAGGTGGCTTTTTTTATTTTCGGTCGTTTTTAACATAGCGCAGCGAAGTCGAAAAATCCATATTTATTATCCTGATATTTCTTCTTCGTCAAAGGGACAAAAAATGCATAAACTATTATCTTTGCTTTACAAAAATACATTATGCAAATAACGATACGCCCTGCTGAAACAAAAGACCTACCGGGAATACTGGAAATAATGAACCATAACATACTGCACAGTACCGCAGTATATGATTATGTACCTAAATCATTAGATGAAATCCAGGGTTGGTTTAACGAAAGGCAGCAGGATGGTTTCAAATTGATTGCAGCTGAATATAATGGCAGTGTAGCAGGATATGCTGGCTACGGAATTTTTAAGCCTAAAGCGGGCTACCGATTTACAGTAGAACATTCCGTTTATGTATCGGAAGAATTTCACGGAAAAGGTATCGGTAAGTTGTTGATGGCAGAACTTATTGCCATTGCAAAAAAAGAAGGAATACATAGCATGATAGGCGTAATTGATGCCGATAACGCGGCAAGCATAGCATTCCACAAACAGTTTGGATTTACCGAAACCGGCTTTCTTAAGCAGGCAGGCTTTAAATTTGGGCGCTGGCTAGATGTAACTTTTATGCAGCTACTATTTGATTAAACTTTCTTCTCGATTTTTTGAAGGATATCGTTCATCATCTCGGTCTGTATCTTTTGGATCTCTATAAGCGATTGCTCCTGGTGCATCACTAAGTGGTCTATCTTCTCGTGCAGCATACGTATTTCCAGCTCCGACTTAAGGTTTATCATATAGTCATTCTGTGCTTTTTCACGGTCTTTTTCGCCCTGGCGGTTCTGGCTCATCATAATAACCGGAGCCTGTAAAGCAGCCACACACGAAAGAATAAGGTTAAGCAATATGAACGGGTACGGATCAAAACCTTTGTTAGAAAGCAAAAATACATTTCCTGCAATCCAGCCTGCCAATATTGCTACAAAAATTATGATAAAGGTCCAGCTTCCGCCAAAAGAAGCGACCCTGTCGGCAACGCGCTGGCCAAAAGTACTTTTTGCATCATCATCCTCAGGATCATCTGCGAGCAGGGTTTTATTCTTAAGCGATTCGACAACCTTAGCTTCCGTTTCAGAGAGTTCGCCAAGTTCACGCTGTAAAAATTCGGTAATATACTTTTCACGGTATTGATTAAGTTCAGTTACAGAAAGATGGCAGCTATCGTCAAAATCAGGGTTATCCTGTTTTATAACCTCATAAATAGGCTGGCGCACCATTGTTGCCGCTACCTTTTCGTTACCCGGAAATTCTTTACCTGATATATCGCTCTTAAACTTTTCCATACAATTAAAACCAGTCTTTCTTTTTAAAATATATTGTCATACAGATGGCCGTAAAAACCATAACACCCAACACCCAATAATAGCCGTTTTGCGTATGGAGTTCGGGCATGTTATCAAAGTTCATCCCGTATACACCTACAATAAACGTTAACGGCATAAAGATAACCGAAAAAATGGTAAGGGTTTTCATGATCTGGTTCATTCGCTGGCTTTGCGACGAAAAATGAAAGTTTGAAGCACTCTCAAGCGAAGTGAGGTCATACTCCACCTGATCCAGCATTTCAAGGCATTTTTGATGCAGGCGGGCAAAGTAGGTGTGAGAAGATTTTCCTATAGTTTCATACTCATCATCCTCATCTTTGGAACTTTTAAGATTATAAAGCGCATCTCGCAGCGGGTTGATGGCACGCTTAATATAATTAAGTTCGTCACGGCTTTTTTCTATATCGTTTATAAAATCAGCTTTGCCGCTAATCTTCCCGTCATGAAGTTCCTCTACCCTGTCTTCAAAACGCTCAATGGTTATAAAGAAATTTTCCATGATGGCATCAAGCAGCAGGTACAGCAGGTAATCGTTCTTCTTTTTGCGCACTACGCCGCCGCCGGTACGAATGCGTTCACGGATATGCTCAAAATAATCACTTTTCTTTTCCTGAAACGAAACGATTACGTTATCTTTTAAAAGAAAGCTTATCTGCTCCGTTTTTATATTGCCATCTTTTTCTTCCGGCAGTACCGACTTTATGCTGAAAAACAAGACATCACCAAGTTCTTCAATACGGGTACGCCTTGAGGTATTTAGTACGTCTCCTGTAATAAAAGGTTCAACATGAAATAAGCCCGTAACTTTTTGTATAAGTTCCACGTCGTGCAAACCATGTATATTCAGCCATTTAACATCATTTACCTGAAGTTCATCTTTGCACTCAGCAACTACCCTGTCCAGCGACACATTCTTATACTCCTCGTAGCCTTCTTCGTCAAAAACAAAAAGTTGCATTGCTACCGGTTCGGTTTTATATTCGCCCGTATACTCAAAATTAAAAGGCTGTACCTTGCGTACCTTACTATATTTAATTCTTTTCACATTATCATTTTTCTACCTATAAATATAGGCGTTTTTTAAAAATCCATTCTATTTTTACAAAAAGTTTAATTCATGCAAACGCTCATCATAAATATAAAGGAACTGCTTCAGGTACGCGAAGCAGGAATAAATAAGGTATCCGGAAAGGAAATGGCGCATCTGCCGCTGCTTAATCATGCCTGGCTGCTTATTGAAGACAACCTTATAGCCGATTTTGGCACTATGGATACCTGCCCTGACACTGATGGCTTAACAATTATAGATGCTGCGGGAAAAGCGGTTTTACCTGCATGGTGCGACAGCCATACGCACATAGTATATGCAGGCAATCGGGTACAGGAGTTTGTAGACAGAATAAACGGGCTTACCTACGAAGAGATCTTTAACCGTGGCGGCGGCATACTGAATTCAGCTAGAAAACTTAATGAAACCAGCGAGGATGATATCTACGAACAATCAAAAAATCGCCTTGAAGAAGTTATGCAGCAGGGAACCGGTGCCGTGGAGATAAAATCGGGCTATGGCCTAACTGTAGAAGGCGAACTTAAGATGCTTCGCGTTATCAAACGCCTGAAAGAAGAATACCCTACTGCCATAAAAGCTACATTTCTGGGAGCGCACGCTTTTCCATCAGAATATAAAGAAAACCACAGCGGCTACATTGATGTTATTGTTAAGGAAATGCTGCCAAAGATTGCCGAAGAACAGCTTGCTGATTATATAGATGCCTTTTTGGAAACAGGCTATTTTTCTGTTGAAGAGACCGAGCGCATTATGGAAGCCGGGAGAAAATATGATATGCCGGCTAAAATACACGTAAACCAGTTTACTGCCATTAGCGGTATTGAAGCCTGCGTAAAGCACAACGCCATCAGCGTAGATCATCTTGAGATCGTTACCGATGAAGATATTGAAGCGCTGAAAAAAAGTGACACCATGCCGGTTGCACTGCCTACCTGTTCATTTTTCATAAGCATTCCCTACACACCTGCCCGCAAAATGATGGATGCAGGACTACCGTTAGCCCTTGCCACCGATTTTAATCCCGGTACTACCCCATCAGGTAACATGAACCTTGTAGTAGCTACAGCCTGTATTAAAATGAAAATGACACCGGAAGAAGCTATAAACGCTGCCACTATAAACGGTGCTTACGCAATGGGATTGAGTGAAACCCATGGAAGTATAACCAAGGGTAAACGAGCAAATCTTATCATTACAAAACCGGTAGCCTCTTATTATCAGCTACCTTATGCTTTTGGCACTAATCTTATAGAAAGTGTTATTATAGAAGGCAAAACGATATAAATCAAAAAAGGCTGTCTTTGTGGAGACAGCCTTTTTCTTACCTTATATTTTTTCCTTATTTAATCGTCTTATTTCAGATTAAATGTTGTTGATGCAGCCATCTGGCCTTTATCGAAAACATTTACATGATAAAGACCTTTAGCAAAATCCTGACCTGAAATGGTCTCGTTTACTTCCATTGTTTTGTTTTCGTAAATAGCGTTAGTTATAAAGCTGTATGTTAACGACTGATCGCCAAAAGCTTCGGTAGCCTTATCGCCAATTACATTGTTATTTGGGTCAATAACCTGTACGTAATACATTTTGTTACCTGCTTTAGCCACTTCATTAGCAGCAATGTTAAAGGTAACCCTTACTACATCTACACGTTTTGCTTTTTCTGTCTGAACAAGTTTACCAGAACTTTTCTCTTTATAAGGCTGTATGTGCAGGTTCAGGATCTGAAGTTTAGCTGCTTTTTCTACAGTTTTAGAAAGGTTTGCATTTTGGTTTACAAGGGTATCATTATACCTCTTCGTTTCTCCAAGCGCAGTCATGGTACTGTCCCTCTGTGTTGTAAGTGTACCGTTCTCTTCCTTAAGCCTTACGTTTTCAGCTAATAAAGCATCGTGCTCACGCTTAAGTTTACGGTAATCATTTTTGTAGCGCGATAAAGCAGCAACATCACCTTTAGATTTTTTTACTTCAGCAAGAAGTTCCTCAATCTTTGCACGCTCAGCTTCAAGGTCACCCTTAATGGCAGAGTTGTCGGCGATAGCAGCATCATAGCTTGCTTTAGTTTCTTCAAGCTCATGAATAAGCTTGTCTCTTTCAGACATTAATGTCTTCTCCGTTGTTTCGCTGTCTGTACTCATTTTGTACATGTACGCTAAACTTCCCACTAGTAATATCGATAATATTACTATGATAGCTTTTAAGCTAGAGTTACTTTTTTGGTTTTCCATTGTTAAAATATTTTTTTCAAATTTATATTAATTTTAATTTGCCGATATGATTTTAACGAAAAATTAGCGGAAAATAGTATTTTTGACCACAACAAAAACATCATGGAAAACATTATTAAGTTTACAGTAAACGATTTAACAAAGTATACTGCACAACGAAGCGGAGAGATAAAATTTGGCGAAAGGATACTAACTGTTCCCAAGGATGTTAGTATTACAGATTACCTTAAAACCTGCGAAGCAAAATTTGTTCTTTTAGGAATTCCCGAAGACATAGGGGTTCGCGCCAATTTTGGCCGCCCTGGTACGGCTTCTGCATGGGAGTCGGCCATCAAGAGCATCGTTAACCTTCAGCATAACAAATTTAACAAGGGCAGCAACCTGCTTATCCTTGGAAAAATTGATGTGACCGAAGCCATGAAGCAGGCTGATACCATTGATGCAAAAACGATAGAAGGACGTAAAGCCCTGTCTGAACTGGTTGAAAAAATAGATAAAGATGTTGCCCATATCGTATGCCTTATCATACAGGCCGGTAAATTCCCGATAATTATTGGCGGCGGTCATAACAATGCTTACGGCAATATAAAAGGAACTGCATTGGCAAAAGCTAAACCGGTAAATGTCATTAATTTTGATGCACATACCGACTTCAGGCAGCTCGAAGGACGCCATAGCGGTAATGGTTTTTCGTATGCTTTTGAAGAAGGTTTCCTTAAAAAATATTTCATTTTCGGACTCCATGAAAACTATACCTCAAAAGGTGTGATGGAAAACATAAAGAAACACAGCGATACCATTAAATTCAACACGTACGAACAAATATCGGTAAGGAAAGAAAAGAGTTTTTCTGAAGAGAAGGTATTTGCGTTATCATTTATAAGCGATGACCCTTTTGGTATCGAGATTGACCTTGATGCATTGCCAAATGTTGCGAGCAGCGCCATCACGCCAAGTGGTTTCAGCATTGAAAAAGCGAGGCAGTTTATCCACTATTTTGGCCAGCATAAACACGCAGCCTACCTGCATTTGTGCGAAGGTGCTCCCGAACTTGATAATGAAAAAACAAATCACGTTACCGGTAAGCTTATAGCTTATTTATTAAGCGATTTTATGAAAGCCAAAACAGAACATCATCATTGATAAAAGCATACGTATGAAGTCAATACTTACCATAACAATATTACTATCAACACTAATGCTTTTTTCACAAGAGGAAGCAAGATTTCGTATTATTAAAAATAATAAGGTTGGTTATATTGATAGTTGCGGAAAAACTGTTATTGAAGCCGAATTTGCCGGAGGAAATGATTTTTCTGAGGGTTTAGCATCTGTTAGAAAAGATGGTTTATATGGTTTTATTGATAGTAAAGGAAAGTACATCATTGAACCCCAATACGAATATGCTACAAGTTTTCAGAATGGCTATGCTGTAGTATTTAAGGAACGAAAAAAAAAGTTAATTAACCTAAAAGGAGATTTGATTAACAATGATCCTAATAAAGATTTGTCAAATCATTCTGAAAATTTGGTGCAGTCTGCTTTTTATGGGGCATCTACAGAATATAAAGATGGAAAGTGGGGTATTGTAGACAGTTTAGGTAAGTATCTCATTCCTGCTAAATTTGATACAATTAATGATTTTGACAGAAATGGCTTTACTAATGACTTACTTAAAATTGTAATTAGGAAAAAACTAACTTACATTAATCAAAAAGGTGATATTATCTGGCAGGAAACAAAACCAGATAAAAACAGTATTATACCTTTAAACATTGACTTTATGAACCGGGGATATTGCTACGCCTATTCAAATACTGAAGAGCGTAATGGCTGGGGAATATCTGACAATTATCCGAAAAAAATAGGGTCAAAGAAATTTCCGAAAAAACAATTATCTCTTTTTATAGATCAGAGTGATAAAGCAACCTTTGAAGGAAATTTTAAAGGCTGCAAACTTTATTTAGCAAACACAAGCGATAAAAAAATAACACTTAATGCAAGTGACAGCAGGCTTAATATTCTCCTGCAGGCAATGGATAGTAATGGTAAATGGCAATATATAGAATATGCCCCTTCAAGCTGGTGTGGGAATAGCTACCATAATTTATACTTAGAAACGGGAGAATATTGGGATTTTACAATACCTGAATATGAAGGATGCGTAAAAACAAAAATACGTGCTGTATTAGCTTACAGTGAAGGAAAAAAAGAAACATTTGTCTATAGTAACACTATTGTTGGAAGCATTAATCCGGCTCAATTCTTTAATAAAAGACATTATACAAGCACTGGCCTAATGGATCCTTATAACGATTAGGTTACACCTGATAATGCCCGTCAGGCTCAATATGTATCATTACCTCGATAAACTGGGGTAATGTCTCCTGTATATGGTCTTTAACAGCATGCGATATCGTATGCCCGTCAGTCACTGACAGGTTTCCATCAACCCATATATGCAGGTCGGCATGATTATGTACGCCCATTTTACGGGTATGGCATTTTTCTACATTGGTAACCCCTGTCACTTCGGCGGCAAGTTCGCGCACCCTTTCATTAAGTGACGGATCAAGGTCTTCGTCCAGCAGTTCGCCAATTGCAGGCCTTACGATATGATATACATTAATCAGTATGATTACACCTGCAAACAAGGCCGCATAGTCATCAGCTGCTTCATAGCCCTTACCTCCCAGTAACGAAATGCTTATCCCTATAAATGCGGCAGCTGATGTAATGGCATCGCTCCTGTGGTGAAAGGCATCGGCCTTGATGGCTTGGCTATTTAGCTCAACACCTGTTTTTTTCACATAGCGGTACAAGATCTCTTTAGTCGCTATAACCACAAGTAAGATAATCAGTGTATAGGCAGCAGGGCTTTTATGGGGCGTTATAATATTGTGGATACTTTCTTTGCCTATAACAACGGCAGCAATAGTAAGAGCCGCCCCGATTCCAATAGCAATTAAGGCTTCCGCCTTTCCATGCCCGTACGGGTGGTCTTCATCGGCAGGCCTGGATGCCCATTTTAGTCCGAGCCACAGCATACTTGACGTAAATATATCAGCAGTAGATTCTATGGCATCGGCGATAAGCGCATAGGAGTTCCCAAAGATACCCCCGGCGGCTTTGAGCACCGCAAGTATGGCACTTACCACAATCCCGACAAATGTAGATTTTAAGCCTTTATTTTGTGAAGCTGCCATAGGTGATCGTGATAAAGATAGATGATTTTTTGAGGCTGTAAAAATACGTATTTTAAAAGCCCGACGCCCAAAACAAACACTTAATTTTTTTAGACTATCTTTGTAGCCGAAAGCGTTTAACAGTGAACGCTTACTATATATTATTTATGACATTTCAGGATCTTAATTTACTAAAAAATATACAACAGGCCCTTGCCGATGAAGGGTACGAAAACCCTACTCCTATCCAGGAACAGGCCATACCCATCATTCTTGAGGGGACTGACCTTGTGGGCTGTGCACAAACAGGTACAGGTAAAACCGCTGCCTTTGCTATCCCTATACTTAACGCGCTGCACCACATCGTAGGTTCGGCTAAAAAGGTAAAGTACATTCGCACGCTGGTGATAACACCAACACGAGAACTTGCCCTGCAGATAGGCGAAAGCTTTGAGACGTATGGAAAATACACTAACATTCGCCAGCTTACAATTTTTGGTGGAGTAAACCAGGTATCGCAAACAGACCAGCTTAAAAAAGGTGTAGATATACTTATCGCGACGCCGGGAAGGCTGCTTGACCTGCACAAACAGGGATTCATTAACCTGGATCACCTGCATACGCTTGTTCTTGACGAGGCTGACCAGATGCTTGACATGGGTTTCATTAACGATGTAAAGAAAATCATCAAGCTTACACCTGATAACAGGCAGACGCTTTTATTCTCTGCCACTATGCCGATCGCCATCCGCGAATTGGCTGATACCTTCCTGACCAAGGCAAAGTATGTTTCGGTTGCCCCTATCTCATCAACTGCCGAGAGGGTTAAGCAACAGTTATACTATGTAGATAAAGGCGATAAGCGTAAACTGCTGTATCACCTTATCCGCAACGAGAACTTAAACAATGTACTTGTCTTTACCCGTACTAAACACGGTGCAGACAATGTTGTAAAAGCGCTTAAGAAAAACGGCGTTGAAGCCGGCGCCATCCACGGTGATAAATCGCAGGGTGCAAGACAACGTGTTTTGGAACAGTTCAAGAATAAAGAAATAGGCGTACTTGTTGCTACCGATATCGCAGCCCGTGGTATTGATATAGAAAGTCTGCCGTATGTGGTTAACTTTGACCTTCCTAACATCCCTGAGACGTATGTACACCGCATAGGCCGTACAGGGCGTGCAGGAAAAGAAGGTTTATCTATCTCATTTTGCAGTAAAGACGAACTTCCTTATCTTAAAGATATAGAAAAGCTAATACGCCTTCAGCTAAAAGTGATAGACGGGCATCCTTATCCTTACCCGGATGCATCTGAAGCAAAACCTGACGAACAGAAAAAACCTGATCTGAGGAACAAGAACAAGCAGGCTAACAATTCAAGAAAATCTGAAGCCTCTAAAAAAAATAAAAAGCGTTGGTACTAGCGCTAAATCATTAGTCGGGAGAGAAATCTTCCGACTTTTTTTATTCAGGATTCTTCATGACGTTAAATAAATCTCGTCTCATTTATATTTAAACGGCATTATTTGAGCTTATGGTACTGTCCTGTGAATATCCGTTAAACGAAAAAAGACAGCCTTGCGGGCTGTCTTCATCATAAGATACTAACGTTTTAATTATCCTTTAAAACCACCGTCTATATTAAGGCTTGCACCGGTAATAAATCCGGCATCAGGGCCTGCAAGGTATGCGACAAAACTTCCAATTTCATCTACATGGGCATAACGGCCTACAGGCATCTGTGTCCTTAAGAAATCGGCAAATGGGCCATCTTCAGGGTTAAGGTCGGTGTTTACAGGGCCGGGCTGTACGTTATTTATGGTAATACCCAGAGGGCCAAGATCTCGCGATAAACCTAACGTAAGTCCCTGTACTGCCGCTTTGCTGGCTGCATAAACACCACCGCCTTCAAACGGCATACGGGTAGCATTAGTACTGCCTATGGTAATTATCCTGCCGCCTGTCCCCATGTGTTTTACAGCTGCCTGGATTGCCACAAAAACCGACCTTACATTAATATCAAAAGTTTTGTCGAAATCTTCAAGCGGATAGGTATCTAATGGGCCAAAAGTTCCTACACCTGCATTGTTTACCAGTATATCTATTTTTCCAAACTGTGCTGCTGTAGTTTCTACCGATGCTATTACCGATGCGGCATTGGCGCTGTCTGCCTGAATGGCCACGGCCTTACGCCCCAAAGCTTCAATTTCTTTTACAAGATTTTCGGCGGCTTCTTTGCCCGATACATAGGTAAAGGCAACATCAGCACCTTCTTTTGCTAATTTCCTTACGATTCCTGCTCCTATTCCACGGCTTCCGCCTGTTACGAATGCTGTTTTATTTTCTAAAGTTGACATAATACTGAATATTAAAATTATTTATAAATTTTGTTTTTTAGAAGAACCATTTGGTTGGTTTTTCTGTTACAAAGTTGCAACAGAAGCACTTCTCAAAACATTGACCCATGTCAGAAAAAACTATTGACTTGGATCAATAAAATTTAGCGCATAAAAAAACTCCTTAGCATTTCAGGAGTTTTATATATAATTAAGAATTACTTTTTAGCGGAATGATTTCGAACCCTGCTCAGTGTTTCGGGCGAAAGCCCAAGAAAACCGGCTATCATGTGCTGGGGTATGCGGTTCAGGATATCAGGGTACATTTTAATGAACTCATTGTACTTTTCTTCGGCAGTATAACTATTACCCATATGGACACGGTTTTGAAAAACTACAATACTACGTTCCAATAAATTACGATGAAAGGTATTGTAGGCAGGTATTTCTTCAAGAAGGTTCTCAAAATCCCCTTTTGGAATCAGGATCACTTCACTGTCTTCCAGCGCCTCAATATTGAATTTGGCCGGTTCTTCAAATATATAACTATTACGGTCGCCTGCCCACCAGTTTTCAGGCGAAAACTGGATGATATGCTCCTGTCCTTTATCATCTACCCTAAAGGTACGCACAAGCCCTTTAGAAATAAAAGCATTATCCCGCCACATATCGCCTTCCTGAAGCAAATATTGTTTCCTGCGCAATTTCTTAAGACGGCATACGCTTTCCAGCCGCTCTATATCATGAGGCGTAAGCGTAATCTTGGCGGAAAGATACTTTATTAGGTTGTCAAACATATAGGATCATTATTTATGTAAAAATAGTAAATGTAAGTATACAGAGGTAACCTAACACAAATTGACGAAATATCGTAACCTCAATACTACCCAAATCAGCTTACAGGAACACAGGGGCTATTTCGACTATAAAGGAACAGTAATTGCAAATTGTCTGGCAGCTTTGTTTTCTTGTCCCAGTTCAATGCACAGGATAACGTATCAAAGTAATTTTACAGTATCAAATTAAAACATATATAACCATGGAAAATACAATTTTAGGCATCCACCATATTACTGCAATAGCAGGCGATGCAAAACGCAACTTTAATTTTTATTCCAATATCTTAGGATTACGCTTCATTAAAAAAACAGTGAACTTTGATGATCCGGGAACATACCACTTTTATTTTGGCGACGAGATAGGCAGCGCCGGCACCATACTTACATTCTTCCCGTGGGGCGATGGCATACCACAGGGCAGAAGAGGATCTGGCATGGCAACAGAAATTGGGTACTCCGTACCAAAAGGAAGCCTTGAATTCTGGATAGAGCGTTTCGAGAAATATAATGTTATCTATAATAAACCGGCTGAGAAATTTGGTGAACGATACCTTACCTTCCTTGACCCTGACGGATTGAAACTGGAACTTATTGAGCAAAATACGCCTGATATCCGCGAACCTTGGGAAACCGACGAAATTAAAGCAGAACACGCAACAAGAGGATTTCACAATGTTACCATTACTCTTAACGATATAAAAGGCACAGCAGGTGTATTGACAGATATATTTGGCTACAAGCTGATCTCTAAGGAGAGCAACCGCTACCGCTATGCTACCGACACTGTAGACCAGGCTGCAATTGTAGATTTAGTAGAACTGCCATCAGAAAAATTAGGACATGTAGCAAACGGCACTGTACACCACGTAGCTTTCAGGGTTAAAAACGATGAGATACTTATGCATTTCCGTGCTAAAGTTGCTGCTGCAGGATTAAGCATTACACCACAGATAGACAGGCAGTATTTCCACTCACTATACTTTAGGGAACCTGGAGGCGTATTGTTTGAAATTGCAACCGATAACCCTGGTTTTATGATTGATGAACCGCTTGAAGATCTTGGTAAAGGCCTTAAACTACCTGCACAATATGAATCACGCCGTTCCGAAATTGAAGCGCATTTAGTACCGATAAATTAATTTAAGATTATGGAATTTCAACCTTTAAAATATATTTATAAAGCATCGGGTGTTCCCGGTGCTTATACCCTGCTGCTGCTGCACGGCACAGGGGGCGATGAGAACGACCTTATTCCGCTGGCACAAAACTTTGGAGACAAGCTAAACATATTGAGTGTAAGGGGTAATGTCAGCGAAAATGGCATGCCGCGTTTCTTTAAGCGATTAGGTATGGGTGTTTTTGACGAAAAAGATCTTGATTTCAGGACTGATGAGCTAGTGGCTTTTATAAAAGCAGCAGCTGTTCAGGAAGGGTTTGACAGTACTAAAGTGATTGCGCTCGGCTACTCTAACGGTGCTAATATTGCAGGCGCGGCGCTAGTTAAATATCCCGACTTCTTAGCCGGAGCCATCCTGTACCGCCCAATGCAGCCCTTTACAGCTATTGGAGAGACAGAAAAAGCACAGATGTGCAAACCGGTATTTTTCAGTTCGGGCAAGGCAGATCCTACTATACAGCCACATGCAACACCTGTATACGTACAGCTGCTTAAAGACAGGGGCTACAAAGTAGACTTTCATAACCTGCCTACAGGCCACAACCTCATTAAAGACGATTTGGAGCTATCGGTAGCGTGGCTTGCAGAAAATTTTAAGTAATGGAAACATTTAATGTTACAAGGGTCTATGCCGATGCAAACGGAGAAAGCCACTTTGAGGATATAAAAATTCCGCTTAACAATGCTGGAGAGATAGGTTTTCTTTCTGAGGCCCAAAATGCTGGAACTGTAGTCTTCAGGAAGGTAGTTAGCCAGTATGATTACGATTTTCATAATGCTCCGGCTCGTCAGTATATAATACTTACAGATGGCATTATAGAGATAGAAACATCGCTGGGTGAAATACGCAGGTTTAATGCAGGAGAGGTATTACTCGTAGAAGATACTACAGGCAAAGGCCACAAGACAAAGAACATTACAACACAAATGCGTTCTTCAATATTTATAACGCTTTGATTATTATTTCTTTTTACGGGAAAAGGACAGTTGCAAAGCTGCCCTTTTTTTGATGATAAAAATCACTAACTTTAGCTATCAAAAAACTAACTAATATGTCAAACATTGGCCAGATAATAGAAGAACGCCCAAGCGATATAGGTAATTTTCTTGTGGGCAGGCTGCTTCCCTTCAGGGAAAGGCGCACAGTAGGCCCTTTTGCCTTTATAGACCATATGGGTCCTGTACAGCTTAATGACCACGAGAACCTGGATGTAGGTGTGCATCCTCACATAGGGCTTTCTACCCTTACCTATTTATTTGAGGGTAGCATAATGCACCGCGACAGCCTGGGTACAGAAATAGAAATTAAACCCGGACAGGTAAACTGGATGACCTCAGGTAAGGGGATCGTGCATTCTGAACGCACACCTGACTACCTGCGCCATTCGGAAAAATCACTTCACGGACTACAGATATGGGTGGCACTGCCAAAGCATTTAGAACAGATGGAACCGTCATTTGCCCACATTGAAGAAGATGGAATGCCGACATGGACCATCGGCAACGTCGAGGCTAAACTAATTGCCGGAGAGGCTTTCGGGAAAAAATCAGATGTACCTGTATACAGCCCATTATATTTTATTGAATTGAAAAGCACAGGCAAAGAAACACTTAAAATAGGTAATGACCTATATGGCGAAAGTGGCCTTTATATTCTTGAAGGCAGTATAGAAAACGATGGCAATACCTTTGAACCTAAACAATTACTTGTTGCCAAAGATGCCTCATTATGCGAGTTTACTATGAATGGAAATACTACAGTATACATTTTTGGCGGAGAGGCTTTTCCTGAACCAAGGCATATCTACTGGAACTTTGTTGCCACATCAACCGAACTTATAGAAGACGCAAAGCAACGATGGATTGACCAAACCTTTCCTAAAATAGAAGGAGAAACAGGCTTTGTGCCGCTGCCTCCGCAAAATCCTAACTTCAAAGTTAAAAACAATAATTCTTAAAACGCAATTATGAAATTTTTACCCATTACCGATGAAAATGACAATAAAATCGCAATCAATGTTGATCAGATAGTTACTTTAAAAGAATATGATGATAAAACTACTCTCATTGTGACAACTAACGATGCATATTATTATAATTATCCAATTGATGAAACGTTAGAGTTCCTCTCTAAACATTTTTAATAAACTAACAATCAAAAAAATGGAAATAAAACATTCTGACGACGGCGCTAAAGGCTATTTCAGCGCTAAGGAAGGCGATATAAAAGCAGGATTAATGACGTATGTATGGGCCGGAGAAGATAAATTTATTATAGACCACACCGAAGGCAACCCTGATTTTAAAGGCATTGGTAAAAAATTATTAGATGCTGCCGTGGCGTATGCCCGCGAAAACAACAAGACTATCATTCCGCTTTGTCCATTCGCTAAAAAAATGTTCGACAGGACACCGGAGATACATGATGTACTGGCGGCATAAGCATTTTGCTTTAGGTTTTAAATAACAGTACTTTAGTATATTATTACAAAAATCATCAGCGTGATTGGCTACCTTTAGGTCTAAACCAAATCCTGATGATTTTTTTAATACTTATAAACACTGTTATTTTTATAATGCTTTCTTTTGTCCACGTATACTGGACCATGATAGGCAATCGCGACCTTACCGCCGTATTGCCTACAAACAGCAAAGGAGAACAATTAAACCCCACTATAATAGGCACTTTTTTAGTGGCAGCGTTATTTGGCATTTTCGCTTTTATAACCGTAGGAAACCTTGGCCTTTACGATGACTTTGTTCCGCATAGCATTATAAAGTATGCCACTATTGCAATTGGTATAGTGTTTATTTTAAGGGCGATAGGAAATTTTTCTTCTGTAGGTTTTTTCAAGAAACCTAATGGAACTGTGTTTGCAGCACGCGATACACGTTATTACTCACCGCTTTGTGTCTTCCTAGGATTAAGCAGTATTGCAATTGCTTTATTGCATTAAAAAAGGGCAACCGAAACGATTGCCCTTCTTAAAAGGAGTCAGGAAGGTATATAACCTTTGAGATAACCCTTCCGTCTGCCTTTTAGTTTTTTAGCGAAGCTATGTCTATTACAAACCTGTACTTAACATCACTTTTGTTCATCCTGTCGTAAGCGGTATTGATATAATCCATATCGATAACTTCTACATCAGATGTTATGTTGTGTTCTGCACAGTAATCAAGCATTTCCTGTGTTTCTTTAATCCCTCCTATAAGGCTTCCCATAATGGCTCTTCGTTTGAAGATCAATGTAAATGCCTGTAATGGTTCTCCCGCCGGTGGTGCACCTACAATAACCATAGTACCGTTTTTCCTCAATAAGTTAAGGAAAGTATTGTAGTCATGTTTAGCCGATACCGTGTTTATTATAAAATCGAAGCTATTAGCAAGGGAAGCCATCTGGTCTGCATCTGTAATAAGTGCAAAGTTATGTGCTCCAAGATCTTTAGCGTCTTTTTCCTTAGATGGTGATGTACTTAGCATAGTAACTTCTGCACCAAAAGAAGCGGCAAATTTAACAGCCATGTGGCCTAATCCGCCAAGTCCAAGTACCGCCACTTTATGTCCTTTACCTACTTTCAGGTAGCGTAACGGCGAGTATGTAGTAATACCCGCGCATAATAACGGAGCAACTCCTTTAAGGTCAAGTTTTTCAGATACATGAAGTACGTAATCCTGGTCTACTGTGATGGTAGTAGAATAGCCTCCGTAAGTAGGTGTTGTAGTACCACGCTCATAGCTGTTGTAAGTACCTGTCATTCCTTCTTCGCAGAATTGCTCTTCGCCTTCAAGGCAGCTTGAGCATTTACGGCATGAGTCTACAAAACACCCAACACCTGCAAGTTCTCCTTCTTTGAACTTAGTAACATTTTCTCCTTTTTTTACAATTCTTCCCACAATTTCGTGCCCCGGAACAAGCGGGTATATAGCAGGTCCCCAGTCACCTTTAGCAGTGTGGATATCAGAGTGGCAAACGCCGCTGTATAATATCTCTATCTGCACCTGGTTAGGTCCTACTTCTTTACGTTCAAATTCAAACGGTTTTAATGGCGTCTCAGCATCATAGGCTGCAAAAGCTTTTACTGGAATCATTTCTAGTTGTTTTTGGTTATTTATTTAGTTTTTAATCAGGTGCTTTAATTTTTCCGCCAGCTCGCGGCGGTAAGTAATCCCTATAGGGATTGGGTTGCGTTTTATAACTACGTGGTCTTTCATCACTTCATCTACCTTATCCAGAGCCACGATATACGATTTATGCGCCCTCATAAAGTGTGATGACGGAAGCATCTTTTCGAGATCGTTTGTAGTTATGGTAGCAAGATAATTTTTCTTAACCGTAAATATCTTTACGTAGTTGCCATAACTCTGGGCATATAATATGCTGTTTACTTCTATGGGAATCGTATCGCTGTCTACCTTAACGTATATGGTGTCGGTTACCTCCTCGACTATAGCTTCAGTCTGTAAGTGTGTTGCCTCAAGTTCGAGAAAACGGTCTATTGCCTTAACAAACCGCGGATGATATATCGGCTTAAGCAAATAGTCCAGTACGCCATACTCATAGCTTTCTAACGCGAACTCGCTATAAGCTGTAGTAAGTATGGTACGCGGCGGGTTATCCAGTTTCTGGAGCATCTCTATGCCTGATATTTCGGGCATGTCGATATCAAGGAACATAAGGTCTACTTTATTATCCTTAAGATAATCCATAGCTTCCAGTCCGTTATATCCCTGAAAAACAAGTTCAAGCGACGGACTCTGCTCAATATACTTTGCAAGCACATAGTGAGCAGCAGGTTCATCATCTATGATGATACATTTTTTAACGCGCTGGCTCATATCGTTTTAACTGCAATTGTAAATTTACGCTATAAATATCAGTTTCCTCAATGTCAAGCGAATAATTGCTTCCGTATTGAAGCTTTAAACGCTCTGTAGTGTTCTTGATGCCTATTTTTGTAGATACGATCTCGGTTTTCTTTTCCGGCAGCGAATTGCGTACAATCATTTCGAGTTTGCCATCGGTTACCGTTACATCTACGTCAACAAAACATTTCTCTATGGTACAGGTACCGTGCTTAAAAGCATTTTCGATAAAGCATATCAGCAGCATTGGCGGTATCTTGTAGGCATTGGCATTGTCAATCTCGCTGTTAAAGCTGATGTTGCAGCGATAGCCTACGCGCTCTTTTTCAAGCTCTATGTAACTGCTTATAAAGCTCAGTTCATCTTCAAGCGCTACACACTGCCTTTCGTTGCTTTCCAGCTGATAACGCATCAGCTGAGAAACGTGCATGATAAGCTCTGGCGTACGTTCAGGATACTGAAGACTTATACCATATAGTGTGTTGAATGTATTAAAAAGGAAATGCGGGTTAAGCTGCTCCCTTAGCGAATTAAGCTGTGCCTGGTTGTACAGTAGTTTTTCCTGGTCAAGGTTTTTCCTGTCGCGGTAAAACTTGAGTATAAGCAGTACCGATAGAATGCAAATAAGCGTTGCCACCAGCGTTGCCGCCTGAAATACATAACTTTTTTGCTCAGACGATTTATAAAGAAAACAATTCTTGTAGATCCATAAAGTAGTAACCTCATACATTATTACAGAGAATACGGCTACCAGGAGTGTGCTTAGCATGATGTACAACAGTACTTTATGCTTTTTAAAAAGTATGGGCAGCAGGAAAAATCGGTTAAGCTGCGCGTGGCCATACAGCATAAGAAAATAGGCACAGCCCGACCATATGCCGCGCCATGACTTGATAAGTATCCAGTCGTTAAGGGTAAAAAGTATAAAAGAGAATGCCAGTATAAAAAACTCCTGCCACCATTTATTCTCAATTACGCTTTTAAAAAATTTATTCATTCAATCAATTTCATTTATTACTGCAAAGTAAGCACATATAACAGTAACTGTAATAAAATGTATGACGAATTCAATTCATCATTAAAAACCTACATTGCATGAATTGAGTAGTAAATTTGTATTCGATTTTTAAAATCATCTTACTCCATAAACTCACTCATTACAAATGCACTTAAAAAAAGTAACGCTGCTCTTATTGTTTAGTACACTGGGCGGTTTTAGCCAAACGCACCTCTCGCTTAAAGAAGCGGTAGAAACAGGTGCCGCCAATTATGGTGTGGTTAAAGCCAAAAACAGCTATGCTAAAGCAGCACAGGAAACTGTAAAACAGGCAAGGCGCGATTATCTGCCTAACCTGAACCTTTCTGCACAGCAGGATTACGGTACCGTAAACGGACAAAATGGCCCGCTGTACGGTTTTGGCGGCCTTGGGGTTGCCTCATCTGGGCTTCCGCTGGCAGAACAAAACTGGAATGCAGCCTTTGGCGCGCTGTACCTGGTTAACATGAACTGGGATTTCTTTACCTTCGGGAGGATGCAGCAGCGTATAAACATTGCTAAAGCCGATGCAGAACGACAACAAAAAGATTTTGAACAGGAACAATTCCAGCAAAAAGTAAAAATTGCCGGGGCTTACTTAAACCTGTTGGCAAGCCAGAGGCTGCAAATCTCGCAATTAAAAAACCTTAACCGATCGCAGGTAGTGCTTAACAATGCAGCCGTAAGGGTTAAGAACGGATTACTGCCAGGTGTGGACTCCACATTGGCATCGGCAGAAGTATCTCGCGCAAAAATTGCCCTTAACCAGATAAAAGAACAGGTTAAAGTTCAAAACAACAGGCTTGTAGAGCTTATGGGTGTTGAACCTAAAGATTATGTCGTCGACACCACGTTTGTGGCATCGGTGCCTAAAGCAATGGTTGCCGGAGAGCTTCAGGCCGACAGCATTAACAATCCTATACGCCAGTTCTACAAAAGCCGTATTGAGCTGAGCAAAAGCCAGCTTAGCCTTTATAAAAAAGAGTACTACCCTACTTTTAGCCTTTTTGGTGTTTACCAAACAAGAGGATCTGGGTTTAACAGCGACTATGCTACCAACCAGAATTCGTTTACCAAAAGTTATGCTGACGGTGTAGACCCTACGAGAAAAAACTATCTTTTAGGTGTAGGTATGACCTGGAACCTTACCACCATAGCGCGTTCATCTAAAAAAGTTAGCGCCCAAAAACTAATAGGGCAGGGATTAGAAGAGGAATATAAGGCTGTAGACCTTCAGCTTAAGTCACAGGAAGATGCCGCTAACGCCCGCCTTGGTTTTGCCATGGAAAATTACTCCGAAGCGCCGAGACAGGTACGTGCAGCGCAACAGGCTTACCTGCAGCGCACAACACTTTATAACAACGGGCTTACCACACTTGTAGATGTAACGCAGGCACTCTATACACTTAACCGTGCAGAAACCGACCGCGATATTATTTATACCAATGTATGGCAGGCACTGCTTATGAAGGCCGCTGCTACAGGCGACTTTAACCTTTTTATCAACGAATTTTAATACCTGTTAAATAATGAATTTAATACGTTTTGCACTCCGCAAGCCTATTTCGATATTGGTATTGGTAGCAGGTTTGTTCTTTTTCGGTATAGGTGCCGTAAAAGACATCAAGGTAGATATCCTGCCTAAAATGAACCTGCCGGTAATATACCTGGCACACCCTTTTGGAGGTTACACTCCTGATCAGATGGAATCTTACTTCGCCAAAAACTACATTAACATCATGTTGTTTGCCAACGGCGTAAAATCTATAGAAACAAAAAACATACAGGGGCTTACCCTGATGAAGGTTACCTATTATGAAGACACGAACATGGCTCAGGCCGCTGCCGAGCTGAGTGCACTTTCTAACAGGATACAGGCAGCATTCCCTCCGGGTTCACAACCGCCGTTCATTATCCGTTTTGATGCTTCTTCACTCCCGGTAGGACAGCTTGTATTAAGCAGTAAGACCCGTAACAATAATGAGCTTCAGGATTTGGCAAACGTTTATGTGCGTGCCTCCTTCACCTCTATTCCCGGACTGCTTTCGCCTCCGCCTTTTGGAGGAAGCCCGAGAACTATCGAAGTAAATGTAGATCCTGCACAGTTGCGTGCGCACAACCTTACGCCAGATCAGATCGTTGAGGCAATAAGGATAAACAACCAGACTGCACCATCGGGTAATGTTAGGATAGGCGATAAAAACTACCTTACCCCTACAAACAATACCGTTAAGGAAATTAAAGAATTTGAGAACATCCCTATCTTCAAGGGCGGTGTTCAGAACCTTTCTTTAAGAGATGTAGCCACTGTAAAAGATGGTGCCGACATTACTAACGGTTATGCACTTATCAACGGAAAACGTTCGGTATACGTAAGTATTGCCAAGGCAGGAGACGCATCTACTTGGGACGTTGTAAAAAATCTGAAAGCAAGCCTGCCAAAGATACAGAGCACACTTCCTGACGACGTTAAGATCTCTTATGAATTTGACCAGTCAGTTTATGTAATCAACTCGGTAAAAAGCCTTATTACAGAGGGTATAATTGGAGCGGTGTTAACCGGACTTATGGTTATACTTTTCTTAGGTGACAAAAGGGCTGCATTAATTGTAATCCTTACTATCCCTATCTCAATCATATCGGGCGTGCTGTTCCTTAAATTATTTGGGCAGACCATTAACTTAATGTCCCTGAGCGGACTGGCGCTTGCTATTGGTATCCTTGTAGATGAGAGTACTGTAACCATAGAAAATATTCACCAGCACCTTGATATGGGTAAACCCAAGGCGCTCGCCATTTGGGAAGCCTGTAAAGAGATCGCGTTGCCTAAGCTATTGATCTTATTATGTATCCTTGCCGTATTTGCACCTGCATTTACAATGGGCGGTATACCGGGGGCGTTATTCCTTCCGTTAGCACTGGCAATCGGTTTCTCAATGGTTATATCGTTCCTGCTTTCGCAGACGTTCGTACCGGTAATGGCTAACTGGCTGATGAAAAGTCATGCTTCTCACGATCATGCACATGCTACCCACGACAGGAAAGAATTCTCTGAAAGAGAAGATGCCGACGATGATGGTAAACTAAGCCGTTTTGAAAAATTCAGGGTTAAATTCATTAAAATGATAGACAGCCTTATGCCGAAGCGAAAGTTTGTTGGTTTACTATACCTGTTCGGAATTACTGCACTTGCTTTTGTGATGCTAAATGTTATTGGGCAGGATGTATTCCCTAAAGTAAACTCAAGCCAGTTCCAGGTAAGGATGCGCCTTGCCGATGGTACACGTTTAGAACGTACCGAAGAAAAGGCCCATGCTGTTCTTAGCGAGATAGAAAATATGGTAGGCAAGGAACACATAGGCATATCATCGGTTTATGTGGGTACACACCCGTCGCTGTTCTCGGTATCGCCTATCTATATGTTTATGGCAGGACCTCACGAAGCGGTGTTCCAGATAGCGCTTAAGGATTACCATAACGAAGACATGGACGAGTTTAAAGATAACCTTAGGGCAAGGGTAAAAAAAAGTGTTCCAGGCGTAAATATTTCGTTTGAGCCTATAGAACTTACCGACAAAGTATTAAGCCAGGGGTCTCCAACACCGGTTGAGATAAGGATTGCCGGTAAAAATAAAAAGCTGAACGAAGAATATGGCAACAAGATCATAGCGCAGCTTAAAAAGAAAGATTATTTTAGGGATGTGCAAATTGCACAGTCTATCCACTACCCAGCACTTAGCATAAATATAGACCGTACAAGGGCTGCACAGTTAGGCGTAGATATGAACGATATATCGCGTTCACTTGTTGCTGCAACATCGTCATCACGTTATACAGATAAAAACACCTGGATAGATGAAAAAGCAGGATTATCCTATAACGTTCAGGTTCAGGTACCGCTGGATAAGATGATGACTAGAAATGACATTGCTGAAATTCCGTTGCTAAAGAATTCTACAAGGCCGGTATTAGGTGATGTGGCTACTATAACACTTTCTGAAACACACGGCGAGAATGATAACCTTGGCGCCATGCCGTACATATCGGTTACAGCTAATATAGACCATACTGATCTTGGCTCGGCAACTAAAGATGTACAACATATTATTGCAGGACTGGGTGAACTGCCAAGAGGACTGTTTATAGAGCCTATAGGATTGAGCAAAGTACTTGTTGAAACCATGAAAAGCCTTGAAGTAGGATTATTGGTAGCCATTGTGGTTATTTTCCTTATGCTTTCGGCTAACTTCCAGTCGTTCAAGGTATCGCTTGTAGTACTGACTACCGTACCAGCGGTTGTACTTGGTGCGCTCCTTATGCTGCTGGCAACAGGCTCTACACTAAACCTTCAGTCATATATGGGTATCATCATGTCGGTAGGGGTTTCTATTGCTAATGCCGTGCTGCTCGTCACCAACGCAGAACAGCTGCGAAAGGTAAATGGCAATGCACTGGAGTCGGCCAGGGAAGCAGCATCACTGCGCCTTCGCCCTATCATCATGACATCTGTAGCGATGATTGCCGGTATGTTACCAATGGCTATAGGCCACGGCGAAGCAGGCGAACAGACCTCTCCGTTAGGAAGAGCGGTTATAGGCGGACTGCTGTTCTCAACATTTGCCGTACTTATTATCCTGCCGCTTATCTTTGCGTGGGCACAGGGCAAAGCCACTACACAATCGGTATCACTTGACCCGGAAGACGAAGAAAGTAAATTTTATGTACCTACTATAGAACACCAATAAAATGAAAAAGACATTAATCACATCAGCACTACTCCTGTCGGCACTTGTATTCAACAGCTGTGGCGAAGAAAAGAAAGAAGAGGCTCCTGTAGACGATACCCCGGCTATTGAAACATTTGACCTTACTAAAGAAAAACTTTCATCGCAGGTAAGCCTTCCGGCAGAATTATCAGGTTTCCGCCAGGTAGACCTTTATGCCAAAGTTTCGAGCTATGTAAAAGAGCTTAAGGTAGATATAGGCTCTAAAGTAACCGAAGGCCAAATCCTTATACAGCTTGAGGCACCAGAGATCAGTTCACAGCTAGCTGCGGCGCAGTCTAGGCTGCATTCTGTTGAGGCAGTATATACCGGCAGCAATGCCAACTATAACCGCATACTTGAAACAAGTAAGGTAGAAGGTACAATTTCTAAAAACGACCTTGATCAGGCATTGGCGCGCAAAAGCTCTGACTATGCACAGCTTCAGGCTGCAAGGGCAACAGTTCGTGAAATACAGGTAAACCAGGGTTATTTACAAATACGTGCGCCGTTTACAGGTATTGTAACTGCACGTAACATAAACACAGGTGCATATGTAGGCCCGCAGGGAAAAGGGTCTGACCTGCCATTGCTAACAGTTCAGGATCAGAAAAAACTGAGGCTTGCGGTATCTGTCCCTGAAATGTACACAGGCTATCTTAAAGATGGCGACGAAATGAGCTTTACGGTACGCTCAATGCTTAACGAAACGTTCAAGGCAAAAATTCAGCGTATGTCAGGGGCATTAGATTTAAGGCTACGCTCTGAGCGAGTAGAGATGGATGTTATCAATACAGATAACAAACTGCTTCCCGGAATGGTTGCCGAAGTATTGCTGCCGTTAAATTCTAAAGACAGTACGTTTGTAGTGTCAAAATCGGCTATTGTAAATACAGCAGAAGGTATATTTGTTATTCGCGTAAAAGATAACAAAACAGAGCGTGTAGCCATTAAAAAAGGCCGAGATGCCGAAGATAAGACAGAGATATTTGGTGATCTTTCCCCTAACGAAAAACTGGTTAAGAATGCCAGCGAAGAATTAAGGGACGGAACCCCTGTAAAAAACTAAAGAAGATTTTATTCTTAGTAATTTTGTTTGGTTAGAGCTCCCGGGAAACCTTATGGTCCCGGGAGTTCTTTTTTTATTTAAATACTATTTAGAAGCCGGCTTTTTCAAGAACTGCAATACGCCCACTTTCTTCGTCCATAAGGTTAAACTGGATCCAGACTTCCTTATCTTTTGTCCTGATAATATAGGTTTTAATATCGTCCAGCAAATTTACATCTATAGACTTTCCGTAACCGTTTTTAATAAGTTCTTCGTCTCCTACCCTTTTCCATTCTTCATTAGATACAGGAACGTTATTTACCTGAACACCGCCCAAAGCTTTAATATCCTTATCAAGGCTGTTAAGTACAGCCAGCCTGCTGAATCTTTTATTATCAGCATCCCTGTTCTTTTCTATCGTAACCTTATAGGTTTTCCCTTCAACAGGAATTAGTTTACCGTTTACTGCAAAGTATTCTTTATCAGTATCCTTAATGTCTTTTTCATTAGGCTTGCCGCTCCAGGATGAACAATATCCAAAACAATAATCTTTTGGCAGCTTCACAAACGGGAAATCACCTAAATCTGCTTCAGATACAGGAATTGCTGTTATATCAAATGTACCACCTGCAACGACGGGAATCGCCGGTTTAGCTTCCGTAGTAACAGGATCTGCCGGTTCAGAGCGCTGTTCCAGCCTCGTTTCTTTAGAGTTACAGGCAGTAAGCATAATACTTAAAGCTGCAAATGCAATAATCTTATTTTTCATATTTGTATATTGGTTGAATTTGGATTAAAACTATGTAAAATGTTGGCACAAGACATTTACAACAGTAATACTTAACAAATTTTTATAATCTTTTACCTTCACAAAAAAGGATAACGCTTCCGTTATCCTTTTCAACTTAACTAACTTTATTATTTATCTATATAAATTTATATCCTAATCCAAACGTCCATATTTGTTTGTCCTTATTGTCGTAGCCATAATAGGGCGTTATGAACATCCAATTATTATATTCAATGATTGGTGACACAGCTAAACGCGGTACGGCTTTATCATCTGCAATAATCAGTGATGGAAAAGCCCCAACCCCTACCTTAAACTTTTTAGTGAACTTATATTTAAGGCTTGGCCCTCCAACGTTTATGCCGAATGTACTACTGCCGTAAGACATGGCAAGCATCCCGTCAAAACCTGCCTCAACATTCTTAACCTTTTTAGGTGCAGCGTCTGGTTGTTGTGTAGTTTCCTGTGCAAAAGAACTCACTACGCTGAGCACTATGGCTGCCAGCGTAATCTTAAAAGTATCCATATAAACGTACTATTTTTTTATGATAAGCAGCGATGGCGTATTGTTAAGCCATATACTGCGTGATTCTATAAGTTTTTTCCAGCTGTCTACACTTATTATCATAAGGTCCTGCTCCTGAAGAAATTCTTTCTCGATAGTACGCTGGCTAAGCAGTTTTATATGGTTTGGCACATTATGCTCAATGCTCCTGATCGTTTCTTTTATCTCGGCGTTATTCTTAACAGAACCGTCAGCATCTAAAATAGTAACCTGAGAACCCACGCTGCTGATAAGCTTTTGCGCATATTCTATAAGGAAACTGTCTGCCGGGTCAAAGATGGTAACAAACACCCTGTCGGCATTTGTAAATTCTTTGTCTACCAATATACCTACAGGCGCCTCACTTTTAGAAAGGATATGCTGTGTACGCTCGTCAAACGGGGAGTTTTCAAATAGTTTCTCTTTACCGGTAAGCGTATTTACCAGGCTTTCAGGATTAATTATCCTTGTCGTAAATCCAAGTATTTTTCCCAGAAGTGTCCCTTCAAAAATGCTTTGTCCTATGGCTACCAGTACAAGGTCAAATTCGCCCTTATTGGCAACAGTAGCAATGTCGCTGTCAATATCGGTAGATGCTTTAAATAATGTGGTTACCTTTTGCCCAAGTTCATCGGCTTCAGCCAAAACAGGCTTAAAACTCTCTTTTTCGTATTCTTCAAGGTTAAAGGTATGTATCTCGCTGCTTGGTAAAATATGCATTGCCGTTACCATAGCATTGCTCTTCATCTTTTTAACGAAAGCGTTAGCCAGCTTTAGCAGCGATTTTCCGTTATCAGGACTGTCAAAAGACACCAATATCTTGAATTTGCTTTCCTGCCTTATCTCTGCCGGAATGTAGTTTTTCTTTCGGTTGTATATATACCCGATAAGGTCAAGTGCTGGCCCAGTCATGAATGTGGTGGCTAATGCCATGATAACCATCATAGAGAAGATCTCAGCAGAAAGTACTCCCAGATCAAAACCTATATTCAGTACAATAAGCTCCATCAGTCCGCGGGTATTCATAAGAGCCCCAATGGTAAAGCTGTCCCTCCAGTTTTGGCCTACAAAGCGTGCCGTAATTGTACTTCCTGCAAATTTACCTATTACAGCCACGGCTATAATAAGGCCGCATATCTGCCATGACTGCGCATCATTTAAAAGACCTATTTGCGTACGGAGGCCTGTAAAAACGAAGAACAGCGGTAATAGCATAACTTGCGATACGTCTTCTACCTTTTCGATAAAGATATTCCTGAAACGCATACTTTCCGGCATGATAGCACCAGCCATAAACGCTCCGAACAGGGCGTGGATGCCAATGATCTCTGTTGTATAAGAAGATATTAATAATGTAAGAAAAAATATTGCAATTACAGGTTTAGAGATTGTGTCTTTGTTGCTGTAAAGTTCGCCGATGCGTTTAAGGAATGGTTTTACTACCCAAAGCATAAGGAATACATAGGCAATTGAAAGGCCTATAACATACAGTGAACTTACAAAAGAACCTGCCTTAACAATTGCGATAACGGCAGCAAGTATACACCATGCGGTGATGTCATCAGCGGCTGCACAGGTAATTACCAAAGCGCCAATACGTGTACGGTGCAATCCGCGTTCCTGAACGATACGTGCCAATACCGGGAATGCCGTGATGCTCATTGCAATACCCATAAACAGTCCGAACGAAGCAAAAGCAACACCTTGGGGCGCCAAATCTTGGTATACAAAGTACGCTAATATTATTCCGAGTGTAAATGGTATTATGATACTTGCGTGGCTTATAACTACTGCATCTTTTGCCTTATTTTTAAGCACGGTAAGGTCGAGTTCCATACCTACTACATACATAAACAATATAAGCCCTATCTGGCTAAGAAACTGAAGGTTGCCTAACGAAGCCGCCGGGAAAAGCAGCGCAGAATATTCCGGGAAATAAGTACCTACTAATGATGGGCCTAATACAATACCCGCAATCATTTCGCCAATTACTGTTGGCTGGCCGATTTTACGGCATATCCACCCAAAGAAACGGGCAACAAATATGATCGTAATGATCTGAACCAGTAAAAGCGCTAAAGGATGCGTAAGGTTGTGGAAAAGCGAATCAAGAAAATCCTGCCACTGACCTTTACCGGATGCTTTTTCTACTATATTTTGTCCTGCCTCAAGGGTTTTTCCATTTTGAAGTGCCCAATAGATTATTGCCGAAAAAAAGACGATAACACCTATATAAAAGGCACTTGTTTTAAATTGTTTAATCATGTGTTTACCTGGCCTGTAGTTAATTTGGCGCAAAACTACAAGAAATTACCATGTAATCACCACATGAACAGTTACGTTACAGGGGTTTTGTAATAAAAGGGATTAATTATGTAATGAAAACGAGTAGTGAGAAGATGATGTATATAATACAAAAGATTTCACTCACTTCGTAATTACGAATTAGTGATTTTTTAGTTCTTTACCCTCTTCATAAAGTCGTTCCTGTATATTTCGCTTAGCGGAAAAGTATACGGTTTGCCATCGGTATAAATAAGGTCAGCCGTAATCTCATCATGGCTGTAAAACTGTACGTGCTTAAGAGCAATTATAGCTTTTTTGTTGATTCGGCTGAATTCATTTTCCGGCAATAGCTCAAGCAGTTTCTCAAATGAGCTGTTCTTAACCGTGATTTTCACGCCATCATTTAAAAACAGAATCTTATCACGGCTGTCTATGTTAGAAGTGACTGCGGCAAATATTTTTGCAGCGCTAATGAGTGCCTTGCCTTTGTCGGTATTCAGCTGTATTTGTTTTACAGGAGCTTCGGCTTTGGCCATGTGTGCGCTCACCTTCTCTATGGCGTGTTTAAGACGTTCCGGCTTTATAGGTTTTACCACATAGTCTATGGCATCCTTATCAAAAGCATCTACGGCAAAATTTTTATATGCAGTCGTAAAAATAATAGCCTTTCCTTTTATGGCATCGGCCACCTGAAGCCCATTTATTCCCGGCATTTCAATATCAGTAATAAGCAGGTCAAAATCCATACCTTCCCATTCCGCAAGCAGTTTTTCAGGGCTGTTATAAGCCTTAACCACTTCCAGCTCATCAATCTGTTCGCAAACCATTTTAAGAAATGTCAGTCCGGGAAGCTCATCATCAAGGAGTAAGCATTTGATTTTTGTATTCAAGCAGGTCTATTTTTAGTTTGGCAATATAAATATCTTCTTCCACATAGCGTTCCAGCTTAAAGCAGGATTTGTAAATAATCTTAAGGCGCTGCTCTAAGGTTGCAGAACCTATGCCGCTATGCTCTTTAAGAAATGTAGATTTTGGCGACATTTTGTTAGATACCATCATTGAGAAATGATTGTCCTTAAACTCTATAACCACTGTAATAAAAGCGTCGGCACTCTGCAGGTCGGCATGCTTAAAGGCATTTTCAATAAGGTCTATGGAGATGAGGGGCGCTACTATTTTTTGATCGTACAGTTCATCCAGCTCGTCTATCTTCTTTTTAACGGTAATAGAGAAAAGCGGACTTATCTTTATCTTGTTGATCTCGATAAGGTTTAGCGCAAACTCTATTTCCTCGCGCGGACTCACAAAACGGTTTTGGCTTTCATAAAGAATGTAATCCAATACATTAGACAGCTTATCCATCGCAAAATAAGTTTGGTAAGCGTGTGATTGTATCGAATTAAGTATGTTCTTAAAAAGATGCGGATTCAACCTCGCTTCCAGCGTTTGCAACTGTAACGTATTGGTTTTGTTCTCCATCTCTACAAAACGCGTTTCCAGCTCCTTTTTAACCTTCTCTGCCTTACGCATCCTTGTTATAACCGACATTAGTATTACGAAGAATACCGCAAGGATTATGATGAGTATTATATTTAAAGGAGTGATCATTTTTAGTGAGATGTGAGAATTTTTGACTTGAGATAACAGACTAAGGCACCTTATTATTGTGACATTATGACTTTCGATTTAACACTCAGCAGGTTATTGCTTAAGCGGTTTACCAGCTTCTGTCCAGGCATCTGTACCTCCATCAAGCTCAACAATATGCTGAAATCCGTTAAGTTTTAGCGACTCTACAGCATCGGCACTTCGGCCTCCAGCTTTGCAATACACATAAACTGTCTTTTTCTTATCAAGCTTATTGATTCGCTCGTTAAAATCCTGATCGTATAAATGTATATTAGCCGCGCCTTCAAGGTGGCCTGCATTATATTCTTTTGGCGTACGAACATCAATCAGCTGGCCTTTATCTTTAGCCATCGCTTCAGAGAATTGTTTTGGAGAAACAAGTTCTGTTCCTCTCTGCTGTGCTTCGCAGGAAATGATGGTCAAAGTAAGTAATAAGAGGCAGATCAGCTTTTTCATTGCATAAAAATTTATGTAAAAATAAGGGTTTTTACGCAACATGATTAAAAACAGGGCAGACAAACATTCAGAAATTTATTTCTTAATCGTAAATGTTTCTTTTACCACACCAAGTTGTGAAGCAGTAAGTTTAGATGTCTTTTTAAGCTTTGCAGTAAACTCAGCCACTTCTTCGGGAGTCGAAGGACAGCCCAGGTTTTCGCCTTTAGCATTATACGAATCAGCAAGCACATTACCTTTTGGGTCAAGTATTACCCAAAACGGAAGCCCGGCTTGCTCACCACCTTTAAATTTTTTAAGTATATCTTCGCCACCCGGATTTTCAAGAGCTTCATTTTTAGGCGATTCCATAACTGTAAGATGTGCTGTAACATAATTATCGCCAAACAATTTAGCACAGGCGTCACCCGTCATATTCTTATCCATTTTTTTGCACCAGCCGCACCATGAAGCATGAAACATTACAAAAACATTCTTTTTTTCTTTAGCAGCCTGCGTAGATGCCTTCTGTAAAATAACAGAAGCCTGCTCCTGAGCATTGGCAGTCACAATAGAAACTAAAAGAAAGAAACCGGCAATTATAGCTTTTGTCTTCATAATTGATGAGATTTATAGTTAGTGAAAGAAGCACAAATTTAAGGAAATTACTTATATAAAATAAAAACGGATAAAAAATATCTATTGCGAACCATAAAATTTTACGGAAAAACCGTAAGCAACATTCGCAAAAAGATGCTAATTTGCAACGAAATTAAAATTTGTCTGCCACCAAAATTTTATGTTATGAAAATGCACAGGGATATACTCATCATTGAAGATGATGAGGACGACAGGGATATGTTACAGGACATATTCAAGGATCTTGGCTATAAAAATAAAATTGTATTTTTTTCTGACAGCACCCAGGCGCTTGATTACATACGTCAGCCGGAGGTTACCCCTTTCATTATAATTTCCGATATCAATATGCCTAAACTCGGCGGCTTTGAACTCCGTAACATAATATTGGAAGAAGAAGTACTTGCCGATAAGGATATTCCTTATATATTTATTTCTAATGCGCAGGATGAGTATTCTATTAAGCAGGCCAACAAGCTATCAATACAGGGCTACATCCAAAAGGGCAACGATTATAACAAATACAAGGAAAAGATAAAGAACCTTGTTGATTACTGGAAAGAAAACATTAACACCTTCTCATCAAAAAAATAGTTTCTTACATCTGAATAAGCTGCCATTAGCCTGATAATCCTGAATAGTTTACGCAGGATTCTTTATATTTGGCTAAACAACTATTTTTATCATGAAACATCTTGCCGTACTCCTGTTTATCATTACAGGTTTTACATCTTTTGCCCAAAAAGCAGACTACACTACCGAAAACAACATTAAATACTATCCTGAAGCCGTTTACAAAAACGATGCTTATGCTGCCGAACGCTGTGTGCTTGACATATATTACCCAAAAAACGTAAAGAACTTTGCTACCATACTGTGGTTTCACGGCGGGGGACTTACAGGCGGAAGCAAAGAAATTCCGCAGGAGCTTAAAGATAAAGGCTATTGCATAATAGGTGTTGGCTACAGGCTAAGCCCGAAAGTAAAGGTTACCAACTGTATTGAAGACAGCTCAGCTGCCATTGCGTGGGTATTTAATAACATTGATAAATATGGTGGAAGTACCGATAAAATATTCATTTCGGGCCACTCTGCAGGAGGTTACTTAGGGCTGATGACTGTGCTCGATAAAAAATACCTTGCCAAATATAACATCGACGCTAATAAGGTTTCCGGGCTTATTCCTTTCAGCGGACAATGTATTACACATTTTACAGCACGCCAGGAAAAAGGCATACGCGAGGCCCAGCCTACAATAGATGACCTTGCCCCGCTTTACCACGTTCGCGGCGATGCTCCCCCCTTATTGCTTATTACTGGTGACAGGGAACTGGAAATGCTGGGCCGATACGACGAAAACGCCTATCTGGCCCGTATGATGAAACTTAACGGTCATAAAGAAACCAAGCTGTTTGAAATTGATGGCTACGGTCATAATATGGCATATCCTGCCTATCCATTATTACTTAACGAAGTAAAAAGGATAATGGAGAAGAAGTAATTTTTTAGTTCGTTGCAGCTTGTAGTTCACGCGCAAACAGCGCAGCTGAGTTCAAATGAACATTAAGGCTTAAATAAAAAATCGATTAGTAAATGAAAAATAACCTTATACTATTATTGTTAGCGATATTTTTTTGCAGCTGCCAAAGGAAGGAAAGCGCTTTTATTGCCAAAGATTTGCAAAATGGCGACCTGATCTTCCAGACGTCGCAATCGGCGCAAAGTCAGGCAATACAGCTCGCTACAAAGTCGAAGTATTCGCATTGTGGCATCATATACAAGGAAAATGGTAAATACTTTGTTTTTGAAGCGATACAGCCTGTACAAAAGACACCTCTTTACGACTGGATTGCACGTGGTAAAGACCATCGTTATGTAGTGAAACGCCTCAAAAATGCTGATGAAGTGCTTACCGAATCCAACCTGGCAAAGATGAAAGCCGTGGCACAAAGTATGGGTGGTAAAGATTATGACCTGTATTTTGAGTGGAGCGACGACAGGATTTATTGCTCTGAACTGATATGGAAAATATACAGAGAAGGTATCGGAATTGAAATAGGAAAACTTCAGGAATTAAAGGATTTTGACCTGACCAATCCTGCTGTAAAAGCCAAACTGAAAGAACGTTACGGCAACAATATACCACAACATGAAAAGGTAATATCGCCTGCAGCGATGTTTGATAGCGATTTATTAATTACTATAGAAAGCAATTAAAATGATACGAATTATTATATTCATCCTTATTGGATTTTTGTTGTTAACGTTTGCATTAATGACTGTTAGTTACGACACCTTTACGTCCATTCTTCCGGGTTGGCATACTACAGTACGAGATACAACAATCGTTAAACTATTATTTTATGCATGGATAGCCTTCATAGCCGCCTTATATTATACCTTGTACAAAAGAAAGATTTCTATATCTAAATCATTATTTACTTTGTTTATATTATGCACATTGCCAATACTAACAATAGCCATTACAATGAGCATTTCACAGTTTAATCAAAACAATATAGGGCAACTTATCAGCCTTACAAAATATTTATCTTTATCAATACCATTGTATTTCATAGGTCAGTTGTTATTTTTTATATCAATTGATTGAAATATTTAAAAAGCAAAAAGCCCAACTCAGATAGTTGGGCTTTTTACTTATAAACTCAAAGCTTCCTGCTTAGCTTTTTCAAAATCAGAGATAATCTCTTTTACTATATCGCCTGCGGGTTTAATGTCGTGGATTAGCCCTGCAATCTGGCCTATTTCAAGTTCACCTTCTTCAAGGTCGCCTTCAAACATACCTTTTTTAGCACGTGCACGGCCCAATAACGTCTTTAGGTCATCTACGGATGGCGTAGTAGCATAAAGTGCTACCACATCATGAAAGAACTTATTTTTAATAAGTCTTACCGGAGCCAGTTCTTTTAACGTTACATGTGTATCACCGTCCTGGGCATCTACTATAGCCTGTTTAAATTTCTCGTGTGAAGACGACTCCACCGAAGCTGCAAAACGGCTGCCTATCTGTACACCATCTGCACCAAGTACCATAGCGGCAAGCATGCCACGCCCCGTAGCAATACCACCTGCAGCTATTAGAGGTATGGTAAGCTGTTCCTTAACCATAGGGATAAGCGTTAAAGTTGTGGTCTCTTCACGACCGTTATGCCCTCCGGCTTCAAAGCCTTCTGCTACTACGGCATCTACTCCTGCTTCCTGCGACTTCAGGGCAAACTTAACGCTGCTTACCACGTGTACTACTGTAATGCCTTTTCCTTTTAAGAAGCCCGTCCATGTCTTAGGATTCCCCGCAGAAGTGAAGACGATCTTCACACCCTCTTCTACGATTATGTTCATAATCTCTCCAATATTCGGGTACAGCATGGGTACGTTTACAGCAAAAGGTTTGTCGGTTGCTTTTTTGCATTTCTGGATATGCTCACGAAGTACCTCAGGGTACATAGACCCTGCGCCTATCATGCCGAGTCCGCCTGCATTACTCACGGCACTTGCCAGTTTGTAGCCGCTCGCCCATATCATACCTGCCTGTATTACAGGGTACTGAATATTAAAAAGTTTAGTTATTCTGTTCATCATTTAATTCTTTGTTGTTTTCGTTTGCTGTTAAAAAATCGAATCCTATATCAATCGTATGCGTGGTACCATCTTTCAGATAGAATTTATAGTTACGTCCATCTGTTTTTACTTTTTCTACGAGTTTGTTGTAGTAATACATCTCATATTTTTCTTCAAAATTTTCATCAACTTCTCTACCCATTTCAAATAAGTAATAAAGATACTTAGCCTGATTACCTCCAGATAAAGGCTTAAATCGTGAAATGAAACACGGGGATGTTTCATTTCAAGATATACTTTTTGTTTAAATCTCTTTAGTTCAATCTGTTGTTCAAAATACTGCAACGGCCTGTAAGCCCAAACAAATTCCTTTGGGGCGGTGCCATCATCCTTAACAGTTTTTAAGATTTTTCCATTTTTAACAAACGTTAGAAATGTACTGGAGCCATGGGGGTATTTTAGAGGGTATTCTGATTTTAGATTAGAATAGTCTGCTTGTCTGAATCTCAATGAAAGCTTGTTGAAAGCTTCATTAGAAATTTTACCTTTATAAAGTCCTTTATTTTTAACATGATAGTATCCATCAAACAGAACGTTACCACCTCTGTCTATAACAATATCATTTCCCGGACAAGGACCAAAACAGCCTCCTGTAGATAAAATTACCGTATCAAAATCTGGAGATTCATCATCCGGATATCGCTTCTTTACAAATGCCGTTTTAAGTGTATCATCAATAAATAGAGAATCTGAAGTTAGTTTTTTAATCTTATATTGATCCCATTTCTTTTTTGAAGGGTTATATATTTTTAATATTTTATGCTCAAGCTTATATTTTGTTGCTGTACCCAGATATGGTACTACCCTATTCCATGTTTTGACAGTATCGTTCATGTAAGCTTCATGATCAAAATAAGCTAATTTAAAATCACACATACCGTTAGATTTAAACTCATAAGCAAGAGTGTCCTCGTCTGTAGGAATATAGATTTCGCCTTTTAAATGTTTCGGCACAACCTGAACCCAATTCCCCAATAGCATTTCCTGCGGCGTTTGAGATTTCTTTTCGCAGGAAACAGATAGCAAAACAACTAAAATAACTAAAAGATTTCGTATCATATTACTGCTTAATTATTTTACCCTTCTGGTCTTTACCAAATCCTTCCAGCCTATAATTGTAAATACCCGCAGCTAATTCGGATATCCAAAAAACAGGACTGCCCAGCATAACCTGCAGTTCTTTTACGCATTGCCCCAGGCTGTTAAAAATTGTAACAGTAACACTCGGTGTATCTTTAGGAAATTTAAGGTGTACAATATCATTTGCCGGATTAGGATATACTATAAATTTTTCATCTGTAAGGTTCATGCCTGTCTGCATAGCTTTGTAAAAATCAGGGATACCATATCCATACTGCGGTGTAGGCGCTGTATAACGATCGGCTGACTCTTTAATGAGTTTACGAAGTTCGGCGTTGGTCTTATCAGGCAGTGCCTGCCATAAACAGGCTACAAGCCCAGCAGTTATGGGGCTGGCAAAAGAGGTACCGCTTCCAGTAGTGATCTCACCATTCACATTAGAATTTGACGACTGGCTCCCCTTTGCCATGACATCGGGTTTTATCCTGTTATCCGCGGTCGGCCCTATAGAACTGAAACCTGCATAGTTTCGGTTTTGATCAACGGCGCCAACGGTAAGTACATCAAAAGCATCGGCAGGAACGCCTATATTTGGCGTTGTTGTGCTACCTGAATTTCCTGCAGAAACTACACAAAAAATACCTTTTGAAACGGCAATATCTGTACCCCTGCTTATAAATGCTCTCTTACCATTAATATCATCATACGAATAACTGTAACGAGAATCATCATACCTAAAATAGCCCAACGAAGTATTTATAACATCTACCCCCAGGCTGTCAGCGGCTTCGGCAGCTTCCACCCAATACGACTCTTCAACAGGATTTTCGCTACCGGTATCTTCTGTAACAAACAAATAATATGACGCATCGGGTGAGGTCCCTGTAAACAGCCCTTCTACATATCCGCCCATAGTAGACAGAACAAGCGTTCCATGAGTCCCCCCTGTGTAAAAATCGTCAGATCGGGTAACATAGTTGTAGCCACCCTTAATTTGTTTATTTGCTCTTAGTCGTTCAAACGGCAGGATAGTATTTACATTAGGAAAGCCGGCATCAAGCACAGCAATTGTAATTCCCTGTCCCGTAAAATGCTGCTGGTGCAGCAAATGCCCGTTAAGCATCTCAATCTGGTTTGCCGAAGCAGTAAAATCAAGCGATCCTTCCGATTCCAATACCTTATTTACAGCCTCATTCCTTTTAGGTTTAGCAGCCTTGCCTGCTGTATTAAGTGACCTGTCAGCAAAGTCAACATGATCTATAAACGCAAAGTTGGTAAGTGCCTGTATATCCTGCTGCGCCCCTCTTATGTGGAGCGCATTAAACCATTTAGATTTAGCCATAACGGTAATGCCTGCTGCATCGGTTATGCCCTGAATATAAGTTTGGGATATTGGCACGTCCCTGTCATCCACAGTAATGCCTTGTTTATTACGCCTGTCGAGTGCTTTCTGGCTGAGCATTTCTGTTGGGTTTGCAAGGTAATATGAGGCATCAGGCTTATCTTTAAAATATACCCATGCGTCTTCCTGGGCAAAGCCAAAAGCTGCCGTTAGCATAAAAAGAACAACCAGGATATTTTTCATTACTCTTCTGTTTTCTGTGCTAATTTAATCAGGTTGCTTATTTATTCCCACAAATAAGGATTTATCTATATCAAATATACAAAACAACTGCATAAATGTTAATTGGGAGTACAACAAAACACTATTTTTGTAAAGCCAAAATACTACACAGATGTTATTTTTACTACTAAGTATATGCTGCAGTGTAACTGTAGGAATAATTTTTAAATTATCCCGAAAATACAACGTTTGTCTGTCGCAGGTGGTGATGTGGAACTACGTAATAGCGCTAACGCTATGCTACCAGTTTTTTTCGCCCGACCTAAGTACAGTAAACAGTACAGCACCGTGGGCAATATACCTGCCATTAATGCTGTTACTGCCTTCTATATTTATGCTGCTGGCAATATCAATAAAACGTATGGGTATCGTAAAAACAGATGCAGCCCAGCGCCTGTCGCTTTTTATACCGATCCTGGCTGCATGGTTTATTTTTAAAGAAGATTTCAACGTCTTAAAACTTTGCGGGCTTGCGGTAGGATTTCCTGCCGTACTAATGATACTATCAAAAAAGGACAGTAATAAAAACAATAGTTGGCTCTATCCCGCGCTGGTGCTTTTAGGATTTGGTATTGTAGACATTTTATTTAAACAGATAGCCCTTAATACGACGCTTCCTTACACTACATCGCTATTTGTGGTTTTTGGGGGTGCGCTGGTAATGATTACACTCTTTGTTTTTTACGAGATGATTTTCAGGAAACAGAAATTCGGACTTATCAACTTAGCATTTGGCATAATGGTGGGCATATTTAACTTTGGCAACATTCTTTTTTACCTTAAAGCGCATAAGGCATTTGCTGAAAATCCATCAACTGTTTTTGCAGCAATGAACATTGGTGTAATCGTATTGGGAAGCCTTGCCGGAATAGTCATCTTTAAAGAAAAGCTTTCGAAGCTAAATTATTTCGGACTCTTTTTGGCATTGGGAGCGGTGATTCTGATCACACTTTCGCAGATTTACAAATAAAAAACCAGTAACGAAACCGTTGTAAATAAACGATTTAAAAAAAATGTAAATTTTTATTTGGAAATTACATTTCTTCTGCCATACCTTTGCTGCAAGTTCTTTAAAAAATTATTCTTATCCAGAAAGACTGAGGGAATTGACCCATTGACGTCTTGGCAACCTGTTACATATCGTGTAATAAGGTGCCACATTCAACCCCTGCTTTGCAGCGGAAAGATAAGCTTAGAAAATGTACATAATACTTCAAAATATTATATGCTCTTCTGACTTATCGGGGGAGCATTTTTTTATTTATGCTCTTTCGATAACTGGTTTTAGGATTTTTTTTAACTGACAGAAAAATTAACAAACTAAAATTAAAACAAGATGAAAGAGCAGACTTCAATTTTACACAGCATTCCGGTAGACCCATTAACAGGTTCAATCTCTACCCCAATTTACCAGACATCAACATTTGTACAAGACGCACCGGGCGTTCATAAAGGTTACGATTATGCAAGAAGCAATAATCCTACACGTAAGGTGCTTGAAGACCTTATCGCAAAACTTGAGAACGGTACTAACGGTTATGCTTTTGCCAGTGGACTTGCAGCTATAGATGCGGTTATTAAACTTCTTGAAGCAGGCGACGAGGTTATTGCAGTAGATGATATTTACGGAGGTGCATTCAGGTTATTTACACACATCTACCAGAAATTTGGCATCAGCATTAAATATGTGGACTCTACAAATGCACAAAACATTGCCGATGCCGTTACCGATAAAACAAAACTTATCTGGATAGAGTCACCTACAAACCCTACGCTTAAAATTTCTGACATAAGGGCTATTGCAGCTACTGCAAAAGCAAACAACATACTGCTTTGTGTAGATAATACCTTTGCATCGCCGGCAGCACAGAAACCTATTGACCTTGGTGCAGATATTGTTGTACACAGCGCTACAAAATACCTTTCAGGACACAGCGACATTATAGCAGGTTTAGTAGTTACTTCTACTCAGGAACTTGGCGACAAGATCAAATTTATCCAAAATGCATCTGGTGCTATCTTAGGCCCATTTGACAGCTGGTTAGCTATCCGTGGTATTGAAACACTTACGCTTCGTATCAAACAGCACGCTGAAAACGCACAAAAAATTGCAGAATTCCTTCTTGAGGAAAAACTGATCAAAAACGTATACTATCCGGGACTTCCATCGCACCACAACCATGAGATTGCAAAAAGCCAGCAGAAATACTTTGGCGGTGTAATTGCTTTTGACCTTGTGATAGATGATAAAGAAATCGCGACAGCAATCGTAAGCAATACAAAACTATTCAAGCTTGCAGAGAGCCTTGGAGGCGTTAAGAGTTTATGCTGCCTTCCATGCGAAATGACACATAAATCTATCCCGGCAGAAAAGAGATACAGCTCTGGAGTGACTGACAGCCTTATACGTCTGTCAGTTGGTTTAGAAGACGCTGATGATCTTATTGAAGACCTTAAACAGGCGATTGCAACAGCTGTTGCGCAAAGTACTAACAAAAATACTGCTGCTACAGTTTAATACTTTTTAAGTAATGTCAAGAAAAACTTTAAATATAGGCCTTTATGGTTTTGGCTGTGTAGGATTTGGGTTGTATGAAGTACTTCAGAAAACTCCGGGTCTTAAAGCCAATATCAAGAATATATGCGTGAAGGATAAGAACAAGCCAAGAGAAATTGGAATCGAAAATTTTACCTTCGATCAAAATGATATATTGAATGACGACGAGATAAATGTTGTTGTTGAACTTATTGACGATGCCGATGCAGCTTTCGAGATTGTATCTGCAGCATTAAAAAAAGGAAAGGCAGTAGTTTCTGCCAACAAAAAAATGATCGCCGAGCATTTTACAGAGTTGCTTGAGTTACAGGAAAAATACAATGTACCGCTTTTGTATGAAGCAGCAGCGTGTGCGAGTATGCCTATCATAAGAAACCTTGAAGAGTATTACGACAACGACCTTTTAGAATCTATAGAAGGCATCGTGAACGGCTCTACCAATTATATTCTTACAAAGACCTTTGCAGAAAATCTGTCGTATGACCAGGCACTGAAACAGGCACAGGATCTTGGCTTTGCCGAGAGCAACCCTATACTTGATACAGGCGGGTTTGACGCCAAATATAAACTGCTTATATTATTAGCACATGCTTTTGGCCACATTGCAAAACCGGCAGAACTTTACAATGTTGGCATAGACAACATTGGTACGCTTGAGCTTAAATATGCTAAGGAAAAAGGACTTAAGATAAAACTTATCGCCCAGGCGTTTAAAACAGAAGACGGAAAACTTTCGGCTTTTGTAATACCAAAGTTCGTTTCACCTGAAGAACGCCTGTATACAGTAGATGATGTATTTAATGGTGTACTTACCAAAACAAGCTTTGCAGATACGCAATTCTTTGTAGGTAAAGGTGCAGGAGCGCACCCTACGGCATCGGCAGTATTGTCTGATATTTCAGCCCTTAGCTATAATTACCGATACGAGTACAAGAAAATTAAACAACAGGAAGACCTTGTACTTTCTGACGATGTGAACCTTAATGTATTGCTGAGGCATAAAAAAGAGGACGCAGAAACATTTAAAGCCAAATTCCTTACTATAGATGAGGCGTATACAAACAATGAGTCAGGCTATATAACAGGAACCATTACATTGCAAAACCTGAAAGAAATACAGGATGGCAATACCGGCGACCGATCGTTTGTACTACAACACATTGTTACCGCAAAAGAAGCAGTACCATCAGAACCTGTTCTTACCGCTTAACATAAACCACTATTTTTCCGGCAAACTGCTATGAAAGACAAACCCCAGAGATGAAATATGCTTTGGGGTTTTGTTTTTTGGCCTCACAACTGATATCTCTCCAAAGAGAGGGGAACTTGGAGCTTGGAATTATTTTTTTGAAATTTGAATAGGTTAATGTTTATACTCCTTTACCCCCGCTTTTATTTCTACTTTAAGATCGTTTTGGGCAGGCGGTATTGGACATGAATAATCATGATTGTATGCGCAGTACGGATTATATGCCGTATTAAAGTCGATGGTCATTGTAGTGCCTTTAGGCTGTTTCAGGTCAACATACCTTCCTCCGCCATAACTTCCGTTACCCGATGTATAATCTGTAAAAGGCAGAAAAAGCGCGTCCTTATACTCTGCCTGTTTTATCAGATCCAGACTCTGAAAAACGTCAAGCCTGCACTCTTTGCCATTAACCTTAAAACTAACCTCGCCGTACTTAATATACATAGGTTTCCTTTCGGTTGTAGTTTTCATCTGGAATGGCTTTTCCTTTGGTGTACGCACAAATTTTGCCTCCACGCAATACGCCATATCTATAGGATAAAAATCAAGCGCCTTAAAGGCTTTGAGGTCTTTCTTAGTAAGTGGTGATTCTTTAGGATTAGCATATTCCTTGTTAAGCTGCTGCTGGTATTTAAGCGAATTTTCCTTGCTGCACTCCTGGGCAGCAAGTGTACATAATGACAGTAGTGCAGCAATTGTATAGATAAATTTCATTAAGATGTGTTTTCACAAAAATACTTATTTAAGCGAAATAAACAGCATACGTTTTTTCAGTACTTATTACATGCATGAGTACAATCCTTGTAAAAAGCTACCAATCATAAGAATGTCGCTATTGTTTTTCAAAAGCGACATTTATCACAAATAACGTATTAACATAGTAAGTGAACTATCGTGTTTTGTAATAGTTATCTAATCTACCACAATCATTTAACAATTAGTTTTTTTGAAACTATAAAGGCTTTAGAACTGACTGTTACGATATACACTCCTGCACTCAAATTATGGTCTATTTTTGCAGATCCTTTATGTTTGCTTACCAAAACTTCCCTGCCATTAATATCGGTTATCGTTACTGTAGCCGTATCGCCCGATTGTAATTCAGGTATAATAATATTGAATTCGTTATTTACAGAAGGGTTGGGATAAATAGTAACCAATAAATTATCTTCGCCTGTTATTTCTGCGTAACCCTGGATATTGCTTTTTGCGGCGACAGTTGTCTGAAACAGCCATTGTGCGCTTTCCCAACTGTTTTGCGCCCCTGCATATTGCGCCGATCCGTTCAGGTTTTCAATATGAATCATGTTAGCTGTCTGCCATCTATTCCTGATTCGTACCCATGTGCCATCCACATTTTCGTTAGACCATTGCGCACTCCACCATGTAGTTAATCCTGCCGTACACTGCACTGCTCCTGTAAGGTTTTCAATATGCATGATATCTCCTGTACCCACATTTTTTATAACATAGTATGTAGCATCAATGGCTACTTTTTCCCATCTGTAATTATTGTTTGCAACAGTAGATCCATACCCTACATTAGCACCTGCATCGTATAAATAATTATTAGTCCATCTGTTTTTAATGGTAAAGTAGTTACCTGTTGCAGCACTAACTGTAACTGCACAACTACTCGTTTTACCACCATTTACAGTCGTTACGGTAATTGTAGTATTCCCGGCAGCTATAGCAGTAACTAAACCTGTTGAATTTACTGTTGCTACGGTGGTATTATTTGAGGCATAGGTTATGGATTTGTTGGTTGCATTGGACGGAAGAACTGTTGGCGTTAATTGTAAAGTTGCGCCAACATTCAGTGAGGCTGTAGCCGGTGAAAGCGTCACTCCGGTAACAGCAACGGAACCTCCGCCTGAACAGCTCGCATTTTGTGTCCATGAAAATGTACCCATCCCGCTGGTATTTTCGTTAGTAGTGGCATTACCACCCCTGTTAGAATAATTCATGCTGCAATATGTTGCGTTACCATTAGGAGAACCTGCAATCAGCACAAAATAGCCTCTGCCCCAATCCCTGTTTAGTGCATTGTTATTTGGATATTCTTTACCCGTGCCGTTAACAGTTATATTATTAAAGCTAAGGTTATAAATTCCGTCTCCTGCTCTCTTGTTTATAGAAATAGCATCATTTCTTGAATCCAATATATCTATGTTATACAACTGTACGTTTTTAACTTGTGTCCCGGCATTACTGGCACTGAAAATATCCACTGCTGCAACAGGATTATTATAGGTATCATTAAAAGTACCACATGCGGTTACTGTAATATCATGTATTTCATGGACGCCGTCATTACTGAATGGCGCTCCGTCAAAATTATTACTGATACGGATTCCTGCTTCAAGATTATCCTTTATAATTAAGTTGTAAGCTTTGTTATTTCTTCCGCCATAAATAGCCAAACCTGAAGCACGCCAACAGTTTTCTGACGTGTTGTACCTAAACGTATTATTTATGCATTCCTGTCCGTTAGCAGGCCATATTGCCTGGTCATCATCGCCATTATTCCTGAAATTACAATGCTCCACAATTGCATTTGAAGTCCCTTTACAAAGATTGATACCATCTGCATAATTATTTCTAAAGCGACAGTGGGACAGTGTAAAACCATCGGCGATTGCCGGACCTCCAACATTATATTGCGCAATCCAGGCACCGCATTCAAAATGTTCTGCCCAGATATTTTTTACAATTGATGTAGATGTAAACACACCGTTTATAGCCTTATAAGAATTACTCCTTGAAGCTGAATTTGTTGTCAGGTAAAGATCACTGAATGAAATATTAGTGGCGTTAGCCCTTAATCCTCCATTACCGCTACTGGTATTCGTAAAATTGATCTGGGTATACCACATCCCGGCCCCCAATAGCGAAGTATTGGACGAACCGAAGTACAATTCCCTGTTTACGTTATACACGCCGCCAGGAATAAATATTTTTTTTCCGCTATTTTGATCAATAAATGTTTGAAGGTCACTGCCGTTCCCCGTATAGGTGACTGCTCCGGAAGGTGCTGTAAGGGCTGTGGAAACCGGTTCCATCTCTGCAAAATCCAAATGAATGTTACCTGTTTCCCTAACTAATTTCAACGTTCCTGATACAGCTATTTTATTAGGAAATTTATAACGCACTTCATCAAAGCGCATCCTTGGATTTTGGTTTGTTATACCATTATTGTTAGGATTTCCATTGTTCCAAAGATATTCCCAGGACCAGGCAGAAGTAAGGGTAAGCGTCGTAATTTTTGTATTGCCGTTATATATGCCTAAAGTTGCCGTTTGTCCGTCTGGGACGCTGTAACGGATTACAAGGCCATCAGCAGCTTCTGATACCGTCCATTGCACCGTAGCGTTGCTGGCAGACATATTTACACATTGCTGATCTGAAGCTTCTGACTGGAGGTCAGATTGGGTGTAGGATTTTGAAGTCACTGCAGCGCCGTTAGATAATTGCCCTGCGCTTGCTTCATATCTTTTGTATGCCGCATCATAATAGCCGCGTTGTGCATACAAATTAGATGTCAATAGAAAGGCTACAATAACTGCATGGCAATGTATCAGCCTTTTTAAATTTGCTACCTGTAATTGTTTAGTCATAAATTTACTTTTTTAGTTGGTTTTTTGTGGCTATAAAGTTTCTCACTAAACTAATCCTAAAAAAAAGTCTTTAAAAAATATGCACAAAAAATCAAGCAAACTACAACGATATAGATAAATTAACAACCTAAAAATCAATAATTTAAAAAACAAAGAGAAATCAAAAAATCAAGAAAAGATATAGTATGATATGCACTATATTTTATAAATGCAGTGCTCATTTTGTTCAAGTATAGTACTCCCTGACAGTACTTTTGAGTTTTGAGGCAACTCTATTTTAATTTCAGATCCAAAATTTATCATTACCGTAATGCTTTTACCTTCAAATTCCCTTGTAAAAATTATCATATCGCCTTTACGCTCTAGGCGTTTATATTTACCGTATTGAAGCACGGGTTCATTATTTCTTAACGCAATGAGTTTTTGATAAACGGAAAGGATTGAATTCTTCTGTTGTTTTAAAACAGCAGCGTTGTTTAACTTATAATCAGGATTTATTTTTATCCAGCTTTTCCTGGTTGAAAATCCCGAATTGGCTTCTGCATTCCACTGCATAGGGCTTCGCGATTTGTCGCGATTGTTATCATTCGCGATCTTTAAGGCTTCCACAGCGGTATTACCTTGTTCTAATGCAAGCCTGTAATGGGTTTTACCCTGTATGTCCTTAATTTCTTCCGGTATTTGCGCTATAATATTATGCATTCCTATTTCCTCACCATAATAGATAAAAGGTACGCCTTTAGCCGTAAGCAATAATACAGCAAGAGCTTCAGCCCTCTTAGTATCTCCATTGGCAAGCCTGTCTATCATTCTTGGCATATCATGGCTCCCAAAGAACAATGTAGGGTAATTGCTCATGTTCTTTTCCATGCTTTCCAATTCATTAAAAATACGCTCTGTTGAAAAAGCAGGAATACTTCCAAAATTAAAATTGAAAACCACGTCAAGCAGTTCGTTTGACTCGTATTGTTTCAGCACTTCAATTTTATCACTCCCTATTTCCCCAACTATAAACCTGTCATTATATTCATTGACGGTAGCACGTATAATTTTCATGGCATTCTTTATACCTTCCTGGTCAATGTCATTTATATGCTCCTGCTTTCCATCTTTTATAGGGTTATCGGCTGTAATACCATCGGTAGTAAGAAAGTTGATAACATCCAGCCTAAAACCATCAACACCCTTGTCCAGCCAAAACCTTAGTATTCTTTGTACCTCATCAACAACTTTGGGATTAGACCAATTAAGGTCGGCCATCCTTTCGTCAAACTTATGGTAGTAATATTGTTTCGTCTGCTTATCATACTGCCAGGCACTGCCACCAAAGAAAGACTCCCAGTTGTTAGGTTTATCTTTCCATATATAATAATCGCGGTATGGATTTTTTTTTGACTTTTTTGATTCCTGAAACCATTTGCAATCGGTGGAAGTATGGTTTAGCACCATATCCATAATTACTTTTATTCCCCTTTTGTGCGCTTCCTTAAGAAAGACATCAAAATCTGCATTGGTTCCATAAGTTGGGTCTACAGTGTAGTAGTCAGCAACATCATATCCGTTATCTACTTTTGGCGAAGTTAAAAATGGGGTTAGCCATATTCCTCTAACCCCCATTTCCTGCAAATATTCTAATTTACCGGCTATTCCCCCAAAGTCGCCGTAGCCATCGCCATTGCTGTCCGCATAGCTTGGCATATAAATTTGATAAAATACAGTTTCCTTCCACCATCTTTTTGAATCTGACGCGTTTTGAGCAAGCGCAGGAAAACAAATAAAAAGGCAGATGCTTTTTATAAAAGTTAACTTTGTTTTAATTGCCAACCGACTTATTTTTTCTGAAAGTTATAATCTACAACAACATCGTTGATAAGCATTTTAGAACCTGAATAAGATACTTTTCCTTTTACAGGAACCATAACCAGCACCGCCGAATTTTTAGCGCTAAGTTTTACTTTGGCCGATGAAATATTTTTAGCAACAAACGTTCCTGACACTATATCGTAAACATCTACTTTTTTTCCTTTTTGTGCATTTACGGTAATTATTTTACTTTCGTTAAAAGGATTATAGTATAAAAAAGAAGGGTATGCCCTGTCATGAAAGAAATCGGTCGCCAGCAGGTCTAACTGTAAAATACCTTCAATATTTGTTTTTTTTATGATACTGCCAAATATCCCCACGTGCCCGCTGCCATAAACGCTTAGCTGCGATTCCTGAGGATTTTTTCCAGGAACCCAAAGCGGTCCGTCACCCTGCGCGACGGGAGCCTCTACTTTTTGGTACTGGTCGTGATTAGACTTTTTGATTATCCCTTCGTAAGCGATTACATTTTTGCCTTCATCAGCAAGGTCTGGAATAACCTCATGTTCATCCGGCATATATTGAGGATAAAAAAATCGTGAAGCATTTGCGGCATTAAGCATCCATTTACCTATGCCATTAGCATACGATTGATTGTATCGTACCATTGGCACTAAGGGCCATGCAGCATCGTAGGTATTCATAAGGAATCCATAACCGCCGTGATCTACCGTACTGCCAACGATGCCTGATATGTCGTAACCATTCCAGTTTCCTACTAACACACCCCATCCTTCACGGCATATAGGTGTACCGTCAAAACTCCAGTGCAGCATCTTGTCCAAATCGTACGTTTTACCCTGCTCTGCATTTATACGTGCAGCCAGGTAAGCGCCAAAAGGCATAAGAAGTTCGTAGGTAGGATTTGTAGTTTGCGATTCCAAAGCTGATAGCGCCGATGCAGCGCCGTCAAGATACTTTTTATCGCCAAATTTCTTGTATGCCGAATACAATATCCATGCATGACCCGCTGCAGCGTCAGGCTGTGAGCAGATATTGTTTTTCATTGGCTTCATTTTGCCATAATCAAAATAAGAATAGTCATAATTGCCTTTTAGTATAACATCGGCTTCATAAAACTTATCTGCTATCTTTCTTGCTATCTCTTCAAATCCCGGTTCGTTAGGATATTTGTCATATATGGCATAAAACAAAAGATTAGGATATACATCATACCACCAGTCCCTGCCGTAGCCACCTCCTAAAAGGGCTACTTCAGGGCAGGTATTGTTCATCATTATGTCCCAGCCGGTTTCGCTATTAAAATAGTTTTTAAGCATAGCCACATAATTGCGGTGCTGCTGATCGGCTTTGTCTATCCCAACAAGCGTTGCACCTAACGTGGCGCCCATTGTAGCAAGCGCCTCATGAAACATGCCTTTATTGTTAGCCGGTCCCTGTCGCACATCGCCTATCGCGGTATACATACCTACAACATCCTGTGGATAGTTCTTTTGTGATGTATCAACCCATACCAATGGCCAAAATTTACCCTTCGCATTGAAATCATAAACTGTAGTGTCAAAATTATGCGCCAGCTTATAATAATCTATTATCTCAAAAGGTTTTGGCATATCTGCCATCTTATCTACACGGGGTATAGCCTGCTGCTTAACCTGTGCATTGATTGAAATTCCGGTAATTAAAAAACCAAACAGTAAGAATCTATAAAAAATATTCATGAATTATTGATTGTCGTGTTAAACTAAATTTGCTGCAGTCTCTTCCATTGCTTTTTCCTGTGGTATCTCTTTCATTTCAGGAGCAATCCTATTACCATGAGTGATAATTTTTTTGCTAATAAAAATAGAACATAGCTGAAGGACAGCAATAATACCTATCGCATAACGCAGGGCAAAATCTTCAGAAACCATAAAATAGAGTACCAAAAATGTTCCTGCTCCTAAAAGCCTGCCCAGATATAAGCCCGACTCGTGATTTAGTATATAGGTAAACTCACCCCTCTTTTCAATGCGGGATACTATATCTATAACACGCAGCTGTATTGGGTAATAAGCAAGATCCATTAAAGGTTTTGCTATCAACAACAGCAAAAGAAAAACAATTACCCCTGTCTGGTTATACAATAACCCGTTGAGACAGGCGCCAATGGCAAACAATATCAAACCGGCAGAAAATGTCTTGATCCTGTCAGAGGGTTTAGAAAAACGTCCTATAAAATAAATGATAACCGCCGCAAGTATAGCACCTACAGACAATGCATTACCCAGCGCTCCTTCTTCGCCCAATATCTTAAAAATAAGCATTGCGGGTGCAGTAACTAAAAAGCCCTGTGCCAACCCCTTAAACATTGCCAGCGAAAGCAACTTATACCATAGCGGATGAAACTTAAAAAAGATATACTTTTTTTGCACAGGATTTTCAAATCTGCCTCGAAAGCATACAACCGAAGCTAAAAAGGTAATCACAAATACAATACCTGTAATCACTACATAGGCACCGTGTTTTTGGTCATCTCCCGATTTAGATTGTATAAACCAGCCAATCGCTGCAGGCACCACAATAGCTATAATAGTGTAGATAAATGTTTCAAGCCCATAGTAATAGTTCCTGTTCTCATCGTTTGTAACTGATACCGCAAGATAATCCCTGTTAGACCAGTATAACCCAAATGAAAGCCCCATGGTAATCCCTGCAATCCCTATACCTATTAGATCGAGGTTTTTTAGCGACATCATGATAATCATAGATATTCCGCTAAGCATCATTCCTATAGAATACAGTTTTCTTATGTTGAAATACTTCAGTAGAAAACCATTTATTAAAAATGTAAGCGGAATCCCTGTATATATAGCCAGCTGATAAATTACCACTTTTGAGGTATCATTAGAGTTCCTCATAATATAAGCCGCAACAAAAATATCTATTACCGGTTGTACTAATGCGTAAACGAGATTAGTCCAAATCAGTATCTTAAAGTTATGTGTCTGACTTTTAAAATGGTTAACTTCAGATGTAAGTTTCTTTAGCATTAGTTATATTTTAAAAGTGAAAGTATTTCCTCAATAGAAAATTTAGCCCCGCAAACAAACTCATCTGATGCGCCATAATAAACTGTTACCGTATCGCCACCCGGCTCAACAATATGCCCGTTGGTAAATACAACGTTACCAAAGAAGCCGCTTATTTCATATTCGGCTGTTGGTATCATGATAGCTTCCTCTGTTCGCGCAAGCACTTTAGAAGGGTCATTAAGATCCAGAAGAAAAGCCCCTAAGCAATATTGATGATTTTCATTTGCACCGTGATAAATTTCAAGCCAGCCTTTTTTGGTCTTAATAGGAGCAGCTCCTGCTCCTACCCTTTTACTATCCCAGTGCCCTTTTCTTGTTTTTACAATACACTTATGATTTCCCCAGTGTACACCATCAGGAGATGATGCAATCCAGATGTAGTTACCGCCAATATCTACACTGCTCGGACGATGCAGAGCATAGTAAAGCCCATTTATTTTTTCTTCAAAAATGGCACAGTCCTTATTATGTGCAGGCAGTATCATGCCGTGTTTCTCAAAAGTTTTCCAGTCGGTTGTGGTACGAAGACCTACGCCTACGCCATTATCTGACACAGAAGTAAAGGTCAGGTAATATTTTCCATCAATTAGCGCGACCCTGCAATCTTCAATCCCAAAGGTTTCAAGTTCACCCTCTCCCATTAAGAGCGGGTAGCCTTCAGGCTCATAAAAATGTATACCGTCATCGCTGCATAACAATCGCAGGTGAGATAATGTGGTTAGATAATCACTTCCCTTATAATTAATCACCCTTGCATCTGTAGCAATCAGCTCAGGATGATTATTGTCAATTTCCATTATAGAAATTCCACCTGCATCTGTAAGTATCGGGAAAGAGATAATATCATCTTTTTGTTCAGGCCTTTCGGCAACACGTACAATAAGCCAGGTTTTATCCTGAAAGGTAAAAACGCCGGGATTAAGCAGGCAGGTAATTTCCAGCCCGGCAATACTTGCGGGCAGGTCTTTTGGAGATAATAACGGATTTTGTGAAAAGCGTTTTGCAATGTCTTTCATCAGTAGAATGTTTTTTTGGAAAGAAGTGGGTTCACCCGGGCCCGCGATAGCAGGTCCCGGATCAAACCCAAATTTAAATTTTAGTAACCTGAATTTTGTGTAAGCGTTCCTGCAGAAGCATCAATCTCTGCCTGAGGTATAGGATATAGCATGTGTCTGTCCTGGAAGTTCTTACCATGAGCCGTCATAACTTCTTTGGCAATACCCCACCTTTTGAGGTCAAGCATTCTTTGATTTTCAAAACCAAGTTCGGCCCTTCTTTCAGAAATAATCCATCCCTTCACGGTTGCTTTATCAGCAGATGCAGGCCTGTCTTCCAGTGTTCCGGCAGGTGGCATAGTTCCATCTACGTTAGGTGTAGTCCTGGCTCTCTCCCTTATCTGATTGATTATAGTAACTGCACCGCCCAGATCGCCTGTTTCCATAAAAGCCTCAGCTTTCCACAAAAGAGCGTCGGCATAACGCATGTATATTTTATTCGTTGGCGCATCGTCGTTACCTTTATTAGTGCCGTCTGTACTGCCAAGCATCTTATTAACGTTTTGTCCGTCTACATTAACTGTGTAAAGTTTTCTTGGATCATTAGCTTCAAAAGAGTCGAGAAAATCTGTGCTTGGAGCAAAGAATCCCCAGCCTAATGGCGCACAAATACCATTACCTCTTCTTGGAGTGGCGTTTGTTTGATGGTCAAAGGCAAAAATCACTTCATTATCGGTAAATTCAGTCCTGAAACTATCAAAATAATGACTGTTAAGGCTAAAGCCCAGTCCGGCAAGTTCATCTACCAATGCAGGAACTGCACTCCAGTTTTGTGTATACAGGTTAGATTTTGCCATTAACGCTACAACAGCACCTCTTGATACCCGCCATTTTTCAGTTTCAGAAGAATATTTGCTAACCGGAAGTAAATCTTTTGCAAGGGCAAGATCTTTCATAATCTGCGCCCAAACCTCTGCTTTGTCTTTTCTCACTGCAAAATCAAAAGCTTCCTGATACGTTTTTACCGGTGCAAGGATAAGCGGTACGTCTCCAAAATTTGTTACCAGTGCGAAATAGTAATATGATCTAAGGAAGTAGCCTTCACCCAAAAGCTGGTTTTTTCTTTCGGTTGTAATACCCGTTATAGTTTCTATATCAGGCTTTGTAAGTAGCTCAATAGCTATGTTTATCCTCTTAATACCTTCATAATTGTATTTCCATAATCCGTTAGGGCCTCCGTTTGTAGATGTAAATGTATAGTTGTTAATATCATCTATCCAGGGTTGGTCACCATCACCAACCCATTTTTTCTCCATATCGTCTGATGCTATATCCTGAAGGATGTAATCATTCTGGAATACCAAACCGCCCGGCCAATCCCATGTTGCCAAAATATTTAATCTGTTTGACAAAAGATCATATGATGATTTGACCGACGTTTCTATCGTGGCCAGTGTAGGGGTAGTGTTAGCCTGATCCTGCGTTGTTAATCCCACTGGATCCTGGTTAAGATCGTCCTCACAAGCCGTCAAGGATACTACACCAATTAATAAAGCTATGTTGAAATATTTTTTCATGTTAATTTTTTTAAAGTTGTATTCTTGCGCCCAGCATAAATGCTTTTGATTGCGGATAAGTGCCCTGATCTATAAGCGAAGTTGACTCAGGATCCAGGCCATTATATTTAGTGAAGGTTAAAAGGTTTTGGGCAGACACGTATATACGCGTACCAGACAATCCTTTTACCTGCTCACTAAAAGTATACCCTATTTCAATGTTCTTTAGCCTTAAATAAGAAGCGTCTTCAACGAACTTGCTTGAAATTTGAGACCCCCCATTATTATTAAATGTTAGTCTTGGAGTTGAATTGCTTGTGCCCTCCCCATTCCAGCTGTTCAACACAGCTGTTGTTGAGTTAAACGGCCTTGTATCGTAATCAAGAATCTGTTTCATATCGTTGTAGGTATCAACTCCTGAAACTCCCTGGAAAAGGAAAGAAAAGTCGACATTCTTATACGAAGCACGGAAGTTAAAACCGTAAGTAACCTTTGGTATATTATTACCTAAAAAAGTACGGTCATCAGCATTAATTTGCCCATCATTATTAAGATCTTTAAATTTCATATCTCCAGGCTGTGCACCATTAGCATTGGTATACAGGTATGAGTTTACTTCAGACTGGTTTTGATATATACCATCAAAAACATATCCGTAGTAAGAGCTTATCGCCTGCCCTACCTGAGTTCTCGTGCGTGTTGCATCATCGGGAATATTTTGTACATATTCCTGAAGTTTATTAACCTGATTTTTAAGCGTTGCCACATTGGCACTTATGCTGTACTTAAAATCATGGTCATCATTCCTGAAATTAAGGCCAAATTCAAAACCTTTATTTTCAACTTCGCCGGCATTTACAAAAGTTCTTTGTATTACCCCAACCGTTGTAGCTGGTAATGCCACGCTAAGTAATATATCCTCAGTAGTTTTTTGAAAATAGTCTACCGTAAGGTTTAATTTATCATTAAAAAAGCCAAGGTCAACACCAAAGTTTGTTTGGGTCGTGGTTTCCCATTTAAGATCAGGGTTACCATAACGAACAATATTTACAACGCCTCCGGTAGTAGATACAAGCGTTTCGTAAGCATTGTTAGGTATTTCCTGATTTCCTGCCTGCCCCCAGCTTGCTCTTAATTTTGCAAAAGACACCCATTTAGAATCGCGCATAAACCCTTCATTTGAAATTATCCAGTTACCGCTGACAGACGGGAAGTATCCCCATTTGTTGTTTGGTCCGAAACGCGACGAAGCATCTGCCCTTAAAGTAGCCGTAGCATAATATTTGTCATTGTATCCATAAGTACCCGACCCAAAGAATGACAGAAGGCTCCATTGTGTCATTCCCCCTGAACTGTAAGGATATGGGGTTGTATCACTTCCAAGGCCTCCAAAATCAAGGTAGCGGAAAGGATCGCTGGTATTGTCATAATTTGACCTTGCCCCACCTACAGCGGATGTCTTATTTTTGATAAATTCAGATCCGGCTAATAAATTAAGGCTGTGCAAGTCATTAAATGTCTTTACATAATTTAATGTGTTAGACCATGTAAACGTTACATCCTGTCCTCTGTTCTCGTTAAGGCTGTTAGGCCTGTTATTTCTTCCTAATCCGTAGTACACGTTAGTTGCATCGCTGATATTTGCATCTCCATAGTTTTGTGCAAAATTTTTATTATGCGAAAACTTAAGGTCTACACCAAGGTTTGTCTTGAATTTTAAAGAATGGTCGCTTAGAAATGCATATTCTCCAAACACATTTCCAAAGTTTTGGAATGTATTTCTTTTATCATCGGTATAATGAACTATTGCTAATGGGTTTGAAGTATATTCATAATTTTTACTCCATCCGTCATTAGGGCCTGTGTAGAAAGGAAGGTCGGTATACGGATCATTTTGGCTATAAGTAGGATCGGTTATACTTTTGTATACAGGAATTACAGGCGGACGTATCAGTACATGGCGTATTACTCCCGGTGCATCACCGCTTGACGACAGCTTATCCTGCGTTTGATAACTGATAAGAAAATTTGTGCCTACCTTAAACCTGTCTGAAACATCAGCAGTAAGGTTTGTCCTGAAATTAACACGCTTATACTGGTCATTGTTTTCGGTGACAATACCATTCATGCCATAATACCCACCTGACATATAATAGCGAACCTTATCTGTAGCGCCACTCGCAGATACGTGTAAATTTTGAGAAAATCCTGTTGTAAATAACTGATCCAGCCAGTCTGTGTTCGCAAGATCTGTTCTTGTCCTTCTGTCAAATGCATATGGGCTTTCGGCGCCTGCGGCGTTGCCAATTGTATTGTGCCATGCCCTGTCTTTTACAGTAAGATACTGATCAGAGTTTAAAAGATCAGGAAGGTTCGTTGCATTGTAAACACCAGTAAACATATTTGCCTCAAAAGTAGGCTTGCCTTCTTTACCAAGTTTTGTCGTTATAACTACAACACCTCCTGCAGCTCTGGATCCATATATTGCAGCAGAGGCAGCATCTTTTAAAACGGATATTGACTGTACATCACCCGGGTTAAGAGAAGTTACATCTCGCGTAGGGTTTCCATCTACCACATATAAAACATCGTTGTTACCAAGTGTACCCTCTCCACGTATCCTTATTTTTATACCATCTCCTGGAGCTCCTGTGTTTGCAGCTACAAAAACCCCTGCTATCTGCCCCTGCAGTGCTTGTGATACATCAGCTACCCTTGTTCTTTCCATGTTGGCGATACTGACTATCCCTACCGCTCCGGAAATAGAGTTTTTCTTTTGGCCTACGTAGCCTACAACCACTACCTCGCCAAGTTCACTTTTATCTTCTTCCAGTACAACATTTAATGTGCTGCCAGTAACAGTAACCTCTTTGCTTAGATAGCCGATGTAACTAAATACCAAAACCGAATTTGGCGCTACGCCTTCAAAGGTGTATTCTCCATTAATATCGGTAACGGTACTATTAGTTGTTCCTTTAATAAGAATCGTTGCCTGTGGTAAAGGTCCGGTTGCATCAGAAACTACACCTTTTACAGTTTGCGCATAAATGATATGGCCAAAAAACAGCGTACATATCAACAGTAAATTGAAAGTAATTTTTTGTCTCATGAGGTTAGTTCAGATTGATTAATAATTAGTTTGTTTTTTTTCATGTGTGTAAAATTTGGTTTAGTTTATTGCGATATTAATTACTATATCGTTTGCGTTATAAAATTAGCTAACGGCATAAAAAAACAGTGTACACTATTTCGTCAATAGTGTACACTGTAATTTAAAGCATTGATAATTAATTATTTGAAAAGTGTACACTTTTTACCCGGTACTGCAATTGGTAGTTTTTTGGAGTAGTGTCGTATACTTTTTTAAATTCCCTGTAAAAATAGGACCTATTATTAAAACCCGATTTATAGCATACTTCAGATACGGTGAACTTATCTTTTCGTAAAAGCTCTGCCGAATATTTAAGCTTTATTGTGCGTATCAGGTCGCCCGGAGATAAGCCAAAAACTTCTTTAGTCTTTCTGTAAAGCGTAGAGTTACTGATACCTAATTCTTTTTCGATAAGGGCACTATTAAGATTTTCATTTTCTATATTCAGGCGTATAATATCGATGACATTACGTATAAACGCCCTGTCTGTATTGTTAACAGGAATGTCTTTAGTATCGTTTATAACAGTATCCTGGGTAAAATGCTGAAGAATAAGTTCTTTTTCCTCAAGCAGCTTTTGTATGCGTATCAGTAAGTGTTCAGGATAAAACGGTTTTGGTATGTATGAATTGGCTCCTTTTTCAAGCCCTTCTATCCTGTGAAGCACCGAATTTTTAGCGGTAAGCATTATAAAAGGTATATGGCATGATCTTACATCAGTTTTTACCTTTGCACATAATTCTACGCCGTCCATTTGTGGCATCATCACGTCGCTTACAATAATATCGGGCAATTCGGTTTCCATAGTCTCTAAAGCTTCAATACCGTTGTAAGCAGATATAACCTTGTATTTCTCTGAAAGGAGGTCATTAAGAAAAAGATGGATCTCTTTTTCATCTTCGACGATCAAGACGCTTTTCTTAGCTGCCTCTACAACTTCAAACGCAGATATCTTTGCAGGAATCTCTTCAGTTTCCTCCTCGCTTGTGGTAGTAAGGATATTTTTTAGATGTTGAGAAACCAGCACAGCGGCGTTTTCCCTGTCTATCTCTTTTTCCGAAAATGATGACTCGTTACACGGAATTAAAATCGTAAAGCTCGTTTCTTCATCCGGTATGCTTTTTACCAGGATTTCACCTCGTAATACAGTAACCAATTTTTTAATAAAGGCCAGGCCAATCCCTGTACGAAAAAGCTCTGTATCAGAAGTCTGGTTTGTGTCCGAAAGAAAAAACCGGTCAAAAAGCGAATCCAGTTTGTCTTTAGGAATACCCTTTCCTGTGTTTGAAATGGTAACGTTAAGCCTCGCCATTTCCTCCCGTTTCTCAAGCCTGCAGGTTATTGTAATCTTTCCGTTAACAGGTGTATACTTAAAGGCGTTTGACATTAAGTTAAATACTATTTTTTCCAGCTTATCCTTATCAAACCAGCCATGCAGTTCTGAAGGAACATCAATAGTGTAATTAATATTTTTATCAAGTGCCCAGTCATCAAACAGCTCTGCAATCTGCTCAATCAGGTTTACAAGGTCAAACTTTTTAACTGTTACATCAAGATATTCATATTCTGCTTTTCTAAATTCTAGCAACTGCTGGGTTAGAAACAACAATCTGGAAGTATTCCGCTGTATCATACTGATGAACTTTCTGTTTCTACCATTAAGATCACCGGTCTCCGACATTTTTTGTGCCGGGCCCGCTATTAGCGTAAGTGGAGTAAGGAATTCATGGGCTATATTGGTAAAAAAAGTGAGCCTGTTTTCGTGTAATTCTTCTTCGTGCTTTATGAAAAGAAGATTTTGCTGTAATGATTTTCTTTTAAGATAATAACTGCGTACAAAAAGTATAAAAAGTACTGCAAGCAATGTATAAGCAAGAAGTGCGATGTTAGATTGCCACCACACAGGCTTAACAGTAATGTTTACTGCGTGTACTGCCTTACTCCATACGCCGTCTGCGTTAGACCATTTGAGCCACAATTCATAATTACCACGGGGTACGTTAGTAAACGAAATTATTTTACGGCTGCCTATAGTATTCCAGTATTTATCAAATCCTTTCAGCTGGTAGGAATAGCTGCATTTTTCGTTATTCGTAAAAGTAAGCGCTGTGAGATGGATGTCGAAAAAGTTCTGGTCATGTTTTAAGTTAATAGATGTATAGCTTGCGGCATACGGAGAGATCACCATTCCCTGAGCATAGGGTATCGACTGATTCTGCCCGCTTATCCTGTCAATAAAAAGATTAGGTATATCAACAGACTCTTTTATTTTTTGAGGAAGAAAATAATTTAGCCCTTTAATCCCGCCCATAAATATATAACCTGATAAATCATCATAATAATATGCTCCATCTGCAAATTCATTATTCTGCAAGCCCTCATTTTTAGAATAGTTGGTAAACTTATCCGGATTAAGTGAAACGTTAGACAGTCCGAAATTTGTGCTAACCCATAAATTTGAGGCTGAAAGTGGTACAATTCCATGAATTGTGTTATTAGGGAGGCCGTCCTTTACCGTAAAATTTTTAAAAACGGCATCGCCATTATCTCTAATTTTTTGCAGAAGATTGAGCCCATAACTTGTCCCTACCCATAGCTTATTATCAACTCCCTTTACAATACACAGAATATCGTTACTGGATAAACTCCCCGGATCACCCGGTATATTCTTGTAAACCGTAAAACTTCCATTTCTTTTATCAAAAAGATTTAATCCTCCTAAGCGGGTACCAATCCACAATTTGTCGTTGCCTTCAGGTATTATAGAAAATATTACATTGCTGCTAAGCTTCTTCATTCCTGAGGCATCGGCAGCATATCGTTTGAAATCGGTAATTTTTAATCTGCCGCCATCGCGGACTATTTTGCAGCTAATCATTCCATAACCATTGGTGCCAAGCCAAATACAACCGGCTGCATCCTGATAAATGGTGTAAACAGACCTAAAATAGTCGCAGCTTACACTGCCCAAAATTTCATTCCAACCTGTAATTTTAGAATTTTTCAAATCATAGATTGTGAGGCCTTGTCCATCAGTACCTATAAAAACAAGTCCGTCGTTGCCTTTTGAGAGTGCATATACAGAATTGTTTACGGGGCTGTTATCTTCATTATATTTTGTAAATGCAAGAGAAGGATCCTGACTAAGGTAAAAATTGCCAGAAAGGCGAAAAAGTCCCTTTCCTTTTGTACCTACAAAAAAAGAATTGTTATCTGCCTTTAAAAATGACCTTACAATGCCGCCTTCAAGTTCCGGTATCTGTGATTTGGAAATAAGGCTGAAAGATTTTTTTTGCGGATGCAGTTTAAAAATACCGTCACCATCTGTACCTGTCCATAAAATATTTTCGTTCCCTTGTAGCAGGGTGGTAATCTTTTGTCCAAATATGTACTTTAGCCATGGCATTGTCATTTCATTCCCATTGCGGTCTACGGCAGCATATCCGTTTCTTGTAGATAAGATTAGGCCCCCTTCAACACGCCCGGTAATGTTATCTATCGTTTTCCCGCCGAGAATTTCGTTGTACTGATGATTATTTTTTTTAAAATACCCTGCCTTTCCTGTTGTAAATATGCTACAGATAGTCCCGCTTGGCATTACTTCAAAAGTTTTTACCTTACTCTGAATTTGTTCAATTTTTGATATTTTTTTCTCTCCATTAACCGCAGTACTTATATGCAGAGAATACAGTTCATTATCATCAAAAAGAACGAGCATCTCTGCTTTATTTAAAAACTCTATTTTTTTTACCGTTTTATCTGGAAAAAAATCCCCTTTGAATCGTTTAAAAACATTTCCGTCATAATAGCCTATACCCCATCCTTTTACAGCACAATAGATATGATTTGAAGCGTCCAGAGCCATATTGAACTGCGATTCTGAAAGAGGTGTTTTATTGTCTCCCGAAAAATAGTAACGGTAAAATGTATCGGTATACTTGTCGTAACGATTAATACCATGAAGCGTAAGTATCCATATATTTCCGTTGGAATCCTCCCGTACTTTTAAAACAACCTGATTACTTAACGAATTCTTATTGTCAGGTTCGGGTCTGAATATTTTAAAACTGTTGCCGTCGTAACGGTTCAGCCCATCCCATGTGCCTACCCAAATAAGGTTTTCAGAATCTTGAAATATGCAATTCACAGAACTGTTAGATAGGCCTTTAGTATTATCTAACTGATCTGCAGAATATTTTTGATCTAGCGGCTGGGCATCGTTTTTAGCCCGGCGATGAGTGCGGGATATTTGACTGTCAGATTCTGAATTATTGCGATTATTGCAACTAAAAACAATCACAATAATAAAGATAATTGAAAAATATCTTGCTTTAGATAGCATAGTGGCGGTCTTAATTAAGTTTGTTGGGGTACTATGCTAATGTACAAAACATTTATAGATAAACTTATCAATCGGTTACCGTATGTAAACTGCACAGTATATGAACATTTAGATTAACAAATAAAAAATTCATGCAGCTTAACAGAAATGTATTTGAAAAGTAAATGCATTGAGATATTCTATTTCGAAAAAGGTTTGATAATGATGGAAGTGGTAAGGATAAAATTATGACATTTATAAGCGATTCCATGTGTTATAGCATAACTTTCCATAGAATACCAAGACATAAAAAATATAATGGGATTAACAGATAATAAAGACCTATTTTCAAACTATTTTTTACTCGGGCAGAAATAACGCAAAAAAAATGCATATATACTGTAGAGAATTAAAGGCGCTTTTATAATTCCATAACAAAAAATAAACCTGACCTGGATTATGTTTTCGATCTCAAATACAAATTTACGTATGCTAACAAAGCTCTACTTACAGTGTGGGGCAAAAGCACAGAAGATACACGCGATATTACCAATTTAAAACGTATTTAATAAAGATTACAGCACAGTGAAACACGTTTTTCGTAACATGATTGATCAGTGATTTAGCTAAAATTGACATAACTAAAAATGGCGCCATTGCTTTACAATGGCGCCATTTGGCTTTTGTGACCTCGACTGGATTCAAACCAGTAACCTTCTGAGCCGTAATCAGATGCGCTATTCAGTTGCGCCACGAGGCCGTTTAGCTTTCAGTTTGTAATTATCTGCGATATTTATCATCCTGATTGCGGGTGCAAATATAGATATTAATCATTAAATTGCAAGACTAAATGGATAAAAAAACGCAAAAAAATGACATTGAATCAGTATATACGTGACATTCAGGATTTTCCAAAAGAAGGAATTTTATTTAAAGACATCACTCCGTTGCTTGCAAACCCTAAAGCTGTAAAAGAATGTATGGCTTTACTACTAAATAATCTAAAGGACAGAAATATTGATACGGTGGTAGGTGTTGAAAGCCGGGGATTCTTTTTTGCTACACTATTAGCTTATGAGCTTGGAGCAGGTTTTGTGCCTGTGCGTAAACCGAAGAAGCTGCCATTTAAAACGATTTCAGCGACGTATGAGCTCGAATATGGAACAGATGTACTGGAAGTTCATACTGATGCAATAAAACCGGGAGACCGCGTCTTAATTCATGACGATGTACTGGCGACCGGCGGAACTGCCGCTGCAGTGTGTGAATTAGTAGAAAAACTTGGTGGCGAGATCGTGCAATGCAATTTCCTTATGGAATTATCTTTTCTTAACGGAAGGCAGAAATTAGGTGGTCAGGAAGTATATGCTCCATTAGTATATTAACCAAGCGAACGCGTTGTTACATAATATTTCCAGGCAACAATGGCTTTTTGCAATTTTGTCGCTTTAGAAAGGTCAAGTTGCTCTTTTGTATAATTTGGCAGCAGCCAATGGTTTAGTTTTGCTAAAATTTTAAACATGGCTAATTGTTTTGGTGTATTCAAATATAAGAAAAGGCTGCCTCAACCGGGCAGCCTTTAAGAATTTATTAGGTTTGCTTACTCTGAAGCTGCAGATACCGTCAGTTTATCTTTTATTTTACCGATGTAAATATCAGGTATGGTAGAATCCTTTTTTTTGATGTCCCACGATCCTGTAGCTTTTGAATTCGCATTCTTATCGGCTAGTTTTATTTTTATTGAAATTATTTTCCCTGTGTTGTTTCTCTTTATGTCTGAGTACTCAGTTTTTATCCCTGCTTTTTCAAGATCTTCTTTGTAACTATTTAGCTGAATGTTTGTAGTTGTGCTGTTTATCATAAAATAGATGTTTTCTCCATCATTCGCTATTATAGTTCCGTCATTATACCTTAGAGTCTGAACGGTAACAAAACGTGATGAGCCTGAATTCATTTGCCCTACATTTTCTGTTATGCTTGTATTGATACTTCTGTTCGTGACATTACCAGCATTTGAAGTAAATGAATACGGATCAGGAGCTGTTTTGTTTACAGAACTGCTTATAGGATTTTCAATTTTTGCTGTCGTTAGAACGATGGCACCATCTTTCGCTTTAACATTATATTTTTTAAGAGCGCTCGCCGCATCAATCTCCATTATAGTTTCAAATTTTTCGCCCGGAGGTGTGTCAATATATTTCGAATTTTGAATTTCGCCATTTACTATTACAACAACATCCCTGTTTTTTCTTCTCGAATTTATATATTCGGTTGGGCTATGAATCTCGTGCTTAAACTTTTCTTCGCTTAATGGAGATGTCGTTGTTTCCGCTTTTGCAACACTCACTTCAATTTTATTATAAGATATGATGTTCTTGCCATTTTTATTTTTTTTCTCAATGCTTAATGTAAAGGGCAAGATAGCTGTATTGTCGTCAGACGTTACTTCATATACAGGATAGTTCAACTTGTGGTCTTTGTCTTTTACCATTACTTTAATAGCAGTAATTTCACCTTTACTATTTCTACGGACGTTTTTAAAGAAAACATCTGCATCAAAAATGTCTTTAAACATTTTTTTTCTCTCATTCATAACCGCATCTGTAATATCTTTATCTATTCTTACTGTTGCATCTGCTGGGTAAGTCAGCTCGCTACCGTAAGCAACAGCTTCTTTTGGCTGTATTTCTTTCTGTGCAGTACTTATTTCTTTTTTTTGTGTTATTGTCCGTTCCTGAGCTACAACTTCTGTCTGAAAGAAATATATAAAGGCACCTACAACAGGTACTATAATAGCAAACTTTATAAAGTTCAGTTTTTTAGATTGTTTCTTATTCAGCATGATGATTCGTTTTTTGATTAATGATTGGTAAAAATGGTTAGTTATCGCGATGCATTGTGGCTGCAGGGTAATCTTAAGAAGTGTTTTTTGATATGCCTCACTATCAGCTACAGCTTTAATGGCTCCCGCATCTGCAATAAATTCAAGATTTTGTGCAATTTGTTTTTTGTAAAGCCAAATGAAAGGGTTAAACCACAATACGATACACGCCAGCTGACTTATTATCATATCCAGCGAATGTAGCTGGCTGCTGTGCACTTTTTCATGCGCAATAATGTTATTCAATTCCTCAGTACTGAGGGCAGATGACGTAAATACAATATACCTGAAAAATGAAAATGGCGAGATGTTTTTATCTGTGTCTATAAACTTAAATCCGTCAACTTTTTTTAGATTTTGGTTTTTAAGAATAGTGCTCACTCTGTATATATCTGCAATAAAGCGGAATAAAAAGAATAACGCTCCGATCAGGTAAATAATTCCTGCAACATACCACAAGTTCATCTCAAAAGACTCTTCGAGAGCCGGTGCCGGTGCCGGAATTACCGGAAGACTTTTGGTTGTAATTTGTTGAAGTATGGGAGAAGGATCGACCCAAATTATCTTTGTTATGGTAAATAAGGGGAGTATAAATGAAGTAGCTATTCCACTGATAAGAAAGAAACGTATGGAAGAGAAAAATGTATCCTTTTTAAGGAAGAAGTTATATGACAGTGAGAAAAGAGCTATCAATGCCGATACTTTTACGAGGTATAAAAACAGATTTTCCATACTATTGATTGTTCTTAAAGTACGGCGACCGTAAGGCCGCCGTACAGCTATAATAATTACTTATTAAAATTTATAACTAACTCAAAATTTTAATTCGATTTATTCTTTTCCCTGATTTTTTCCAGCTCTTTTTTGCTTTTTTCTATTTCGGCTTTCATTTTTTCGAGTTCAATTTTTGCCTTCATGATTTCCTTTTGTGTTGTAAGGAATTCCTTTTCGCTCTGGATTTTTTCTCTGTCAGCTCTTAGCCTTTCAGCGTTACTTGTTTCTCTACTCCTCTCATTTTTATTGCGTTCAGCACGGCTTATTTCCCTGTTCTTTTTCAGGTTTTCGCGTTCAGCTCCCATTGCCAGCCTATGCGCTTCTCTCATAGATTTTTGCACTTCAGGATCATTCATTGCTCTTTGGGCTTCTATACTAGCTCGCTTCATCTCCTCCTGAATTTGTTTCCTGTCTTCTTTAGACAATCCTTCAACATCCATTATTTCCTGCCAGTCTATTTCGCTAAGTGCCTTCATGCCTTCTTCTACGCCCATTTTTGCATATCCCATAATATCTTCCATTGGAGGCATTGGAGGCATCGGAGGCATTGGAGAAAGACCTGTAATCTGGCCATCTCCGGGGTTGTAAGTGTAGGCAAAACCGTTTGGCAGTCGCGGCATATTTAACGGAACTCTTTGAGTATTTATCTCTACAGCACCTTTTCTGGCTTCTTTACCATATTTCCTTTTGGCTTCTTTGGGCGAAAGCACGTTAATTCGGCTTATGGTTTGGCCATTAGGGAACTGTATGTTTGAAGCATCGGCATCTTTTTCCTGTTTTTTACCGTCTACAATAACCAGTGCTCCTTTATAGACATTTGTAACATTAGCTCCGCTTTTAAAATAGCCGATGCTGTCGTTTTCTACATCCTTTTCATTAACTGCAACACCATTAGAACAACCTGTACTGCCTGTTGAGGCATAACTAATGGAACCAGCGCTAAGACTTAAATTTTTGCCCGGATTGCCAAAAAAGAATTTGTTTTCGCCACTATGGCTATTTTTTTCTATTTCTATAGTAAACGCCCTGATGGGACCATTACCTTTCATAACAAAATCTTTTGAGTTCTTTTTGTCTTTTACATTTACTTTGATAGATGTGATCTCGCCTGAAGCATTTCTTTTAATCTCGCTAAAAGTCACATCTGCATCAAACTCCTTTTTAAAGACTTTTACTTCTTCGTTTAGCTCTTCCTCTTTAGCGTCTTTATCAACACTAATAGAGACTTTTGTGTCGTCAGTTAATGTACTGACAACTGTTGCTGCTTTTTCCTGTGCTATTACTTTTACCTGAAAGGCAAGCATAAAGGCTGCCAGCGCCGGGAGTACAATAGCATACTTCCAGGAATTTCGTCTCTTAGACTGTTTTTTGTTTAACATAACGATTCGTTTTTTGATTAATGATTGATAAAAATGATTAGTGATTGCAATACACTCCGGCTGAAGCGTAATTTTCAGCAGGGTTTTTTGATACGACTTTTTGTCGTCCAGCTGCCTGATTGCAACAGCATCTGCAATGAATTCAAGGTTCTGTGAAATTGATCTTCTATACAGCCACATTAAAGGATTAAACCAGAAGGCAATACAAAACAACTGGCTGATTATCATATCTACCGAATGTTTCTGCCTGCTGTGCACCTTTTCATGGCTTATAATACTTTCAAGTTCTTCACTTGCAAGCATCTTTGAATTATAGACGATATAATTAAAGAAGGAAAAGGGTGATGAGACCTTTATTGAATCTATAAGTTTATAGCGCCCGTCTTTAGTAATTTTATTGCCTTTTAATATACGTCTTATGGATGCGAAATCCATAACTAGACGAAGAATAAAGAATACCACTCCTAACAGGTATATAACAACTACCACGTTCCACCAACTTATTGTTAACGACTTTTCAATTGCTGCATCTGCCTGCAATTGCTGCTGCATTGCAAGTAGCTGATTGATATTTACCGTTTGCAGGGCTTGCTCTGTAACTTCTGCCTTAGGGGCAGGATCTACCCATATAACTTTAGTATATTCTGCAAATGGCAGCAGGGCAGCAGTAAACAGTCCCGCTAAAAGGAAACCACGGTTAGAGGTAAAAAAAGTCTCTTTTTTAAGCAGGGCGTGATATGCAATAAGAAAAAGTGCAATAAGACCCGATGCTTTGGCTGCATATATGATAAAGTTTTCCATATCATTCCTTTTTTTCTATCATCTCAAGAATTTCGCGAAGCTCTGTAGCGCTTATTTTTTCTTCTTTCGCAAAGAAAGATATCATGCTTTTATAAGAGTTGTTAAAGTAACTCTCTATAGCATTGCTCATAAAACCTTTTCTGTAGTCTTCCTTACTTACCACAGGATAGTATTGATGTGTATTACCATAAGCATTATGATTTACATATCCCTTTTCCTCAAGGTTCCTTATTATGGTAGAAAGGGTATTGTAATGAGGCTTTTCATCTTCAATTTCCATCAGCACATCTTTTACAAAAGCTTTTTCAAGCTTCCATAGTATGTGCATTATTTCTTCTTCTTTATTCGTTAACTTTTGCATGGTATCTTATTTAGTATTCCAAACTTAAAACTATTTTTTTAGTTACACAACTATATTTGTAGTTATATAACTAAAAAGTTCGTTTTTTATTGCAAATATTATTTTAGATTATTGTAAGAAATTTTAAAACAGCAAGTTGAAATTTTGTATTTCAAGAAAAAAGCGCCAATTGCTTTACAATTGGCGCTTTTTTATATAAAAATATTTAGATCAATAGATTCATAAGGCTTGGCCGCTCATTTAGATAATCAATAAAAAATCCCTGCGATTTCATATTGTCATTCAGGGATTTAAAATCGCCTGCATCTTTCAATTCTATACCCACTATCGCCGTACCCTTTTCTTTTGAATTCTTCTTGGTGTATTCAAAGTAGGTAATATCGTCATCGGGACCAACTACATTCATAACAAATTCCCGTAGTGCGCCAGGCCGCTGCGGAAATTTTACCAAAAAGTAATGTTTTAACCCTTTGTACAGCAACGCCTGCTCCTTGATCTCCTCCATCCGGGTAATATCGTTATTGCTGCCACTAATAATACAGACAACAGTTTTCCCTTTGATTTCTTCCCGGTAAATATCAAGGCCTGCTACCGAAAGGGCTCCTGCAGGTTCAGCTACAATTGCATCCCTGTTATAAAGCGAAAGGATCACTTCGCACACGCTGCCTTCATCTACCGTGATCATGTCATGTAAAGCCAGTTTACAAATATCAAATGTAAGATTACCCACCTGTTGCACAGCAGCACCATCAACAAATTTGTTAATGCGCGGCAGATATACGGGCTCTCCTTTTTCCATAGCCATTTTCATACTTGGGGCGCCGGAAGGCTCTACCCCTATAATTTTCGTTTCGGGAGAGAGTAAATGAAATACACCTGAAAGTCCGGCAGCCAGCCCGCCACCGCCTACCGGCACAAAAACATAATCAATCGGCTTTGCTGACTGCTCTAAAATTTCAAGGCCAACAGTTGCTTGCCCTTCTATTATATAAGCATCATCAAATGGGTGAATAAAAATGGTGCTATTTTCAGCGCTATATAGCAAAGCAGCTTCTTTCGCCTCATCAAAAGTATCACCTGACAGAACGATCTGAACGGCATCTGCACCAAACATCTTAACCTGTTCTACCTTTTGCATAGGCGTAGGAACAGGCATAAAGATTGTTCCCTTAATACGCATTTTATTGCAAGCCAGTGCAACCCCCTGTGCATGATTACCGGCACTGGCACATACTATACCCTGTTCCAATTCTGAATTAGAAAGTGATGCCATTTTATTATAAGCACCTCTTATCTTGTAAGAACGTACCTGTTGCAGGTCTTCCCTCTTAAATAATATATTGGCATCGTATTTTTCAGAAGCTGTCCTGTTGTACGCCAGTGGTGTTTCATTGATAATGCTTTTGAGCCTTTCTGCAGCGGTTCTTACATCATCAATACAGGGAAAATAGGTTAAGGGTTGTGTATCCATAGTGATGATTTAATTATTTTCAGGTCGTAAGCTGCGCACCGTTTTGCCTGCCTGCCACATTTCGCTCTCGCGCAACTCACGCAACTCAGCTTCGAGCTTAACGCGATAATCGGGTTTACTGTTACTGTCTATAGATAACTGTGCCTCGTTGCCTGCCGCGACATTTTCGTACAATTCTTCAAACAATGGCGACGTAGCATCGCGGAAACGTTTCCACCAGTCTAATGCCCCCCTTTGTGCTGTAGTGCTGCAATTGGCATACATCCAGTCCATCCCATTTTCTGCTACCAATGGCATAAGCGATTGCGTAAGTTCTTCAACCGTTTCATTAAATGCTTCAGACGGGCTGTGCCCTTTTTTACGCAACACATCATACTGTGCCGCAAATATGCCCTGTATAGCTCCCATTAACGTTCCACGCTCTCCCGTAAGATCGCTGTATACTTCTTTTTTGAAATCGGTCTCAAAAAGATAACCACTGCCTATAGCTACACCCAGTGCCACTACTCTGTCCCAGGCTTTACCAGTAGCGTCCTGATAGATGGCAAAGCTGCTATTAAGTCCCCGATCCTGTAAAAACATACGGCGCAGCGACGTTCCTGATCCTTTTGGGGCTACAAGAAACACATCAACATCTGCCGGAGGGACAATACCTGTGCGTTCGTTAAAAGTAATACCAAAACCATGGGAGAAGTATAATGCTTTACCCGGCGTAAGGTGTTTTTTTACCGTAGGCCAATACTCTATCTGTGCGGCATCACTCAACAGGTAACAAATGATTGACCCTTTTTCAAGCGCTTCCTCAATCTCAAAAAGCGTTTCTCCCGGAACGAATCCATCGGCTACTGCCTTATCCCATGATTTTGAGTTTTTACGCTGGCCAACGATAACGTTTATGCCATTGTCTTTCTGGTTCAGTGCCTGTCCCGGTCCCTGTACCCCATAGCCTATAACGGCAACAACCTCATCTTTAAGCACCTGCCTTGCTTTATTTAACGGAAATTCTTCTCTTGTTACTACGTTTTCTTCTGTTTCTCCAAAATTTAATTTTGCCATTTTAGTTTGTTTTTTATAGTATTGATTGTTTGATTTTAAAGTGTAAATTCTTTATTTGGTTTGCCAATTTTCTCATCATTAAAATGAGGTTTCGACGGATGTTTCTCTTCAAACTCCAGTAGTGTCTGATGCAAACCCTCGCTGGCTTTGATGATGGCTATACGCGCGCTTCTTACAAATTCTATAAGTCCCCACGGCGCAAGAGCATTTGCTAAGGCATCTATCTCTTCCCTGTGGCCTGTAGTTTCAAATACGGTATAATCATTACGGATCACAACTGTATTAGCGCCGTATTGCCTGAGTAATCGCTCTACTTTTACCTGTTCGGCGATAACTTTTGTAGGCACTTTATACATGGCCATTTCCTGCCATACAAGTTCTTCATCTTTGTTGTAAAATGCTCTTAACACCTCAACTAGTTTCGCTATCTGCAATGTTATTTTCTGCACCATATCTTCGCTATGGGTAAGCACTATAGTAAAGCGGTAAATGCCGCTTACTTCCGTTGGACCTGCGTTAATGCTGTCGATATTAACTTTCCTTCTCGAAAAAATGATGGCAATACGGTTTATCATACCAATATGATTTTCTGTATAAGCCGTTATTGTGAATTCCTGTTTCATGATTTGATTGTCTTAGATTAATTACATTTCTTCACGGCTTAATACAATCCCTGATACGCTTTTGCCTTGTGGTACCATTGGGAAGACATTGTTCTCCTTGCCTACCATAACTTCTAACAGATAACTGCCGTCGTTGTTCAGCATCTCCTCAAGAGCACTTTTCAGGCCTTCCCTTTTTGAAACACTTTGCCCTAGTATGCCATAACCTTTAGCTACCATTACAAAATCCGGACTCTGGATATCTACAAACGAATATCTTTTTTCGTGGAAAAGCTGCTGCCACTGGCGCACCATACCTAAAAAGCAATTGTTCAGGATTACGATTTTTACATTAGGTTTAAACTGCATAATAGTTCCCAGTTCCTGTATCGTCATCTGGATACCACCATCACCTATTATGGCTATTGTTGGCCTTGTAGGATCGCCGTAGGAAGCCCCAATAGCTGCCGGAAGCGCAAAGCCCATTGTACCCAATCCCCCACTTGTAACATTGCTTTTAGAATGGTTATACTCGGCATAACGACAGGTAACCATTTGGTGCTGGCCAACATCAGTTACTAAAATTGCGTTGCCTTCGGTAAGTTCGTTGATAAGACGTATTACCTCACCCATTGTCAAAACCTCATCGGTAGGATATACTTCGTTATGGATTACCTTATTCACTTCTTTCTCATAGCATTCTTTAAATTTATTATGCCATTCTTCGTGTGTTTTTTTGTCTACTAATTCAGTTAGTGAAGGCAGTATTGTTTTGCAATCGCCAAGTAGCGGAACATCGGCCTTTACATTTTTGTTGATCTCGGCGGCATCTATATCCATATGGATGATTTTTGTCTGCGAAGCATACTGGTCGAGCCTACCGGTAACGCGGTCGTCAAACCGCATACCTATAGCGATAAGCACATCGCATTCGTTAGTCAGGAGGTTCGGGCCATAATTACCATGCATCCCCACCATCCCAACACCTAACGGATGATTTGTAGGGATGGCACTCATACCCAAGATTGTCCACGCCGAAGGAAGCCCTGCTTTCTCGATAAAAGCTTTAAATTCAGCTTCTGCACCACCCAATATCACTCCTTGTCCAAAAACTACAAACGGACGCTTCGCATTATTGATCAGCTCAGCTGCTTCTGCAATCTTATCTTGTTTTACAGGCGGATACGGGCGGTAACTTCTTATAAAACTGCATTTCTTATATCCGTAAAAATCTACCTTTTGCAGTTGCGCATTTTTTGTGATATCAATAAGTACAGGCCCCGGCCTTCCTGAAGCGGCAATGTAAAAAGCTTTCGCTAGTACTTCTACAAGTTCTTCGGCATCAGTAACCTGATAGTTCCATTTTGTAACCGGCATCGTAATGTTGATCACATCAGTCTCCTGAAAGGCATCTGTACCTAAAAGGTGTGCAAATACCTGACCTGTAATGCATACAAGCGGTGTACTGTCTATCTGTGCATCGGCAAGGCCGGTAACGAGATTTGTAGCACCCGGTCCGCTCGTCGCGAATACAATTCCTGTTTTACCAGATACCCTTGCATACCCCTGTGCTGCATGTATGGCACCTTGCTCATGGCGGACCAATATATGCTCAAGCCTGTCGGTATAGTCATACAGCGCATCATAAATAGGCATAATAGCCCCACCGGGATACCCAAAAATGGTTTTTACCCCTTCCTGCAAAAAAGCTTCAAGCAATATCTGCCCCCCACTAAGGGATATGGGAGCCTCTTTTGCAACGGGTTGTGTTATTTGTTCTACAGAATTATCCATAATCAATTTTGGTTAGGCCTCGTCAGTAACACAGCCCTCTGCAGCCGATGATACCGTTTTAGCATATTTATACAACAGTCCTTTTTTTACTTTAAGTTCCGGCTGTATCCATACAGCTCTCCTTTTACTTATTTCTTCGTCGCTCACTTTGAGGTTAAGCGTGTTATTCACAGCGTCTATCTCTATAATGTCGTTATCCTCAACCAGCCCTATAACTCCGCCATCAAAGGCTTCAGGGGTAATGTGGCCTACTACAAAACCATGCGTACCTCCGCTAAAACGGCCATCGGTTATAAGGGCAACGCTGTTACCCAGTCCGGCGCCAATAAGGGCACTTGTAGGCTTAAGCATCTCAGGCATACCCGGTGCACCTTTAGGGCCTTCGTTCCTTATCACGATAACATCGCCCGGTTGCACTTTCCCCAGCGATATACCTTCTATCAGGTTTTTCTCGCCATCAAACACACGTGCAGGGCCGGTAAACTGTTCACCTTCCTTACCAGTAATTTTTGCCACGCTTCCTTTACTTGCGAGATTACCATACAGTATCCTTAAGTGGCCCGTAGCTTTTATAGGATCGGATAATGGCCTGATTATTTTTTGGGTATCAAAATCCAGCGATGGTACATTTTCGAGATTTTCAGCCAGTGTTTTTCCTGTAACTGTAAGACAGTCGCCATGCAGCAGCCCTTCCTGTAAAAGGTATTTCATTACAGCAGGTATGCCGCCTTTGTTATGCAGGTCCTGCATGAGGTATTTACCGCTGGGCTTAAAATCGGCCAATACCGGTGTAGTGTCACTCATTCTTTGAAAATCATCCTGGGTAACAACCACATCTACACTTTTTGCCATGGCAATAAAGTGAAGTACTGCATTAGTGCTTCCGCCAAGTATCACTACAATACGCATGGCATTTTCAAAAGCTTTGCGCGTCATGATGTCAGACGGTTTAATGTCTTTTTCTAAAAGTAATTTAATGTACCTGCCTGCCTCAAGGCATTCTTCCTGCTTTTGGGGGCTAAGTGCAGGGTTAGATGACGAATAAGGCAGGCTCATACCTAACGCTTCTATAGCCGCAGCCATAGTGTTTGCTGTATACATACCACCGCAGGCTCCGGCGCCCGGGCATGCATTGCGAATTATCGCCTGGTATTCTTCTTGGGGCAATGCACCCGCTATTTTTTGTCCGAGCGCTTCAAAGGCAGAAACTATATTCAGATCCTGGCCTTTATGACATCCCGGTGCAATTGTACCGCCATATACCATGATGGACGGTCGGTTCAGTCTTCCCATAGCTATAATGCTGCCTGGCATATTTTTATCGCATCCCGGGAGGGTTATGAGTCCGTCATAATATTGTGCACCGCAAATAGCTTCAATGCTGTCGGCGATAACATCACGGCTTACCAGCGAGTAACGCATGCCATCGGTTCCATTGCTCATGCCGTCGCTAACGCCAATGGTGTTGAATACAAGCCCCGCAAGTCCCTGCTCCCATGTACCTTTCTTGACTACTGCTGCCAACGAGTTGAGGTGCATATTGCATGTATTTCCGTCATATCCCATACTGGCAATACCTACCTGTGCTTTTTGCATATCGTCATCAGTAAAGCCTATCCCGTAGAGCATGGCTTTTGCTGCAGGCTGTGTATCATCTTGCGTAAAAATCTTTGAGTAACTATTTAATTCTGTTGCCATGGTTATCGTAGCTGAAGTTTAAATTCTTCAAGATTCTTACCCACAACAAGGTTTCTGTAAGCATTTTGAATAAGGCTGCTTACGCTATTATCCCAGTCTTTGGTAAATGCTACATCGTCTAATGATTCAAGCGCCACAACTTCAGCAGCTGTTCCACAAAAGAATGCAGCATCAGCCCCGCGCATCTCATTAGGCGTAAAAAACTTTTCATAGACAGGAATGTCCAGCTCTTTACAGATATCAAAAACCGTGGCTCGTGTAATTCCCGGTAGTATACTGCCTTTTGCAGGTGTATATAAGGCGCCTTCTTTTTCGTAAAACACATTAGCCCCTGAGCTTTCGGCTACGTAACCGTTAGAATCCAGCACCAGGGCCTCATCATACCCTTTATCTTTAGCCTCCTGGCATGCAAGTATAGAATTTACGTAGTGTCCGCTCACTTTTGCCTCAACGTGAAAAGCTTTAGGATTCGGACGTTCGTAAGACGAGGTCATGATACGCATCTTATTAGCCAGATAGCCATTGCTCCACTCCCACGCTTCTATAGCCAGATAACTCTCCTGTCCTTTGGACAATCCCATATTGGGCGAACAGATAAGCAACGGCCTTAGATAAGCATTACTAAAGTTGTTTATTTTAAGCAGTTCATATGACAGCTCTGTAAGCTGCTCTGTTGTATAGTTAAACGGGATGTGCATTGTCTCCGCCGATTTGCGAAGCCTGTCGTAATGCTCTTTCGGCTTAAAGATTTTGGTGCCGTTTTCTGTATGGTACGACTTGATGCCCTCAAATACCGCATACCCGTAATGGAGGGATTGCCCATAGAGATCGGTCTTTGCTTCGGCAGCTTTTACAAAGTTTCCGTTGAAATAAATTACTGTGTTATTGTCATAATACATATATAGATGTTTTAAAATTTGGTCATAAAAAAAACCCTCCTCAAATGAGAAGGGCTGCAAGGGTTATACTATACGAGTATGCCTTCCTTCTCACTTGGGTAAGGGAATAATGACAATAATCGCGATAATAATTGATATGTTCTGCATAGCTGTAAACAAAAAAAGCCGCTCCTTTAGGGAACGGCTCTGTATATTTATATTAAATTATTACACTACCATTCCTGCTTTATTGCTAATGACAATAATGCTGATAATTGATATTGTAATGATTGTATTTGTGTTCATATGTTTTGTAATAATACAAATGTAGAAAATATTTTAACCCGTGCAATCTTTTTCTTATTTATTTTAATACTAAAATAAAAGCCTCCTGTTCTTTGAACAGGAGGTCACTTTAATGTGTATTTTTTTTAATTCTAACGCCAACCAAGTGCCGGGGCTACATGTTCCATTATTGCAGACAATACATGCACATTGTAGTCAACGCCTAACGTGTTTGGTATAGTAAGCAACAACGTATCGGCTTCCTGAATAGCTTCGTCCTGAGCTAACTCTGCGATGAGCTTGTCCGGTTCAGCCGCGTAACTCTTCCCGAATATTGCACGCTTATCACTTTCTATATAGCCAAAACTATCAGCCCCCCTGCCCTGTTCTCCAAAGTAGTACCTGTCCTGGTCGTTGACCAGCGCAAATATCGATCGGCTCACTGAAACCCGCGGTTCCCGCTTATGTCCGGCTTTTTTCCAGGCTTCCTTATATAATCTGATCTGCTCCGCCTGTTGAATGTGGAAAGGTTTTCCGTTTTCATCATACTTAAGCGTAGAACTTTGCAAATGCATACCGTTTTCGGCTGCCCAGATAGCAGTGGCATTAGAGGCTGCTCCCCACCATATACGTTCCCGCAGCCCTTCTGAGTGTGGCTCAAGACGCAATAAACCGGGAGGATTCGGAAACATTGGCGATGGATTTGATTGAGCAAATCCTACACCATTAAGCCTTTCCAGAAATTCCATGGCTTTTTTTCGACCCATGTCTGCATCTGTCTCACCTTCCGACGGCTCATAACCAAAATAGCGCCAACCTTCAATTACCTGTTCCGGCGAACCTCTGCTGATTCCTAATTGCAAACGCCCTTCAGAAATTATATCTGCCGCGCCCGCATCTTCAACCATATATAATGGGTTTTCATACCTCATATCTATTACCCCGGTACCTATCTCTATCTGCTTCGTTTTGGCACCTATTGCGGAAAGCAAAGGAAAAGGCGATGCCAACTGCCTCGCAAAGTGATGCACCCGAAAATAAGCACCATCTAACCCTATTTCTTCTGCTGCTACAGCCAGATCAATGGACTGGAGTAGTGTATCGCTTGCCGTACGAGCCTGATAGGAAGGATGATTGGCCCAATGTCCAAAAGATAAAAATCCTATTTTCTTCATAGATAGCTTTATTAGTTACTATTCCCAAAGATACACATGATTACCGAGCGACAGTACAAACTTTAACCGGAAAATTTCCGTGTTTTAATAGGACTGATGTTTACCAATAAATTATTTTCTTAGGCTATAAGCCCAAATTTATAAGTAACGGAATGGTTACAGATTTGACCCGGACGTAATATTGTTTCCGGAAAATGTTTATGATTTGGGCTGTCAGGGTATAACTGGCATTCTAAACAAAGTCCGTCAAATGGTGTGTACGGTTTTCCGTGTGCCGAATCTACATCACCACCTAAAAAATCTCCCGTATAGAGCTGCACACCCGGATATGTCGTGAATGTTTCCATTTTTCTTCCTGAATTTCCTTCCCATAATGTACACATGGCTTCATCCCGTTTTATGTCCGAATCAAAAATGTAATAATTATTGATACCGCCGTCTTTCATAGCATCTCCCATTTGCTGTCCGTTAAAAAAATGGCTGCCCGCCGGAATAATCTTTCCTGTAGGGATATAATCGGGACTACTTTCAAGAATGTTAGATCCTTTGATTATAAGACGGTGTGCCTGTATCTTCTCGTCGCATCCTGAAAGATTAAAATAAGAATGATTGGTCGGGTTTACTGGAACAGGCTTATCTGTCATTACTTTGAAATCTATAATGAGTTCATTATCGTCCGTCCATTTATAGGTTACCCTGGTTTCTATACTGCCGGGAAAGCCTCCGGCACTATCTATGCTTTTATAGAAAAAGATTACTTCGCTATCAGAAATAGTAAAATCAAAAACCTTATTATGAAAACCCGCGCTGCCACTATGGTTGTTATTTACCCCGTCATTTGTATCAAGCGAATATATTTTACCATCAATCTCAAATTGCGCATTAGCGATCCTGTTAGCAAATGGCCCTACCGTTGCCCCCATGTATGAAGGATCTGTTATATAGCCTTCTGTCGTCGGATAACCTAAAACCACATTGGCCTTTTCTCCATACCTGTCCGGCACGACTATGGATTTTACTATGGCTCCGTAATTAATTAGATCAACATAATTACCATGATCATTCGTAATTCTGAATTCGAATAGACCTTTGCCACCATATTCTCCAACATTCTTGTATTCTATCATATAATATATAATGATTATAGCTATTTTTTAAATATGCCTTTTCAGTCCAATAAATTTTATGCAATTTACTTTACATCGCACATCAAACGTAATAGCAATTCAAAAATACTTTTGAATCTTTTTACTAAAATGGATATTCGTTTTAAAAATATGGATTAAATTACGCTTCATTAATTTAAATTAACGGTGATGGATACTTCAATAAAACAGGGTTTTCTTGGACAGCGAATGATCGTTCTGCCCAAAAATATCATATCCGGAATTAAGAAAAATCCACTTATTGCATCTTTATATTTTAGCGATATAGGCTTTTTTCCGAATGCCAGCCATCACGAAATACGACGTAAAAACGGAAGCAAGCAATATATACTTATATATTGTTACAAAGGAGAGGGAGTAATTTCTGTAGAGAACCGAGAGGTGATTGTTAAAGCCAACACCTATTATATAATACCACCCGGCGTAGCCCATTCTTATTATGCAAAAGAAAGTAATCCCTGGAGCATTTACTGGCTGCACTTTACAGGGGTGCAGGCGCCTTACTTTTACGAAAAATTTGCGGCACAGCATCCTGACGGCGTTCCATTACTGTCGTTAGAAGAACGCCGAATAAGCCTTTTCGATTCTCTTATAAGTGTAATGGAAAGCGGCTATAGTGAATCAAATCTTGAATATGCAAACCTGTCATTATGGCAATTGCTCAATGCATTTTTATACGACCGCTTTTTTGCTGACGAAGTCAGGAAAAATTCAGAGAATAATACAGTTGATGCCGTTATAGAGTATATGAAAAAAAATCTGGATTCAGTACTTAAAATTGATATTATAGCGGCACATTTCAATTACTCGCCATCACACTTTTTTACACTTTTTAAAAAACGTACCGGTTATTCGCCAATACATTATTTTAATTATCTAAAGATACAAAAAGCCTGTCAGTACCTTAGCTTCACAACCATGAGCGTAAAAGAGATAAGCTTTGCCCTTGGTTTTAACGACCCATTGTATTTTTCACGTTTATTCAAGAAAATAATGAGCACTCCACCATTGCAGTACCGCAAGGAATACCGCCATTAACGCAACCGTTTTCGATACATCGTCAAACCATACTACTTTATAATAGTATTGTCCATTTTTTTAAAAATAATATCCATAGCTAAAAGGTTATAGCCCGCTAAATTTACAACTGCTTTAAAAACCTTTTATGAAAAATTATAACTATACATTTTTACTGTCCATTAGCCTTGTAGCAGCACTGGGTGGTTTACTCTTTGGGTATGACTGGGTGGTTATTGGCGGTGCAAAACCTTTTTACGAAGTATTCTTTGGCATTGCCGACTCACCTGCCCTTCAGGGATGGGCAATGAGTAGCGCACTTGTGGGCTGTATGGCAGGAGCTGCAGTTGCCGGTTCGCTTGCCGATAAATATGGCCGACGCCCTCTACTTATAGTTGCTGCTATTTTGTTTAGCATCTCGATGTATGGCACTGGGGCTTCGCAAACTTTTGACGCTTTTATTACCTGGCGCATTATCAGTGGTGTTGGCATTGGTATAGCATCTACGATTTCGCCATTATACATTGCAGAAATTGCACCTCCCGAAACCAGGGGAATGTTTGTATCCATAAATCAGCTTACGGTAGTTATAGGTATACTTAGCGCTCAAATTACAAATATGCTTATTACTGAGGCAATCCCTGACGGATTTACTCCTGCCGATATACTGGCTTCATGGAACGGCCAAACCGGCTGGCGCTGGATGTTTTGGGCAGGTATGTTTCCATCGGTATTATTCTTTTTGCTGATGTTTTTGATACCTGAAAGTCCGCGCTACCATGCAAAAAAGGGCTTATTTGAAAAAGCAGGAGTAACGCTAACAAAAATTGGGAATGCGAATTATGCTTCAATTGCTATAACCCAAATCAGGGAAAATTTTATAGTTGAAGATCGTAAAGCCAACCTGAAATTACTTTTAGACAAACGAACACTTTCTATACTTCTTATAGGTATTGTTTTGGCTGCTTTTCAGCAATGGTGCGGCATCAATATCATTTTTAACTACGCCCAGGAAATATTTGTTTCGGCAGGATACAGCATCAACGACCTGTTTATGAATATCGTTATAACAGGAAGCATCAATCTTATCTTCACTATTGTGGCTATGGGTACAGTTGACAGGTTTGGCCGTAAAAAACTGATGCTGTTAGGCTCAGGCGGACTCGCAATAATCTATGCCATAATGGGGTATTTTTATTACGCCAATATTACAGGGCTTCCATTGCTTATACTGGTATTATTGGCAATTGCAATCTATGCCATGTCTCTTGCGCCAATAGTCTGGGTAATTCTTTCAGAGATTTTCCCTAACCGTATCCGTGGTATCGCGATGTCTATCTCCACCTTCGCTTTGTGGATAGCCTCTGCTCTCTTGGTACAAACATTCCCTTTGCTTAATAATACGCTTGGTACTTCGGGAACTTTTTGGATCTACGGCATGATATGCGCTGCAGGTTTTGTATTTGTATTACGTAATCTACCTGAAACCAGGAACAAGACCCTTGAAGAAATTGAAGAGGAACTTCTCTCTGACAGAAAGAATTCAGCCAAAAAATAAATCTATCTCCACGAATTATGAAAAAAGTAAATGTTTGGAAGGAAAAAATAATCCTTCCCACATATGAAGCGGGCAAACCTGAAAAAAACCCCGTATTTATTGAGAAAAGAGTTTATCAGGGAAGCAGCGGATCTGTTTATCCTTATCCTGTTATAGAGAAGATTGCCAACGAAAAGATTGATAAGGAATATCAGGCGGTTTTTCTTGAAAATGATTTTGTAAAAATAATGATACTGCCTGAACTTGGCGGACGTGTGCACATGGCCTATGACAAGACTAAGCAACGCCATTTTGTATATTACAACCAGGTTATTAAACCTGCACTGGTGGGGCTTACGGGTCCATGGATTTCAGGAGGTATAGAGTTCAACTGGCCGCAGCATCACCGTCCCAGCACTTTTGACGCTGTAGATTTTACGATAGAGGAATATCCTGACGGCAGTGCTACAGTATGGTGCAGCGAACTGGAACGTATGTTTCGTACCAAAGGCATGGCGGGCTTCACATTACATCCTGACAAATCGTATCTTGAAATACGTGCAAAGCTGTATAACCGTACTCCTTTTCCGCAAACGTTCCTTTGGTGGGCCAATCCTGCTGTTAAGGTAAACGATGATTACCAGTCGGTTTTCCCGCCCGATGTAAATGCAGTTTTTGACCACGGCAAACGCGATGTATCGTCTTTTCCCATTGCAAAAGGCACCTATTATAAAGTGGACTACTCTCCCGGAACCGATATTTCACGATACAAGAATATCCCGGTTCCAACCTCGTATATGGCAATTACCTCAAAATATAATTTTGTGGGAGGCTATGAAAATGATTCTAAGGGCGGACTTTTGCATGTGGCTAACCACCATGTATCGCCCGGTAAAAAACAATGGACCTGGGGGCATGGCGACTTTGGCCAGGCGTGGGACCATAACCTTACCGATGTAGATGGTCCGTACATTGAGTTAATGTGTGGTGTATATGCCGATAACCAGCCTGATTTTTCCTGGTTAATGCCGGGAGAACAAAAGGACTTTGTGCAGTATTTTATGCCTTACCGCGACTTAGGCATCGTTAAAAATGCTACACAAAATGCTATGGTTAACATAGAACCAGAAGGCGAAAATCTTATAATAAAGGCCTATACTACCGGAGTCTATCCAAATACAACTGTTACCGTAAAAAACAACGATACGACTATCCTTGAGGAAAAATACAATGCGTCTCCCGAAACATCATTTGAGAAGTCTGTAAGCTTTAAGAAAAATTCCCTTGAAGGATTATCTGTTACTGTGGCCGATGAAAAAGGAAATGTTTTAGTAGACTGGCAATGGGAAGGTGAAAACACCAATGAAATCCCCGAACCTGCAAAACCTGCACTGGCTCCTGCCGATATAGAACATAACGAACAATTATTCCTTACAGCACAGCATTTAGAACAATACCGTCACGCTACATATAGTCCAATCCCTTATTATGAAGAAGCATTACGACGCGATCCGGGCGATATTCGCAGTAATAATGCGATGGGACTTTGGCTAATGCGTCGCGCTAAATTTACAGAAGCAGAGTATTATTTCCGTACTGCAATAAAAACAATGACACAGCGCAACCCGAATCCGTATGATGGCGAACCGTTATACAATCTTGGTTTATGTCTTAAATTTCAGGGTAAGAATAATGATGCTTACGATGCTTTCTATAAATCGGCATGGAATGCAGCGTGGCAAAACCAGGCATACTTTACTATTGCACAATTGGATGCCATCAAAAGTGATTTTACCAGCGGGCTGACGCATGTAAACAAAGCGATATCAAAAAACACACAGGACCATAAGGCGCTTCATTTACAGGTAATATTGCTACGTAAATTGGGCAACGATAAGAAGGCGCTGCAACAGGCGGAAAATCATCTTGAAGAAGATCATTTTAATTATGGAGTGTTGTATGAAAAACACCTGATAACTAAAGATAGTAACACACTGGAAAAGCTGCAGGCACTGCTTCGTAATAACATTCATAACTATATTGAATATGCATTAGATTATGCAGCTGCCGGATTTTATGATGAAGCCATCAGCCTGCTTGAATTTGGCATAAATGCAAGCAACGAATATCCTCTTGCCTATTATTATCTTGCTTCCTTCTATCATAAAAAAGAGAATACCGATAAGGCAAAAACAGCTTGGAAAAAAGCTGCCATAGCCAATCCTGATTACTGTTTCCCAAATCAGGTGGAAGCAGTGCAGGCACTAACGCTGGCAATAGAAAATAACCCTGAAGATGCTAAGGCGCATTATTATTTAGGCAACTTCTGGTATTCAACAAGACAGTATGGCGACGCTGTTAATGCATGGGGAAAATCGGTAGGTATAGATGATAGCTTCCCAACAGCACACCGTAACTTGTCGTTAGCGTATTACAACAAACTGAATGATCCTGAAAGAGCACTGGCAAGCCTTGAAAGAGCATTTGCTTTAGATACACAGGATGCACGTATACTTATGGAACTTGACCAGCTCTACAAACGTCTTAACAAAGACCTTGTATTTCGTCTTGCCTTTATGGAAGAACATCTTGGATTGGTTATCCAACGTGACGATGTTTACCTCGAAAGGGTTACACTGTATAATCTGTTAGGTAAACACGAAAAAGCGCTTACATTATTACAAAACCGCCAGTTCCACCCTTGGGAAGGCGGTGAAGGGAAAGTATCGGGGCAATACATTATTAGCCTTACAGAAATAGCTAAGCAAGCCATTACAAACGGAGATTATGATACTGCCATCATCAACCTTGAGCTGGCACAGGTATATCCTGACAATTTAGGCGAAGGAAAATTACCCGGAGCGCAGGAAAACGACATCTATTACTTGCTGGGCGCAGCCTATGAAAAGAAAGGTTATACAAAAGAAGCTGATAACTGGTTTACAATGGCCAGCGAGGGCCTAAGCGAACCCGCAGCTGCCATTTTTTATAACGATCAGCAGCCGGACAAGATATTCTACCAGGGACTTGCATTACTTAAATTAAACAGGCCTGATGAAGCCAACAGCCAATTTAAAAAACTGGTTGCCTATGGCCAAACTCATAAAAACGATCATGTAACCATTGATTATTTTGCTGTATCCCTGCCTGATCTTATGATCTGGGAAGACGACCTTGACAAGCGAAATAAAATTCACTGCCTGTATATGCAGGGACTGGGGTATTTTGGTCTAGGAGATACTACTAAAGCTGAAAATAACTTTAAAGAAGTATTAGATGAAGAGAAAAGCCATTCGGGTGTGACAATACACACTGCGATGCTTAAAAGAGAAATGTCCGGTTGGGTTTAAAGTGCCGGGTTATTTGTATTTGGTGTAGAAAACCCCGCTTGTGCGGGGTTTTCTTTTATAATGACTAGTCCTAAAATAGGTTGACTAATAAATGTCAACATCAGGAAAAAGCAGGATTTAAAGGGGACAGGTTTATCCCCGAGTATTAGGTACAGCGAAGCCTTTAAACGAGCCGTTGTCAGGGAATATGAGCGGGGTATATTAAACAAAGATCAGATAAAAGCCAAATATGGTATTGGTGGTAAGTCAAGGGTTTTGGATTGGTGCCGTAAATATGGTAAATTAGTTTATCCAACAGGCAATAATGGTCGCCCTATGAAAGATCCACAAAAGCAGCGTATTAAAGATTTAGAAAAGCAATTAGAAGAAGCCAGGCTAAAGGTTTTGGCGTATGAGAAATTAATTTCTATAGCTGAAAAAGAAGAAGGTATTAGTATCTTAAAAAAAGACGTAGCCAAACAATTGACGAGCTTGCCAAAACCTACCCAAGAAGAGTAAGTATGTTTTGTGGGTTGTTTGGCTTTAGTAAACAGGCATATTATAAGCATCAAACTTATAAGGAAATATCTGATTCAAAAAATTTGAATACAAGGGAATCGGTTCTTGTTTTACGCAGGCAGATGCCGCGTCTAGGCACACGTAAGCTTTACTATTTACTTAAAGCGCAAGGCAGTATTCATATTGGAAGAGATAAACTGTTCTCTGTTTTAAGGCATGAAGGATTGTTGATTAACCGAAAACGCAAGTATACAGTTACAACCAACTCAAAACACTGGCTCAGAAAATATCCTAATTTAATCAAGGGTGTACATCTGGAACGACCGGAACAGTTATGGGTGGCTGATATAACCTACATTGACACACTTGATGGTAACGCTGATCTACACCTCATTACAGACGCCTACTCCAAACAGATCATGGGATATGAACTCTGTAATAACATGGAGGCAACTTCTACTCTTAAAGCTCTAAAAAGGGCGTTGGATAAACGTAAATATAAAACATCTAAACTTATACACCATTCTGACAGAGGGCTGCAATATTGCAGTAAGCTGTATACTGATTATTTAAAACAAAACAATGTTACTATTAGTATGACAGAAAATGGAGACCCCTATGAAAATGCAATTGCTGAAAGGGTCAATGGAATATTAAAAGATGAGTTTGGTCTCTCTGACAAACTTGAGGATATAATCCAGGCAAAGAAATTAACCTGTCAGAGCATTAAAACATACAATAACTTAAGGCCTCATCTGAGTTGTTCAATGTTAACGCCTAATCAGATGCATCAACAGGATAAAGTCAAACTAATATCTTTTAAAAAGAAAAAGTTCAGACAACTGGAAAATGTCTGAACTTTTATCAAATTTGTATAATCAAAAATAGTCAACTTTTTTCAGGACGAGACATAAAATTATTTGAAAAGTTACAGTTTGCTTGTAGTGACTTCCTGTAAAGTTCCATTAACCTTAACTTTAACCTTGCCTGTTTTTTTAGAAGCAATTCTATAATCTGTTATTTTACCGTTTTTCCAGGTAAAGCTAACTGCATAACCTCCCTGCGCCTTAAGACCTTTTACAACTCCCTCATTTTTCCATGCATCAGGAATTGCGGGCAGCAGCTCTATAAAACCGGCATGGCTTTGCAAAAGCATCTCACCTATGCCCGCTGCTGCACCAAAGTTACCATCTATCTGGAACGGAGGGCCTGCGGAAAGTAAGTTAGGATACACTCCGCCACCTGCACCATAATTAATGTTTGTAGCCAATGTAGGGCGGAGTATTGTTTTTAATAATTTATAAGCCCGGTTACCATCTTTAAGTCTCGCCCAAAACAATTGCTTATAAGCTATAGACCAGCTAGGGCCATCATCTCCCCTTACGTCAAGTGTTTTCTTTGCCGCTTCAGCCAATTCGGGCGTAGCCTCAGGTGTAATTAAAGATGCCGGATATAACCCATAAAGGTGCGAGATATGCCTGTGCTGTGCATCCGGCTCTCTGTAGGATTTCATCCACTCCATTATCCTGCCATCAGGTCCTACTACCCCGGCGGGAGGCAGTTGTTTCAGCTTTTGCACAAGGTCGATACGTAAATCTTCATCTGTCCCTAATGCCTCTGAAGCGGTAATAACATTATTGAATAACTCCCGAACGATCTGGTTGTCAATCGTTGGCCCTACACATACATGAGCCTCCTCACCGTTTGGGAGGTAAAATGAATTTTCGGGCGATACTGATGGCGACGTTACCAGCCAGCCAGATTCATTATCTTTTGTAAGCATACTGTTGTAAAACAACGCCGACCCTTTTATAATAGGATATATTTCTTTCAGGTAATTTTTGTCGTTTGAGTACAGATAATGATCCCATAGGTTATTGCACATCCAGCCGCTGCCTGCTTTTGCAATACCCCACGATGCGCTTTCGCCCGGTTCTGTAAAACCCCATACGTTAGTGATAACATGTGCTACCCAACCATCCGCATTATAATACGCCTTAGCTGTTTTTTCACCATACGGAACCATCTTTTTCATGAGGTCTTTTAATGGCAGGTTTAACTCGCCAAGGTTGGCCGTTTCCATTGGCCACAAGTTCATCTGGATATTCACATCAAGGTGATAATCGCCGTTCCAGGGTGTTTGTATCTGGTGTGCCCACAATCCCTGAAGATTTGGAGGCAACAATCCTTCACGTGTACTGCAAATGCCAAGATAGCGCCCGTATTGGTAAAACAACACCGGAAGCCCATTGTCGGCATCAGGATTTTTAACATAGGCATCAAGGCGTTGGTCTGTAGGTAATGATTTTTTTGAGTCACTACCCAAGCTCAGACTTACACGATTAAAAAATTTCTGAAAGTTTTTTGTATGCTCTTCTTTTTGCTTTTCATAACTCTTTTTCATGGCAGAAGCCAAAAGCTCATATATCGTTTTTTCATATGTTTTATCTATAAAATCGGTAGCCGCAGAAACATAAAGTATAACCTCAGTGGCGTCTTTAACCTGAAGTTTTCTATTGGCTCCTGTCAAAGTACCATCTTTAAGTAGTGCCCTTATGCGCACTTTGTAGTTCATTCCTTTTCCGTCGGTACCATTATTTAATTGCCCTTTCATCACAAGCGAGTTATCTTCGTTGTAAGTTTCAAAACGCTCCGGCCTGTCAAGGTTTATAACAAAATTAAGTGCTGCTTTTTTATTTGCCGATAGTTTTATAACAGCGACATCATCGCCAAAACTTGCAAAATATTCACGGGTGTACGTAAAACCATCTAATTCAAAAGTAGCTCTAGCAATAGCCGAATTGATATCCAGTTGGCGTTTATAATTTTTAGCCGATGCATTAGATTTATAGTCAAAATCCAGCTGCAGGCAGCCCAATACCTGGTAACAGCCAAACTGGACGTTTGCACCATCTCCGGACCCTGATCCCGGGCCTTTGCAAACAAAATTTTTGTTTATCAATGCTTCGGCTTCTTTGTTTTTGCCCTGCGATAGCAACTGCCTGATTTCCGGCAGGTATTTACTGGCTTCATAGTTATTGGCATCCTGAGGCGAACCGCTCCATAAGGTAATATCATTTAAAACTATTTTTTCGGTTTTGATGCCGCTATCAGGTGTCATTCCTAAACGGCCGTTTCCTAACGGCAGGGTTTGTTCCCATTGATCTGCAGGTTTATCGTACCACAGGGATAACGCCTTATCTTGGGCATGTGTAATACTTGATAATAAGAGTATGAATTTTAGAATAGTGAATTTTAGATGTTTCATGTAACAAATTTATTTAAGCGGTTTGTCATTTTTACCTGTACCCCATTTTTTATTTGGCTTATTGCTCATAACAAAATCGAGTTTGCCCCCGGCCGTAATATCATTGTGGGTTATGTAGGTCTTTGTATACGCCTTGCCATTTAATCTCGCACTCTGAATATAGATGTTTTCAGCCGAAGCATTTTTTGCGGTAACTGTAAAAGTCTTATTATTCTCAAGTTTTATCACCGCCTCTTTTAATGCCGGCGAACCTATGACGTATATTCCATTAGCCGGGTTAACAGGATAAAAACCTAGCGAGCTGAAAATATACCAGGCAGATAGTTCACCGCAATCATCATTACCTGCATAACCGGCCGATGTAGTGTTGTACATACTATGCATAATTTCGGCTGTATACTGCTGCGTTTTCCATGGCTGGCCTGCATAACTGTAGAGATAAGCAATATGGTGGCTTGGTTCATTACCATGTGCATATTGTCCAATAAAACCCGAAGCGTTATCGTTAACTTCTTCCGGCTTATCTTCAAGCGTAAAAAAAGTATCAAGCTTTTTGGCAAAAGATTTATTCCCTCCCACCAAAGTTACTAACTTAGCTATATCGTGCGGAACATACCAAAAATACTGCCATCCATTGCCTTCTGTAAATGGATACCCGCCATTGGCTCCATATTTTAAAGGATCAAAAGGATCAATCCATTTCCCGGTACTGTCTTTTGCGCGAAAGAAACCTATTTGAGCATCATACAGGTTTCTATAAAATTGTGAACGTCTGCTAAACCTTTCATAATCTTCTGTTTTATTTAGTTTCTTAGCAAGCTGAGCAACGCACCAGTCGTCATATGCCAGTTCTAAAGTGAGCGAAACCGACTGTGATTTAAGGTTTTCAGGTATATAGCCATACTTTTCCCAAATACCGAAAGGCGACCCGGGATGTTCTCTAATAGACGACTGCTTAACTGCATCAAAAGCATCTTCAGCGTTTATACCCGGCAGTCCTTTTAATATTGCATCTACAATTACTGGGATTGCGTGATTGCCTATCATGCAGTAATTCTCCTGTCCCCATAGCTGCCATATCGGCAAATAGCCAAAATCGTTATAATAACTAAGCATGCTATCTACAAAAAATGTGGTGCGTTCCGGTTGGAGGATCGTATACAACGGATGTGCTCCCCTAAACGTATCCCATAACGAAAATGTGGAGTAATAGGGTGTTACAGACGTTTTTATTGTATGATCAGATGCAGGATAGCTGCCATTCACATCTGATAAAATATTTGGCTGTAAAAAGGTATGGTATAAAGCAGTATAAAATATCTGTTTCTGTTCGGCCGTGCCCTCTATTTTTATCTTTCCGAGTTCATTTTCCCATTCTGTTTCAGCAGCTTTTAAAATACTGTCAAAATCCCAGTCGGGAATTTCTGAAGAAAGGTTCATTTTTGCGTTTTCCATGCTTGTTGCCGATAGCCCAACTTTTACAAGAAGCTCGCCGCCATCGTGCATATCAAAATCCAAAACTGACCAGATTGCATTTCCGTTAACCGTTCTCATATTATCGTAGCTGTTACTTCCATCTGTAACAGAATTATGAGTAATGGGTTTAGAAAACTGCATACTGAAATATACTTTTCGCATTGGTGCCCATCCGGTAATTATCCTGTAACCTTCAATTGTATGATCATCAATAAATGTGATTTGAGAAGCGATGATCTTAGTATTCCAGTCTGATTTTTTCATAGAATGCTCCAAATCCAATATGATATGAGCATCCTTTCCTTTTGGAAATGTGTAACGATGAAAACCTGCGTGTGCTGTTGCTGTAAGTTCGGCATTCACATTGTAATCCTTAAGCATTACGCTGTAATATCCCGGATGTGCTTTTTCTTCCTGATGTGAAAACGACGACTCGTAATGATTTTGCCCATCTTCTCTTTTTATGACTTCTCCCGTAAAAGGCATCAGCATAACATCAAAAAGTTCTGCAACGCCTGTACCGCTTAAATGAGTATGGCTAAATCCTGCAATGGCAGCATCATTATAATTATAACCGCACGCCACACTCCAGTCAGGCGCGTGACGGGTATCAGGGCTCAGCTGTACCATACCAAAAGGCGTTGTTGCACCGGGATAGTTATTTCCTGATAATGGCGAACCTGCAGCAGCACCCGTTCCAATAAAAGGATTGACGTTGTCAATTAACCTTTGCTGTGCAAGGCTACAAAAAGTCATGCCTATGCTAATAATTGATAGTAGATTTTTTTTCATAATTAAAATAAAAACCTGCAAGGTAAAGGCCCTGCAGGTTTATCATTTAGCTTAAATTAATGAGCACTTAAGCAATTTGCCAAGTTAAACGGAAGGCAATTATAAAACTCTCACACCTTATAAAGCTTCCATTTAATTTGACGATAACCCAAACAACTCTAAACACTTAAGGATTTGCCCCCAACTCCTTAAGATTTTCTATAAATAACACACTAACTCAATTTTAAAATTAATAACCGGGATTCTGGTTTTCAGGACCAATCTCATCGTTCAGTTTTATCTCTCTAATAGGAATAGGATATAGATTGTGGTGTTCAGATATAGTTCCGTTTTGTGCAGCCCATTTATTTCTGGCTTTTACATAATCCACAAGATGCCCTGTGCGGATAAGGTCCATTCTTCTCCACCCTTCAAAAGCAAGCTCACGCATACGCTCATCCAATATTCTTACCCTGAACTCGTCCTGAGAAAGTCCGCTCCACGCCATACCTGCAGGAAGGCTTCCGCCAAAGGCACGGGTCCTAACCTGGTTTACAAAACCTTCTGCTTCTCCTGTATTGCCTAATTCATTAAGTACTTCAGCATAATTAAGAAGTACATCTGCATATCGTATAAAAATTTTATTTTTACCTGAATTCCAAAAAGACTGCACTCCCTCTACACGAATATCTTCATATTTTTTGATGTGAGGATCGAGCTCATCTCCTCCAAGGCCTGCCGGCAGGGTTGGTACAACGCCTTTGTATGTAAAATCGTAACGGATACTTACATCTTTACGTGTATCTCCTGCTTCCCAAACACCGCCATCGGCCTGGTCTTTATAACAGTATTGGGTAGGCAGTATAAGGTCGTAACCGCCAAAATAACAATACTGGTCTACGTTAGCCAAAACCCTTGAGCCAGTCTGCCACTGTATTTGGTTGTTATCTGGATAAATATTGCTATACTGCCATTCGTACAATGATTCTGTTGAATTGGCAAAAGCAGGATCAAACAAATCGGCAAAATTTGGTAACAAGCTGTATTTCCCAGAATTAATTACTGCCTCAAACCATTGCTTTGCTTTGTTGTAGTCGCGGTATCCTGAAGCTGCAGGAGCATAAAGGTAAACTTTACCTAAGAGCGCCTGAGCTACACCTTTAGTAGGAAACGAAGGATTACTCTGAGTTTCAGGAAGTCTTTCTATCGACCTTTCTAAATCGGCAACTATGTAAGAATAAACCAGATCTAAAGGCTGCCTTTTTAGACCCAACTCCGCTGTACGCTCTTTATCATTAATAGGCACTTCACCCCAATATTGTGTAAGCTCAAACATTAGTGTTGCTCTTAAAAAACTGGCTTCGCCTAACAAAAGATCACGCTTTGCACTATCTTCCTCGGTGTTGGTAGCAAGTGCTTTGATAGACTGCGCGGCAACTTCAATTACCGGCCATCTGTCATTCCACAGCTGCCCAATTGGTTGGTTTTCCTGACTAAGGAAACCGTTATACAGGTCGAGCCCTGCCTGGTTTGCATCACCTATTACCTGGAAAGCGCCCTGCTGTGCCTCATCTGTACCAAGAGAAGTATAAAGTCCGGCACGGTCTTTCTGCATATTTCTCCATTTGGTCAAGGCTCCAAGGAGAACTGGCTCTATTTTGCCTAAACTACCATACGCCTGTTCAGCAGTAAGTGAACTTTGCGGATCCTCATCCAAAAAATCAGAACATGAAGATGATAGTATTGCTAAAGCCATAAAGGCTGTTATAATTTTTGCTTTCATAAATACTTTTTAAAAATTAAACCTATTAAAGAGTCACGTTTAACCCCATGGCAATCATTCTGGAGTTAGGATAAGAGTCGCCTCCTTCGGGGTCATATCCTTTATATTTAGTTATAAGGAATAAATTAGATCCTGTAACATATACTCTTACATTTTTAAGATATACATTTTCAGTAACATCAGCCGGTAATGTATACGATAATGTAAGCGCATTTAACCTCAGGAACGAAGCATCCTGTATAGATTTATCTGTTTCTCCTAAAGTATACCTTCCACCACCATAATAAGCCCTTGGCACATCAGTATTGGTGTTTTCAGGAGTCCATCTGTTTAAAAGATCTGTATGCGCTGCACTCATACCTCCAGAATTCATATAACTTTCATAAGTAGAACTTGGTCGCTTACCGCCTATTGAGTAGGCAAATACGGCATTCAACGCAAAACCTTTGTAATTAAAATCGGTAGAGAAACCTCCGTAATAATCAGGATTCAAATCACCTACCACATACCTGTCGTTATCGTTTATAACGCCGTCACCATTACGGTCTTTAATTTTAATATCACCTGGCTGCACTGTTCTGCTGCCGTAATCTATTGAAGTTAGATCGTCTCCCTGCTGAGCGATCCCATCATACTGAAATGCATAAACTGTGTTTACAGATTCGCCTAAGAAAAAATTACCCGTACGCTGAATTTCATTATTACTGTATCCGCCTAAATTGTAAATTTCTGTTGCATCATTAAAAAGTTTAGTAACCTTATTTTTTGCTGACGAAATATTAGCTGATACATTCCATTTAAAATCCTCATTTTTGATGATATCAGCACTAACCTGTAGTTCTATACCCTTATTGGTAGTAGCACCAATATTCTGCAATACATACATATATCCTGCCGTGACAGGCAAATTACGTATCATTAAAAGATTGTCATTCTTTATATTGAAATAATTAGCATTTATAGTCAGCCTATTGTTAAATAAACCAGCATCAAGGCCAACGTTAAACTGCTTTTGCCTCTCCCATTTAAGATTAAAATTATCAGCATAATTATCTGATTCATAAGTACCTGAGTTATTGCTAACCTGCGCATTGTACAGCGCAAAATATCTGTATGGAGGTACATTTTGATTACCTACAATACCGTAACCTACACGAACCTTAAGCTGGTTAAGTTTTTCAGAACCCGAAAGGAAGCTTTCTTTAGCTACATCCCAGCTTGCCGCTACTGATGGGAAAGTACCCCACTTGTCATTAGGTCCAAATTTAGATGAGCCGTCCCTCCTTACCGTTCCTGTAATATTGTATTTACCATTAAAGGTATAGTTAGCCCTTGCAAAATAAGATTTGGTCGTATAATCTGTAAAACCAGAGCCTAACTGAACATTGTCTTTTAGATAAGCACCTGATAATGCCATATACGTCATGTCGTCACTTACAAATCCACGTGCCCTTACGTCGGTATTGTTTTCTGAATTTTTCATAACAGTGATTCCACCTAATACGCTCACATCATGCTTTTCGGCAAAAACCTTACTATAGCTTACTGTATTGTCCCATTGATAATTAAGCTGTGCATATCTCCAGTGGTGTGCTTCACCATCATAAGAGTTTCTAATTGACTGGCCTGTATAACTCGGTGTGTAATCAAAATTTGCCTGATCTGTAATCTCTGTAGAAAAAGTAGTCCTTATGTCAAGCCCATTTATTGGCTTTGCACTTAAGTAGTTACTGCTCGTAAGCCTGTTTCTTTTACTTGAATTTATAATATCAAGACTTACCAAAGGGTTATAAAGGTTTTGATCAAACGACTCACCAAATCTAAGGTAAGTAACTTTTGGGTCTATAGGTAAAAGCGGGTTCGCTCCTAACGCCACACCAAATATGCTGCCATCCTGGTAAGTATTCTCGCTTCTTGAAAAAGTAGTATTAGTACCAAACTGGAGCCATGACTTCAAATCCTGCGTAAGGTTAATTTTTGCATTATACCTTTTAAAATCAGAATTTTTAACAAGACCGTCCTGGCCACTGTAACTAAAGCTTACAAAATAAGTCCCTTTTTCTCCACCACCGCTAAAGCTAAGGTTATGGTTTGTCTGAAAGCCTGAACGCGTTACCTGATCCAGCCAGTTGTAGCTTTTACCACTCCTGTACGTTTCAAGTTCATAAGGCGCAAATACAGTAGATCCGTCAGAAGTTATCTGGTTAATGTAAGCCTGGCGGTCAGCGCCCGGATTTTCATCCATGTAACGATTGGTAAAGGCATCTACCCTAAGGTCAAATAGCTGCTGGGCATTCATTAACGGGATAGTCTTTGCAAATTCAGATATACCGGTCCATGTGTCATACTGGATTTTTGCCTCGCCCGATCTTGAACCTTTTTTTGTTGTAATAACCACAACACCGTTAGCCGCCCTTGAACCATACAATGCAGTAGCCGAAGCGTCTTTAAGTACTTCCATGCTTGCAATATCGTTAGGGTTGATATTTTCAAAATTGCCATCGGTAATTAAACCGTCAATTACAAATATTGGGTTACCGCCAAAGTTAAGTGAGTTGTTACCCCTTATCCTTATTGTGCCTGACTGTCCCGGAGCCGGACTTTGCTGTACATATACCCCCGCAACACGTCCCTGCATAGCCTGAACTACGTTAGGCGTAGGTGTTTCTGTAAGTTTTGCTCCCGAAAGACTTCCTACCGCACCGGTAAGATCTCCTTTCTTTATAGAGGCCCCCACCACTATAATCTCATCAAGTTCTTTATTATCTTCTTTCAAAGAAATATTTAATGTTGTAGTTGTTGAATTTACCGCAATCGTTTGCGAAATAAAACCTAAATAACTAAATTCAAGTTCGTTTCCGGCAGCAGCTTTTATGGTATAATTTCCATCTATATCGGTAGCAGTAGATGTCTGCGTACCTTTCACCAATACTGTCGCCCCTGGTAAGGGCATATTTTGTCCGTCTGTAATCTTACCGGTAATAGTTTGGGCCCAACCGGAAGCGGTACAGAGAATTAAAAGCAAAAAACATAAATAGCGTATTATATTTCTCATAAATGTTAGGGTAATTGGTTAATAATTTTACACATGTGTTTTTAGGTTAACAAATAAAAAAGCACTAGTTGTACTATACTATTCTATTCATACAAACATACAAATATTTCCTTTACATCCAAATTGATGATTAAGAAAATATTATTTTTTTTGGTTAAATTTTTTGATACTATTATTTATACGCGTTAAAATGAATCAAAACGCTAAAATAGCGTATTAAATTAGGCGATACCCGCTCTGCTGAATAACGTAAAAATGAGCACCATGCCAGCTAATAACAATACGTAAAATAAATATCGGCTTTTCCATGGCGACAGAGGAACAGCATTAAATTTTATCTCATTATAAGTATATTGAGGATAAAACCGTGTTGCCAGCAGCATGTATAATGATGTGAGCAAAAACAATATGGCAAGGATATGCAGGTAATGAAGATTTGTCTTCAGGATATAATTAAACAGTATATAGCATGCAATGAAAAATACTATTCCTGTTTTAGCAGCTTGTGGAGGAACTTTTTTTGTAAAGAACCCAATTATAACAATTGTAAATACAGGAACACTAAACATCCCTGAGAGTTGCTGCACATACGTGTAAAATCCGGTATCTGAAAAAATAATAAATGGCGCTGCAAACATTGCCAAAAGCGCTATGGCAATTTCAAACCGTTTTCCTACTCTTACGAGCTCACTTTCGGTAGATTTGTGACCTCTTTTTTCTTTCCAGTCTTTATACAGGTTCAGGGTAAATAATGTACTGCTGCTGTTAAGGCCTGCATTAAAAGTTGTAATTGCAGCACCGAGTACTACGGCAGCCGTTAGCCCCGTCATAAACTTAGGCAAAACGTTTTTCACTACAAGCGGAAATACTTCTGTAGTATTAGCCAGGTTGTCAAAAAGGTGCACTCCTATCAGCCCCGGTATGTTTATTAAGAAAGGGCCAAGCAGCTTTCCGAACGCCGCTAATGCCATACCTCTCTGACTGTGTGATAAACTTTTTGCAGACAGCGCCTGCTGTACTATATACTGCTCCATACCCCAGTAGTACATGTTAATGATAAACATACCCGTAAATATGGTATCGAATGGCACTTGGTCTTTAGGGCCGCCAATTGCATTAAGATGTTCTTTTTTATGTGATAACACCAACTGCATACCCTCCATCAAATCGCCGTGACCTAAATATTTAAACCCGAAGTAAGGAATTGCAATACCGATAGTCACTAAGCCAAGGCTCAGTATGGAATCTGATATCGTGATAGCCCTGAGCCCACCCAATACAGAATATGCTGTACCTATTGTACCAATAAGCCAGACCATTATCCATATATTTTGCCAATACGTTAACTGAAAAGGCTCAAGAAAATTGAACATTCCTGTAAAGGCAACAGCTCCGCCATATAATACAGATGGCAATAAATTGATAAGATAACTTGCCAGGAAAACAATACTTACAAGCTTTCTGGTTGAATCATCATAACGCTTCCCTAAAAAATCAGGAATTGTCATGGCACCGGTGCGTAAGTATATCGGCAAGAAAAGTTCGGCGGTTATTATCATTGCAAGAACAGAGCTCACACCCCAGGCGATCACACTCATGTTATTGATGTAAATCGACTCGTTCTCACCGATAAATTGATTTGCGCTAATATTACTAAGCAGCAGCGCACCCCCTACAATCCAGAAATTGTTTTTCCTGTCGGCAAAAAAATGAGCATCTGTAGTCTGCTGAATTTTCCGGCGTGTTTTAAACCAGGATATAACAGCTACAAGACAGGTAAAAAATAAAAAACTTGCAATTGTTGTAAAGCCCATTACAGCGAATTACGGTTAATTAGCACTGTTGGTATAATCTCCTGAATCTTTTTTCTGTTGAGTACAAATTCTGCTGCTTTTTTACCCATAGCGGCAAAATCCGTACTAAATGTAGTAACACCGTCAAATATTATTTCCTTTACGATATCATCATTGTGCGAAATAAAACCAATATCGGTGCCCAGCTTAAAACCTTTAAGTTTGGTATCTTTAAGCATTTCCCAAAGTTCAAGGTTGTGAATGGTAAAGTATACTTTTCCTTTCTCAAGCGATCCCGATTCATATCCCTCCTTAATAACACCTTTAATATCGTAATCTTTCATAAATCGCTTAAAAGACTCTAATATTTCATTTGGCTCTGCCGAAGAGGGCTTAAAGAAAAACACGATCTCATCATATTTTTTGATCTTGTCCTTAAGCTGAACAAAAGCCTTGTATGAAGAATCTCCAAATTCCTGAACCACAAAATTATAATCCTCGTCGGTATCCAGGTTTCGATCAACTAAAAGTACCCTGCTTGTAGGCAGCAGCTTAAGAAGCCCGGGGGTTTTGGCATTTGGTATAGGCGCAATAACATACATTCCGTATTTGCCCTTTACGCTATGCACCATATGCTCAAAAGTATCAAAGTTATTGTGATGGAAAAATATATCCAGCTGTACATTTTTACCAAGCCCCTTCCTGAAATTTTCGTAAAAGGTTTCCTGAAAAATATCGAATGCAAAAATGATAAGTGCCACTTTTAGTTCCTGTTGCACATCATCTGTAGCAACAAAATAACCAAGCCTGTTCTTAGATTCTATGATACCCCTGTGAATAAGCTCTTTGTACGCTTTAGCAATAGTTTCCCTTGCAAAGCCCAATTCGTTTATAATGGTATTTACAGAAGGCATGAGGTCACCTTTAGTAACTACTTTTTCGTCTATGGCATTAATGATACCCTGTACCAGCTGCTCATGTTTTGAAAGTGAGCTTACAGACTCTAAATTTTTAATCTGCTGAATGATTTCCTTCATAAATCGTTGCTAAATTCTGCTTATTCCATGCGTTATTTGCATAAAATACAAATATATTTTAATTTTTGTTATTTACGTGTGATTTTTAATACAACACTTGTATTAGATGTAGTTGCATTTGGATTAACACCTACATTCATTAAGAAATCACCAGAGTATTCGGCTGTTTCAAAAGATGCCTTTTTACCCGGATAAACATTTATTTCTTCAACTTTATATTTAGTATTGCCTTCAAGCCCTTTTAATTTTATCGGTGTCAACGTGCCTGTATTATAGCGGTTGTTAACCATATAGGTAAACAGTACAGACTGGCTTCCATCTTTACTCACATAACTTACAGCTGCTGCATCATTATCCCAGGGACTCTGCAAACGGTACTGGTCACCCTGCCAAATCGTTTTATTAAGAGTACCATAGTTTTTTAAAGCTTCCTGACAAAACTTAAGGTCATTTTCATTAAGATGGCTTACCACAATATCAAAGCCAAGTTTACCCATCATCGCGACGTCTGTACGGTATTTAATCGACTGTTTTCCCCAATCGGTGACGTGATTTCCAGATGCTAAAGCAGGATAGAAGTTAGAATACTCCCATTGTATAAATATCCTTTCTAATGGATCTGTATTATCGCTTGGCCAATATTCCGTGAAATAGGGCAGCGCCCCATAATCTACCCTTCCGCCGCCGCCTGAGCAAAGCATCATTGGCACAGTTGGATATTTTTTTCTGATTCGTTCAAGAACACTATAAAGCCCCTTTACATAATCGGTATATAAATTTGACTGATTAGCGCCAAGATAAGATGAATGTGCGTTATAGATAACTGCATTACAATCCCATTTTATATAGGCCAATTCAGGATTTTTGGTAAATAGATTGTCTACAACACTATACACAAAATCCTGTACTTTAGGATTGGACAGATCTAACACTAACTGATTCCTGAAATAATATTCAGGCCTGTTTTTTTCCTTGATTACCCAATCAGGATGCTTTTCGTACAGCTCACTTGCAGGGCTTACCATTTCCGGCTCCAACCAGATACCAAATTTAACCTGGTTATCTTTAGCTGTCTTTACAAGCGAAGCAATTCCGTTAGGGAGCTTTTTCTTGTTTTCTTCCCAATCGCCTAGAGAAGAATTATCTGCATTACGGGGATGTTTGTTGCCAAACCAGCCATCGTCAAGCAGGAACAGGTCTACACCTAGTTTCTTACTGTCGCTGATAAGTGTTTTTAGTTTAGCCTCATCAAAATCAAAATAAGTAGCTTCCCAGTTGTTCAGCAGCGTAAGTCGGTCTCCCTTACCGTCAAGTATCTTATATTCGCGTGCCCAGTTGTGCAGGTTATGGCTTGCCTTTGTTTTACCTTCATGCGATAACGTAAACCAAAATTTAGGCGTAGTAAAGACTTCATCTTTTTTTAGCTTGTAAGCTCCGTTAAAATTATTGATCCCCGATAGTATGCGAAGGTTGTTAAGCGGGTCAACTTCAAAATCATTCCTAAAATTACCAGACCATTCAAGGCCGCCCATCAGTACATCGCCTTCATCTTCTGTTGCAGGTTTGTGCAATGATATCATAAAACTTGAAGGCTGGAACATATTTGTTCTCGACCCTAATTTAGAGTCTATGGTTTTTATACCGTGTGTTAAGCGTACCTCTTCAGGTTTCATTTCTGCCGCCCAATCGCCATAATGCTGGTTTAACCAAAAATCATTCTGACCTTTCAGGTAAAGGTTTGCCGAAGCATATTTATTAAGCGTTATGTTTCCTTTTTCTTTATGAGATATTGTAGTCCACTGCTCAATAACATCCTGGGCTTCGTAAGACTTTACAAAAAGATGAACCTCAACAGGATAGGCAGGGTCTTTTAAAATGATTTCAGTTTGCGAAATTCCATTACCTGCAGCACTCGTTTTATGGCTTACGTAATGCAGGTCAGTAGATGTATTTCCATCAGTATGTATTATGGCAATAGCAGGCTCTAAAAGGTTTTTTGACCCTGCAGGTGTGTATGCCGAGTTATATATCCCGGTATAATCACTTCCCTGACGATATTGCGAAGCAATCGCAGCATATTCGCTTTCATTCGCCAGTTTTTTACCAAGATAAATAGTATTCAGTTCTTTATCTGCATTTACCTGTAGGACAAGCGCATTATTTTTTGTTGAAATGGGTATAATCTGTTGTGCTGTAGCCGGCAGCAGCCCGCCGCCCACTAAAAACAGGATTGACGCAAGAGATTGCCTTATGTCTTTCATGGTATAATTGTATTATATATTGTTCTTTATGTTTTAAATAATTACCTAACAATCTTGTATAGCTGCCCATCTTTAGGCCCAAGCGTCAAAATAATTTCATCCCCGGTAGTTTTTATCACCTTTCCGGTAAATAAATCGGTAAGATTGTATAAACCTCTGGAAATACCGAGGCGTTCTAACTGAAGATTATATTTTTTAGCTTCAACGCCATAATTAAAAACCGCCAGGTACCAATCATTTCCTATCTGCCTGATAAATGTCTCAGAAGTTTTTGTGCCTGTATTTCCTTCAACGGGCAGGAATGCCTTACCATTTGAAACTATCTTAAGCAGTTCCTTATTGCCCAGCCATTCTTTGGCCTTTTTGCTCCAGTTTCCGTGTTTAGAATAATCGTCTCCGGTTATAAGTGTTCCGGTAATTACTGCAGAGATCAGCCTCGCACGGTTTTCGCCCTCAGTCTCATCTGCAAATACAACATGATCTGCATCAATGTAATTATAGGTATACGTTTGCCACCATCCATAATTTACACTATTAAGCGTGTACTGTGTCTGCTCTATGGTTTTCCATGCATCGCAGGCAATTCGCCGCATGTGTGCATAGCGTGAAGTGGCAAGGCTCGGCGAAATAGCAGCATAAATAAGCATCTGCCCGTCAAGTGCTTTTACAAGATGCTCCATCCCTACCCTGTAAGCCTGCATGCCTGTTGTTATATTTTTATCATAAAATGAAGTAGATTCAGCTGCCGCGTGTCCCAGGAAGTCTATCTTAATCATCTTAAAACCGCACGCTTTAAGTTTGCCTATCATTATATCTACACGCTTAAGCGTTCCGGGATGTGTAGGGTCTATGGCAAGGGCTCCATCAAACTCAAAATAGCCTTTTCCTACTTTGGTCCACAATTCGCCAAAAGTATAGTTTGTACCCTCAACTTTCCTGTTCGGTCCGTCTTTCCAGCCCCAATCAGTAAATGGTGCCCAGTAAACACCGGGCTCAAGTCCTTCGCTTTTACAATAATCTGCAAATTCTTTGAGCTTGATCATATCATTACTTCCGCGGTCAAAATTGTCCCAAAAAGAGTCAAGATCAATGTAAGCGGTGTTACCTACCCTGAACTGCGGAATCGAATCGGCAAAGAAATCAGTTACAGCTTTTGTATTTTCCAGCGTTATCTTGTCCATCAGTACACCCCAGCTGTTCCAGCCAACAGGTGTAGGTTTATCCCAGTTTTTTACAAACGGTGGTTCTATTAAACGGTTCGCTTTTGCAAATTCGTCCATACCTTTGCGCCAGTCGGCAAAGTATCCAACAAACATTTTTGGGGAAACAACTTTATCTCCTTTTACCATTCCGTGGGCAATAGTATCACGTGTAACAGTCTTTTCTGTATACCCTGCCCATGCATTAATATTCACTCTACCTGCTGCGTTTTCGGTTTGTACAGCACTTTTCCATATAGTATGTTCGAGCGAAGCTACAATAAGTCCATTTCGGGTAGTATTATTAAAGAGTATGCCAACTTCGGCACTGTTACTTTCTTTAATGGCGCTAACAGGTTTTGAATCATAACTTATAAATGCATCGTTATCAAAAGGTACAAAAACGGTGTTCAGCGATTTAGCATCATCAAAATTTACCTGTGCTTTAGCAATAGGTGAAATGTAATTTGTTTCTATTGCATTACCCTTTATTTCAACCTGTGTAAGAAAATAAGGTTTATCAGTATATGTGTAAAAAATTTGTAAAGCATCAGGAAGTCCTTTTTCTTTGTATGCCGCAATATACTTAACGCCTTTACCCAGAGCATCGGTAAAATTTTCTTTGCTGAGTTCAGCTATCTTATAATCTGACGATTTTATTTTTTTACCATTTACAATGAATACAGCACCGGCATTGCTAAAAATTTGTTCTCCGTTATATGTTACGGTAAATTCTGCTGTGTCATGATTATATACAATGGTCCCTTGACGCCCGTACGCCATTTTATATTGTTTTTGAGCGATACCATCCACTATAGAAAGAAATAAAAATGCTGCAAGAAAGACCTTACCTGCAAACGAAACATAACGTTGCCTCATTAATCTATTATTTTATTTTGACTTTAAGTTGTACTATTCTATTCTACAATGTTACAACTTTTTATTTATAAAAAACGTTTTCATAAAAAATTTTTGGCCAACATTACCTTATTAAATCTGTTTATTTAAATAATAAATTATCAAAATATAATAGCATTTAATCAGGATATTTTTTTCAAAATAGAATGTATTACGGCATTTTCAACGGAAGACAGCTCATTGTCAAATAATCAGCTTTTCAGCTTAATATTTTTCATTCACTAAAAATAAGTCAGTAATTTTTATATCATTATTTTTTGTAGTATTGTAATAGTATAGCATAGTACAGAACAATAAATGAATTTCTATCTAACCAATCTAAAAATTTATGACTATCAAAAAAATTACATTTCAAAAAGTCCATAAGGTTTTTACACCCTTGCTTATGGCAATCTCTATGGCCGGTTTTGCCCAAACGTATGAATTTGAAACCGGAACACTTTCAGGAAACGCCAATGTACAAGGCTGCGATTCCTGTTCAGGCAGCCTGGTGGGTAACCTTGGTGGCGACGGCAGCGTATCGGTTAACGTAACTATTTCGACTGCGGGATGGTATAACCTCGAGCTGTTTTATGCTACAAACGATCCGCGTACAATTCGGCTTACAGCAGGTACAGCATCTACCATTGCTGTACCATGCGAACCAAGCGGCGGATGGAGTACCGCCTCAAGTAAAAACCTCCAGGTATATTTAAATGCAGGTACGATAGCTCTACTATGGGACAACACTGTTTCATGGGCACCTAATCTTGATAAATTTGTTTTGACTCCCCTTGGTACACCGCAAACACAAAGTATAAACTTTGGTACAAACAGCCAGATAGTATATGACCTTGCTAATAAAACCTATAACCTGTATTTTAATGGTGTTAAGGTGGTAACAAATGCTTCGTCAAATGCATACGGTAACCAGAACAATGTAAGCAGCAGCTATACCAGTGTGGCTTATAGCAGCGAATCTTTTACCGATAATATAGGCAGTGGTACAAAACATATATTTACCCTTTCGGGAGGTTTTACAAATAACATGCAGCAGGTGTTTTATACCTATACCGGCAAAAATTATCTTGCAATTCAGGTAGCCTTGACCGGAGCCGGGGCAAATTGTTATAAAATGATACCACTCACAAGTTATCAGGTAAGTCCTGCTTTAGGTACAGGCGATACACGTGCCGTTTTTGTACCTTATGATAATGATGCCTGGATACGTTACAACGCATTTCCTCTTAACGCTGCCGATTTTACGGCAAGCGAGGTGAGTAACATTTATAATAACGATAATCGCAAAGGGTTTGTAATAGGCTCTATAGATCATAACCACTGGAAAACCGGTATAACAGTTTCCGGAGGCAGTAACCAGACGGCATATGTTCAGGTAATTGCAGGATGGATGAACCAGGGTATTACACGCGACCAGCGCGGCCACGGATGGGTAAGTGTAGGACAGGAACTATGTGAATCGCCTAAAATTATGATCAATGCTAACGATGACTGGAGAACAGCATTTGAAGAATATGGACAGGCAAATGCCGCCATGCATCCAAAATTTGTTGCGGACTGGACAGCATCAAAGCCAATGGGATGGAATAGCTGGGGTGCTATGCAGACCAGCATTAACCTTCAGAAAACAAAAGATGTTGTTGACTTTTTTGCAGACGACTGCCCCGCTTACCGAACTCAGGATGGAACACTTTACATAGACCTTGATTCGTACTGGGACAATATGACCGACACGCAACTCGCTGAGTTTGCTGCCTACTGCCATACAAATGGATTTAAGGCTGGTATTTATTGGGCGCCTTTTGTAGACTGGGGAAAATGGAACCGATCTGTCGAAGGAAGCTCTTATCAATATGAGCAGTGCTGGACAAAGGTAAATGGCAATCCAATTGAATTAGATGGTGCATACGCCATAGACCCTACCCATCCTGCTACAAAAGAACGTATTAACTATTTTGTTGACAGGTTTAAAGCAGCAAATTTTGATATGATAAAAATCGATTTTATTACCCATGCCAGCTTAGAAGCCGACTCGTATTACAACAACCAGATACATACAGGTATGGAGGCTTATAAAGAAGGTATGGAATACCTTATTAATGCCATTGGTGATGAAATGCTGGTATATGCTGCTATCTCTCCTAACATGGCTACCGGCCCCTATGCAAATATGCGCCGTATTGCATGCGATGCCTACAGTAGTATTGGCGATACCGATTACACATTAAACAGTACTAATTACGGATGGTGGCAAAATGAAATGTACGATTACATAGATGCAGATCATATTGTTTTTGGAAATGTTTCAGACGGCCAAAACAAGGCAAGATTATTAAGTTCTATTGTTACCGGAACTATAATAAGCGGAGACGATTATTCTGTTAGCGGGCCGTGGGTAGCTAAGTCACAAAACTACCTGCAAAACATGCTTGTCATGAATGCAGCACGCAAAGAATTAAAATGGAGACCTGTAGACGGAAATTCAGGTAATAATGCAGGGAGGCTGTTTTACGCTAAAGACGGCAGCACAACATACCTTGCTGTATTTAATTATCAAAACACTTCCGCTCCGATAACAATAGATGCAGCAAGAATAGGTTTAACAGCCGGTACGTATAATGTGCAGGAACTTTACGGCAACATGACAACAACTTTCAGTGATGCACTTTCTGTTACAATACCTGCGAGTGATGCGGCTTTGTATTCCATAAACAATGACATTATGGACCGCAATCAGCTATCACGAGGTACAGCTTTAGGCTATGCGTACCCTAACCCGGCAGGCGATTATATAAATATTCATTTTGCTACAGCGATAAATGAAACAGCTCAATTTGATATTACCGACCTTTCCGGCAAAACAGTGTGGAGCGGAAATTTGGAAATTACAGGTAGTGAAAGTCCGGAGATTGATGTGAAACAACTCCCGCAAGGTTTTTATATATTATCTGTTATACAATCTGGTAAGGAAAAGAAAAATTATAAATTTATCAAAGGCTAAGAATTAGGCTTATATGGCGCCATTCTAAAAAATGGCGCCTTTTTTATATACTTTTGCTTCTGTTACCTGACTTCATATTTTTTGAGCTTACAACCTCGCCTGTATCTGTAACGATAATACAGCTTAGCCCGGAGAATTGTTCTATTAGGTTTAAGCCGGTTTCTTTGTCCAAAACCATTATGCTTGTAGAAAAACCATTTGCCATTTCTGCACTCGCACCTAAAACCGTTACACTGCAAATACCGGTTACAGGATAACCCGTTTTAGGTTTTATGATGTGCACATATCTTTTGCCTTCCAGCAGAACAAATTGCTCATACCTGCCTGAAGTTACTATTGCATTTTCGGTTAAAGTAATTACAGCAAGTAACTTATCTTTTTTTTAATGGGTTAGTAACACCAATGGTCCAGCTTTTTCCATCAGGCTGCTTACCCCAAGTGTTCATGTCGCCCGAAGCATTTATAATTACGGATTTTACCCCTTTAGAAATCCTAAATTCGCGAGCCTTATCGGCGGCATAACCTTTACCTATTGACCCAAATCCTATTTTCATTCCTTCTTTAGCTAAAAAAATGGTATATCTTTCATTATCGAGGACTATATTTTTATACCCCCACTCTCTCAACCGATTTTTTACAGCTTCGGGAGAAGGCATCTCTGTAATGCTGCCATTAAACTTCCATATCTGGTCCATGGCCGCAAAACTTATATCAAGCCTTCATTTATTACACCACAAAAATAATAAACCTGTATCAGGTTACGAGGATCATTTATGTTATCTGCAAATCATAATTTTAATGCTCATTTATTTTTTTAAATCTATAAATTAATTTTATTAGTCTATTAACTTAGTAGACTAATAAAATTATATTACATTTGTGGCATAATTTCCAATACTAACCGAATTATGGAACAAATTTCATCAACATCCTTATCCGGGACAAAACTTAAAAAAAAGAATATTATTCTTTTGCATGGGCTTTTTGGCAACCTTAGCAACTGGCAATCTGTTAAAGCTAAGTTTGAAGAGATTCACAACGTTTATATACCGGAATTACCTTTGTATAAAAAGAACTCAAAAGAAGCAAACCTTGACCATTATGTTTCCTTTCTTAGGGAGTATATCATTTTAAATAACATTACTGATCCTGTGCTTATTGGCAATTCGCTTGGCGGCCATATAGCATTACTTTATACCCTTGAATATCCTACAGATGTACAGAAACTTGTTTTAACCGGAAGTTCGGGCCTTTATGAGAGTTCATTAGATATTTCTTTCCCAAGGATCAACGACTTTGAGTTTATTGCAGATAAGGTAAAAGAAGTATTCTATAATCAGGAAGCAATCTCCGATGCGTTGATTGAGGACGTATATGCCACAATCCAGGATAGAGAAAAAGCGCTGTCTGTAGTGCGCACAGCTAAGGCTGCAAGAAACCAAAATCTTAAGGATACACTCTACACCATAGCCTGCCCTGTGCTGCTAATATGGGGAATGCAGGATATAGTGACTCCGTTAAGCGTAGCAGAAGAATTTTTCTTTTTACTGCCTAATGCCCACCTTCACCTGATAAATCATTGTGGACATGCCCCAATGATGGAGCAGCCTGAAGAATTCAATAAAAAACTGGAAGAATTTCTTAATTCATAAGCCATGAAACTACTACCTACACATATTACAATTATGATGTGTTGCTGCATGCCTGAACGGCGATGTTGTAGAAGTCCTTATGCCTGATTATAAAAAATAATATTTGCTTAAGCCCTTTTACATCATTTTGTAGAGGGCTTTTTTATTTAACGCTGCAACCACTTTTTATTATGAATACTATTATCAACAATTTTAAATTTCGAATTATACTTGCCTTTGCAGGTATATATATCATTTGGGGCACAACATACCTCGCAATAACTTATGGGCTAAAAGGCTTTCCTCCATTTATACTTTCGGGCTTTCGTTTTTTAATTGCCGGTATACTTATCCTTACATGGCTTTTTAGTAAGGGCGAAAAACCAAATTCACTCATCAACTGGTATAAAAATTTTATACCAGGACTATTTATACTAGCCGCCGGCGTAGGCCTTGTTGCATGGGGAGAACAATATGTAACTTCTACAGAGGCTGCTATTATCATGGCAACCGAGCCATTTTGGTTCATCATTATGGATCGTAAGAACTGGAAAAGATATTTTTCCAGTCCACTTGTAATAACCGGATTATTAATTGGTATCGGTGGGTTACTCCTATTTGTGAAGGACAGCCTTTTGAATGGGTCACATAGCGAACATGCCGACTTGAGAGTTATTGCGATAGGTGTGCTTTTTGTGAGCTCAGTAATTTGGGTAATAGGATCGCTGTTTTCTAAAAACAGGGCTTCATCCCATTCAATATTTATGAATGTAGGACAACAGCTCATTGTGGGCGGGATAGTAAGTTTATTGGTAGCGACAACAATTGGCGAATGGGGAACTTTTAACGTCTCAGCGGTGCCAACTGAAGCATGGAGCGGCCTTTTGTACCTTATCTTCTTTGGATCTATTGCCGCCTATCTTTCCTTCATCTGGTTACTATCGGTAAGGCCTCCGGCTTTAGTGAGTACACATACTTATGTAAATCCTGTAGTTGCTGTACTGGCCGGCTGGCTTATTGCCGGAGAAAGCATCTCTGTAACCCAGTCATGGGGACTTATCATTATATTAATTGGTGTTTTATTAACTAATAGTACAACCTATACCATTACTAAAAGGACAAAAGTACGCTGGCGTCCATTTATTCGTATTATAAAAAGGCTTGGCGATCCTTATCGTCATTTTACGCATTCCTAATTTTAGACTTTATGATAGAATTGAAAAATGTGGGCAAGACCTTTTCCAAATCAGGAAGAACGGTAAATGCCCTCACTAATGTTTCACTTTTTGTCCCTGAGGGTTCCGTATTTGGAATCATCGGGACATCGGGGGCAGGAAAAAGCACGCTCATCCGTTGTATTAATCTTTTGGAACGGCCATCAACCGGAGAGGTATTGGTAGACGGAAAAGCACTCTTGCAGCTTTCTGCCAGCGAACTCGCCCTGCAAAGACGACAGATAGGCATGATTTTTCAGCATTTTAACCTGCTTTCATCACGCACGGTTTTTGGCAACGTAGCTTTTCCCCTGGAGCTTGCGGGACTTTCTAAAGATAAAATTCGCCATCGGGTCAATGAGCTCCTTGAACTGGTAGGCTTAACAGAAAAGGTAAATGAATATCCTGCGAGTCTTTCGGGGGGGCAAAAACAAAGGGTAGCCATAGCGCGTACTCTTGCAAATAATCCTAAGGTGCTACTTTGTGATGAAGCTACGAGCGCCCTTGACCCTGCTACTACCCGTTCCATTTTGAACCTTTTAAAAGACATCAATAAAAAACTGAACGTTACCATATTATTGATTACCCATCAGATGGAAGTGGTAAGGGCTGTTTGCGACAGCGTCGCAGTTATCAGCCATGGCAGATTAGTAGAACAAGGGACTGTAGGCGAAGTGTTTGCAAGCCCAAAAGACCAGCTTACACGAGAGTTTATTGCCTCTGCATTACATATTGAAGTCCCTGATTTTTACATAGAAAAACTCAGGACGCATTACGAGCAGGGCAATAACACACTTGTAAAATTGGAATTTACCGGCGAAAGCACCGATGCCCCATTTCTTACCCAGGCAGCTAAACGATTTGGCATTAATGCCAATATTGTCAGTGCACAGAGTACCTATGCCGGTGCCACCCGCTTTGGAGTATTACTTGTGGAGTTATCGGGAGAACATGCCCAACAGCAGCTGACTATCGATTATTTTAAACACAACCATATTAAAACTGAAACATTAGGCTATGTCTGAATCAATCATCTCCTTGCTTCTTAAAGGCACATGGGAAACCATTGTAATGACCATTACATCAGGATTATTTGGATTTATTCTGGGACTTCCTGTTGGCATATTGCTTTTTCTCACCCGCAAGGGTCAGCTTTTGGAACATCTAATCTTTAATCGGATACTGTCGGTTACAGTTAATCTTTTTCGTGCCATTCCCTTCATTATCTTAATCGTATGGATGATACCTTTTACGAGAGGACTGGTAGGTACATCTATAGGCATGGGTGCGGCATTGGTTCCTTTAAGTATTGGAGCTGCTCCTTTTATTGCACGCTTGGTAGAAAATAGTTTGTTAGGATTGCCATACGGACTTATAGAAGCTGCCAGAGCTCTTGGCGCTACACCACTTCAAATCGTCACTAAAGTACTGCTTCCCGAAGCATTGCCTTCCCTTATCAATGCAGCAGTTATAACGCTTATTACCCTTGTCGGATATTCGGCAATGGGCGGTGCTGTAGGTGCCGGCGGATTAGGCCAGATAGGCTACCAATATGGCTACATTGGCTATGATGCTGCAATAATGAACACAGTGCTAATACTTTTGGTTGCGCTGGTATTTTTAATCCAGTTTGCAGGCGACCGGCTTTCAAAACATTTTGATCACAGATAATTAAATAAAAACTCATGAATACACTAAAAAGAATACCATTACTGTCCACAATAATCGCTTTTATATTAGTACTCAGCGGATGCTCCGGTTCTAAAAAAGACGATTTCCACCTTATCAAAGTAGGCGTATCATCCGGCCCCGAATATGCATTGGCTGAAGCTGCCAAAAAAGTAGCAAAAGAAAAGTATGCACTTGAAGTTGAGATTATACCCTTCAACGATTATGTTGTGCCTAATGAAGCCCTTAATCAGGGAGACATAGATGTAAATGCTTTTCAACATCTGCCCTATCTTGAGGAACAGTCTAAACAAAGAGGCTATACATTAGCGGTGGTAGGTAAAACATTTCTCTACCCCATCGCCGGTTATTCTAAAAAGATAAAAAAGCTTAACGAATTAAAATCGGGAAGTACGATTGCAATCCCAAACGATCCTACCAATGGCGGGCGATCGTTGCTATTACTGCAAAAAAACGGATTGATTACTCTTAAAGAAAACACCGGATTGCTTCCAAAGGTCACCGACATTACAGCTAACCCTAAAAACCTTAAAATTGTTGAACTAGAGGCGCCTCAATTGCCACGCGTACTGGATGACCAGGAAGTAACTATAGCCATTATCAACAATACGTTTTCTGCGCAGGCAGGGCTCGTGCCGTCGCGCGATGCATTATTTGTTGAAGATAAAGACTCCCCTTATGTCAACCTGATCGTTTCGAGAGAGACCAATAAGACACAGAAAAAAGTAGAGCAATTTGTAAAAGCCTATCAGTCGGCTGAAGTAGAAAAAGCTGCCGAAGAACAATTTAAAGGAGGGGCTGTTAAAGGCTGGTAAATTGATTATATAATGAAGCAAGGTCGGCTAAAAAGTGAAATTACTTTTTAGCCGACCTTAAATTTTAATGAATATGCTATAATGATGAAACAAGCTGCGGTCTACGTTAACTGATTCTGTAATAAGCAAGTCTATAATATTCACGAATTAAATAAATTTACGAATATTGCGATTTTCCTACACACAAAACCTTAAAAATTAGTCCTTTAATTACTTTTACTTAATAAAACCTTAGCTTATAAATTGGCTTTTAAAAAGCATAACAAATTAATTTTGATAGTGTTAGAGATTAAACCCTGCAGGTAATATCCTTAATAAAAACTATTTAAACCAATCTTTAATTTGTTAATTATGTCTACAAAACGATTTTTCTTAGCTCTGGCTCTGATTGCGATTTCTTTTGGCAGTACAATGAATGCCGCTAACAGCTGGACAAGTATTTTTAGTCCTGTGGCTTTAAATTGGAATGCATTTGAATGTGCAGGTGGTGGAAATGAAACTTTTTCTAACCTGCCTACAGCCTCATCATCATCTTACTCAACAAGAACATGGACCGGAGACAATAGCGTAGCCTGGAGTTCTACAGATTCAAGAACAGACCAGACCTTAAATGGAAAGGCTATCGCAATGAGAACAGGAGTATTAACTAATACATCTGCTATAAACGGTGGTGTTGGGACTCTTAGCTTTAACTACAAAAGAGTATTTACAGGAAACTCAACACTTAGAGTATTTGTAAATGGTACACAGTATGGCGGAGATATAACCGTATCTTTAGAAACTACAACTGCATTCTCTCACGCAGTTAATGTATCTGGGCCAGTAACTATCGAACTAAGGAACAGTGGCGGCAACAGGATTATTGTTGACGACCTGGTATGGAACTGTTACGATGCAGCACCTGCAGGCCCTGAACTTCAGCTTACTAATGCCGGAGGTACTAACGTTAATTGTGGAGAACTTACACTTGACTTTGGTTCTCAGGCTGTAAATGTTTCTAGTGATGCAGTATTTACGATCAAAAATACTGGCTCAACTGCGCTTACTGTTTCTTCACTTGGTTTAAGCAATGCAGCAGATTTCTCTGTAATCTCTCCTTCTGCTTTCCCATTAACTATTGCCCCATCGGCATCGACCATAGTGTTGGTACGTTTTCAATCGACTACAGGTGGCAATAAGACATCTGTACTTACAATAAATAATGATGATGCTAACGAAGGTGCCTGCATAGTTAACCTAAAAGGTACCGTACTTGTACCATGTGCTGCTCCTGTCGTAGAAAACGGAAGTTTTGATTTTGACGCTCTTACGGCTTACTCTGTAAGTGCAGCTATAAATAAAGGTGACGCACAGTCATATATAGTTGTCATCTCTACATCAAACACTCTTGGGGCTGCTCCGGTTAACGGAACAACTTACAATGTAGGCAACACTATTGGTGCAGGTTCTGTAGCATATGTAGGAAGTGCTGCTACAATTTCTTTAGCAAACCTTACTCCAGACACCCAGTATTTTGTATACTTATTTCCTTATAACACTACAGATTGTACCGGTGGTCCTGTTTACTATTCTGCAACCTCTATTTCTACCTCATTTACAACTTTAGTTGCTGTTTGCAGTGGTGCTAATGAAACTTTTGCTAACATAGGAACTGCATCATCTACATATTCTAACAGAACGTGGACAGGTGATAACGGATGGCAATGGAACGCTACCGATTCAAGAAATGACCAGACTTTAAACAGTAAAGCCATTACTTTAAGGAACGGTACGCTTAAAAATACGACTCCTGTTTTTGGAGGTATCGGTACATTATCTTTTAGCTACAAGAGGGTATTTAATGACAACTCTACATTAAAAGTATTTGTTAATGGCGTTCAGTACGGTGGCGATATCACGGTATCATCTGAAACTCCATCTACATTTACATACGATATCGATCTTGATGCTCCTGTAACAATCGAACTTGTAAACAGTGGAAACAGAACTGTTATTGACGACCTTAGCTGGAACTGCTATGAAATACCTAACAGACCGGAATTACAGCTTGTTGACGGCGACCTTAACGAAAAAGGATGTGGTGATTTTAATGTAGATTTTGGAACATTAGAAACTGGATCTGATTTTGAATATACATTCACTATCAAAAATAAAGGGCTTCAAAACCTTGAAATAAGCAGTATTACTTTAAATGATGTAAATTATATTGTTACTTCTCCTGCAACACCTGTTACCGTTCCTGCATTAGGCGTTCAGGATGTAGTTGTATTATTTAACAGCAGTGTTGCCGGTACATATCCTGCTACACTTACTATAGAAAGTAACGACACTAACGAAGGTTCTTGCACAATAAACTTTGCTGCAAAAACTTTAGATGCGTGTACAACGCCGGATATTACTGCTGCTAACACAGTTGTATCTAACCAGACTTCCTCTTCTCTAGATGTACAGGTAACAGGAGTTACTGCTAACGGATATGTTGCATTTTACACTCCAGTAGGAGGGTCTATCGATCCTGCTTTTAACGGAGTGGAATACACTCAGGGCGATGTGGTAGGTGCTGCAACTGTAGGTTATGTAGGCACAAGCTCAACATTTACAATTGATAACCTCTCTCCTCAAACTACATACACAATTGCTGTATACCCGTACAACAATACGGAATGTATTAATGGCCCGTCATACTCTGAAAGCAGCTTATCTGCCGAAGGTACAACTACCGTATTTACATGTACCGGTGGTACAGAATCATTTACTAATACAGGTACAAATAACACTGCTTACAGCACAAGAAGCTGGACTGGCGACAATGGTATAGACTGGACTGCTACAGATTCAAGAAATGACCAGACAGAAAACGGTAAAGCTATCGCCTTGAGAACAGGAAGTGTAAAAAATACTGAAGCTATCCTTGGTGGCATAGGTACTGTATCTTTTAAATACAAAAGAGTATTTACAGGAAATTCTACACTAAAACTACTTGTAAATGGAGTTCAATACGGAGGAAACATTACAGTTTCGTCTGACGTTTCGACTACATTCTCTTTTGCGGTTAATATTTCTGCAGATGCTACCATTGAACTTGTAAACAGCGGTGCAAGAACTGTTATTGACGATCTTACATGGACTTGTTATGAAAGCGCTGCAAGAACTGCACTTGCTAAAAACAAGACTAACACTATTCAGGTTTCTGAGGTATCGTTATACCCTAACCCAAACAATGGCCAGTTCCAAATTGACCTTGCTACAGAATCTGCGGATGTTGTAGTATATGATTCTCTTGGAAAAGTTGTAGTAAGCAAAACCGTTTCAGATAATGAAATGATAGACCTTTCAAGTGCTTCTAAAGGAATTTACATGGTTGTTATAACATCTGGCAACGATGTTTCAAGCAAAAAAGTGATTATAAAATAGTCCTGAAAAACTAATTTAAAGAATGGCTCCGGTAGTATTAACTACCGGAGTTTTTTTATGAAATATCAAAAATTTGCTTAACCGTAATTTCATTTTCTCATTTCAATAGTAACTTTTTAGTAAACCTTTAATAATTCAGGCTTTCTCTATTAAAGGTAGCTTGCCCAACATTTATCAATTGATTATTACTCTTCAATTAAACTAAAAAAGATGCTCAAAAACTTTACTCTTACTAATCAAAACATTCTGATCGCATTACTATTTATAATAGCAGGGTTCAGTAATGGTTCTGCACAACTGTATCAGCACAATTTTGGTACAACAGCCATAAACAGTCATCCTTATACCGTAGCTCCTTCTGTTTTAGATGCTTCACTATCTAATTCTTCCTGGACCAACAATACCAGCGCATGGGTAAGCTATGTTGGCTCTTCGGGCCAGGCGCTGGGATTAGCCAACTCATCAGGATCAGCTTCTGTAACACTAACATTTACAGTAGCACCCGGAAAACAAATAACCGTTGACTCCTTTTCTTTCTGGAGGCAGAGAAGCAACAATGGTGCCCCAAACTGGGCCATGACAATAAACGGCATAAACGTAGGCAGCGGTACAATTCCCACTTCCGGTGCATCAACCGGAGTGTTAGCTGCTGCAAATCCTGTTTCAAACCTTACAGGAAATATAAATGTAACTATATCACTTAGCGGCGCAGCAGGCGCAGGAACCTTTCGCGTAGACGATTTTACGCTGACAGGAAGCGTAACCAATTCATGTATTGCTCCTGTTATTAATTCATTAAGCCCTTTATCAGGTCCTGTAAATACAATTGTTACCTTAAACGGATCAGGTTTTCAGGCAGGAAGCGGAACAAGCGCTGTAAAATTCAATGGTACAGATGCGCAGTCATTTACTGTAGTATCAGATACACAGATCACCGCAATAGTTCCTGCTGCTGCAACATCCGGCGCTATTACGGTAACGACTAATGGATGCCCCGGAACAGCTGCATCGTTTACAGTTACAAGCGCTGCCTGCAACCTTGCACCACCATCTGATATTTATATATCTGAATTATACGACCAGCAATCAGGAAGTGGCGGAATGATAGAAATATACAATCCTACAGCTACAACCATTACACTTAGTAATTATACACTTGAGCGTTACGGAGATATTACAGATAATACAGCTGCATACACACTTATATTATCCGGCACGCTGGCACCGGAATCTATACTTCTTGTGGCCTGTACAATTCCTAACCCGGCTATATGCGCAACTCCTACTGCTTCGCAGATTTTAGGAGCTGGTTTTAATGGTGGCGATAAATTTCAGCTTTTAAAAAACGGCGTTATTATAGATCGTATAGATGTTCCTCTTACAGGGCCGGGTTATACATTAATAAGAAAACCGGATGCTGTTGCTCCTAAAACTGTTTATAGCATAACAGATTGGAACAATACACAGCATCCGGCTGATAATTCTAATCCGTTGCCAAATAATTTCTGCAACGATTTAGGAAACCATAATGCAATACCTGCAACAGGAACTACGCCTACAATAACACATCCTACAGCCCAGACAGCTTGCGAGAATACATCGATAACTTTTGGCGTTACCATAAGCGACCCAACGGGATTTACGTATCAGTGGAAAGTTCTTGGTTCTAACGGAACATGGACAAATGTTACAAACGGTGGAAACTATACGGGAGCTACTACTGCTGCACTAACAATAAATAACCTGCCTGCATTGTTCAACAAAAACCAGTACTATTGCGAAATGACATCCGGCAGTACCTGTACACTTATTAGCAATGCTGCACAATTAACTGTAAATCCATCTCCGGCAGAAGCTGTTACGACAGTTACGCAGCCTACCTGTACAACAGCTACAGGAACTATTACCGTCAACTCTCCAACAGGAGTAGGATTCACATACAGCATAGATGAAACTACATACCAGGCTACTACAACATTTACTAATCTTGCTTCAGGCTCATATACTGTTACAGTAAAAAATGTATCAAACTGTACGTCATCCGTCACTGTAATGGTAAATACAGCTCCTGCTGCTCCGGCAATAGCTGTTACAACAATAACACAACCTACATGCACAACAGCTACAGGGACTATTACGGTAAATTCACCACTTGCTGCAGATCTAACTTATAGCATAGACGGAACTACATTTCAGGCAGGAACATCTTTTCCTAACCTGCAGCCAGGAGATTATACTATTACGACTAAGAATGCCGCCGGATGTACTTCGGTTACAAATACAATTACTATAAATATTGTTCCGGCTGCACCTGCAATTGCAACATTTTCAGCAGTTCAGCCAACGTGTACAACTCCAACAGGAAGTATTACGGTTAGCGCACCTACAGGCGCGGGCTTAACCTATAGTATTGATGGTACCACATTTCAGATAGGAACTTCTTTTACAAACCTTATTCCCGGAAATTATATAATAACTGTAAAAAATGCCGCAGGATGTACATCTGTAACCAATACAATTACAGTCAATCCAGTTCCGGGTGCTCCGGCGGTAGCCGATGTTACTGCAACACAGCCTTCATGCGCAGTAATATCTACAGGCAGTATTATGGTTAATACGCCAACAGGTGCCGGAATTACATACAGCATAGACGGTACAAATTTCCAGATAGAAACATTGTTTACAAACCTGCCATCAGGATCATATAACGTTACCGTAAAAAATGCGGCGGGATGTACATCTGTTACTAATACAATTACTATTAACGCTGCTACCCCTCTACCTGCAATTGCAGATGTAACTGTTAGCCAGCCGACGTGCGTTATTAACACAGGGAGTATTGAAGTTACCTCTCCACTTACAGCCGGACTTGAATATAGTATAGACGGGGTAACCTTCCAGACTGCTGCGATGTTCAACAATCTTCAGCCTGGACAATATGTCGTTACAGTACGAAATACACAGGGATGTACTTCGGTTACTAATACAATTACCATAAATGCAGTTCCGGCAGCACCTGCTATAGCAGATGTAACAATAGTACAGCCTACTTGCGCCATAGCAACAGGAACTATTACAATAACCTCACCTGTTGGAACAGACCTGACGTACAGCATAGATGGAACTGCTTTTCAGACTGATACCACTTTTGCTAACCTACAACAGGGCACATATACCATTACGGTAAAGAATAATACAGGATGTACTTCTGTAACAAATTCAATTGCTGTAAACGCCGTTCCCGGTGCTCCGGAAATTGCCGATGTAACAATTACACAGCCTACCTGTGCTACACCTACCGGAACGATTACTATTTCGTCTCCCACAGGTACAGGCTTTAGCTACAGCATAGATGGCACAAACTTTCAGCCAACTGCCATTTTTGGCAACCTTCAGCCAGGATCTTACAGTATAACTGTAAAGAACATTGAGGGATGCATATCTGTTACAAATCCAACTATGATAAATCCTGTAACCGGAGTACCAGCATCGGCGAGTGTTTCAACGATTCAGCCAACATGTGCTGTGACCACAGGGAGCATTACAATAAACTCTCCCACAGCAACTGATCTAACGTACAGCATAGACGGAGTAAACTTTCAGGCAGGAACTACTTTTACAAATCTTCAGCCCGGATCTTATACTGTAATAGTAAAAAATACAGAAGGCTGTACATCTCTAACCAATGGAATTATAATAAACCCAATACCTGCTGCACCATCCATAACAACTACCCAGGGATGCAGGAATACAACATTTGGACAAAACTATATTTTAGAAGCGACTCCTTTAAACAATAGCTTTGATGTTGCAACGGCATCATTTAAATGGACTAACAGCCAGGGTGCTTTAATAGGTAACGATGAAAACACATTTGATGTGACACGTTATGTTTCAGAAAATACTATTGATGCCAGCGATTTTCCAATTGAAATAACTCTTTCGGTTACGAATTTTGAAGGTTGTGAAAGCAGCGAGACGTTTACAGTAGATAGTTACTTTTGTAATATACCGAGAGGTATCTCTCCAAACAACGACGGGATGAACGACAGCTTTAACCTAACGGGGATGAATGTAAAAACAGTAAAGATATTCAATAGGTATGGTGCTGAGGTTTACACAGCAAATAACTATATGAATGAATGGCACGGACAATCTGACAATGGCAATGAACTGCCTACGGGTACATACTATTATACCTTAGAAGTTTCAGGCCAGGATACACAGACTGGTTGGGTCTACATAAACAGGGAAGAAAAATAATATTTCCCCTTTCATATTAAATATAGCCGCAAATTGCGGCTATATTTATTTAACAATGGTAACAATTTTATCACTTCGCCCTTACCATTAAATAACCATTTAGAAATACCCTCAACAGCGATTAGCTTTAATTTCGGCTGATAAAAAACAGATGCTGTACAAGTACTTTAAGGAGAAGTTTTTCACTCTTTTAACACTTATTTTTGTGTTATTTATTGCGGGCAATTCTCAAGCTCAAACAATCTATTATCACAATTTTGATGCTACAACAACGCCATCTCATCCATACACAATTGCGCCCACAACATTAGATTTGCATCTCTCAGGCTCATCATGGACAAATACTTCGGGATCATGGGCAACAAGTGCAGGCTCTGTACCTCCCGGCCCAAGTATTTCTTTTACTGCATCAGCCGGAAGCGTAATAACGCTTACTTTTAATGTCGCTCCCGGCTATCAGGCAGAAATAACATCCTTTAACTTCTGGACACAGCGCAGTAGCTCTGCCCCAACAAACTGGTCATTAGCAATAAATGGCACAAATGTTGGCTCTGGTTCAAATCCTACAACCATTGCACCGGTGGGCGTAACAGCTGTTAATCCTCCTGTTACAGGGCTTACAGGCACAGTTTCCATAACACTTTCCCTCACTGGGGGAACAACAGGTAACTTCAGGCTCGACGATTTTACCCTAAATGGGAGTATAACACCTAATTGTGCTCCAGCTATAATATCATCAATCCTGCCGGCAAACGGACCAGTTAATACGATAACAACTATTAACGGAAGTGGTTTTACAGGTGCATCATCGGTTAAGTTCAATGCCATTGAAGCTACAGCTTTTACAGTTGTTTCAGATACGCAAATAAAAGCTACTGTACCCGCTACAGCAACTTCAGGAAACATTACCGTCATTGTAAATAGCTGCGAAGCAACGTCTTCAACACCTTTTACAGTTACAACTCCGGTGTGTTCAAGTTCTGCCACAGATATTTTTATTTCTGAACTCTATGACCAACGAACAGGCAGCGGAGGTATGATAGAATTGTATAATCCTACTAATGCACCTATTTCTCTTAGCGGATATGTATTGCAACGCTACGGCAATATTACTGATCCTGCTCCTACCCCGGGATATATACTATCCTTAACAGGTACAATTCCTGCAAACTCTACCTATCTTATAAACTGTTCTGCTCCCGATCCTACTATATGTGCTGCGCCAACAAGTACTCTTACTATGGGATCAGGATTTAATGGCAATGACAAATTTGAACTGCTCAAGAACGGAGTTCTTATAGATGTAGTTGAGGTTCCGTTTACCGGCCCGGGCTTTACACTTATAAGAAAGCCTAATGCCGTTGTACCCGCAGTAACATACAATACAAACGACTGGAATAATACAGCACATAATAACAGCGTACCTAACACCTACTGTAGCAATTTAGGAATACACAATATTACCACCACCCCATTACCTGCTATTACACAACCTGCAACTGCAACAGCCTGCGAAAACGGAAGCATTACTTTTACAACCGGCATTACTCCGTCTACAGGGTATACCTATCAGTGGAAAATGCTAAATACAGCAGGAGTATGGGTAAACGTTGCAAACAACACAAATTATGCAGGAGCTGCAACAAACACGCTTACTGTAAGCCAGATTCCGCTAACCTTTGACGGAAACCAGTATTACTGCGAAATAACATCCGCAACCTGTAACCTTGTTAGCAATGCAGCCCAGCTGTATGTTTCAACCGCCCCTGCAATAGCAACGGCTACAACGGTTCAGCCTACCTGCACAACACCTTCAGGCTCAATTACAGTTACTGCTCCTGCAGGAACAGGATTTACATACAGCATAAATGGCACTTCTTTTCAGTCGGTTGCTACATTTTCTAATCTTGCTCCCGGCAATTATGTAGTTACTGTAAGGAACAGTGGAGGATGTACATCTGTTACGCCATCTATAACAATAAATGCAGTACCCGGCGCTCCGGCAACTGCTATTGTAAGCATAACACAGCCAACCTGTACAGTTACTACTGGAACTATTACGGTAGACTCGCCTACTGGTGCAGGCCTTACGTATAGCATAGATGGAACTACATTTCAAAACGGGACAACATTTGCCAATCTTATTCCGGGAACATATACTGTTACTGTAATGAATTCAGCAGGCTGTTCATCAGTTTCTCCCAACCATGTTATCAATTCACAAGCTGTACCTGCTGTTGCAGTCACAACGGTTATGCAGCCAACCTGTACAACTGCTACAGGAACAATTACTGTAGACTCTCCTACAGGAACAGGAATCACTTATAGCGTAGACGGTACAACTTTCCAGACGACAACTTCATTCCCTAACCTTACACCGGGAACCTATTCAGTTACTGTGCAAAATTCGGCAGGATGTACATCGGTCACTCCGTTGATTACGATTAACTCTGCTCCTTCTGCTCCGGCAATTGCCGATGTAACCATAACACAACCTGCATGTAGCATTGCTACAGGGGCAATCACGGTTAAGTCACCTACTGGCACAGGAATTACATACAGTATAGACAGTACAACTTTTCAGGCAGGAACATCTTTTGCTAATCTTGCAGCAGGCACATATACAATTACGGTTATGAATGCGGCAGGCTGTACCTCTGTTTCTCCTAACCATGTTATAAATACGCAGCCTATATCTCCGGCAGTCGCCAATGTAACAGTAACACAACCTACCTGCGCGGCACCTACCGGAACAATCACAGTTAATACCCCTGTTGGTACAGGACTTGAATACAGCGTAGACGGTATCTCTTTCCAAACTGCTACGTCGTTTGCCAATCTGTCTGATGGTAATTATACTATTACAGTACGCAATGCAGCAGGTTGTACTTCTATAACGCCAACAATCACAATAAACGCAATTCCAAATGCGCCTGCGGTTGCCACGACAAGCGTTGTTCAGCCTACGTGCAGCATAGCAACAGGAACAATTACTGTAAGTGCGCCTACAGGAACGGGCATAACGTATAGTTTAGACGGCATAACCTATCAGGCAGGCACTTCTTTTGCTAATCTTACAGCGGGAACATATACAGTAACCGTACAAAACGCTGCAGGATGTACTTCTGTAACTCCAAATATTATTATAGATGTACAACCGGCATCGCCGGCAGTAGCCGATGTTATCATAACGCAGCCAACCTGTGCTGTACCATCAGGAACCATTACTATAAATACTCCTCTTGCTGCCGACCTTACATACAGCATTAACGGAACAGCTTTTCAAGCGGGTACTACTTTTAATAACCTTGCTCCGGGTTCGTATACTGTAACGGTTAGGAATGGAGCAGGATGTACATCGGTAACTTCAACGATTACCATAGATGCTGTACCTGCTAATCCGGCAACAGCCAATGTTACCGTTGTTCAGCCCACTTGTGCCGTAGTTACAGGAACTATAAATATAAATTCGCCTTTAGGAGCAGAGATTGAATATAGTATAGACGGAACAATTTTCCAGACTGCAACTTCGTTCACTAACCTTGCACCCGGCACATACACAATTACAGTAAGAAATAATTTAGGATGCAGCTCAGTTTCAGCTCCTGTAGTTGTAAATCTGGTTCCGGGACAGCCCGATGCCGCTACCGCAGTTATAATACAACCCTCGTGCTCAACATCTACAGGGACTATAACTGTTGAAAGTCCACTGGGCGCTGATCTTGCCTATGCAATAAACGGCGTTAATTTCCAGACAAGTACAGAATTTACTAATGTGGCAGCCGGCACTTATACAATTACAGTTATGAGTACATCAGGATGTTACTCTACGTCGCCTGGTTTTATAGTAAATACACCTCCTCAATCAGCTCCTGTAGCAGTTCCTCCTACTCCAATCGAAAAATGCGATTTTAATAATGATGGTTACGCAGTATTTGATATGACCGATGTTATTCAGGGCATACAAAATTCGTTAACCGATGTTACTGTAACCGTACACGAAACTTCCGAAGATGCTGATAACAACGTTAATAAAGTTCCGAATACAGATAATTATACTAACGTTGACCAGCATGTACAGACAATCTACCTAAGGGTACAGTCAACACTTACCGACTGCTACGACATTGTAACATTACAGCT
>NZ_JAWLIK010000012.1:0-138072 GCF_033042555.1 Flavobacterium sp. DG1-102-2
AGACATCTTGAAAATGCCTGAACTTTTACCAAATTTGTATAATCAAAAATAGTCAACCTATTTTAGGACTAGTCAATATCTTTTTAGTTTGAAACGTTGCTGCTTTGCAACTTAGAAACTCATTACGTTTTAAGTTTCTTTTTTCTTGCAGCCGGGAACAATACATTATTAAGTATGAGTCGGTAACCCGGAGAATTAGGATGCAGGTCAAGCACTGTAGGTGCATCCCCTACCCTGTGTTGGTAATCTTCAGGGTCGTGGCCACCGTAAAAAGTAAACATTCCTTTACCTTTAGTACCGTGAATGTAACGCGCCTCGCCGGTTTGCTTCTGCTCACCCATAACCAATACACTTGATTTCACTTTATCTGCCCTAAAAGCAGTAGTCTGCCCCATGAATCCTTTTACCAACTGCGTATGGTTCTGGCATAGCATAGACGGGATTGGGTCCCATTTTGCCGAATAATCCATCAGTGAGAAATAATCCATGTCCATAGGAATCTTTCTATCGTTTGTCGTGTCAATATCAGAGAACTCATATACATTAGGATTACGCTCAAGGATAAAATCTTTAAAGGCAAAAGAATTACCGTAATTTATCTTGGACTGGTAATTCGGTTCGCTTGCATCACCGTCAAACATCGGTTCGCAGATATCCACACCTTCAGCAGAAAGTGCAATATCAAAACTATCGGTTGCCGAACACATGGCAAACATAAATCCACCACCGACTACAAAATTCTTTATTTTATTGGCTACTGCAAGTTTTTCCTCAGACACTTTAGCATAACCAAGTTTAGCAGCTAATGCTTCGGCATCTTTTTTCTGCTCTATATACCATGGGGCATTGCGGTAAGCTCCAAAGAACTTACCATATTGTCCCGAAAAATCTTCGTGATGCAGGTGAAGCCATTCAAAAGCCACAAGCCCGTCGTTAAGAACCTCCTCATCATATACAGCAGTAAACGGAATTTCAGCATAGGTCAGCACCATTGTCACAGCGTCATCCCAAGGCTGTTTTCCGGGTGGGGTGTACACAGCTATTTTTGGTGCTTTTTCAAGCAATACATTTTCCATGTTTACTGATGGACTGCTTATTTCATCAAGTATACCATTTGCTGCGCCATCGCTAAGCACTTCAAAGCTTACACCCCTTATCTGGCACTCACGTCGTATCTGGTCGGCATCGGGAAGTAAAAACGAGCCTCCCCTGTAATTTAGAAGCCAGTTGGCCTTATACCCTTTTTCAAGAGCCCAAAACGTAATCCCGTATGCTTTTAGATGGTTTTGCTGGGATGTTTCGTCCATTGGCAGCAATACCATAGAAGCCTTTGAAGTAAAACCTATGATTAACAGCAGGATAAGATATATATTTTTAAACTTCATTTCGTAAAGAGATTTAACCCAAAGATACTAAACTAACGATAGAAATCTAAGGGTATTACTTTTGTTAGGCCAAAACAACAAATAAGCTGAAAATTTAGCAGGAAAATAACACTACATTATGACTAAAACCCCTTGTAGATACAGCAAAATGGCTATTTTTGCACAAATAATTTAATAACAAATCACATATCATGAAAGATCTATTTGCTCAAATCAACGCAGAGATTGAAAAATTTAAATCAGAAGCAGAATTACACATTGAAAAAAGTAACAAAGCTGCAGGAACAAGAGCTCGTAAATCGGCTTTAGAACTAAGCAAACTTTTAAAAGACTTCAGAAAAGTATCTGTTGAAGAGTCTAAAAAATAATTGAGAAACCGCCCTGTACTAAGGGCGGTTTTTTTATACTATATATGAGTGAAATGTTGCACCTCACCATTTCCGAAAGACCAATTCTCCCTATTGTTTTCTAATAACACAATAAGAATATCCTCTTTTCTTATTTCGGTTGATGCTGATATATTTTGGGCAATCTGGGCATAAAGCGCTTTCTTCTGCTCAGATGTCCTTCCCTGGGCAGCCGTAATCTGAACAAAGATCATAGATGATGTATGATCTATCCCCAAATAACTTTCAGGACAAATTAGATTTTCTTTATTGACCTCTTCAATAACATGGAAATAATCATCCGCAGGAATATGAAACTCCTGCATAAGTGCATTATGAACTGATTGCGAGACCTTGGTTTTTGTCTCAGCAGATAATCCTTCCGGTAAACTAATTCTAACTAATGGCATATCTGTAAAATTTAAAGGGTAAAAATAAAAAATGCACCGCTTCCCACGGTGCATTTATAGTTTAAAGTTTAGTTGATGGATAATGCCGCCTTAATCATTTACAGTGATGTGCTCGGCACCGTTAACATCCATTTGTCGTATAGCTTCGGTTAATGCGAAATCTTCAATATTGTTATGTGACATATATCTTAGGTTAGATGGTTATCGTATTTAATTTTTAGAACGGAACATCGTCGTCATTCGGTCCGCTGCTGTTCATGTTACTGCCAAAAGCGTCATTTGCAGACGGAAGGTTTTTGATGAAATCATTGTTGCTGTTCATGCTTGATGGCAGTTCGTCAAACGGAGAGCCAAAATCATCAAGATTATCAAACTTACCGAGGTTACCGATAAACTTAAGCCTGATGTTGTCAAGACCACCGTTACGGTGTTTTGCTACGATAAATTCGGCTTGTCCCTGTGTAGGAGAACGCTCTTCATCATCCCATTCATCAATTTTATAATATTCAGGTCGGTAAATGAACGATACGATATCCGCATCCTGCTCAATCGCACCCGACTCCCTCAAATCCGAGAGTAACGGCCTTTTACTCGATCCACGGGTTTCTACCGCACGAGATAACTGAGACAGTGCAATAACAGGAACATTAAGTTCTTTTGCCAATGCTTTTAAGGTTCTCGAAATGGTCGAGATTTCCTGCTCACGGTTACCTCCTCCTTTTCCACTTCCTCCTGCAGTCATCAGCTGAAGGTAGTCGATAATAATCATCCTGATCCCATACTGGGATGCCAGCCTTCGTGTTTTTGCCCTAAGGTCAAAGATAGAAAGCGATGGTGTGTCGTCTATATATAAAGGCGCTTTTTCAAGGTCTTTTACTTTAATACTCAATTGTTCCCATTCATGCTTTTCAAGCTTACCGGTACGCAGTTTCTCTGATGAGAGCCCGGTTTCACTAGAAATCAAACGGGTAATAAGCTGTACCGAGGACATCTCCAGCGAGAACAGTGCCACACCGTGTCCAAAATCAATAGCGATATTACGCGCCATAGATAGTACAAACGCAGTTTTACCCATACCAGGCCTTGCCGCGATAATGATAAGGTCACTCGGCTGCCATCCTGATGTAAGCTTATCCAGGTCATGAAAACCTGTAGCCACCCCACTAAGCCCTTCTTTACCGGCAATCTCTTCAATACGTTTTTTTGCCTGGATAACAAGGCTTTGTGCTGTTTCAGAACTACGCTTGATGTTACCCTGCGTTACTTCATATAGTTTAGACTCGGCTTTATCAAGCAGGTCAAATACATCAGTAGTCTCATCATACGATTCTTCAATGATCTCGCTCGAAATCCTGATAAGGCTTCGCTGAATGTATTTCTGAAGAATGATCCTTGAGTGAAACTCGATGTGTGCAGATGATGATATCTTCTGCGTAAGCTGGATAAGGTAGAAATCGCCTCCGGCAAGTTCCAGCTTTCCTGTCTTTTTAAGCTGTGCAGATACTGTTAACAAGTCAATAGGCTGCGTATCGTTAAAAAGCTCAACGATTGCCTCATAAATATGCTTGTGCCCGTCTCTGTAAAAAGCATCGGGCTGCAGGATGTCAATTACGTCATCTACCCCTTTTTTATCAATCATCATTGCACCTAAAACGGCCTCTTCAAGGTCCAGCGCCTGTGGTGGCAGCTTGCCTTTCTCTAAGTTGATAATGGTTGTCTTATCAACTTTTACGGGGTTTATGTTTTTGATGTTTTCCATAGTACGAATGTAATTAAAATAGCGTTGGCCAGGTTAAGGAATTGTTAAGCGCAACCTGTTGATATCGTGTTGATAAAACGCTGTTTTATGTTGACAACTCAAAAAAAATCCGAAGCTATAGGGCTTCGGACTAATTATGCGCTATCGGCTTATTATTCCTTAAATTCGCCCATTTTACTGTACTTATCCATTCTTTGAGCAATTAACTGCTCTGTTGATAAGTCTTTAAGTTCATTATATCCTTTAAGGATGTATTCTTCTACTGCTTTAAATGCTGTTTCCCTGTCATAGTGGGCTCCGCCAAGCGGTTCCGGGATAATATCGTCTATCAGGCCATTCTTTTTCATGTCAAAAGAAGTAAGCTTAAGCGCTTCGGCTGCCTGCTCTTTATATTCCCAGCTTCTCCAAAGGATTGATGAACAAGATTCCGGAGAAATTACAGAGTACCACGTGTTTTCCATCATGAATACTTTGTCTCCCACACCTATTCCTAATGCCCCGCCCGAAGCTCCTTCACCTACTATAACGGTAATGATAGGTGTTTTAAGGCGTACCATCTCAAAAATATTTCTTGCAATGGCTTCTCCCTGTCCCCTTTCTTCTGCTTCAAGACCAGGATATGCTCCCGGAGTATCTACTAAAGTGATAACAGGCACACCAAATTTTTCGGCCATTTTCATAAGGCGAAGTGCCTTACGGTACCCTTCCGGGTTAGCCATACCAAAATTACGGTACTGCCTTGTTTTTGTATTAAAACCTTTTTGCTGGCCGATAATCATAAACGATTGTCCGCCTATTTTGCCTAAACCGCCTATCATCGCTTTATCATCTTTAAAGCTTCTGTCGCCAAACAGTTCAAGGAATGTGTCGCCTGTGAGCGCGCGCACGTGATCCATTGTGTAAGGGCGGCTTGGGTGCCTGGACAGCTGAACCCTTTGCCATGCAGTCAGGTTTTTATATATTTTCTTTTTTGTCTCTTCCAGTTTTTCTTCAATCTGTTTGCATGTATTAGATACATCAACATCAGACTCCTGGCCTATAATCGTACACTTATCCAGTTGGTCTTCAAGCTCCTTGATAGGAAGTTCAAAATCTAAATATTCCATAGTAGGGCAGATTTTTAATTTATTGCGAAATGCAAAGATAAAATTTTAAGCGGGACTGAAAACAGCCTGACCGCATTTAGTTTACTTTTTTAGTCCTGTTTTTAAGTATACCATTGATAATCACTGTAATTAAAATAATAGCAGCGCCAATGTAAAACGTGCTGCTCATTTTTTCGCTTTCCTTAAAAACGATTAATGCAAGAATTATCCCATATACAGGTTCCAGATTAATGGTTAGCATCATGGTATAGGCCGTTATTGTCTTCATTACTTTTACAGCGCCTATCTGGGCATAACCTGTACATACAGAACCCAGTATAAAAAGCCATAACCAGTCGTTAGACGAAAGCACAAAGAACTCCTGCGTAAACTGTCCTGAAAACAACAGGTACAGCGAAAAGAAGAAGATACCACCCAGCAGCTCATATAATGAAATGGTTACCGCATTATGCTCTTTAGCAAACCTGCCGTTTATAATAGCAAAGGTTGCCGAAAGGCAGGCCGATATCAGTGCTATAATTACACCGCCAAAAAGGTCGCCTTTACCCAGCTGCATGGCATCAAACAATACCCCTGCTCTTTCTGAAGTATATGTGCCATTATTTAGCTCATTTAAAACGCCTATAAGAAAATCGCCGTATATGATAATGCTCAATGCGATTATCATAATAAAACCCATAAACAGTTCATACCAAACGATTCGCTTGCCATAAAATGCCGATTCCAGCAACGAGGCAAAAAATGCACCGGTACTAAGACAGGCAAGGGTTATGGATATATTAGAGACTTTAATGGCTTCAAAAAAAGTAAACCAGTGCAATGCTATAACCAGCCCGGCAGCTACAAAACTTATCAATGCCCTTCTTGATACCTTAAATGGCACTTTTGTGAACAAAGCATATACAAGCATCAGTACAACTGCTATAGTCATGCGATACCATACTAATGAAAATGCACTTATTGTAATAAGTTTGCCGATAACTGCCGTAAACCCCCATATAAAAACAATTAAATGGAGATGAAGGTAATTTTTAAGATTATCGCCTTGCATTGCGTAACAGATATACCGCTAATATTCCAAATACAAGATTAGGAAACCATACTGCCACGATAGGCGACATGGCCGATTTTTCGGCAAGGGTTCCAAATACCTTATCAAAGAAAATATAAACAAAGGCCAATGATATACCCATGGCAAGGTTAATACCCATACCCCCTCGGCGTTTCATAGACGAAACCGCAACGGCGATGATGGTAAGGATAAATGCCGAAATAGGAATACTGTATTTTTTATATAACACCACAAGGTAGGCATTTATATTACCCGACCCATGCTGTTTTTCTTTTTCAATAAACGTATTAAGCTGTGTAAGGGTCATGGTCTCAGCGGCGTAGATAGTTGGCGTAAGATCATCGGGCTCAAAGTTAAATCTAAACTTCTTTTCTGCCGCCGACTCCAGCTTATCACCCATTGCACCCACAGTCCTCTTAGCATAATTCATTAGCGTATAGGTACTGTCTTTCTCGTTGTAACGTATGGTGGTAGCGTTTGTTTTAGAAACCAGCTTGTTGTCCTTAAAGTTCTCAAGTGTAAAATTGTAACCAATTTTATCAGCATAGCTAAAACTGCTTACATAAATGTATTCGTTATCGCTTATCTGTTTGTAAACATCCTGGCTCTGGCGGGTTTCTGAATTGTTCTTAAGGTATTTGTACCTAAAATCGTTGAATCCCTTACTCGCCCTTGGCACAAAGAAGAATCCCATGCCCAGCGAAAGGATACATATTATCGAAGCCCCCATAAGATATGGCCTCAAAAATCGGGTATACGATATACCTGACCCTAATATCGCAACGATCTCGGTATTATTGGCAAGCTTAGATGTAAACCATATTACCGAAAGGAACAGGAATATAGGGAACAGCATATTAGCAAAATAGATGGTAAAGTCGCCATAATATTTGGCAACCTGAAGAAAAGGCACTTTATTGGCAAGTATCTTATTAATCTTTTCAGACACATCTATAATTATACCGATTGGTATAAACATAATAAGCATCACAAAAAATGTTGCCAGGTAGCGTTTTAAAATGTACCAGTCTATTATTTTCACCCGATAATAACTTTAAATTAAAGCCTTTGGCTCATGTTTTTAACCATCATGTCTTTCCACTGACGGAAATCTCCTGCTAAGATATGTTTTCTTGCTTCACGAACCAACCACATATAAAAGCCAAGGTTGTGAATGGTGGCAATTTGTTTTCCAAGGTATTCATCGGCAGAGAAAAGGTGCCTTAAATAGGCTTTGGTATATTCTGTATCAACAAAAGTGATGCCCATTTCGTCTATTGGCGAAAAATCGTCCGCCCACTTTCTGTTTTTTATATTAATGGTGCCATTAGCAGTAAACAGCATTCCGTTACGAGCATTACGCGTAGGCATAACACAGTCAAACATATCTACACCAAGGGCAATATTCTCAAGGATGTTTATTGGCGTACCCACACCCATAAGGTAACGCGGCTTATCTTCAGGAAGGATACTGCATACCACATCGGTCATCGCATACATTTCTTCTGCCGGTTCGCCTACAGATAGCCCGCCAATGGCATTACCCACAGCACCTGCATTGGCAATATATTCGGCAGACTGCGCCCTGAGGTCGGTGTACGTACTACCCTGAACGATAGGAAAGAATGCCTGGCTGTAACCATATTTATATGGAAGCTTTTCAAGGTGCGTAATGCATCGGTCTAACCAGCGGTGCGTCATGTGCATAGAGCGCTTTGCATAACGGTAATCGCATGGGTAAGGAGTACATTCGTCAAAGGCCATGATAATATCGGCACCAATGGTACGCTGGATCTCCATTACGCTCTCGGGCGAAAAGAAATGGTACGAACCGTCAATATGCGACTTAAATTTCACACCTTCTTCCTTGATCTTGCGGTTTGCCGAAAGCGAGTACACCTGGTAACCGCCGCTATCGGTAAGGATAGGCCTGTCCCAGTTCATGAATTTGTGTAAACCTCCTGCTTTTTCAAGGATTTCAGTTTGCGGGCGAAGGTATAAATGATAGGTATTACCCAGTATAATATCAGGGTTAATATCATTTTTAAGTTCGCGCTGGTGCACGCCCTTAACGGTACCTACAGTACCTACCGGCATAAAGATTGGCGTTTCAATAACCCCGTGATCGGTAGTTATGCTGCCCGCCCTTGCTTTACTCTGCGGGTCTTTAGTTATAAGGTCAAATTTCATGGGTGTCTTTTACAGCGGGCAAAGATAGGCATTTATAGTTTATTTGGTTGCACGCGGATTTGGTAATTTGGTTGACGGTCGTTGGTTATCAGCTGTCGGCTTTGTTAACTTGAATCCGGGTTTTGCATTTTTAAATTTTTCTTACATTTACAGTAAACCAATATTTCTTTATCTATGCGATATTACCTACTGCTTTTGCTATCTCTATTGTCACCTTGCGGCTTTGCGCAGCAATCTATTGTTTATATTACCCCTGATCAGCTTATTGAAAACATAAAAAGTAATACCACTAAAGCTACGGTTATACAATTCTGGATTCCCAATTGTGCCAACGCAAAAGAGATCGTAGCCCATTATAATAAGTTGGAAAACCAGTATACTAATGTTGTAGATTTTTATTTTATCGGGATAACCAATAAAGAAAGCCTTGTGAGCACTCTTATTGAAAGCACAAATTTCAGCCACAAGATATACATTGCCGACCCCCTGGTGAATGAAGAGCTGCCTGCACGAAGAGAAACCTTTGCTGCCCGAGTTTGCCAATTGCTTCAGCTTAAGAAAAGTGATTTCCTGACAATGTACATTGACAAAAAAGGTAAGGTAACTTACTACGGCGACGCCATTGACGTTGAACCGGAGAAGCTGAAAAAAGTATTGTAATCGTTTTTTACTATGTTTATACAAACATAATGTTACGCTTTTTACTTTGTAAACCGCAAAATTTACACTAGTACAAAAAATCATTTTATCTAAATCAACAGGCTTCGTTTAAGCCATGCTTAAACATATGTAAATAAAGATGGAGGGGTAATTGAAGTTATAATTGATTATCGGAATGAGGGGTATGGGGAAAAAACCAAATTCATTGAAAAAACCACTGCATTAAATAATCGTTAACCTGTAGTACTTTTACAGTCGTGATTTTTGATGGCGGGGATTGAGATGGGCAGAATATTTTGTACATTTTGTAACACAATCAAGCTTTTAGCTACCTATCAGGTAAATCAACATCGATCAAATCATGAAAAACAAATTTACACTGGCTCTGGCCTGCTTCCTGACAGCTCTGACGGCTTTCGCCCAAACTCCAGACAAAACCAAACTTGACCAGTATTTTGCAGCACTGGAGGCTAACAACAAATTTAGTGGAAGCGTGGCCATCTCGCAAAACGGGAAAACAATCTATACCCGTTCAGTGGGGCTTTACGACCATGAGAAGGGCTTAAAAACCAATGAGAATACAAAATTCAGGATTGGGTCTATCTCCAAGACTTTTACTGCCGCATTAGTTCTTAAAGCTGCAGAGGAAAACAAACTGAAACTGACTGACAAGCTGGACAAATACTTTCCTACTGTACCCAATGCAGGAAAAATTACTATAGAAAATATGCTTAACCACCATAGCGGCATTCACAATTTTACAAACGACCCTGAGTACATGTCGTACATGTCGCAGCCCAAAACGGAAGCAGAGATGATTACGATCATAGCAAAAGCTCCAGGTGACTATGAACCCGGCAGCAAAGGTGAATACAGTAATTCTAATTACGTGTTACTAAGCTATATTTTAGAAAAGGCGTATAAAAAACCTTTTAAGGCTATAGTGGAAGAAAAAATAATTAAGCCACTTGGGCTTAAAAATACCTATTATGGCGTAAAAACCAACACTGCAAACAACGAAGCCTACTCCTATTCTTTTGTTGGCAAATGGAGTAAAGAGGATGAAACCGATATGTCTATACCCATGGGGGCCGGTGCAATGGTTTCTACACCCACTGACCTTTCACGATTTATAGACGGCCTTTTTGCAGGAAAGATAATTTCTTCAGCAAGCCTGGAGCAGATGAAAACCATGAAAAACGGCTTTGGGCTGGGATTGTTTACAAAACAGTATGATTCTAAAGAAAGCTACGGCCACGATGGCGGAATAGACGGGTTTAGGTCAAGGCTTAACTATTTCCCTCAGGATAAGACTACGATTGCCATTGTATCTAACGGTTCAACAGACTTCAGCAACAGCGATGTTGCCGATGCACTGCTTAGCTGGACATACAAAAAGCCTTTTACTATCCCTGATTTTAAAACGGCAGAATACACCACAGAACAGCTTGATAAATATACCGGAAACTATACTACCACAGAAATTCCTATCAGCATTTCTATTACAAAAGATGGCACGACACTAATGGCACAGGCAACAGGGCAAAGTGCATTTCCTTTAGAGGCGGCCGAAGAAAACATTTTTAAATTCGGCCCGGCAGGCATAATACTGGAGTTTAAACCTGCACAAAACCAAATGATATTAAAGCAGAGCGGCGGCGTATTTACCTTTACGAAAGCGAAGTAACCTCATATTTAAGCAATAAATTTTTAGCCTTGATCCTAACGGATTGAGGCTAAAATATTTTTGCCAGTCCTGAAAATTAAAATTACTTTTGCACCAGTTTAACTTTAATCGAAAAAATGAAGCCTAACACACAACAACTAAATGACTTAACGACTCAGGTAAGAAGGGATATCCTTCGTATGGTTCATGCGGTAAATTCAGGACACCCTGGAGGATCGCTTGGCTGTACAGAATTTTTAGTAGCCCTTTACCAGGTTATTATGGACCGCAAAGAAGGTTTTGATATGGACGGTATCGGCGAGGATCTATTCTTCCTTTCTAACGGTCACATCTCTCCGGTATTCTACAGTGTACTTGCACGCAGCGGTTACTTTCCTGTAGAGGAGCTTGCTACTTTCCGCCTTATCAACTCAAGGCTTCAGGGACACCCTACAACTCACGAAGGGCTTCCGGGTATCCGTATGGCTTCTGGATCTCTTGGACAGGGAATGAGCGTAGCCATTGGTGCTGCACAGGCTAAAAAGCTTAACGGTGATAACCACCTTGTATACAGCCTTCACGGTGATGGGGAACTTCAGGAAGGACAAAACTGGGAAGCTATGATGTATGCATCTGCTTATAAAGTAGACAACTATATCGCTACTGTAGACGTTAACGGAAAACAAATTGACGGCCCAACAGACGAAGTACTTAATATGGGAAGCATCAACGCTAAGTTTACTGCTTTCGGGTGGGATGTTGTTGAAATACCTCAGGGTAACAATATAGAAGCTATCCTTGCAGGTATGGCCCAGGCTAAAGCTAAAACAGGCCAGGGGAAACCGGTTTGTGTACTGCTTCATACCGAAATGGGTAACGGTGTAGACTTTATGATGCACACGCACGCTTGGCACGGTAAAGCGCCAAACGATGACCAGCTTCAAAAAGCGTTTGACCAGAATGTAATGACGTTAGGCGATTATTAATAAGATTTAAAATTGAATGATTTAAAGATTTAAGCCATACGGCAATTATTAAATTTTTAATCTTTAAATCTTAAATGAACTACAAATGAAAAAATATACAAATACAGGCAATAAAGATACCCGTTCTGGTTTTGGCGCGGGATTAACAGAACTTGGAAAGACTAATGAAAATGTAGTTGCTCTTTGTGCCGACCTTATCGGGTCGCTTAAAATGGACGACTTTAAAGCAAACCACCCGGAGCGTTTCTTTCAGGTAGGTATTGCCGAGGCTAACATGATTGGTATGGCTGCAGGTATGACCATTGGCGGAAAAATTCCTTTTACAGGTACTTTTGCCAACTTCTCTACAGGAAGGGTATATGACCAGATCCGTCAGTCTGTTGCTTATTCAGACAAAAACGTAAAAATTTGTGCTTCTCACGCCGGTTTAACGCTTGGCGAAGATGGTGCAACCCACCAGATTCTTGAAGACATCGGTTTGATGAAAATGCTTCCGGGCATGACCGTAATCAATACTTGCGACTACAACCAGACAAAAGCAGCCACGATTGCTATAGCAGAGCACCACGGGCCTGTTTACCTGCGTTTCGGCCGTCCGTCTGTAGCTAACTTTACTTCTGAAACAGGAGAAGATTTCGTTATCGGAAAAGCAGTTATGCTTAATGAAGGTACAGATGTTACTATCGTAGCGACAGGACACCTTGTATGGGAAGCGCTTATCGCTGCTGAAGCTCTTGAAGCTAAAGGCATCTCTGCAGAGGTTATCAACATACACACTATAAAACCGCTTGACGAAGAGGCTATCCTTAAGTCAGTAGGTAAAACAGGATGTATCGTAACTGCAGAAGAACACAACATACTTGGCGGACTTGGAGAGAGCGTTGCACGTGTGCTTTCGCTTAACAACCCTGCACCACAGGAGTTCGTTGCTGTAAATGACAGCTTTGGAGAATCAGGAACACCTGCCCAGCTTATGGACAAGTACAAACTGAACAACCAGGCAATTGTTGAAGCTGCTGAAAAAGTGATCAACAGAAAGAAATAATTTTTCTTTTACATATATAAAAATCCCGTTCGCCTTCGCGAACGGGATTTTTTGTTTCAGACCGTCGAACAAACAAAATTTAAGACTGCCATTTAGCCAATTTCAGCTCATTTAACTATATTTGAAAAAACTAAACGTAAACATGAAAATAAAACTTTTTACATCGGCACTTCTGATCGCTGTATCACTTTGCGGTTTTGCACAGGACAAAGCTACTCTTGATAAAGACATGCAGAAGTTTATAGATATCAACGACAAACAGGACTACAAATCGCTTGTCGATATCATCTATCCTAAAGTTTTTGATAAAACAAGCAGGGAACAATTTATAAGTGACCTTGAGAAATCCATGAACGGTAAAGGTTACACTATTTATCCGGAAAGAATTGAACCGCAGATTGATTACGGAGCTGTACAGGGCGGCGCCGATGGTTATTTTTGCATCATTACATATAATGTGTCTAACAAAGTTGCGCTTGAAAACAAAGTGCCGCAAAAAGAACAGGCTGAAGTGATAAAGAAATTTGGTAAAATATTTAATAGCAAAAATGTATATTATGATGAGCCAAGCAACACTATCCATTCTAAAAACCGTACACAAGTCGTGGCTATCGCCGATGGATCTACCAATGGGCAATGGACATTTGTAAACCCTGCTGCCGCTTATGCAAAAGGCATATTACATGAAGATATACGAAATGCTCTCGATCCGGAATCCATCACTGAAGAAACTGCTGACAACACTAATAAAAAGGCAACTACAAAGAAATCAGATAACAGTGCAAAATCTGAAACCCAGACTGCAGTAGAAAAAGCTGCTGCCGAAAAAGCTGCACTTGAGAAAAAACTGAATGGAGGTAAATAATATACATTTTATTCCCCAGTAAGCGGGGATTTTCAATACCATAGTACATATATGAAAAAGATAATCTTACTGGCATTTTTAGTTACTGCTCCACTATTTGCTACAGCGCAGGACAAAGCTTCGTTAGCTAAAGATGCGCAGCGAATGCTTGACTATACATTTGCCGAAAACTATAAAGGCTTAATGGACCTTACCTACCCTAAGATATTTGACCTTATACCTAAGGAACAGATGCTTGAAATGCTGCCAAAAATGCTTAAGGGAGAAGGATACACCATAAAGCTGGATAAAGTACCTGAAAACTTTACTTTTGGGGATATAAAAAAAATAGAAGGAGGCAGCTATGCAGTCGTTAGCTATGATACCCAGATGCGAATGATCTTTACAGAAAGGCCTGCCGACAAGGAAATTGAAACAATGACTACAATGTTTAAAGAAAACATGAAAGCATCTGTAGCTACTTTTGATAAAACAGACAACTCTTTCCTTATCAAAAAAAGGTCGCAAATGATTGCTGCCGCAGATGCAGCTACCGGCCAGAAATGGACATTTTTAAACAATGAAAATCCTCAGCTTATTGAAAAGTTGTTTTCGGAAAACATAAGAAAAGGCCTTGGGCTGTAACATTGATATTTTAATCTAAAAACCCTGCAATTGCAGGGTTTTTGTTTTATTAAAACCATATTTTGCAGGCTTAACCGCTATTTTTTGTTATATTTGTGAATATACGCCTTTATAGAGTTTTCAGTCGCAGTCTCAGCTTTGCAAGGCATGCAATTTAATCATCATCAAATCATTGTGCTGAAAACTATACTGCTGAGATTGTAAACACGTTCTATAAGCCCATGGAGTTATACTATTCGCTTTCTGTACTTATTGTACTCGCATCGTTCTTTGCCTATTTAAATGTACGTTTTCTTAAACTGCCTTCAACAATAGGTGTCATGGTACTTGCAATGGCAGTATCTATTTTTTTAGTAGTATTTGGTAATATCTTTCCAAAACCACTGCACCGGATTTCTACCCTTATACACGGTTTCGACTTTACCCAGGTACTAATGGGTGCTATGCTTAACTTCCTGCTGTTTGCAGGCGCCGTACACATTAACCTTAAAGATTTACGCGAACAGAGAGGGCCTATCATGGTTTTCTCTACCGTAAGTGTTATCATTTCAACATTTGCTGTAGGTTCACTCCTTTATTACCTTTTGCCTTTATTATCTATACAACTGCCTTACATTTATTGTTTGCTTTTTGGAGCTCTAATATCCCCAACAGATCCTGTTGCCGTACTTAGTATTCTTAAAAAAGCTAATGTGAGGAAATCGCTGGAAACAAAAATTGCAGGCGAATCGCTGTTTAATGATGGTGTCGCTGTTGTAGTGTTTGCCGTAATACTCCAGCTTGCGCAGGAAGGCCCTAACCCAACCGTAGGCTATGCAGCATGGCTGCTGCTAAGGGAAGCAGGAGGCGGATTTATTCTTGGTATCGCCTTAGGTATAGGCGCGTCGCGTGCCATGCGAAAAATCGACGATTATAAAGTATCGGTACTTATCACATTATCTGTAGTAATGGGCGGCTATCTTATTGCTTCGGCTCTTCACGTTTCGGGCCCTTTAACCATGGTGTTTGCAGGGATAATAATTGGTAACTTTAAAAAGAGGTTTGCCATGTCTCCGGTTACTAAAGACTACCTTGATAAATTCTGGGAACTTAATGATGAAATACTTAATGCAATACTGTTCCTGTTTATAGGCTTTAACCTTCTCGTTATAAAAGACCTTAACCATTACTGGCTTGCAGGAATGGCTTGTATAGTACTTGTGCTGTTCTCACGTTTTATCTCGATATGGCTGCCTACAAAATTCATCAAGTTTCGCAATAAATTTACCGCCGGCACCATAAAAATGCTTGTTTGGGGCGGACTGCGCGGCGGGGTTTCCATTGCCCTGGCACTGTCTATAAATGATGGACCCTATAAGGATATAATTATAGCAATCACTTATTTTGTGGTAGTATTTTCTATCGTTGTACAGGGACTCACGATAGGTCATGTTGCAACAAAGGTATTGCCTAAAACATAAAAAGAAAGCCGCTCCAGATTAGGAGCGGCTTTCTTTTTATAGATGATCCGGTAATATCTTACCCGGATTAAGGATATTTAACGGATCGAATACATTTTTGATGCTTTTCATCAGCTGGAGCTGGACGTCATTAAAAGCGATATCCATATAATTCTTCTGAACATAACCGATGCCATGCTCCCCGGAAAGCGTTCCTTTGAGTGAAACTGTAAGCTCAAATATTTCGCGTATGCCTTTAGGAACTTCAGTATTCCAATTTTCATCAGTCATATCGCCCTTAATAATGTTTACGTGCAGGTTGCCATCGCCGGCATGGCCATAACAAACCGAATGGAATCCGTATTTTTTACCGGCAGCCTTAATACCTGCAAGCAATGCCGGTAGTTCATAGCGCGGCACAACAGTATCTTCTTCTTTATATATCGAATTCGATTTTACAGCCTCCCCTACTGCACGGCGCATTTTCCATAGTGCGTTCTTTTGGTCTTCGGTGTCGGTAAATAATATTTCGTCAATTTCAAATTGTTCAAGGACACCCATAATCTTTTCCGCTTCTGTAAAGAGCACATCAGGGTAATTACCATCTACTTCAATTAAAAGGTGGGCTTCAACATTGTCCTTAATATCAAGGCTTACGCCGTCTACATATTTCAGCGTCCAGTCTATTGCATCGCGCTCCATAAACTCCAGCGCACTAGGCACAATTCCGGCACGAAATATCTGCGCAACAGCCTCGCATGCCTGTTCTGCCTTAAAGAATGGCACCATCATAAGAATATTATGCGAATTTGCAGGCAGCAGCTTCATTACAATTTTCGTAATGATACCCAATGTACCTTCGCTGCCTACCATAAGCTGAGTAAGATTATAACCTGTAGAATTCTTTAGCGTGTTAGCACCCGTCCAGATAATGTCGCCTGACGGGAGAACCACTTCGAGATTCAATACATAATCTTTAGTGACACCATATTTAAGTGCCCTTGCACCTCCTGCATTCTCGGCAACATTGCCTCCAATGGTACAACTGCCCTGGCTGCTTGGGTCTGGCGGATAGAACAATCCTTTTTCAAAGGCAGCTTCACGGAAAACCTGTGTTATTACCGCAGGCTCAACAATACCCTGAAGGTTTTGTTCATCTATCTCTATTTTATTAAAACGTTCCATGGAAAGACCTATGCCTCCATAAATACTTAAAGCGCCGCCACTAAGGCCGGTACGCCCGCCTATAGGCACAACAGGTATTCTATACTGGCTGGCAATCTTCATAATTTCAGATACTTCCTGCGTAGTACCTGGCTTAAGCACTATTGATGGCGGAAAGGAGTAATCTTCGGTCTCATCGTGGCCGTAGTCTTTTCTTGTAGCTTCGTCTAAAAACAAAAATGACTGCCCTACTACACTTGTAAGTGAGGCAATCATTTCCTGTGATAATTCTATATTTTTCATGGTATTCTATCAGCTGTAATAAGCTTCAAAAATACTATAATTTGATGTTATGAATACGTCCTGGGCCTGTTCTTTTTATATATAAGATGATCTATAGAATATTTACCGCTTCCTGTAATAAACAGCAGCACATAGATTACCAGATACAATCCAGGTAGTTCCTGTTTCTCAAACCCGTCCGAAGCGTGTACGACAAAAATTACGACAAACATATTTACGATAAGCGGCAGTACTACCAGCCTTGTTGTAAAACCTATCAAAATCAGGATGGAGCAGATAAACTCTGCTACAAATGCTAATATTAGTGATGCATCAGAGCCAATACCCAACGGGTCGGTAAATGTTACCGGTTCTGTAGAAAAAAGCATCATATACTTTTTAGCGCCATGCGTAAGCATAAAACAGCTAACCACAACCCGGAGCAAAAACAGGCCGGTATGGTACAGCTTCTTATCTCTGGATGTATTAAAAAGCCACATAATTATTGCTGTTGAATGAATTGCAGGTTACCAATAAGTTTAACGTCTTCGCTTACCGTAAGTCCGCCTCCCTCTACAACGGCATTCCAGTTAAGCCCATAATCTTTACGATTAATCCTGCCTGTTACCTCAAGGCCAAGTTTTGTATTTCCATAGCCGTCTTTAGCTATACCTCCATATTCACCTTTAAACTCGATAGTTTTAGTAACACCTTTCATGGTAAACTCTGCTGTAAGCGCATATTCGTCTTCATCTATCTGTTTTATGGAGGTAGTCTTTACAGTGATTTCAGGATAATTTTCCGCATCAAAGAAATCAGCGCTTTTTAAATGTCCGTCGCGCTGGCCGTTATTTGTATTTACACTCTCTGATTTTATGGTAATAGCAATTTCCCCTCCTTCAAAAGTATCTTCAGGAGTGGATGCCTCTCCGGTAAATTCTTTAAAAGAACCCGTTACTGTAGAAATTACGAGGTGCTTTACTTTAAACTGTATTTCAGAATGTGCAGGGTCTATAGCCCATTTTTTTGTAGACATAATGTATAAGATTTTGGTTATCTTATAAAGTTAGGAAATATGCTACAACCTGAGCGTTAAAGTTTTGTGAACAATCAGTAATTATTAGGCTTTTGGTGCTTCTTTCTTTTTAAGGTTAGGTAAAAACACGGCTATAATACCTATAAGGGGCAGGTAGGCACAAATATCATACACATAATTTATACCTTCCTTCTCAGCAAGGTAACCTAATAATGCAGCTCCTAACCCGCCCATCCCGAATGCAAAACCATAGAACAGTCCTGAAACCATACCCAGTTTTTTAGGGAGCAGCTCTTGTGCATATACCAATATGGCAGGAAATGCCGATGCCAGCAAAGTACCGATGATTATTGATAGTATAGTTGTCCAGAATAAATCGGCATACGGAAGCAGCAACGCAAATGGTGCAACACCCAATACCGAGAACCATATTACATATTTACGCCCAAACTTATCGCCAAGCGGCCCGCCCAACAGCGTACCTATAGCCAGAGCCAAAAGAAATATAAACAGGTGATATTGCGCATCCTGTACCGAAAGATGAAACTTGTCAATAAGGTAAAACGTAAAATAACTTGTAATGCTTGCTATGTAAAAATATTTTGAGAAAATAAGAACCAGAAGAATAATTACCGACATGACTATTCGCCGTTGCGAAAGGTCTGGCAATACTATCACTTTTTTATTACCTGCATTAAGGGTAAGATGGTCGCGGTACCAGTTGCCTATGCGCCATAAAACACCAATTGCCAAAAGTGCTATGATGCCAAACCATATAATATAATGCTGATCGTTTGGCACTACGATCCATGCGATAAGCAGTGGCCCTATAGCGGTACCCATATTTCCGCCAATCTGGAAGATAGATTGTGCCAGCCCTCTTTTTCCGCCCGATGCCAGGTAGGAGACTCTTGAAGCCTCAGGATGAAAAATGGATGAGCCTATACCCACCAGTACTACAGATACCAGCAGCATGGCAAACCCTGATGCGTACGACAGCATAACAATTCCCGCCAGAGTAAACAGCATACCAAATATTTTAGAATACGGCTGCGGTTTCTTATCTGTATAAAAGCCAACGAAAGGCTGTAATATGGATGCGGCCAACTGATAGGCAAATGTAATAAGACCTATCTGGGTAAATGTAAGGTCATATTTATCTTTAAGTATTGGGTATACTGCCGGTATTACTGCCTGTAGCAAATCGTTTAGCATATGGGCTATAGCAACCGAAAAAAGTATGGAATAAACTGTTTTTTGTACAATTATTTTGCTGTCCAGGTCTGGCGCAGCTGTTTTGATATTTTCCATCAGAAAAATTTAAAATGTATTCAAAATATAATACCACAACGCCAGCGTGAGGAAAGAAAGCGGTATCCCTACCCCTATCATCATTCCGGCTAGCCGTGGCTTAAGTCCGTGTGCCGATGCCAGTATGGCAGCGGTTATCATAGGTGCCATTGCGGCTTCCATTATAGCAACATCAATTTCGAGTCCGTCTCCACCAAGTATTGATTTGTACAGCAGATAAAATAAAGCCGGCATCAAAATGAGTTTATACAAGAGGCCTAATCCTAAAAAGCCCCAATGCCTGCTGCGTAATTCTATTTTTAACTGCATTCCTACTGCTACAAGTGCCACAGGTGTAACCGTGCTCCCTAATTTTTGGAATACAGGCTGCAATATATCTATAAAGTCGTAGCCGAAAACATTCATTACAGCCCCCGTGAAAAAAGCCAAAAATGGTGGAAATACTATTATTTTCCTCAGTATTCCCGACGCTCCTGCTACTTCCTTTGAATAAGCGGCAGCGACAATAATACCTAAGGTAGCCATTACCACAAAGGTTCCCGGCTGGTCTACAATTATGGCAGTTTCGAGTCCATGTTTGCCATAAAGTGCTTCTATAACTGGAAAGCCTACAAAAGATGTATTGCCTAAACCTGCTGTAAGTACAAGGCAGCCAATAAGCTTTTTGGGCCAACTGAACATTTTACCCAGCATTGAAAAAATAACCCATGAGAGCAAAAAACCTATCCATGCCGCACCCAGCGGATACAGCAGCTTAGCACTTATCTCTATTTTAGGGATATAGTAGAGCGCCAGCGCCGGAAGCGAAATATAAATGACGAACTGATTTAAGGCCACATGCGCATTAGCCGGAACGGCCGTAATGCGCTTTAAGGCAACGCCTGCCAGCAGGCAGATAAATATCAGTATAATGCTATCCATTAAGACGGGCTATGCGTGATTGCACCAAATTTACGGCTACATTGCCTAAACACCCAATAAAACAGATGTAATATTTTCCAATCGCAGGATATAGACCTCATTTTGATATAGCTGAAAATAATAAGTTTGCAGTTTATAATAACTTGCCTATATTTGTAACAGAAATTATTACAGTATGATATCAGGCAAATTTGCCATAACGCTTCACATCCTTTCGCTTCTTTCCAGGGAGCCGGAAGAATTCCTTTCGTCAGAATATCTGGCAGGGAGCATGAACATCAATGCTGTATTGGTACGTAAAGAGATAGCCAATCTTAAAAAACACAATATTGTAGAAAGCCGAGAGGGTAAATATGGTGGTACCCGACTGCTTAAACCGGCTAAGGACATTACCCTTAACGATATTTTTGCAATGACATTTGAGTCGGTGCACCTTGGATACTCTAAAAATAACCCTAACCCTGCCTGTCCTGTCGGACTTAAAATAAACGACAGGCTTGACATTTTGTACAAAGACGTTAACAGCAGCATTAGCAAACAATTAGACAAGATCTCACTTCTTGAATTCACAAAGGAGTTTTAAAATTTTTTATACAAAACTGTAACATTTTAAATTACATATAAATAAATTCAATAATTATGAAAGTAGCAATCATCGGCGCCACAGGATTTCTGGGCACATCGTTAGTAAAAGAATTCGCATCACGCGGTCACGAAGTAACAGCAATTGCAAGAAATCCATCAGAGGATGTTCCTGCAAACGTAACGCTTGTTAAAGCAGACATCTTTGATACAGGTGCCCTCGCGGATATCCTTAAAGGCCACGACGCAATTGTAAGCGCTTACAATCCGGGATGGACAAACCCAAATATTTATAATGACTTCTTGAAAGGTTCAGCGTCTTTACAGGAAGCAGTTAAAAAATCGGGCGTTAAGCGTTATATAACTGTAGGCGGCGCAGGAAGCCTTTTTGTTGCGCCAGGTGTACAGGCTGTAGACGGCCCGGATTTCCCAAAAGAAATCTATCCGGGTGCATCGGCTGCAAGAGATTACCTTAACATACTTAGAGAAGAAAAAGACCTTGACTGGGTGTTCTTTAGCCCTGCTTTCGAAATGCACCAGGGAATTACGACGGGCCGTAGAGGCAAGTACCGTCTTGGACTTGAAAACCCTGTTTTTGACGAAAACAACCGCAGCATTATGTCTGGCGAAGATGTAGCTGTCGTGCTTGCAGACGAAGTGGAAAACCCTAAACACCACCAACAGCGTTTTACAGCAGCGTATTAATTTTGTTAAGGTTTAAAGTTCTTACTTACATCCTTAAAGCCATAGTAAAAAAGCCCTTGTTGTTATCACAGCAGGGGCTTTTAAAATTTATGCCAATTCGTGTAATTAGCGACAAAAAACAAAGGAAAAAGCTTAATTTTACTTCTCTAATCAATTACCGTGGATAAGCCTAAAGCCCAAAAAACCGCATTGCATGAAGTAGATGGTGTAGAACGTCCGGAGAGCATCAGCAGGGCATCTATAGAACATATTACCCGCCTGAGGAAAAAACAGCCTTCTGCAGAGGAACTTGTAAATGGCATACTGGCAGGAGACAAAACCGCCCTTAGCCGTGCTATTACCCTTATAGAAAGCACCAATCCGCAGCATCTTCAAAAAGCAAACGAGGTTATTACCAAGTGCCTTCCGCATGCGGATAAATCGGTGCGCATAGGCATTACAGGTGTTCCCGGTGTGGGCAAAAGTACCTTTATAGAAGCTTTTGGCAAACAGCTTACCGCATTGGGCCGAAAGGTTGCCGTGCTCGCGGTAGATCCAAGCAGTTCATTGTCGCATGGCAGCATACTGGGCGACAAGACCCGTATGGAAGAATTGGTTAAAGATGAAAATGCTTATATACGCCCATCTGCATCCGGCGATACGCTGGGCGGCGTGGCACGCAAAACCCGCGAGGCGATCATTCTTTGTGAGGCCTGTGGTTTTGACACCATCATTATAGAAACTGTTGGTGTAGGCCAAAGTGAAACTGCCGTACACAGTATGGTAGATTTCTTCTTATTGCTGAAGATATCAGGTGCTGGTGACGAACTACAAGGTATAAAACGCGGCATCATGGAAATGGCCGACCTGATCGTTATCAATAAAGCCGATGGCGATAACATTAAGAAAGCCAGGCTTGCCAAAACCGAATTTAACCGCGCACTGCATTTATTTCCGCCTAAAAGCTCAGGCTGGCAGCCAAAGGTTATGACATGCAGCGCTGTAACACATGATGGCGTGGCTGATGTTTGGCAGATAATCAATGAATATTTTAGCCTGACAAAAGAGAATGGCTTTTTTGGAATCCGCCGAAGCGAACAAAACTCTTACTGGCTCACCGAAACCATCAACGAACAGCTGAAAAATAATTTCTACTCACGCGATGATATTGCTATGCTATTGGAACAAAACAAAAAAGCGGTGCAAAATAACGAATTATCGCCTTTTGCAGCCGCAGGTATTTTATTGAGTAAGTATTTTGAGTAGCCTCGTTTATCATTCCAACAAAGGAAAAATCTTTCTATAAAAGTTGAGATTTTTCGACTTTGCTATGCTGCGCTCAAAATGACGAACCGCTAATTAATCACTGTAAACTGATTACTGTTTCTCGTAGCGTTCTACTTCCCTATCGTAGAAATTATTAGCCTCCTCGATAAGGCCTTCCATTTCGGCGTTAAGCTCATTTTCGTCAAGGTCTTCCGGTTCTTCCATAAATTCTACCTCATCGTCTTTAAGGTTAATGATAAAACGTGGATAATCTAAATGGATGATAAAGATATCCTCAGGAAAGTCGGTGTTATCGGCAAGTACAAATTTTGGTAATTCCATATAAAGTCAAAAGTTTTTAAAGTCGTAGATTCTAAATTTTGTGCCATTTCGACCGGAATGAAATGAAGTGGAGAAATCTCTGAGATTTTTCGACTACGCTTCGCTTTGCTCAAAATGACAGAACGCTTATAATATTGTTTCAGGTTTCAAATTTAAAGAATCCGTTTGAACATCATCTTCAATAAATTTATTCGTTAAATAATTAAAGCGAAGATACAAAAATAATGCAGCAACGGTGAGTCCGGCAAGCAGTCCTATCCATATTCCCATTGCTTTTAATTCTGTATAAATCCCCAAGTAGAAGGATACAGGGAACCCAACTACCCAATAGGCAATAAATGTTATTATCGTTGGTATCTTAACGTCCTGTAATCCGCGAAGTGCACCAAGTACCACCACTTGTATACCATCACTAATCTGGAAAATGGCAGCGACTATCAGTAATGTTGACGCGATAGATATTACCTCTGTATTATCACTAAGCTGAATGGTGTTTTCGGTATTTAGGAAAATATAGGGGAGGTAATCGTGCAGCGCCACAAACATAAGCGCAAATATGATCTCGATTATAATTGCCAATAGAAATATTGACCTGGCAACAATTTGCAGGTTTTTATAATCCTGAAGCCCTTTTTGGTTTCCTACCCTTACCATAGCGGCAACACTAAGCCCCATAGCAAACATGAAGGTCATGGAAGCCAGGCTCAGGGCAATCTGGTTAGCTGCCTGGTTGGTTTTACCCAACGAACCCGAAAGCCATACAGCTCCGGTAAACAGCGCTACTTCAAAAAGCATCTGCATAGACGATGGTAGCCCTAACGATGTTATCTTTTTAAGCATGCTCTTTTTAATTTCGCTAAAGCTGAAATCCTGAAAATACTGCTTTACTTTTTCGTTACGCGACAGCGATATGTGCATATATGCCAGCATGAACAAACGCGATATGACCGTTCCTAAAGCTGCACCTATTATTCCCATTTTTGGGAAGAACCATATACCATATATAAGCATATAGTTAATACCTATATGTATTACATTTGATGCAATAACGGCACGCATGGCATATTTCGTAAGCGACATACCATCTGCAAACTGTTTATATCCCTGGAAGATTACCATAGGCAGCAATGAGAAGGCAACCCAGTCTACAAAGGGCGATGCAAGGTCTATTACCTCTTTAGGCTGGTGCATTAAATGCATCAGCGGTTTAGCTAACGATACAACTGCAAAAAGGCAGACACCTAAAATAGTACATAGTAATAGTCCGTGATGAAATGCAGACCGCACCGTCGCAGTATCTTTTGCAGCGTCGCCCTGTGCTACTATAGGTGTAATAGCTGTAGAAAAACCTATACCTACAGACATGGCTATAAATACCAGACTGTTCCCCAACGATACAGCTGCCAGCTCGGTAGCGCCGAGCCTGCCCACCATTATATTATCTACCACGCTGATAAGCGTATGCCCTAACATACCCAGTATAACCGGGTAAGCCAGGCGGATGTTTGCGCCAAATTCTTTTGTGTAAGCTGATAAAGTCACTTCTGCAATTTTTTGCAAAGGTAGTCAGTAGGTTTCATATTAAAAATCAGTCGAAGCTAAAATCTTATAAATCACAATATTAACAAGATTCATTTGTAATTTTATGAATTAATTACAACTAATTAACAATTTATTGGATTTTTTAATAAGGCAAGCATACTAATTTTACCTCACTAACAAATACTGGAAATTATGAAAAAGACAGGAAAATTCAGAGGTCTGTTATTAGCTGCAATGTTGACATTGGGCTTTACAGCATTTGCACAGGTAGGTGCATCATCAACAGACGGCTACGATCAGGGATTCAAACTTGGCTTTGGTGTTAACGTTGGTGCAACAACAGGAAATTATTTTAACTGGGCATTGGGTGGAGACGTAAGACTGCAATATAATCTTAGCCAAAGGACATCGCTTACGCTGACAACAGGATTTACTAATCTTTTTGGCGATGACGATGTTAAGGATCTTGGATTTATTCCTGCAAAGGCAGGATTTAAAGCCTTTATATGGGAAGACAGATTTTATGTATTAGGCGAACTGGGTGCCGGTTTTGCAGTTACCAATGATTATGACCAGACATCATTTTTATGGGCACCGGGTATTGGGTATGCCAACAAATATTTTGATGCAAGTATACGATATGAAGGAATGACAGATTTTCATGCTGACCAGATTGCGCTGCGTTTAGCATATGGATTTGACCTGTAATATAATTTAACCTAAGTGCAAGAAGTAACCTTTGTAAAAACCTGCGGATTTATAACCGCGGGTTTTTTGTTTTTGTAACAACCAAGATAGTATGCCATGAAATTATTTATTATTGACTGGACTAAAGAACTTACCACACCGCTTATAGATTACTGTAAAAAAAATGCCGATGTTGTGGGTATTGAACTCAATGACGGTGCTGAAGCTTATCGTAAAACAGGATTACTTAAGCTGGATGCAATAGTAATCAATTATTCGAGTAAACCATCTCAAGGGCGTACGGCTGCCGAGAGTATCCGTAAAAGAAAAATTACGGCTAACACCCCTATTTACTTTATTGACGGCGCAGAAGACGAAAATGAAAAAGCAGACAACATTGGCATCTGCCTTTCTCAGGAAGAACTGGAAGATTTGCTCGCAGAGTGATTTTTTTGCCACAAATTCCTTTCACTAATTCTCTCAAATCAATGCTGTGTTTCAATTTACTAGGACTAAAACAATTAGTGCTATTCGAGTAATTTGTGGCCAGCATCTGCTACTTCTCATTTTGCAGCTTACTCTTATATAAATTTATATTTTCCAACACAGCTTCGTTAACGGCCGGCTCTTTAATATCCTCATAGTTTTTAAGGTGATCAAAGATAGTTTTGGCTACAAGATAACGCGCAGTTTCTTTATTATCTGCGGGAATGATATACCAGGGTGCGTGTTTTTTTGACGTGCTGTTTATCGCCTCTTCATAGTATTTTTGGTAATCGTCCCAAAACCCCCTTTCGTCAAGGTCACTTGGTGCAAACTTCCAGTTATGCTCTTCTTTATTAAGTCGTCGCAATAAACGCTGACGCTGTTCTTCTTTACTTAAATGAAGAAAGAACTTAAAGACAATCGTTCCGTTTTGCGCTATGTGCTTTTCAAAATTATTCATTTGCTCATAACGCTGTTCCCAAAGATTTTCGGGTATTTCTTCTACGGTGCTTATGCCTGGTAAATTCTCGTTCAATATAAATTCAGGATGCACGCGTGTAATAAGCACATTTTCATAATGCGAACGGTTAAAAACCGCAAACTTACCTTTCTCCGGCAGGGCAATATAATGACGCCATAGGTAATCGTGTTCCAGCTCTGCCGAAGACGGTGTCTTAAAACTGTAAACATTTACACCCCTCGCATTAAACCGCCTGAAAACTTCTCGTATAAGGCTGTCTTTGCCCGATGTGTCCATGCCCTGTAAGCAAACCAAAACACTATAGCGGTTGTTGGCATACATTTTGTCCTGCAGCTTACCGAGCTTACGGCTGGTTTTCTTGAGTTCTGAGTGTACTTTCTTTTCAGAAGCCTCCATGTCTATAAGGGTTGGAGCCTTGTGGATATCAAAGTTATCTTTCACTCTAAAATCGTCGGTATCTATTGCTTTCATCGATAATTGATTTATCTTTATATAAATATAAGCATTAAAACATTAGGGTATTTTTTACAAAAACATAATATTATGCAAAAGTTTCAGCTGGAAGTATTGTTCCACATTATAGGTATCGGTTCAGCTTCCGGGTTATTTTTTAACGGTACATCAATATATGTGGTTTCAGATAACAGCCACCTGTTGTATGAGTACAGCCTGATCGATAAAAAACTCGAAAAGATTAACCTTGCACCCCAGGATTATACCGGCCAACTCGAAAATGTCCCTAAAAAAGAGAAGCGCGATTTTGAAGCTATTGCAGCTCTTGGCGATGATCTGTATCTTTTTGGTTCGGGGTCTACCGAAAAGCGTAATACGATACTTCATGTAGATTCACAATCTAAAAAAGTCTTCCCGGCTATTGATGCTACCGACCTTTACCTGTCTATGCAGGAATTTGGCGAGATCAATAAAGAAAATTTCAATATTGAAGCAGCAGTAAATGCGGGCAGTACCTGGTATTTATTTAATCGCGGCAACGGCCCTAAAAAGCAGAACGGTGTGTTTACCCTTGAAGGCGACATCAACGAAACATCATTTCAGTTTATATTCAATGAGGTGAAACTGCCTAAAATAAACGGTTTTCAGTCGAGCTTTACCGACGCTGTACTTATTGACGACAAACTTTATTTTTTGGCTGCAGCCGAAAAAACTACTTCAACCTATAAAGACGGCGAAGTTGCGGGAACGCTTATAGGCCGAATGGATACCGAATCTATGGAAGTGGAATGGACGCAGGTTATCTCACAAAAAAATAAATTTGAAGGCATTACGCTTTACAAAAAGAATGACAAATCGTTAGAATTCCTGCTTTCTGAAGATACCGACAGTGATGCAACTGCATCTGACATTTATAAGCTGACGCTTGAGGAATAGAAGTCGGAGGTCCGAAGTCGGAAGCGATAATCGGACAACGGACTTTAGACATCGGAAAAAAAACAAACTATTTTTATTCCCTCTCCCAACCTTTTCTAAGTTTTTCTAATCTATACATAAAAGAGACTAATTGTGATGGACGAAAAACTAATAACAGCATGCAGGAAAATGCACCGGGACTCCCAGAGAAAGGTGTATGAGCTACTGGCTCCCAAACTCTACCATACCTGCAAAAGGTACCTGAAAAGTGAGGAGGAAATAGAAGAGGCCATGGCCGATGCCTTCTACACTATTTTCACCAAGCTTGACCAGCTGAAAGAAACCAAAGCGTTTGAAGCGTGGGCACGCAAAATTGCCGTGAACCAGTGCCTCATGAGCTTAAAGAAAAACACCAACTTTAATATTTATATTGAAGACATGAGCCGCAGCGCAGAACCTTCTGACGTCCAGTCGGCCGGACTTGAGGAAGAAGACCTGCTGAACCTGCTCACCTATCTGCCGGAAGGCTGCAGGACCGTCTTTAACCTGTTTGCCATAGAAGGCTACTCACACAAAGAGATCGCCGCCATGCTGAATATATCTGAGGGAACATCCAAATCACAATTAAACGTCTCCCGCGGTAAGCTTAAAGAATTAGTAAACAATGTTTATTATCAAAATGAGAACAGTCATGGAAAATCAAGATAAAATATACCAACAGTTTAAAGAGGCAGCAGGCAGGACCGAAGACAAAGGTTTTGCACGCATGGATGCGGTATGGAACCGCGTAGAAGAGAAACTGGACAATGAAAAGCAGCGCAGTATAGCCAACTGGTGGAAATATACCGGTATTGCTGCCGTTTTCCTGTTGTTTATGTTCGTAGGGGTATTTCTATTGAACAATGAAAAGGACAACCCTGTTGCTGCTCCAAAGGTTACACCGCAAAATAACGTAACGGTTATAGACACCCAAAAGGTAAAAAAAACGTTTGACCCTGTTAAGACAGAACCTAAAGAAGCTGTTGTAAGCAATGAAGCAGTAAAATCTTTTTATGACGAAAATGCTACTGTAGCGAAAGCAAATTCGGAAAAAGTTCGTGACTCTATACGTTTTAACACTCAATTTAAAAAAGCCCTCGTTTGGAATAGTAGAAGTGATAAAGGTGAATTTAGAGTTGCCGGAACTATAACCAAAAGAGCAGACGATTCGGTTTATTTCATAAAAGGACAGCGCTTTGTAACATCAAAAAAGATTGATGATCCTGAATATTATTTTTATACCAATAAAATAACATTAGTTCCTGGCGAGGGGAAACCTAATGAAACTGATGCACTCGCTAAAGGCTACGCTGCTGCCAGCCCTACAGGTGATGTAAATCTTTATTCGCCGTCGTATGCCGAAAAAAGCCAGCCTGTAACGGCAAATACTTTTAAACAGGCAGAGTCATTTGAAAAAGATAAAATCTCGGCAAGCCTTGCACCATTGGAAATAAAAGGGACTAAAACAATAAACGGCGTGATTACCGACAGCCAGGGACTACCTGTGCCGGGTGTGAGCGTTGCTATAGCAGGTACGACTAAAGCAGTATCTACAGACATTGATGGCAAATATACCATCGATGCTAAAGAAGGCGAAAAACTCTTGGCATCAATGATAGGTATGCAGCAACAGGTTGTGGCTGTTGGCAAACAAAAAGATATTAACATACGACTTCAGGATGATGCCCAAGCATTACAGGAAGTAGTTGTAGAAGGTTATAGAAGCACTACAAGAGCGACAAGTAATATTGCTGTAACTACTATTACTCCTAAAGTGATGGAAAAACACCAGTCAAAAAAAGAAAGGAAAAAAGCAGAAGAACAGGCATACATTAATAACCCTGCCACAGCTTACGTTGCCGCACCAACACAAACATACAGAGGCAGGAATATTCAGGGCAAAAAATCAGTAATATCAGATACAAATATATCACAAGGAGTAGCAACAGTAGCTTCCAAAGTAGTTACGGGCCAGTCTAATGCTAATTTTGTACAGACACTGCAAGGCCAGACTCCGGGGCTTGCCATAACAACGGGATCGGGAGAGCCGGGAACATATAAACTAAATAGCCCGAGATATTTGTCAAAAACTGATGAATTAAACGGTACGCTTTCTAAAGAACTAACTTACGGTACTCTTAAAGGCCAGCCTAATGCGGTTTTTGCCGAAAGAATGAAGGCCGCTTTACCGGGGCAGGAGAATAATTTGGGGGCAGGAACCACAACTATACTCAGAGGTTTTGGTTCAAATAGTGCGGATCCTCTATATGTGATAGACGGTGTTCCCGTAAGCGCCGATAATTTTAAGAATATAAGCAGGGATGATATTGTATCCATGTCAATATTAAGGGATGATGAAGCTTCCTCGCTATATGGCAACAGGGGTTCAAATGGGGTAATTTTGGTAAAAACAAAAAAAGGGCTTTCTAAAAAGGAACTGCGTAGACTGAAACGTGAAGAGAAAAAGAAAGGAAAAGCTGCAACGCTAAATCCTGAGTACATTAAATTCATGCAAACTACTAAACCAACCATCGAGGTTGACCAGGAAGAGTATGAAAACTTTGCAGAGAACCAGTTTGAAAATCCTGCCACTACCCCGCTTTCTACTTTTAGTATAGATGTAGATAATGCTTCGTACACTAATATCCGACGCTTTCTCAATAACGGTGAAACTGTGCCTAAAGATGCGGTACGCGTGGAGGAGATGATAAATTTCTTTAAGTACCAGTATCCGCAGCCTGTAAACAATGAGCCGTTTTCTATTAATACCGAGTACAGTGTCGCACCGTGGAATACACAGCATAAACTGCTAAAAGTAGGCCTTCAGGGTAAGATAATACCAGATGGAAATCTGCCTGCTTCTAACTTTGTGTTCCTGATAGATGTATCAGGTTCAATGGATGAAGCCAATAGACTACCGCTGCTAAAACGAAGCATGAAGCTATTAGTAAACCAAATGCGTAAAAAAGATAAGATTGCAATTATAGTATATGCCGGCGCTGCCGGGCTCGTACTGCCATCTACCAGCGGCGAGGAAAAAGAGAAGATCTACACAGCCCTTGATAATCTTTCGGCGGGAGGCAGTACCGCAGGAGGCGCAGGCATTGAACTGGCCTATAAAACAGCGCAGGAAAATTTTGCAAAAGGCGGCAACAATCGCGTTATCCTGGCAACCGATGGCGATTTTAATGTGGGCGCATCGTCTAACAGCGATATGCAGACCCTTATTGAAGAGAAACGCAAAAACGGCGTGTTCTTAACCTGCCTTGGTTATGGCATGGGTAATTACAAAGATTCTAAGCTTGAAACATTGGCTGACAAAGGCAACGGCAACTATGCCTATATAGATAACATGCAGGAAGCCGATCGTTACCTCAACAAGGAATTTAAAGGCTCTATGTATGCTATTGCCAAAGATGTTAAGATTCAGATTGAGTTTAATCCTAAGTATGTGCAATCGTACCGATTGATAGGTTACGAAAACCGTAAGCTGCGCGACGAAGATTTTGCTAACGATGCTATTGATGCAGGCGAACTTGGCAGCGGCCACACTGTGACAGCACTTTATGAAATTATACCGACCGGTATAAAAAGCGAGTTCTTCAATCCTGTTTCCGAACTAAAATACAGCCAGCCATCTGGTAATCCTAATCAATACAGCGACGAACTGGCAACCATAAAATTCAGGTCTAAAAAACCGGATGAAGACAGGAGCACCGAGATCGTTAAGATCATTCCTAATAATCCGCTGCCGTTAAACAGTACCTCTGCTGACTATAAATTCTCGGCTGCTGTGGCATGGTTCGGGCTGAAACTGAGGGATTCAAAACTTGTTCCCAACAAAAAAACTGACGATATAAAAGCACTTGCAAAACAGGGACTGCAAAATGACACTGATGGCTACAGGGCAGAATTTATACGCCTTGTAGAAATGGTTAAATAATGATAAAACTATGAATACATACCAATAATAGATAAGTGTAATTTGTGGCTAAAAATAAATACAACATGAAAAAAATATTCTTTATAATAAGTTTGCTTTGCAGCCTCATATCCTCTGCGCAATTTAACAGAAAGACTCCTGTAGAGAAATTTGAGCAGGATCTTAAAGATAACAAGGTAACACTTTACATATTGGGAGGTATAGCTTCGAGAGCTACAGATAAAGATGCTGATTTTGCAGAGAAGTATCACGTAAGCTATCATGACTTTGGATGCCTTGCGCCACCTAACCTCAACCCATACATGGATTACAACCTCTTAGCGATGGCTTATTTAACCAGACAGCACGGTCGTGAATGGGAAAAAGACATCCGAAAAGATATTTTAGGCTGGAACAGATGGAAAGAAAAATCATAAAGCAAAAAGGCAGAAGTAAAATTACTTCTGCCTTTTTTAATAATGGTTATTCTTATGTTGGATGTTTATCTCCTGATAAGTTTCTGTGTGGCAACTGCACCATTTTCAAGCGTTACCTTTACAAGATAAATACCTTCCTGCTGTGCAGAGATATCTACCGAAGCACCTGTACCTTTATACACAAGTTGTCCTGTCATAGTAAACACTGCAATCTCTTTTACAACCTGTGAAGATTGTATCGTTACAACACCGTTTGACGGGTTAGGATACAACACAAATTTAGAGGCATCAAAGTCGCCAAGACCTGCCGTAGGCACATTGATCACTACTTCAATTTCATCATAAATAGTTTCATCGTCGTTAGATGTAGCCCTTACTATAACCGTACCATTGGCAACAGCGGTAACAAGTCCGTTTTCATCTATTGAAGCAAATTCAGCGCCGTTAACAATTGTCCATGTTACATCAGCATTTGTGGCCTCTGCCGGAACAATTGTTGCTACAAGCTGAAGCGTACTTTCGTTAGTATTGATAACAGGTTCTGCATCATTTTCTACAGATATAATCAATGCAGTCGCTGCTACGTATTGGTTAGAAATTGCTATTGCTATCTCATCAAACAAAGTTTCATCGTCGTTAGATGTAGCCCTGACTGTAACCGTACCATTGGCAACAGCGGTAACAAGTCCGTTTTCATCTATTGAAGCAAATTCGGCACCGCTAACAATTGTCCATGTAGCCGAAGCATCAGTAGCATCTGCCGGAGCAATAGTAGCTACAAGCTGAAGTGTACCTTCATTTGTCGTGATAACAGGTTCTGCATCATTTTCTACAGATATAATCAATGCAGTCGCTGCTACGTATTGGTTAGAAATTACGATTTCTATTTCATCAAACAGCATTTCATCGTCATTAGATGTAGCCCTGATCATAATTGTACCATTTGCATTTGCTGTAACAAGTCCGTTTTCATCTATTGAAGCAAATTCAGCGCCGCTAACAATTGTCCATGTTACATCAGCATTTGTGGCCTCTGCCGGAGCAATTGTTGCTACAAGCTGAAGCGTACCTACGTTAGTATTGATAATAGGTTCTGCATCATCCTGAACAGATACAACTAATGCTGTAGCTGCAACGTATTGATTAGAAATTACTATTGCTATCTCATCAAACAAAGTTTCATCTTCGTTCGATGTAGCCCTGAGTGTAACCGTACCATTGGCAACAGCGGTAACAAGTCCGTTTTCATCTATTGAAGCAAATTCAGAGCCGCTAACAATTGTCCAGGTAACAGCCGTATTTGTAGCATTTACAGGTGACACAAGAGCGTTAAGCTGAAGCGTACCTTCGTTTGCAGTGATTACTGCCGGTGCGTTATTCTGTACAACAACGTCAATTGCGGTAACATCAATAATCTGGTTGGTAATTGTAATAATGATATCGTGTTTAAGGGTTGGATCTGAAACCAATGCAGCCCTGACTGTAACCGTTCCGTTTGCCTCCGCAGAAACAAGTCCGTTTGCATCTACCGTAGCAAAAATATTTCCTGCAACCACACTCCATGTTACCGGAGCACCTGTTGTGGGTGTTGTGTTTGCCACTAATTGCAACGTACCATCGTTTGTATTTATAACCGCTGGCACACTGTTTTGAGTAACAACGGTTACACCCGGCACAGCACCTTCTGCAAGTATGTTGATAGTATAATCTTCTACCTCTCCCTGAGAGTTATAGCCACACGGGCCAGAGCCTATAAAGCCGCTAACTGCTTTGCAACGCATCCTGGTATTTCCTAATATTGCCGTAGAAGGCACATTAACCGTAAACTGAAGCACGCCTGTAGACTCTTCTGTTGTAGAAAGATATACTGTCTCATCCTGAGAAAATATCATATCATGATTCCAGTCGATATATACACTCAGATAAGTAAACTGAACAAGTGATCCTGTAAAATTAAAGTTGAATGTTACAGTGCTGTTTTTTGCAGCACCTAATGTCTGTACTGTATAATCGTTGTATCCATTCAGGTTATTTGTACCAAGACAGCCTGTAGTCGCATTGTTAAGATTAGGGTAACCTCCTGTAGTAACTACACTAGATATTGACAGGTTAGAACATCCATTAATAAGATATGCATCGCAGTATCCTGCCTGCTGCCCTGTAATGGTAAGTACAAAATCGCCGTGAACTGATGGGTCAGAAATTAGTGTTGCCCTTATGATAACCGTACCATTAGCAACAGCCGTAACAACACCATACTGGCCAATACTTGCTGTTCCTGTTCCACCCGGAACGATAGACCAGGTTATATCATTATCAGCTACATAAAGGTCATTTTGATAGGCATCAAGATCAATAGAGTCCGAATTTGTATCTATCGTGGCAGATGTTTGTCCTGCTGATGTTTTAACAACTAATCCCGGAGCAGTAACGGCTGATGGTGCAGCTGTCGCTACAGAAAGTATGGCAAGCCTTATCTGCTCTCCATATTCTGCTGTTGCATCACCATCAAAAGAGAACGTAATCCCTGTTATTGTCTTAGCTGTATTTGCATCTAAAATGGTAATAACATTTTCATAAAGCCTTGGGTTTTCGGCATCTCCTTCAAGGTTGTTATTCGTCCTGTTAACACGCCCTATACCTTTTGCAGCATAGCCCGTACCACTATACCAGTCTTTAGCCTGTAATGTAACAACCTGCATGCTTGCATCGCTAAAATTTACTGTTGCAGTAAACGGAAGGTTTGTTGAGCCTCCGCCTGCAGCAGACGATAATACATATACTTTACCTACATTTTGTGCCTGGAACGATAATGTTCCTGAGCTTACTGTATTTATAGATCCCGTTACATAAGATGGAGTAAGGTATAGCGCATTAGGCCCAGTATAATTAGCCAGCTGATATGTAATTGCTGGAGTAGCAGCGCTTGTTATAAGTCCGTTTGCAGGCAGTCCATAGGCAGGTGTCGGGCTTGAAGATGTAGCTTTAAAATCCAGAGAAACCAAAGCCCTTGAATTTACCTCGTCAAGGCCAATTTCTGATGATGCCGAAGCATTACCAACACCATTAGCGATGATATCCCGGTTAAAGCCTGTGATGCCATTACCTGTTCCCGCAGCTGTTTGATTTGTAATTGTGATTACTATTGTTGCGGTCTTTGCAGGATCCTGAACTGAAGTGGCTGTTACCGTAATACTCCCGTTTTCTGAAGCAGTAACCAGCCCGCCCTGGGTTATGGCTGCATTTTGCGAACCCTGGGTTATGCTCCACGTTACAGCCTGATCTGCCGTTGCAGGAAGAACAGACGATGTAAGCTGGAGTGTACCATCATTAGCGGAAATTGCCGCAGGCACGCTGTTTTGTGTTGCAACTGAAATACTTTGCACCGGCACAGCCGTAGCCGCTGCAAATTTTCTGACTATTGTCTTACCCGACCCTGAATCGGTATAGGCTATTACAGGGTTACCTGCATTGTCAAAAATTATTGCATTCCATTTTGCCTCAGATGCTGCTACAGGGTTATCCCCCACGGTTTCCCAGCCTGAACCATTAAATTTCATTACGCTGTTCTTGTTATTAGGGCTGTTCTCAAAGTTAGAGAAAACCACATAAGGAACACCTGTAGGGCTTACAGCAATGTTAACATAGTGAACTCGGTATTCTGAGAAGTTTTCAGCACCTACCTGAGACCAAGCAGTTCCGTTGAATTTTTTAACGTTAATCTTGTTTCCCGAAGCCGAAAGCGAGGTGTAAGCCACATAAATATTATCTGATGCATCTATAGCAAGGGCAGCACGATACTGCTCACTTGACGTTGCAGGAGCAACTGCAGCTCCTCCCACATACGTCCATAAGGTTGAAGATCCGGCTGTCACATTGTTTTTCATAACGTTAATGTTCCCTCCGCTAACAAAGCTAACATACACAGTATTATCAGAACCTGTTACCATATCAAGATAATACGGAACGCCACCGGCAAAACCAGTAGAACCTACCTGTTCCCACGCGCCGTTTACAAGACGTTTTACTGTGCCCGAGGCTTCATTGTTTGCTGCTACAAGAGTACCATTAGGTGTTACTGCGCTACTTTGAAAGTTTATTGTGTTTGAAGTGACTGACGGAAGTACAGACCATGCTGTTCCGTTAAACTTTCTAACCTCCATGCCCGTACCCTGATTAGTATAATACACATTTCCTGAAGCATCTGCACATAGCGAGTTGTAAGTAGCAAAACCGTTTGTTATGCCAGCTGTTCCACCTGCATAGGTCCAGGCAGTTCCGTCATATTTTTGTACTGAGCCTTTAGTAACGCTCACATCATAATAAGAAACATAAATGTTTCCTGCAGAGTCTTTTGCAAGATTATTAAAACTTGCACCACCGGCAGAAATGCCGTCCTGAGCCCCAAGGTATTGCCACTGCTGGGCACTAAGGCCGAAAAAAGATAGTAAGATAAAACAGGTAAAAAATGCACGAAGCATCTTTTCTCGGCTATACCGTTCCTGTTTACGAATGTAAAAAGTGTTCATCTAAAATTTGTATTTGAATGTAATTGAATTATAATTTGTATTTAGTCTAAATAATAGCAATATTTGCGTGCAAATATCCTTATTAATGCATACCGCCATTTATGCGGTAAGGATTAAATATTATCAATAAAGGATTATTTATAACATGAATAATGGATAGTTTAAACATTCATGGTCATTTTGACATCGATCTCTTTAACAGGGACTACAGCGGAATTGCAGAACATGAAAAACAATTTAACACTGCTAATGGACAGGGTTCTTTCAGGAAATTTACTTTTAAGAATATTCATTTATGTTATGGGGATGTACGGCTTAATAAAAACTTTTTTATAGGCATAACATTCCCCGCTCCCGTTATAGAGATGTATTTTTCTGTGTTAGGTAGTTCAGTTCTTAAAGCAGAAAGTGGCTCAGAGTATCACTTTGCAGGTAACCAGCACAACCTTATTTTTTGTCCTGATAAAAAATACCTCATAGGATCGCCAGATGAAAAAGAAACTTCGTACACGTTTCATATTATTTTCTCAGAGCAGTATTTTTTAAGCCTTGTAAATAAAGTATATCCTGTATTAAACAGCTTTAGTACAGAGATGCTGAAACGACAATTTGCATTGCTGTCGCAAAACAATATGCCCATCATCCCCGAGATGAACAGCATACTCCAGGAAATGATGACCTGCAAAAGGCAGGGTATGCTAAAAACGCTTTTCCTGGAAGCAAAAATTATAAAGCTTATTATGCTGCAACTGGAACAATTTGAGCAGCTTGAACACAACGCTACTAATTGGCTTAAAAATCATGATATAGAGAAGATACATTACGTAAAAGCTCTCATGGATATCAATATCTCCAAGAGTTTTTCTATAAGGGAACTTTCCCGCGAAGCAGGCATCAACGATTTTAAGCTAAAGAAAGGTTTCAAGGAAATTTTTGGCACTACTGTTTTTGGCTACCTAAAAGACATTCGTATGCTAAGAGCAAAAAGGATGCTGCTTGAAAACGCCACACCTATTGCAGATATCGCCCTATTCTGTGGTTATAAATTTGTTCAGAATTTTACTAAAGCCTTTAAAAAGGAATTCGGCACGACACCCGATAAATTCAGGTCATAAAAAAAGCAGGTTTAAAACCTGCTTTTTACATTATAAAATACATTTACTTTTTCTCTATCTCCCTAAGGTTTTCCATCTTTTTATGCTCAAGGAAACCTTTAATATCTTCAAAGTGTTCTTTAACGCGTTTGTTGCCAAACTCAAACACTTTTGTTACAAGGCCATCAAGGAAATCCCTGTCGTGAGACACCAGTACAACGGTACCGTCAAACGCTTTAAGGGCATCTTTAATAATGTCTTTGGTTTTCATATCAAGGTGATTGGTAGGCTCATCCAGAATAAGGAGGTTAACCGGCTCAAGCAGCAGTTTTATCATCGCAAGACGTGTTTTTTCGCCACCTGAAAGCACCTTAACCTTCTTGGTCGTATCATCGCCACTGAACATAAATGCTCCAAGCAGGTTCTTGATCTGAGTGCGTATCTCTCCTACTGCAATTTGGTCAATCGTTTCAAAAACTGTAAGGTTTTCGTCAAGCATTGCAGCCTGGTTTTGGGCAAAGTAACCTACCTGTATGTTATGGCCCAGTTCCAGTTTACCTTCAAAGTCAATCTCGCCCATAATCGCTTTGATCATGGTAGATTTACCCTCACCATTCTTACCTACAAAAGCAAGTTTTTCTCCACGTTCTATAACAAGGTTAGCATCTTTAAACACTACGTGGCTGCCATAAGCTTTAGAAAGTTCAGTAACTACTACCGGATACTGCCCTGAACGCGGCGCGGCAGGAAATTTAAGGCGAAGTGCGGATGTATCTACTTCATCAACTTCAACAAGTTCGAGTTTTTCCAGCATCTTAACGCGCGACTGCACCTGTAATGTTTTAGAGTAAGTACCTTTAAAACGCTCAATGAACTCAGTATTCTCAGCAATCATCTTTTGCTGCTCGTCATACGCCTTTTGCTGATGCGCACGGCGATCCTTACGAAGCTCCAGATAATGTGAGTATTTTGCCTTGTAATCGTATATCCTTCCCATAGTAACTTCTATCGTGCGGGTTGTAATATTATCTACAAAAGCCCTGTCGTGCGATATCACCATAACGGCTTTAGCGCTGTTTATAAGAAAATCTTCAAGCCACTGTATACTTTCAATATCCATGTGGTTAGTAGGCTCATCCAGAAGAATAAGATCAGGTTTCTGCAAAAGTATCTTGGCAAGCTCGATACGCATCCTCCAGCCTCCGCTAAATTCAGATGTTGGCCTTGTAAAATCTTCACGGCTAAAACCCATACCTATAAGTACCTTCTCTACCTCGGCTTCATAATTCACTTCTTCTATAGAATAGAACTTTTCGCTAAGCTCAGATACTTTTTCTATAATCTTGTAATATTCATCAGATTCATAATCAGTACGCACGGTGAGTTCGTCGTTAAGGGCATCAATTTCGGCCTTCATCTTAAAGATACCTGCAAATGCTTTAGACGTTTCCTCAAATACGGTAGCATTATCCTCGGTAAGCAAATGCTGCGGCAGGTAAGCGATAACAGTACCTTTAGGTGATGATATATTTCCAGACGAAGGCTTGTTTTCTCCTGCTATAATCTTTAGCAGGGTACTTTTGCCCGCACCATTTTTACCCATAAGGGCTATTTTGTCGGTTTCATTTATTGAAAAAGAAACATCGCTGAAAAGCGTGGTACCGCCAAATTGTACCGAAAGCGCATCTATACTGATCATGACTATTTTTTTGAAGCCGCAAAGATAGGATAATTAGGCTACTGCACAACGACGCATTACTTGCAGAAAGAAAAAAGATTGGTTATATTTGGCTTAACAATATAAAGCTGACTTTTTATGAAACCATGGGTAAAATTTGGGCTCTTATGGGCTCTATGGATGATTGTTTTCATGGTCTTCGTTTCACCCTACCTTATGGTATGGCTGGGATTTGATGAAGTACCCGAAGAACAGCCACCTTTAAAGATTGCTATTTTTGCTGTAATGTTAACCATTGCGGGATTAATTGTAGGCTATGTAAACAGAAATGGAAAAAAAATAAAAAAACAGATAGATGTCTAACATGAAAAGCTGGGTGAAATTTGGATTATACTGGGGGATATTTATGGCTTTTGCTATAAATGTTATTTTTCCATTGATAGATGGCACCAAAATAATTCCGCTTAAAGCACTTGTCAGCATACCTGTATGGCTGATTTTCGGGCTTATATTTGGATATGTATCAAGGAAGAAAGGGCCTAAGAAACAGATAGAAACATCTAAGTAAGGTTACAGATGAAAAGATGGATTAAATATGGATTAATTCAGGGAACGTTGATGGCTGTAATTATTACGGTATTGTTCCCGTTAATAGACGGAACCTTTTCTACAATAAAGCTGCTAACAGGTATTCCGGTCTTTATGCTATCCGGACTGCTTTGGGGTTACTTTATGTTGGGAAGACATCCAAAAAAATTGCAGGATGAAAAAGTGGGTTAAGCAGAGCATAGGCTGGACACTATATAATACACTGATATCGGGTATAATAATCCCTTATGCAGACCGAAGCGAATTTAACGTAAAGAATATTACAATAGCTCTTTGTATCTCAGCTGCTCTTGCTTTTAGTTTAGGCTATTTCTGGATAAGAAAAAGAGAATTAAAAAAATTACACCATGAAAAAATGGGTTAGATCAGGTCTAGTATGGGGAGGTATCCTGTATATCATTACAATGATATTGTTTCCTCTTTTTGATCATGAACGATTTACGATTACTAAAATACTTTTAGGAGTTCCGCTTTGGATTGTTGTTGGGCTTATCATCGGTTACCTTCTTAAGAAAAAGAAAACGTCCTAATTACAATCCATCGGCAAACTTTTTAAATTCTATTTTAAAAAGCTCATTGTCATTAATCCCGTTATGCCCCTGTCCGGGAAGCGTAATCAAAATATCTCCCTTTTTAAACTCTCTCAGTAGTTTTTCAGCGTTATTATATGGCAGCAGATTATCTTCCGTGCCATGAAAAATACAAACTGGTGCTTTTACATTGCGCAGATATTTATAAGTTTCAATTTGTACTTTTTAATAAAACCGGGTACGAAGGGTACGATTGTGCTCACGGTTTCCTTTAGACTATAATAAGGAGCCTGCAACACTAACGCTTTAGGATGGTTTACAGATGCCAGCATAGTGGCCGGACCCGTACCAATAGAGTAAACTGTTATAATAACTGTATCCTCAGAATAAGACTTTAAGAGAAAGGCGTAGGCTTTTTTTACATCATCAAAGAACTGACTTTCACTTATTATTTTTCCGCCGCTTTTGCCATAACCCCTGTAATCGAGTATAAAGATATCGTAGCCCATATCGGTATAAGTCTTTGCGATATCGCCCCATCCTTTGAGCGATCCTCCATTACCATGCAGGTAGAACACAAGACCTTTAGTTCTTTCAGATTTAAATAGTACACCATTCAAACTTACATTATCCTCCACCTGAATCATAACTTCTTCAAACCTACCCGAAAAAGAAAATTTGTAATCTTTTACCAAAACCTCGGGCTGAAATATCATTCCCTCCTGGTTAAAATAGAGATATGCCACTATAAGAAGGTACGATACCCCGAAGAAACAAAGAATGCTTATCATTATAAATTTTAGGCTTTTAACCATTTTCTGGATTATTTATTGATCCTAATATATAAAAAGAAAAGCTACTGATTAACAATAGCTTTGATATAATTTATTTTGCGATCAGCCCTTCACGCCTCATGATCTTGAGTGCCTTTTCCGATTCGTGTGCTCCACCTGCCATTGTTCCCGGAAGCATTATCATCCTTTTCTTTCGCCTGCCATTTTCCTTAAAGAACACAACAAACCGAGACCGTGTAATACCCGGTATAGTTTTAGTGTATTCTACTTTTTCAATCGCAACTCTTTCTATAACCGGGTTTGTAGAGATGGTAAAACTGGTAAAGATAGCGTATAATAACAACAGGCCTCCTGCTCCAAAAAACGTTCCGAAAAACACAGAATCATCTATAAGACTTACATAAGCCTGATAAATCAGGCATAAAGATAAAAGCCCATACATGATAAGTGTTCTCATTATACTGCTGTTATGCACCGCTTTACCTACAATATCAGGATTATGGCTGGTGTTTAGTACTATCCTGTCTGCCAATATATGGCAATAGCCAAATTTTGTACGGAATGTATTTGTGTTATTTTCCATAAGACGCTAATGTCTGTCTAAAATTCTTGATGGCATTATACTCTTCTATGCCAAGAATAGCGGTAAGATTAAGAAAGTCAAGTTTTCCTGCCAGATGATAATGTATCAACTGCTCGCGTAAGTCACGTATCTGGTAACGCTGTGTAAGCTGGAAATTACAGGTTATTTTTTGACCGCTACTAAGATGAAGCTCTACTTTATTATTAACTCCATCTGATAATTTGTTTTCAGCATGGTTTATCATCCTGCCGTTGAAATCATCAAAACTGGAAAAATATATAGTGTTGACGGTATCAATAGTAAAAGTTTCATCTTTAACTGTTATACTTTCAGTAGAAAAAGTAATATTTCCATCTGCATGGCTTTCAACTCTTTTACGAAAGAAAAACGAACGTACACCTTTATTGTATATTCTGAACGAATTCATTCCGTCAATTAGTTCCCCATTTTAAAATCTTCGATAGCCTGGGCAGCTTTCTCTTTGTCTTTATCTTCAATAAAAACCTCTACAGCCTGTCCTAAAGATCCAAAACCGGCCATGTTAGACGATTGTATATTGTTTTTCACAATAACATTAACTCCCGCCGCTTCAATCCTTACTTTTAGCGACTGCGCTAAAATTTCACTCCCCGAAAATACTTTTACTAATGCCATAATTCTGTTTTAATTGTTGTTTTCTTCTTCTCCCTCTTCCTCCTCATATTCTTCGTCTTCTCCCTCATCATCAAACTCAAAGAAAACAGGCTCAATCATTATCCTGTCAGCAAGTGCCTCTACCCTGTCAGTAATAACATCGGTAAAAAATAAACGCTGCGTTTTGGTTATGCTGTTAGATATCCTCGTGATCTTAGTGTCCATCCTTACTTTAAGCTGGTCTTCAGTATCATCTACGATAAACATTTTCAGCTGGTTTACGTCAAACCCGGCTGTAGAAAACATATCGTTAAGCCTGTTAGTAGAACCTATAAGCACATCAATGCCCAGAGATATCTGGTTTTTATCATAATCTATATCCCCCTGCTCATAAACACCATATACTCTAAGGTCTGTATGATTACCATATTTTTTAAACATCTCAAGCATTTCAAGCACCTTAGCTTTGTCTTTTACAAAGATCAGGGCACGTGGCGATTCTTCAAACTCTTTTTCAAGGCGCTGAATTACGTTTATAACAATGGTAGTCGTTTTACCCAGTTCAGAGTCGGCCAAAAATACGCAGTCGGCACCACTTTTAATGGTTCCCCAGGTTTCTTTTTGAAGTTCTGTAGGCTCAGTAAGACCCGCTTCTTCAAGAGCACGGTTTAGGTTTTCGTTTATTTTCTTTAAAAACATTCTTTAGTTACGAATTATCAATTACGAATTACAAATAGAATAGGCTTTCAATTTGCAGACCACAAAAGTAGCAAAAAGAAAAAGAAAAAACCTCAGAGAGTTTCTGAGGTTTTTATTCTGTCATCGTGATATATTACTTGCTTGCAAAAAGCCTTACATCGCTTTCGCTGATTTCACTTCCGCCTAATATGATAAGGCGTTCAACCACATTACGCAGTTCGCGTATGTTGCCCGTCCAGTCATAGTCCTGCAAAAGTTTTATAGCATCTGCCGAAAACTTTTTAGGTGCCGATCCCTGCTCTGCCGCTATTTTCTCGGCAAAGTGGTTTATCAGCATAGGAATATCATCCCTGCGGTCGTTCAACGCCGGCACTTTTACCAGTATAACGGCTAGGCGATGGTAAAGATCCTCTCGGAAACGGCCTTCTGCAATTTCGTGTTTCAGGTCTTTATTTGTAGCAGCTATAACACGCACGTCTACCTTTATATCTTTTTCGGCTCCCACCCTCTGTATCATGTTTTCCTGAAGTGCACGCAGTACCTTGGCTTGCGCCGGGAGGCTCATATCGCCTATTTCATCCAGAAATATTGTACCCTTATCGGCAGCTTCAAATTTACCGGCACGGTCTTTTACCGCACTGGTAAATGCGCCTTTCACGTGGCCAAACAGCTCGCTCTCTATAAGTTCAGATGGTATAGCAGCACAATTTACCTCTATAAAAGCCGCACCTGAGCGCTCGCTTTTTTCGTGCAGCCAGTGCGCTACAAGCTCTTTACCTGTTCCGTTAGGACCAGTGACAAGAACACGTGCATCTGTAGGTGCCACTTTTTCTATAATTTCTTTTATATGGTTTATAGGCTCACTAGCACCTACCATTTCGTAGTTCTTGCTAACCTTTTTTTTCAGCATCTTGTTCTCTACCACAAGCACCTTACGGTCTAATGCATTGCGCACCGTATTGAGCAGGCGGTTTAGATCAGGCGGCTTGGAGATATAATCAAAAGCACCGAGGCGCATCGTAGTAATGGCGGTCTCAAGGTCACCGTGCCCAGATATCATTACAAACGGAATTTCAGGCTTAAACTTTTTTACAGCTTCAAGCACCTCAACGCCATCCATTTTGGGCATCTTTATATCGCAAAGCACTAAGTCATAGTCTTCGTTTTTTATCTTTTCAAGTCCCTGAAGACCGTCTTCGGCTTCCTCAACTTTATATGTGTCGCTTTCTTCCGAAAGTATTTTTCCCAATACCCTGCGGATGGCAGCTTCGTCTTCTATAATTAATATTTTCGACATTCTTTTTAATTGTTAGACCTGCCTGCCGGCGGGTGGTTTTTTTAGTGTTAAGCCTTCTGATTTAAAAGTAGCTATTAAATCAAAAGTTAACAAACCTGCTAAATAACATTTAACATCATTTGCAGAACATCCCTTTTTCGGATATAGGATTCTTAATACTTAAGCCACTTAAATATCTCTTTGTATGTAGGTTTTTTGCCATACATCAAAATACCTATACGGTATATTTTTGCTGCAAACCACACTACAAAGAAAAACGTTGCAAATAATATAGCTACAGATAATGCCAGCTGCCATAGCGGCACTCCAAATGGTACACGCATAAGCATAACAATAGGCGATGTAAGGGGTATCATGGAGAAAACAGTCGCCACCGTTCCATGAGGATCGCTTATCACTGTAAAGAAGCCTACGTAAACGCCTAGCATCAACGGCATGATAATAGGCAGTAAGAATTGCTGTGAATCGGTTTCACTGTCAACAGCCGCCCCAATTGCAGCATATAATGAGCTGTAAAGAAAGTATCCTCCTATGAAGTATACGATAAACGATATAAATATTGTTAGCAATGGCAGTTTCCAAAGCTCGCTAAGATAAATATTTATCCCCTGCATAGCCTCGGCAGATGCCTGCGCTCCCTGCGGAGTAGCAGTAGCCGCACTACCCATTTCTACATTAAAAATAGTACTCAATACAAAGAATAAACCTAATCCAAGTATAGACCAAATAATAAACTGAAGTATACCTGCCAGCGATGTACCTATAATTTTACCCATCATAAGCTGGAATGGCTTAACCGATGAAATAATGATTTCGATGATACGGTTTGTTTTTTCTTCGATAACGCTTCGCATTACCATGTTGCCATAGATAATGACAAACATCATAATAAGATAACCTGACAGCCCGCCGATAACAATCTTAATGATGCTTGCTTCTTTAAAGGTTTCTTCGCCCGAAAATTTACTCAGGTGAACTGAAGCGTCGGTTTTTGCTTTTTCTATTTTGTCGTAGTCAAAACCAAGTGTCTTAAGGTTGTTTTTAGTCAGCTTTTCGTTGATTACATCTTCGATACCAGAAACAAAGTCAAGGTTTGGCGATTCGTTAGAAAGGTATTCAACTTTGGTTGCCAACTGCCTAAGACTGTCTACCTTTGGGACGTAGATAAGCCCTTCATAATCTACCGAAGCCTTTTCTTTAGCTGCCGTCAATGATAATCCTGACAGATCAGTATATTCGGTCTTATCTGTACTTTTAAATTCTTCTTTCAGTACCGCAGACGGATCGTAGATAGCAATCTTTACCTTTTCGCTGCCATTAAGGCTAGCAAGATAACCTATCAGCGCGCCCATCGCCACAACAAGCAACGGACTCAAAAATGTCATTACGATAAAAGATTTATTACGCACCTTGGCAGTAAATTCTCTTTTTATGATTAAGGATAGGCTGCTCATTACTTCTTACTTACGGTTTGAATAAATATATCGTTCACACTTGGTATCTTTTCTACGAAATAGGTCACGTCACCTTTTTGGATAAGGTCATTAAGCAGCTGTCGCGAAGATGTTCCTTCCGGCAGTGTTACCTGCAGTTTAAGTTCGTCATCAAGCGTTTTAAAGTTTGCGGCAGCAACCTGGTATTTTTGTCCAAGCTCTCCTGTTATCTGGTGATTATTGGTCCCCAGGATACCCACTTCAAATGTATTGGTACGGTATTGCTTCTTCACTTCATGAAGCGGTCCCTCTATAAGCTTGTTTGATTGATGTATAAGCGCGATATGGTCGCACATCTCCTCAACGCTTTCCATCCTGTGGGTAGAAAAAATTATGGTTGTGCCCTTATCTCTAAGCGCAAGTATCTCGTCTTTTATAAGGTTGGCATTTACCGGGTCAAAACCGCTGAAAGGCTCATCAAAAATAAGCAGCTTGGGCTGGTGCAGTACCGTAACCACAAACTGTATTTTTTGTGCCATACCTTTAGACAGTTCCTGAATTTTTTTATTCCACCATCCGGTTATCTCCAGTTTTTGGAACCAGTAGTCAAGTTGCGCTTTTGCCTCCTTTTTAGAAAGGCCTTTAAGCTGAGCAAGGTATAATGCCTGCTCACCTACTTTCATGCTTTTATAAAGCCCTCTTTCTTCGGGCATATACCCAATATTGCTTACATGAGAAGGGTTGAGCTTTTCGCCGTCAAGAAAAACCTCGCCGCTATCTGGCATTGTTATCTGGTTGATTATTCGGATAAGGGATGTTTTTCCCGCTCCATTAGGACCTAAAAGGCCGTAGATGCTGCCTCTCGGCACCTGTAGTGAAACGCTGTTAAGAGCAGTGTAATCGCCGTATTGCTTAACAACATTTTTTACTTCAAGAATTGGTTCCATTCAGAATTTGATTGAGAATGTAAAAGTAAAGAATAAGATGAAGATAATATAACTTATACTACACTTTCAGCACTATAAAATGCATTCTGAAACCCCTGTAAAGCAAAAACCCACCCTTATTTGCACAAGGATGGGAAAAATTGCTATGAAAAAGAAAAATTCACTAATTGAATAGTGAATTCCAAATATATAAATTTATCTTAAATTATGAAAACATATCTTTAACTTTTTCAAAAAAAGATTTATCCGACTTTTCAGGGTGCGGAATAAAGTTCTCGTCTGTAAGAGATTTTTCAAAAAACTGACGTTGTTCTTTACTTAAAGTCTTTGGAGTCCAAACATTTACATGCACCAGCAAGTCACCGCTGCCATAGCTGTTTATACTCGGCACACCTTTACCTTTAAGCCTCAAAATTTTACCTGACTGGATACCCTCTTCAAGTTTTATCCTTGCTTTACCACTTACCGTCTCAATATCTTTAGACGTCCCAAGCGCTGCTTCTGCAAAACTGATATAGAGGTCAAGGTGCAGGTTTTCCCCTTCACGCTTAAGTGTTTCGTGTTCAACTTCTTCAATAGCAACAATAAGATCTCCCGGCACACTGTTGTTACCAGGCGCATCGTTGCCCTTACCACTAACTTTTAACTGCATACCATCTACAACTCCCGGTGGAATTTTGATAGATACCGTTTCATCTTCCATTACCATTCCCTGTGCATCGGCATGGTTAGGTTTAGATTCAATGATCTGGCCTGTACCGCCACAAGTATGGCAGGTAGCAGCAGTCTGCATCCTTCCTAAAATTGTGTTGGTTACCTTCATTACCTGGCCGGCACCATTACAGGTAGGACAGGTTTTAAAAGAAACGCCTTTTGCCTGAACCTTTCTTTTTACCTTTACTTTTTTCTCAACTCCGTTAGCTACCTCTTCGAGAGTAAGCTTAACTTTTATACGAAGGTTGCTGCCTTTCATCCTGCGCTGGCCGCCTCCGCCGCCAAAGCCTCCGAAACCACCAAAGCCTCCACCACCGAAGATATCGCCAAACTGGCTAAAGATATCATCCATGTTCATTCCGCCACCGCCGCTAAAGCCTCCTGAGCCATCAAATGCAGCAGAACCGTACTGATCATAGCGTGCTTTTTTATCAGCGTCGCTTAATATCTCATACGCCTCGGCAGCAGCCTTAAATTTCTCTTCGGCTTCCTTATCTCCCGGATTCTTGTCAGGGTGGTATTCAATAGCTTTTTTGCGGTAAGCCTTTTTTATCTGCTCCGCAGTTGCGTTTCTGTCGATACCTAATATTTCGTAAAAATCTTTTTTCATTTTGCTGTAATGCTTACAGGTTAAAATTAATTACCAAGAACAACTTTAGGGAAACGGATAATTTTATCACCCAGTTTGTACCCCTTCTCTACCACATCTACAATTTTACCTTTAAGGTCTGCAGTTGGTGCAGGTATTTGTGTAATGGCTTCAGCAAAATCTGCATCAAATGCATCACCTGCCTTTAGTTCAACCTGTTCAAGTCCTTTAGATACTAATGTATCTTTAAGTTTAGTATGTATAAGTTCCACTCCTTTAAGCAAAACCTCATCTTCAGATTTTGATATTTGTACCATAGCCCTGTCAAAATCGTCAAGAACAGGTAAAAGCGCCTGAAGCACCTCCTGGTTTGCTGTTTTAAAAAGATCAATTCTTTCTTTAGAAGTCCTTTTTTTGTAGTTTTCAAATTCAGCAAACAGTCGTAAAAACTTATCTTTCTCTTTAGCCAGTTCTTCACCAAGCTTTTCTTCTACAGTAAGTTCTTCAGCTGATTCCACGCCCTCTGCAGGTGCAGCAGCTTCAGTTTCATTTACTATTTCATCGTTTATTAAGTCTTTTTCTACGCTTTCAGAATTCTCCTGGTTCATATTCTTATTCTTAAATAATTTCTTAAACATTATTTTGTTTTCGTTCGCTTTAGCGAATTGCAAAAGTATTGCCAAAACCAGTAAAATGTCAAATTGTCATTGCATTTTTCTATTTATTGCAGATATGTTAGATAAATGCCAAGCACCTGTCAACCATAAATGCTGCAACTGCTAATATTTACGAAGTCGTAGAAAATGAAAAAGCTTTGCAACCTAAATGTATGCAAAGCTATTTTGATAAAATCAATTCTATAACTACCGATTATGCTAATTCCGCCTTTAGTGCCTTTTCAAGGGAAAGGTATTTAAACTGATAGCCTTCGCCAATAATTTTCTTTGCACTGACATTCTGGCTGTCAAAAAGAAGGGTATGCATTTCACCCAACACTGCTTCCATAGCAAATTTTGGGATATTAGGCATAAAATAAGGTTTATCCAGCGCTTTCGCAACCTGTTTTGTCAATTTATTATTATCTACAGGAAAAGGTGCCACGGCATTATAAATTCCTTCTAATTCATTATTAAGTATATAATGGTAGATACCGGAAAGGTCATCAATGTGTACCCAGGACTGCATTTGTTTTCCGCTGCCAAAAGCTGCTGCAAACCCAAATCGCGCAGGAGCAGCAATTTCTTTCAGCACACCGCTTTTTCTTGACAATACAAGTCCGGTACGCACCTTAGATACTCTTATGTTCAGTTGTTTTATTCTGTCTACAGCCGATTCCCAGCGTTGTACAACGTGACTAAGGAAAGAATTATCAAAATCAGTATCGTCTTCAGAATACACTTTTTCCAAACTGCTTGGATATATACCGGTAGCAGAAGCGGATATGAAATGATGAACGTTGTTAGACCTGTTTTTTAGCAGCCCATACAGTACCGTTGTAGAGAGTACGCGGCTTTCCAGTATTTGCTGTTTATACGATTCTGTCCATCTTTTAGCTATAGACGCGCCCGCAAGGTGGAGTATTGCATCTACACCATCAATACAGCTTTCATCAATAATACCTTTTTCGGGATTCCAAAAAAATCCTTTATAATTAAGTTCGTCCTGCAGTTTATCTTTTGAAGTGGTAAGGTAATGGATATGAACACCATTTTTGAGCAGCAGCGATACAAGTTCAGACCCTACAAGACCCGTTGCCCCAGTAATTAATACTTTCATATCTCTTTATTTATTCCTCAAATGTAACTGCTGACATTGTTAAAAATAACTTGTTTAACTAAATATTTAGATTTTATAGCTTCACTTTAATACTCCATTCAAACTCCATGTGCGATACCTGATCGCCCTTTTCGTCTATACCGATGGACTTCATCCATAAGGTTTGCCCCTCGCCTGTTGCTACTGCAACCTTTATAGTCTCCTCTATAAGATGGCCGTCATTACAAACAAAGGTGATCCTGCCTTTAGCTTTTTTAGTGAAGTTACCTTTATTATTGGCCACCAGCATAGATATTTTTTTACCACTGTTTTTAATCTGGTACATTACAAGTGCTCCCGTAGTAAGTTCAGCCGCCATGGCCTGGACTGCAAAATACATTGAGTTAAATGGGTTCTGGTTGAACCATCTGTGCTTTACGGTAACCGTGCAGGATTGAGGTAAAATAGACTTTACCCTAACTCCGCTCCAAAAAGCTGAAGGCAGTTTGAAAAATAAAAAACTATTTAGTTTGGCTGGTGTAAATTCCATTGTATATCTGATTTTCAGCTAAAATACAGATAATTACTCTAACTTTAAAATGTTAAAATTATGTTAAATATTAGTACTTTGTATTGCACAATACCTTCCAATAGACATATATTTGCATAGAATATTAACTGATATAAGCATCTACTATGGAAACCACAACCAACAAAAACTTAGCTACCTTACTACAATTGAGCGCATTGACTCAGTATGTTTTTCCATTTGGTAACCTTATATTCCCCGCTTTGCTATGGAGCTTGAAAAGAAATGATTCAGAATTTATAGATTATAATGGTAAACAGGCAATTAATTTCCAGTTAAGCCTGTTCTTATATTCTTTCGTTTTGATCATAACTGGTGTTTTAATTTTCATCTATACCCTGATGGACAACATCGATTTTAAAATGAGATACGGTGGTGACTTTTTAATTGAAGATTTCTCAATGGGAAAAATAACATGGCTGGTTATGATAGGCATAGTTGCTTGCTGTATTGCAGTAGCCCTTAAAGTAGCCGAGTTTGTTTTGATAATTTATGCATCGGTAAAAAACAGCAAAGGAGAAAAATATAATTATCCGCTAACCATAAGTTTTATACGATAGCGAAATTTCGAAAAAGACAATGCAGGAAGTACTGCAACAAATAAAACTATTACAAAACAGAAACAGATAATACAAAAGGAGTTCAATCATCATCAAATCAAATGCCCCTCATCAAGGCAAAATCATCAGAGTTCAATCATCAATCAAATCAAAAAAAACGAACAGTTATGAAACAATTAGCAATTACAGCACTTATACTATTATCAGGTTCAGGCGCAAAGGCACAAAAAAGTGAAACAAGGCAATCATCGGCATTTAATGCCCTTGAAGTAAAGAATGGTATAGAGGTAGTATTTACCCAGGGCAATGATACTTCTATTAAAGTGGAATCTGACAGCAGGGATAACCTGAATGAAATTGCCACCGAAGTAAAAAACGGCACTCTTAAAATATACCTTAGAGAGCCGGTGAATAATAAACCAATGCAGGGAACCGCTAAGGTATTTGTAACAGCTGAAAATGTTGCAAGCTTTAAAGCAGAAGGCGGCGCCCTAATTAAAGTTGACGGAAAGCTTACTGTAAATGAGCTTACGATTAAACTGGCTTCAGGAGCCGCTTTTTCGGGTGAAGCTGCATGTAAAGAAAAATGTACGGTAAGAGCTTCATCCGGCGGTGTAATGAGAGGAATAATAAAGACGGAAATATTTGACACAAAGATCACATCAGGAGCCAGCGTAAAAATAACGGGGCATGCTACTGCATCAACCGTTATATGCAACAGCGGAACTTTCCTGGCCGGAAGATTTATAAGCAAAAATGCCGACGTAAAGGCCACAAATGCATCGGCAGCATTTGTAAACAGTGAAGAATCTATTATTGCAAATACAGACAACAGCTCGTCTATAACGTATTATGGAGAGCCACAAAAAGTAAATTTAGGCGAAAATTCGTATGCTGTAAAAAGAGATAATCTTAAATTAGCCTTAAATAACTAGGCATTAAGACAATGAGCAGAATGTGCCAAAAAAAGAAATGAACGAAAAACATGAAAGCTAATGAATATTGAGAACACAAAGGCCCAGATGCGTAAGGGCGTTCTGGAATTCTGTATACTGTGCGTATTAAAAGGCAAAGACGCTTACACATCAGAAATACTGGACACGCTGAAAAACGCGAAGCTGCTTGTGGTGGAGGGTACGGTTTACCCACTCCTTACAAGACTAAAAAACGATGGACTGCTCAGCTACCGCTGGGAAGAATCAACATCGGGGCCGCCGCGAAAATATTACGGCCTTACCGATGAAGGAAGAGAATTTTTAAAAGAACTTAACGTTACCTGGACCGAACTGTCCGACGCAGTAAACATAATAACCAGTCAAAAAGCATAGCCATGAACAAAACAGTTAGTATAAATTTAGGAGGGTTCTATTTTCATATAGATGAAGATGCCTACCAAAAGCTAAATCGCTACTTTGACGCTATAAGGCGTTCACTGTCTCCCGATACGAAAGATGAAATCATGAGCGATATTGAAGGCCGGATAGCAGAATTACTGTCTGAAAAGCTGAAAAGCGACAAGCAGGTAGTAGGGACTAAAGAAGTAGAAGATATCATTGCTGTAATGGGCCAGCCCGAAGACTACAAGATAGATGAAGATACTACAGGAGAGCAAAAATTTAAAGATACTTACAATACAGGCATTCCTGATTACAGCTACCCAAGGACAAAGAAATTTTACAGGGATGGCGAAAAGGGCATGATAGGCGGCGTATGCGCCGGACTTTCGCACTACTTCAGGATCGATCCCTTATGGATAAGGATAGTGTTTATCTTGTCATTGTTTGTGTCTTTTGGTTCAAGTACATTCATATACCTGCTTTTATGGGTACTTATTCCTAAAGCGGTAAGCACTACAGAGAAACTTGAAATGACGGGAGAGCCTATAAATATCTCCAATATTGAAAAAAAGGTAAAAGAAGAAATTGACCAGATTGCAGGTAAACTACAAAGTGTTGATTATGACAAACTGGGCGCAAACGCAAAGTATGGTGCCGAAAAACTAGGCAGCGGTATTGGCACGGTATTTTCGGCAATCTTCACGGTAATCGCTAAAGTAGTAGGTGCGTTTATAGCTGTAACATCGGCTATAATGCTGGGCGTAGCAGTAGTCTTCTTTATTTCACTGTTATTTACGTCATCGTTTAAAAATTCAATGTGGTACCCTTGGCTGGGCGGATTCAATTATACAGAAACATCTGTACCGCTTATGGGTGTGGCAGTATTCTTTGTAGTAGCCATTCCGCTTTTCATCCTTTTCCTTTTAGGCCTTAAAATATTAGTAGATAACCTTAAACCCATAGGAAATGTTACCCGCTACACGCTTTTAGCAATATGGCTCATATCTGCCATCAGCGTTATATATATCAGCGTAAACCAGGCAGCAGAGATAAGCGCTGAAGGAAAGATAGTTTCTAAAACAACATTGAACGTTACCGATAGTGAGATGCTTGAAATAAAATTCAGGTATAATAATTACTTTGACAAATCCATCGATTATAACGACGACTTTAAGTTTAGGCAGGACTCGTTAGGCAATGATGTTATCTATTCAAACAACATTTCGCTTTACATACTCAAGACTGACGAGAAAAAACCATTTCTTCAGATAGAAAAACTTGCTAATGGCAAATCGTCATCTGAAGCAAGGGAAAGGGCTGAAAAAATAAAATACGGATTTAAGTTTGAAAACAACATCCTGACTTTAGATAATTATCTCCTGACTGACCTTAATAACAAATACCGTAATCAGAGTGTAGAGGTTTATCTTTACCTACCGGAAAATACAGTATTTAAGTGTGATGAGAACGTACAGAAATATGACAGGTCTGACGATGATTTCTTTAACCTGTGGTGGGATGATTCATCATACACTTACATGGTTACCGAAGATAATGTAAAATGTCTTACCTGCCCGGTAGATGGCGAAGGTGCCGAATTTGGCGAGAATGGAGATGAGATCCCACCACCACCTCCCGCTCCGGAACACGAGCATGTAAGGATCAATGCAGGTGGCAAAGGAGAGATACATATAAACGATGATAATGTAGACATCCACGTGAATGTTGACTCGCTGCACGTAAGGGCAAAATCAAAAAGAAATAATTAAATACAAAAGGTATGGTAAAAGTTATTGTTCATTTAGCAAAAGCAGTAGTTGCTGTTATGGCGGCGTTACTGTTCTCTTCCTGCGGTTTCGACCTTAACTCGCTGGACGGAGATGGTAATGTAATCACCCAGGATCGCAATGTAACAGGTAATTTCACAGCAGTATCTGCAGGCAAAGGGCTTGAGGTAGTTATTGAGCAGGGGCATCAGGTTTCTGTAACGGTGGAAGCCGATACAAACCTTCAGGAACATATTAAAACTGAACTTAAAGGGACAACTCTTGAAATTACAGCCGATACAAACATAGGCCATGCAAAGGCAAAGCGTATCACTGTTGTTATGCCACAAATAAAACGTTTAGAATCTGCTGGCGGGGCAACTGTATCTTCTAATGGTACTCTGAAAGAAGACAGTATTGAAATCCAGTCAAGCGGAGGAAGCTTTTGTAAAGCCTCTCTGGATTGCAGGAATGTGAAGTCTGATAGCTCGGGAGGTGCACACACTGAGCTCAGCGGAACCACTCAAAATTATGAGTTCCATGCCTCAAACGGAGCGACTGTTGATGCAATTAAGCTTAAAGCAGAAAATGTTCGCGCTGAAGCTTCAAGCGGTGCCAATGCCACCGTAAACCCGGTAAGGAATCTTACGGCAGAGGCCACAAGTGGCGCTAATATAAATTATGTTACGACTCCGGAGCAATTAAAGCAAAATGCAAATTCAGGAGGAAACATCTCAAAAATACAATAATTAATCAGCCTCCGTAAGGAGGCTTTTTTATAGGATAATTTATGAAGACTTTACTTTTATTTGCTACGCTTTTTGCAACAGTTGCTGTCCGGGCTCAAAAGGAAATTTATCCTGCAACAGAAGCTGCCCTGACTGCAAAAATAATGCAGATGGATAATGATGCGTTTGAGCACTACAACTCCTGCAATCTGGAAAAATTTAAAACTTACTTTACAGATGACTTAGAATTCTATCATGACAAAGGCGGATATACTACAGGAGTTGCTAAATTTATTGACAGCACCAACAAATATATCTGTAATAATCTTAATGGCAAAGTGCTGCGAAAAGCCGTTAAAGATTCATTTAAAGTTTATACTATGGGAGGATATGGAGCCCTACTTACCGGTGACCACGATTTTTATATCGTAAAAAATGGTATTGAGAAAAAAACCGGCACAGCAAAATTTACCCATTTATGGATACTTAAAGATGGTTATTGGAAAATGGCGCGCGTCCTGAGTTACGACCACCACGCAGCAGAATAATTTTAACCATCATATTACAAAAACACCGACAGCCTGCCGGTGTTTTTTATATATTTGCCTTAACCAATAATGCATCTACACAATGAAAAAAGTTCTCCTGCTGCTACTGGCACTATCTTTTTCTGCTACCACATTTGCCCAGAAAAAAGAAAAGCTTAAAGGCAGCAAAATCGTAACCGTTACCCAAAAAGAAGTTGAAAGTTTTGAAAATCTTGAAGTTGAAGACAACATTGAGATATTTTTAGCCAAAGGGGGAACCCAGAGCCTTGAGATAGAAGCCGACGATAACCTGCACGAAGCCATAAAGACAGATATAAACGGTGGTACACTTAGGCTATATACTGATAAAGACCTTAGCGGCGCAAAAAAACTAAGTGTACGCGTTACATATACAGACAATCTTAAATCTATTACCACTAAAAATGAGGCTGTACTTAACTCGCTTACAGATCTTCAGCTGGAAAACATAACCATAAAAACGCTTGATTATTCTAAATCATACCTTAATGTAAAGTCGACGAATTTTACCTTGATCATGAATGACAAGACCTCTGCCGAACTGAATTTTCAGGGCGAAAATGCAACAATAGAGCTTAGCAAGAGTTCGCAGCTAAAAGCACTTATCGCCGCCGGAGTATCTGCAAAGATAGACCTGTACCAAAAAACAACAGCGATAATTGAGGGCGATGCTGCCAATGCCAAGATACGGGTAGATAATAATGCAACATTTACAGGCAAAAAGTTTACCGTTAAAAATCTTCAGCTTGTAGCCGAAAGCTATACTACCTGTAATGTTAATGCAACAGAAACTGCAAACATTGGCGCATCGGGCAAAGCCCAGGTACAGCTTTTTGGAAATCCTAAAGTCGAGATTTCTAAATTTGCCGACAGCGCAACCATCTTTAAGAAAGAAATGTAATCAACATATCCATTATACAAACAAAGCGGGCAGCTCTCTATGAACTGCCCGCTTTGTTATTTATTATAATCAGTCCTTTATAAAATGGCCATTTCCGTTCAGGATAATATAAAGGCGCTCCCACTTGTCACCATCTAATAAATTCCAGGTATGCCCTGCTCCTATCATATCTTCTGCAATAAGTATAATACCAGGTTCAATTATAAATGTTTCGCCACTGGTAACCTTAAACTCAAGTCTGCCCTTTAAAGTAACAACATACTGCCTCCTTGGTGCAGGATGCGGTACCTTTTCATACTCATCTACGTGGGTCTGTGCAAAAAAACCTGCCGACTCAATGGTAGTCATATTCGGAATTCTTCCATACTCAAAAGTACAGCTGCCATCAGGCAGGTTAAACAATCGTATTGCTTTTATGCAATTATCATTTTCAAATGCTTTCACTTCTATTTTTATGTTTGCACCAAGTAGCGCATATTATATTTTTCAAACGAAGTTATACAATCTGAGTTTGTATACAATGAAAAAAGCTGCCAATAATACATTGACAGCTTTGGTATATTTGGGTTATAAACCAATTACGATTTTATAAACTCAAGGATATCTTTATTTATCGTTTCAGCTTCGGTAGTAGGCATTCCGTGAGGGAAGCCCGGATACGAAATTAGTTTTCCGTTCTTTAATAGTGCTGCCGATTTTGGAGCCTGGTTATACGGTACAATCTGGTCATCTTCGCCATGCATTACAAGTACAGGGATATCTACGCTCTTAAGATCTTCCCTGAAATCAGACTCAGAGAATGCTTTTATACCTTCGTAATGAGCCAATACAGAGCCCATCATCCCCTGGCGCCACCAATTGTGCTTAATACCTTCCTGTACTTTTGCGCCTTCGCGGTTCCAGCCATAAAATGCTATTGGGAAATCATAAAAATACTGTGCCCTTGTAAAACCTGTTCCCTTGCGTATCTCATCAAATATTGACAATGGCACACCTTCAGGGTTGCTTTCGCTTTGTACCATAATCGGCGGTACAGCGCTAATAAGGATCGCCTTTGCAACACGCCCTTTTCCGTATTTAGCAGCATAACGTATAGCTTCTCCCCCACCTGTAGAGTGCCCTATGTGAATAGCATCTTTTAAGTCAAGCGCAGCCGTCAGTTCAGCTACATCCTGGGCGTAAGTTTCCATATCGTTGCCTTCAGAACTTTGTCCTGAGCGTCCGTGTCCCCTTCTGTCGTGCGCAATAACCCTGTATCCCTGTTTAAGGAAAAACATCATTTGTGCATCCCAGTCATCGGCAGATAGTGGCCACCCATGGTGAAAAACAATAGGCTGCCCTGTTCCCCAGTCTTTGTAATAAATTTCTGTTCCGTCTTTTACTGTAATTGTGCTCATTTTTTAAGTTTTAAGATTAATAAATTTTAGATAGATGATAATCGTACTCTAAGATAAACAATTTTAAAACCTGAAACATAAAAAACTAATAGTCAACACCTTAATCTAAGAAACAATAAGTACAACTTACGGTATATCGTAAATTTATTTTGCACTATACAAAACCCTAAGCATTCGGCTCATTGAGGCTGCCATTACCGACGCGTGTGTTTCGTTTTCAAAAAGATGGTATGTTAATGAAAGATTTTTATCCTTTATTCCGTCTATGAAAGATTTTATGAAGGGAGACATTACTTTGGGTTCAAGGCTTCCCTCTGAAATGAAAATTTTAGCCTTGGAATCAATGCGTGCAAATTTTAATGAATTTATAATCTCTCCTCTATCCCATAAAAAAGAGGGACTGCTCATCCCGAATCTGGTAAAAAGATCAGGTTCATTTAAAAGGCAATAACCAGCGAACAAGCCGCCTAGTGAGTGTCCTGCAATACCCCTGTCGGCAGTAGTTCTGTATGCCTTTTCAATAAATGGCATAATATCCTCGCGGATTGTTTTCAAAAATGCCCTTGCCCCGCCAGACTTGATTGCAAAGATATCTAAGCCAGCCCCACGTGCAATATCTGTATCTGCAAAAGAATCACTAGATGGCGTATAATCCAGTGTCCTGCTAATTAGCCATTGCTGATTAGACTGATCTTCGTCACCTACGGCAACAATAATTATTCTTTCTATATCACCGCTATTATCTAGTAATTTATGCATAGAATATAGTAAAGGATAGCTATAATATGCATCAAGGACATATAAAACAGGATATTTCGCAAAATCATCAGCGTCGTACCCAACAGGAAGTGACACATACAACTGGTATATTTTTCCGTTTGATGTTGATTTAACTATGTGCCCTTTTTGCAGCAGCATTGCTGATGGCTGTAGGTCTTGTGCGTTTAACGAAAATGTAACGAACAGTAAGGTTAAAAGGTGTTTCATTTAACTGGTTTGTTAAGCAAAATATTACAAAATATTGAACGCCGTAAATGTAAGTAATATCCCTATTTATAAATAAAAAAGTGCCCGAGTTAATTACATTTTTATAAACAAATCATAATAAGTAATAGCAGGAAGTATCGTTACTGCCGAGTTAACAATACATAATTTAATATAACAGTTCATTAATACTATTTAGCGGAATGTATCTCTAATTTTATAGAGGTGCAGTCTGCTATAGGTTTACTGTACTAATTTAATTTAAAATTACCATGACAAAAAAGATCGTTATAATTGGTGGTGGGTTTGCAGGTGTAAATCTTGCAGAGAAATTAGCCAATAAAGAAGGCATACATGTAACACTAGTTGATAAAAATAACTACAATTTTTTTCCGCCGCTGCTGTACCAGGTTGCTACAGGTTTTATAGAAGTTTCTAACATTACTTACCCATTCAGGAAACTCTTTGCAGGCAAGAAAAATATAAGCTTCAGGATGGGTTCACTTGAAAAAATCATTCCCGAAGACAAACGTATTATACTTGATAACGGCCAGCTTCAGTATGATGAGCTTGTTATAGCCACAGGAACAGAAAGCAATTATTTTGGTATTGAAAACATCAGAAAAAATGGTATTCCTATGAAAACCATAGACGATGCCGTAAACCTTCGTAATACTATCCTGCTTAAAGCAGAACTTGCTACACGCATTGAAGATCCGGAGGAAAGAGCCAAACTAACAACGATAGTTATTGCCGGAGGAGGACCAACCGGTGTTGAATTAGCAGGAATGTTGTCTGAAATCAAAAAGAATGTGTTAAGTAAGGAATATCCAGAACTTGCATCACAGCAGGTAACTATTTACCTTGTAGATGCCATAGATGTTGTACTGGGCCCCATGAGCAAAAAGTCTCAGCAGTATACACATGATACTCTTGTAAAAATGGGTGTAAAGGTAATGCTGGGCAAACAGGTTAAGGATTATGTAGACGACACGGTATTTTTTGCCGATGGCACTACTATACCAACCAAACTCCTGATATGGACAGCCGGTGTAGCTGCCAAAACCTTTGAGGGCTTACCTGAAGAAAGCTATGGCAGGGGGAAACGATTACTCGTTAATGAATTTAACCAGGTTACAGGCCTGCAAAATATATATGCCATCGGCGATACCTGCCTGCAGACTACTGATAAGAAATTTGACAAAGGCCATCCGCAGCTGGCTCAGGTAGCTATACAGCAGGGAAAAAAGCTTGCCAAGAATTTTATTGCCCTACAGCAAAACAAGAAACTGACCCCTTTTGCCTATCACGACAAAGGTACTATGGCGATAATCGGACGGAGTAAGGCTGTTGCTGAAATACCTAAACCAAAGTTGTTTTTTAAAGGTTTTATTGCTTTTGTAGCATGGTTATTTGTACACCTCATTTCATTGATCAATGTAAGGAATAAGATCAAGACACTGCTAAACTGGACCATTGCCTTTTTTAGTAAAGACCAGTCAATGCGTGTTATCGTAAGGCCAACGATCATTAAAACAGAAGAACATCAAAATTTGTAATCGGTATATTAAGGTCAGGTTTGATGAAAGAATTATTCGAAGCTATTCCGAATTATGCTTTTTTAATCTGTCATGAATTGTTAGTCTGATTCCATAATATCTTGATTTCGAAATACTGTAGAGAAAATACACAAAATATACAGGGGAGGCTTCAAAAGAAAAAAGCAGAACATTGCTGTTCTGCTTTTTGTCGGGGTGGCAGGGTTTGGCTCTGGAAGGCAGGATTTGGCGTAATACAAATTAATAGCAAAGGATTTAATTTGTATTTTTGTAATACTAAGCGTTGGTTATAAACTAAATACGCATTGTGTTTATTTGTTCCTATTGCCAATGCTCAAAAATAACGAGTAATCAAGATGAAATACAATAAATAAAAAACAAAGTGTATGTTCAGGTATATTGGTTTTCTTTTACATATTTGTAACAGCTTTATATACTAAAGAACCTGAATTTTCTTGTCCTCAAGATTCAAGTATTACTATATCTGCTATTTATTTTCTTAAAGTGTCATCTAGTTGTTTATCCTTATATAGTATGCTATTTATCAGAAGAAAGTAAAAATACCTTTTAAAATTTCAAAATATTTAATTGTTGTTCAAGATAAAAACAAATTGTTATGCCGTTAAGCCGAGGTAGAAAAGGAAAGAAAAAGAAAAAGCCACAACAAAAAGGAAAAAGCAATTCAAATTACGAAGAGTTCAGTGCTAGCGGGACTAAAGTGTATAGGCAAGGTAAAAATGTTTTTATACGAACAAATAGAACTCCAGAACAACAGCAACAACTTCTTGATGAAATCAAAAAACACCGACCTCAGATACTACAATCGGTTAATGATTCAATTGTCCAAATCGTCGAAATTTTTTCTGAATACGATAATTTTCAATTGCTCGGTGGGCTTGGGTACAATTTATTTGAAAAGCACGACAGCCCTGAGGATGACGGCGCTTCCGAGTTAATGATTGAATACGGATTGAGTTTTGCCACAGCAATAACTGGAAATGGAACAAAAAGTGTGACATCTGAAATCCTCAATGAGCTAATTGATTTACTTTTCGCGACAAGACAATTGTACAATCAGTACGTGATGACTGAGTTTGTGGATGCTAAGTATTCTGAATTGGAAAGTCATTTGAGATTTAAAACCATTTTGGAATCATTGTATATGCGTGGTGACGGATATATGCAACATATTTACCAAACCTTTGGAGAATTATTCTCCGGTCATGATGCGATGTTCCAAAAACATTACGGATTTACCGCGAGCGATTTGCTCGAAGCGATAATTCAATTTGAAGATTCATTTTATTGTAGAACGGTATTACCAAACGGAATGCCACATTGGAAGTCTTTTGAGAGGTTTGAACAATGGCAGAAAACGAAAGGCGTACATTCTTTCCGAGCGGATGATCGACAACCCTTGCTAGATTTTCTAAAAGATAATCCTGATATGGCTGATGACGCAGGCGAAAGTGGTGGGCGTAGAATTGATGATATCTCTGAATTTATGGAACTTTATAAAGTTCGTGCGAGAAAACCAGTGCATCAAAAAGTAATTGAAGCACTAGCGATTGAATTTGGTGATAATTCAGAATTTTTGAATCCTAAATTCCCGGGCTTACCGCTAAATGATAGTCTGTCAAATTTGAAGCCTGTAATGTTATTTAACGGTGCGTACTACCTATTTGCCTTCAATCTTTTGACAAGAAATCTATTTTCAATTGCAGAGAAATTAATACTTGATGCTGATAAAGTTTACTACGAACAAAACTTTTTAGGTAATAAGTTTAGTAAATCGAGAGATAATTATCTGGAGAATAAGACTGCTGATTTATTTAGCGCCTTTATCCCAAACTCAAAGTCATATTTGAACCTGAAATACAAGCCAGGCGAACTAGATGCAGCCGGCAATAAAATAGAAACAGAACTCGATCTTTTGCTCGTATCTGATAATGCCAACTACATAATAGAAATGAAAGCCGGCGGTTTGTCTGCACCATCGAAACGCGGAGCATTAAAAAGCCTTACAGGACAACTTGCTGACACTGTTGGCTATGGTGCATATCAGAGCCACCGTGCGTACAAGTATATTTACAATACTGCTTCGCCAGATTTTTATGACGGTAAAGGAAATTCGGTAAAAATAGACAAAAGCAAAAAACTGTTCAGAATCACCATCACGTTAGAGCATCTTTCTGGCTACATTGCAAATATGCATGAACTCAAAATGCTAGGGGTAGTAGAGAAAGATGTTGAATTTGCTTGGACTTGTAGTCTATTTGACCTAATTATATTTTCTGAAATTATCGAGAATGAAAATGATTTTATCGAGTACTTGGAAAAACGCCTACCACTCTATAATAATCCTCATATTAACGTAGATGATGAGATTGATTTTCTCGGTTATTTCTTAGATAATGACGAATTGGTAGATAAAAAAGCCCTTAAAAAAGTAAGCACCTACAAACTAAATAAGACTTCACAAGACATTGACAACTATTTTCAGAAGGGCGGCCCGAAACCCACAAGAAAGAAGTAACCTAATAATTTCCTATGAAAAACTAAAATGAGGACTGGACGCTTTTCTATGACTCATAATCAACGCATAAGCTTCATTGATCCTTACGGTAATCTTAGTGCTGGCTTGTTTCTCATCAGGATTTTCCCGCATTTTTGAAATTTTACTCGATAAATAATTGTTTTTTAGTAATTGAGTTTGTGTTTCTAAAAAAGTGATACTCTTCTATATTATTGAACATTTGTATTTTTTTAATGGTTAGAGGAAAGATCTTTGACACATAATTAGATAATTTCTGTTCGGTCGATTATTTATTTTCAACCCATCTAAGATATTTATATTTTTTGGAAAGGATTGTTTTTAAAGCTGCCAGAACCTCTTCTTTTTTATCAAATGTAATTTGTGCGGTGAGATTGTAAATTGCAATCATTGAAAGTTTTGAAGTGAGGTTATAATCTTGCTTGGTTAAAAAATAGTTTCCTTTTAACACGGTAAATTTATATACTAATCCCTGATATATCAGATTACCGCCTTTGTATTTGAAAACCATAAAGACACCCTCGTTTTGGTCTTTTAAAATATCGGGTGAAAGGAATTCTATGTTTTTCGCCATATCCAAAATGTTAAGCCCTTTTTTTAGCCTCATTCTCGTTTTATTGATCTTTACACTATCCTTATACATTTCATTTTTATTGTCAAGATCCGTCAGCCAGCAATTGTTTCTTTTAAGTTTTCCGGGATTAATTTTATGGTTTAACCATATTTCTTTTGTGAGGTATTCCTGCACCATACCAAAATTCATCATTAACCGAAGCAACTTAAAAGTTGAAATTTCGAAAATTGTTGTGTGCTCTCCTGTAAGCTGATTTGTTTTGTGCAAGTCAACGGTTTTCTTCCGACTCCAATAGCGAATGGTGTAGTGCATATCTTTTTCTAATGAATTGAAAGATATTTTTTCTGCACCTGGGTTCTTTTGGATAAATAGAAATAATTTTTCTAATGCTGCGAACGGATTGGTTTTTATTAAGTGCTCGGATAGTTCGGTGTTTTCCATAATTTAAACAATTCTTTTCCAGTTTTTGAAAATGCTGTTATTTCACCTTCAAAACCTGTAACAGCTTAAAATTCAAATACAGTTTTTCTTTGCCCACCTGTTCACTTTTTAAAAAGCCTTCACTTTCGAGTTCCTTTAGATAATTTCCGACCGTTTTTAAATTTCCAAGTCCTGCCTTTTCCAACTGATTTCTTTTTGTATAAGGCAGCCGGAACAATTCTTCCATCAGATCCTTTGAATATATTTTTGGCAGCTTTTGCTGAATGTCTTTTCCCATTTCTGCCATTAACGTTTCGATTTCGGCAATCTGATGCCGGCCTTTCAGTGCGGTTTGCTCGACCATATCAAGCATGTACATAATCCAATCCTGCCAGTTGCCTTCTTCTGTTACTTTCCTTAGATTGGTGTAGTATTTGTCTTTGTGCTGGATGATATAGTTACTCAGGTATAATGCAGGCAGATCCATTAGTTCTGTCATTTTCAGGTATAGCAAGAGTATTATCCTGCCTGTACGACCATTGCCATCAAAAAATGGGTGTATCGCCTCAAACTGATAATGGATGATTGCCATTTTGACCAATGGATCTATGTTATCTTCGGCATGAATAAAATCTTCGAGGTTTTTTAATTTTTCCCGGATTACATTTTCGCCTTCGGGTGGCGTATAAACTACCGTATTTGTAGCCGGGTTTTTTAACTGTGTTCCCGGAGCATTTCGGATGCCCGATTGGTTTTCTTTAATGATCTGCATCAATGCTATAAATAGATTTGTGGTCAGAATCGGGCGATTGTCTATCTGGCCGACACCATACCAAAGCGCATCTTTGTAATGCATTACTTCTTTTGTAGCCGGATTGTCATTTTTCCTGTCGGCAATGGAAGCCTTAAATAATTCGTCCTGTGTTGTAATTATATTTTCTATGGCTGAACTCGCTTGTGCTTCCTGAAGGTTTATGGTATCGATGAAAAGTGTTGGGTTTGGCAAATTTGTAATTGCTCCTTTCAGTTCGGATAATGCCCGACTTGCCGCGATGGTCTTCTTTAGAATCATGGTATTTTCTATTTCCGTATCGGGTGGCAGTAATGGCAGGGCATTGTATGGAATTTCGGGATTGTAGTTCTTTTTTTGGCTCATGACGGCATTTTTTGACACGGGCGCTAAACGCCCTTGATTTATATTCGAGAGTAAATATAGTGAAAAATTACTCTCGTTTATTATATGAGGGTAATTTTTGCCCTCGTCGGATATATGTTTTGTATTGACTTTTTAAAATAAAAACGTTACCTTTGACTGAAGCGATCGTAGCGCTTCAGTCTTACACTTACTGCCATGCTTGCACCTGAATGTCTTAAGACATTCAGGTGCAAGCATGGGCGAAAAAAACAGTGAGCCCTACAGAAAGTGATCATTAATGCACTTCTGGCGGTGCAGGCATTTATCGATAAATAGGCAATTGCCAAATTCCATATCCCTGTACAGATATTTAAGTTTACAGTCTTTAATAGCTTTATTCCCCACTATCCACCTGACACGCCAATCATAATCGATATACAACAGCACTGGTTCTTCTAATTCTCTCGTACCTTTTTTGAAAGATAAATTATATACCCATTTTGGAGGATTGTCTTTCGTTATATGTGGTTCATCGTCCCAGATTTCAAGAGTTTCATGCTCGGAGAGAATTATTGAGGGTTGAAGATGTAACCCAAAAGTCAGGCATAACATCTTATTTTCACTTGGATCCATTTGCTTTGGCATGTCGGTAAATCCCATCTTTCTCCAAATGTTTTCGGAACTAGCCGGAGCACACATTAAATCTAATGTATAAAAGTTTTGTCTTTAAGGTCGTCAATAACAGCCGATAACGTTCTTGTTGCAATATTGTTTTTTCTAAAAAGGGGATGGATTTCGGCTAAATCGATTGTAACAGCAGGATATTTTTTGGTGGGTGCAAAGAAACCCACAGCCTCGTTTTCAATTGTTGCAATAACCAGGCAATTGTCCTTGAAGCCTAACCTGTATAATATACCATAAGAAATTTCAGAAGATATTATTAACTATCTCTAATTTGTTTATTTTTACATATGACAACTAAATCCCCTAGTCAAATAGCAACTCTATTATTATATTCTATATTTAATGTGTAATTTTCTCAAGCAGAATAATTAATTTTAACATCTTAAAACTTCTGGTAAGCCTTCATGCAAAATAACGTAACCACACTTTCTACTAACCTAAAAAATTTAATTAGAAAATATGAACATAAAACTTTTATTGCGCATTGGAGCTTTTATACAAACATGCACTATCGAAACAATAGTGTTTTAAAAGTTGAATTAAAATCTCCCATTCGGCAGTTAACATATTTAATTTCATTGTACCACAGGACTGGATTTGGGGGAAACGAACGTTTTGAGGCTTACAGCGACGACTATACGAAGATAGTTAACCTGCTGAACGACATTGAAGAACAGTACTCCATTACTTCTGAAGAGTATAAAAATAGTGGCTTTAACAGCGAAAATGCCGAAAAATTATTTATAAGCAATAGTACCTTCCTCAATTTTTATCTTAATGCTCCATTGACGTATACAGAACAGGATATTGAAAAAATTCGTAAGACATTTATCCATTTCGAATCTCTGATTGTGGAAGAATATGGATTAACAATTGACGATTTTATTAACTTTTACATTGGGCTGTGTAATTTGGAAACTGAGCGCTACGAAAAATATTATGATCATACTCATGAGCAAAGGGATTTAATCTTAAAGGCCCGCGACTACCCGGAAGATCTAACAAGGCAAGAAGCTTCTGATTTACTTGAAATTACGGATAACGGCATATTTAACCTTGGAATTCCTATAGAAAGAGTAAAGTCGCTTTTACCTGAAGATAAAATAAAAACCCTACTCGCCATTTTCACGCTAACAAGGGAAGAAAATGTAAATTACCTATACTATAGCGATAGCTGTCCTTATCTTTTACAGCCAATATTGCTAATGGATGGGGATCATCTGGTAATGATATTTTCTAAACAGTTGATAAATGCTACTTATGATTTTCTATTTGATTTTTGTTCAACCATAGACAGTGACGGGAGGAGGGTACTGGACCAAAGGGAAAATTACCTCGAAGTCAAAACAGCAGACCTTTTTAAAAGCTTTTTTGGAAAAAAAGCTAAAGTGTATACTAATTATTACGTAACTAAACAGGAGAAAGACCTTCTTGTAGTAATTAATAAATATGCGTTCATCATAGAATGTAAAGCTAATAAATACCGTATTCCGTTTAGAGACCCATTAAAGGCCTTCGACAGAATTAAAGATGATTTTAAACGATCTATTGGTAAAGGTTATCTTCAGGCTAGAGAAATGGAAGAATTAGTATTAGCTGGACAACCTTTTCATATAAAAAATCATCGTGGAGAAATTATAGATAAAATATATCCTGGAAAGATTCATGAAGTATTTTCAATTGTTGTAACACAGGAAAGGTTTGGACAGATAGAATGTAACTTGGCACACTTGCTTGAGGTCGAAGATGATAATGATTATCCTTGGGCAATTGCCGTCGATGACTTGGAAACATTTTTAATTACGCTGAGTCGAAAACAAAATCATCTTCAGGAATTCGTAACCTATCTTACTGCACGTGAAAAACTGCATGGAAGATTATTTTGCTACGATGAGCTGGATCTTGGTGCGCTGTTTCTTATGCAGCCAAAAGTCTTTTTCAGCTATTGCAATCACTTCGCCTCGGTAATTATGTCTCCCGATATGAATAAATTTTTTGATGAACTATATTCGATTGGTCTAGGGTTTAAAAATGAATTACATTTAGATAAAAAGAAACAACGGGAGGCACCTATAGCATATGCACTTCTAAAAGAATTAAAACTTGGCAGGCCAAAAATGTAAGATGTTTAAATTCCGGAAACGTTCAGTCGCATGGCGAGGTTAAAGAATAAAGATGCTAGATTTTTAAGTTAAACACGAATTTTCAAAGTACAAAACGAACTTTTCATTAAACCTAAAACTCCAATCTCGCCAAACAATTATTAACGGATGGCTCTATTGCTTACGTTTAAGGTACTTTTTGCAATAAATTCAGCGGTTTACTTTTCTAAATTAACTTTTGAGTAATTTCGTAAAGGTCTAATTAACTTTTAATATTTTAATATGATTCAATTTGATATATATCGAGATTCAACAAAAGAAATCTATGCAGATGATATTCCAGAGTTTTCAGGTTCTGAAAATTGGGGGAATTTAAGTAGTAAATTTTTATTTATATTCAGCAGATTAGATTATCTCAATGATACTTTAGTTTCAATATGCGAAAAAGTAGAAATTTATAATGTCAATTTCAAAGAGAGAAATGGTTTAACTAGTAAGAAAACTAAAATCGCACCTTATATTGAAATTATACATGTTATGTCAGATTTAAGAATGATAGTTGATGAGCTTATAGCTTTGCTATACATTGTTGAAAAAAGAAAAGTTTTAGGTGATTATCCTAGTAAAATTGAAATAGAATCTATTGGGAATCTATTGGGTAAATGGAATGAGAGAAAATTTGATGATGTGAGATTCTTTATTGATTATAAAGATTTTTTAAAGAATGTGAATGATATTACGAACACTTACAAACATTCATTTATAAATGACAATATTGTATTTTATAGACAACTTGATAAACCAACTGTTTATGCAATAAGGAATTTTAATGGAGAATTTGATAAACAAAAAAATAAATTAACAGCAATTCCACTAGAGAATATTGTAAATGATTTCAATAAAATGTTTAAAGTATAGAATATTATTAAAAGAAATGACATATGAGCAAATAGTAAATGATTTTGAAAAGAAAAAAAACTTATAAAATGTAGAGTAGAAAATCATGCCTAGTATCCGCTAAATCTTTTTTGACTAATCGCAAATTTATATTGTCGTTTCGAAAAACTTTATCTTAGCGGAAATCACTTCCACTCGTTTTTTCAAAGCGAAGATCGGTGGCGTACAATTTTAAGTCATTTTCAAAATAACCTACGAATGAGCGAAGAATGTAAAATATGGTTTCCGCATGAGATTTTCTACATTGAAGGTTTATTGTCAATAACCCGGACAATTCTTTCTGAAAAAAATGTAGTGGTAACCGTCTTAGACCAAATTCAGGAAGGAGATTATGAAAACGAAAAAATTCTTATTGACGCAGTCCAGAATATCTGTACCCAAGCTGCATTAATTTCTAAATTTTTCTGGCCGGTTAGCAGAACCAAGATCCATAAAGGCAGGGGAAAAAGGTTACGCGAAGCGTATGAGATTCATGAGCAGAATTGCCTTAAGGATAAACAGGTAAGGAATTTCATCGAACACTTCGACGAAAAACTCGACTTGTATCTGTCTGAATTCACAGCGGGAACCATTATTCCCATATATGTTGGTCCAAGAATTGACATGGAGGCCAAGCAAATATTTCGCGGCTATTTTCTCAACGAAGCAGTATTCACAATTTTGCATTTGGAATATAAAATCATTCCTATAATTGACGAGATTGAGAGGATACATTTACTTTTAGAGCAAGATTTCATAAGTGGAAGGTTTAGTAATTAACAAAAAGTCCGACGATTCGCTTACTATTTTATAAATTTTAAACTATGAAAAGACCTCTTGAAAAAGACCTCTCCTTAATAAAGAAAATTCTGGAACTGAGTATTGATGAATTAATTGAACGTGACTGTCATTGCGAATGTATGCCGTGCTATATGAAATGTCAAAGTTTTCGTAATCCCACAAACGTCAGCGATTTCTTTTAGGTATCCGTTCATTCGCTGGTTTGAAATTACGGGGAATACTGTGCCGTTATTCAGCGCCCTTGGATCATCACGGTATTTTTCCATCAAATCCGTCGCTACAGGCAGTAAAGGTACGCGTACTCTCGTGTCTGTCTTTGCCCTGCTTGTAGATATCCATAGACCGCCGTCTATACCTGTGACAATCTTGTTTGGAGTCAGTTCAGCGAGTTCAATATACGAAAGACCCGTATAGCAGCTGAAAAGAAACATATCCCGAACATGCCTCAGGCGTTCAATAGACAGCTCTTTGTCTGCCAATATAGCAAGCTCCTCGCTGTTCAATGACTCGCGTTCTACTTTATCGAAACGTTTCTTAAAGCTGGCAAAAGGGTCTTTGTCAAGCCAATCCAGCTTGACAGCCATATTTATCATTTTGCGCAGCCTCTCAATATGCTTCATTATGCCGTTGTTGTTAATTGGCTTCTGGTGATCTTTGGGAATATAATTAAAAAGGAAGCGTTCAAATTCCAAAATGAACTTGTAATTAAGCTGTGAAAGGAAAATATCAGTTCTCTTGAACTTCTCCATGAGAAAACTTTTTACATACCGCTGGGTGGTATGGTAGTTCTTCATGGTTCCGGGAGCAAGTTTATGTAATTGCTGCTCATTATGATATTCCATCAACAGCACTAATGTTGGGGCAAGGCGGTCCGTGCCCATTACTTTATCACGGATTGTAGGCCCATCAATCGGTTCATCATTGAGGAGCATATTCTGATAGGTATTTATGATCTTTGCCTTGAATTGTGTAAGGAACAGGTTGAGTTCAGTGATTTCCTTACGGTTTCCCTTGGCCATGCCTTTCATTTCATTCCACTCGTTTACATTCAGCGAACGTTTCACTGAGATCTCGGTCCGCTTTCCGTTTACTGTAACCCTGGCACAGATGGGAGCCTTTCCCTGCAGGGAGGTCTTTTGTTTCTTTAGGTAAAATAGTACCCCGAATGTTGTAGTAGCTCGTTTCATATTTCGAAAATTTAATGTTCAGACCAACTGCACATTTAAAATGGTCTCAATGCAGCCGAACTGTCAACTAAAAAACGCAGTTATTGAGAAATAATAAATGTTAAAAATAAAACATCAATTGACTGATTACTAATGAACTAAATCGAATTTTGAGACCCTAAACATAAAAAAAGAAAATGGGTAGCCTATGGGGTATCATATCCTTTGCTACAACTTGAATATTTTGGAGTTGAATAAAAAGAAAAACCCCTTAAATCATTGGATTTAAGGGGTTTTGACTGACTTTGAAAGTCTTAAAAGTCGGGGTGGCAGGATTCGAACCTGCGACCTCCTGGTCCCAAACCAGGCGCGATAACCGAGCTACGCTACACCCCGGGTGTTAGTTATTTTATCTGCAACCTTCCCTCTGCAAGCGGAAAGCACAACCGGGCTAAACTACACCCGAAAAGTCAAGTAGATTACTCCATTTGAGCGGTGCAAATATACTACAAAAACTGACTTCTCAAAACAATAAAGTAAAATTATTTTTCAATAGCTAAAACTGATAACTTTAAGTAGTTATTTTTTCAATTAAAACATACATTTGTATAGCAAATTAATGACCCTACATAATTATGTCTGAGACAATAGAAAAAATCAAATGCCTTATCATAGGATCAGGCCCCGCAGGTTATACTGCAGCTATTTATGCCGCAAGGGCAGATATGAAACCTGTTGTTTACACTGGTATGGAACCGGGTGGACAGCTAACAACTACTACAGAGGTTGACAACTTTCCGGGATATCCGGAAGGTATCGACGGACCTACAATGATGGTACAGTTGCAACAGCAGGCTGAACGTTTTGGAACTCAGGTGCGTATCGGTATGGCTACTGAAGTTGAATTTAGTAAAGAACCGGGCGGATGGCACAAGGTAATTATTGACGGCAATAAAGAGGTACACGCTCAAACTGTTATTATATCTACCGGAGCTACTGCAAAATATCTTGGGCTTCCAAGCGAGCAGCGTTTAAGAGGCGGCGGCGTTTCGGCATGTGCAGTATGTGATGGCTTCTTTTACCGTAATCAGGACGTAGCTATCGTGGGTGCAGGAGATACTGCTGCTGAAGAAGCTACATACCTTGCCAACATTTGTAAAAATGTTACCATGCTGGTACGTAAAGATGCAATGCGTGCGTCTAAGGCAATGCAGCACCGTGTTGAGAACACGCCTAACATCACTGTTCTTTACAATAGCGAAGTTGACGAAGTTATAGGTGACCAGGTAGTTGACGGTCTTAGGATCGTAAACAACCAGACTGGCGACAAACACGAAATTGCTATTACAGGCTTATTTATTGCAATCGGCCACAAGCCTAATACAGATATCTTTAAAGATCAGCTTGATATGGATGAGACAGGTTACCTTATTACCGAAGGTAAATCTACTAAGACTAACATCCCGGGAGTATTTGCTTCTGGCGATGTACAGGATAAAGATTACCGTCAGGCAATTACTGCTGCCGGTTCAGGCTGTATGGCCGCTCTTGACGCAGAACGTTACCTTACATCTGTAGAGAGCCACCACGAAGTAGCATAATCAATTATAGATTTATATAGAAGCCGTACAGTAATGTGCGGCTTTTTATTTTTCCTTAGCAACAAGATCGCTGATATATTCATCTAGTGTTGTTATACCTCTGGATGGATTTTCAGGCCACTCCTGACCCTGATCTATCGTTAAACGTGTCATATTTACCATAGACCTTGCTGCTTTTTTAGAGAAGCCCTGCTTTTCTAAAAACACTTCCCATTTATCTTCCGGAATCTGAACAGCTTCAACTGTTTTATCCAACGCTTTCGAAAAAGCAGCGGCTACGTCATCAGGAGAATAGTTATCCGGGCCTGTCCTGTAATAAAGTCCGGTGTCGTCTGAAGGCTCAAGCAATAATTCGGCAGCAAACTTACCAAGGTCTTTAGGCGCAACCATTGGTAATTTAAAATCCGGTGGATAAAGACTATATACGTTACCATCTTTCTGCGCCGATGCTAGAGAAAAGTCCCAATTGCTATAATAATAGGCAGCACGCTGAATACTTACCGGAATATGAATATCCTTTAGTACCTCTTCCATTTCATATAGCACACCAAGATCACCTATCTTTTTACCGGGCTGGACACCATAAGTAGATTCGGCTACAATTTTTTCGAGTCCGGAGTCTTCGATTGCAGCAATGATAGACTGCATACTGTCACGTTCTACCCTGGTTGTATTTGTAGATGGCGGAGCAGGCGGATTCAAAAGAAAAAGGTGGCTTCCCATCTTAAATATTTCATTAAGCCGGTTACTGTCTGTTATATCGGCAATCTCAGCCCTCGCCCCCATTGCTTCTATAAGTCCAACTTTATTTTCATCATGTGTAATCACGATTACTTTTTTTCCTTTGGCTAAAAGTTCGCTTGTAACGGCAGTGCCTACATGGCCTGTACCTCCTAATATAATATACATGATATGCCTTATTTACGGTTTACCTTATCAAGTTAATCATCATTAGTCATAACTCCTTATAAATTATCTTTTCATTAACCGACCTGGCGGATCCTGTCCCGATACACCCCTATTATTGTCAGGTTTCCACCGCCTGAGGATATAACGTATTAGGTATCTTTGATATGTAAACAACAAACAATTAACTATTATGCAAAAACTAACCCCATGCCTTTGGTTCAACGGAAGAGTTGAAGAGGCGCTTGAATTTTATACTTCGATATTTAAAAATTCCAAAGTAAATGATATATCACGCTACGGCAAGAACATGCCTATGCCCGCCGGCTCTATACTGACAGCGACATTTGATATTGAGGGACAGGCGTTCATGATGCTGAACGGAGGTCCGCAATTTAAGCACAGTGAAGCTATCTCTTTTGTGATAAACTGCAAGGACCAGGAAGAAATTGATTATTACTGGGACAACCTGACAGCCAACGGCGGCAGCGAAAGCGTGTGTGGATGGCTAGTGGACCCATACGGAATTTCGTGGCAGGTGGTGCCTGAAGAGTTTGACCAGCTTATCAAAAACAGCGGGTCAAATGCCGATAAAGTGATGCAGGCATTAATGCAGATGATAAAACTCGACATCAACAAACTTAGGGCGGCTGCAACGGGCGAATAAACATAAAGCTTTCCGTTTGGGAAGTTTTACTTTTAAATTTGAGTTATGGATAAACCGAAAGACATTAACGAATACATTGAAAGTTTTCCTCACGAAGTAAGGAAACTTTTAGAACTCGTGCGCAAAACAGTACAAACTGCCGCACCTGAAGCACATGAAACCATAAGTTATGGTATGCCGGCTTTTAAACTTTATGGAAACCTTGTTTACTTTGCTGCTTTTAGAAGCCATATAGGCTTTTATGCCCTGCTATCGGGCAACGCCGCATTTCAAAAAGAACTGAGTGCTTACAAGACAGGAAAAGGCTCTGTTCAATTTCCGCTTGACAGGCCGATGCCCCTTGATCTAATTGAAAAGATCGTAAAATTTAGAGCTGACGAAAACAGGCAGAAAATGGAACTAAAAAAGAAAAAATGATTTTGTAAAAGATTACCGTCGAGCATAAAAAAACCCTTTTCATCCAGGGAGGACAAAAAGGGGAAGCCATAAAACCACACCTTACTTTAATTAAATGGCTTATTTTTTTTTATGAGGGACGAATTTATTTACACCACTGTTTTAAATCCGTTCCTGAAGGTATATACGAAAGGTGCAGTTTTATGGATTTAAAAAATTTTAAATTTTTATAAAAAAAATCCCTTCCGGTTCGGAAGGGATTGAATATCAATAAAATAAATTTATAAATTTATTTTGTCTGCTGTCTTAAAAAAGCCATTTTAATAGCGACTATACCTGCTTCTGTACCTTTATTACCGTGAATTCCACCGCTGCGGTCTATCGCCTGCTGCATAAAATTATCGGTAAGTACACAAAATACAACAGGTACATCTGTCTGCACATTGAGGTCTTTTATGCCCTGCGACACCGCTTCGCATACAAAATCAAAATGCTTAGTTTCTCCCTGTATAACACTGCCGATAGCTATAACAGCATCAACGTCTTGAGTATCTATCATTCGCTTAGAACCGTAAATAAGTTCGAAGCTGCCCGGCACATCCCATGATATGATATTTTCGGCGAGGGTACCGTTTTCAAGCAATGCTTCAATAGCACCTTTATAAAGGCCGCTTGTTATTGTCTCGTTCCACTCAGAAACAACAATCCCAAACCGAAAATCTTTCGCGTTTGGGACTGTGTTTTTATCGTATTGTGATAAGTTTTTATTTACTGTAGCCATAGTAATTATTCAGCCATTGCAACATACGCATCGATAGAAGCGCCTTCTGCAGAAGTACTGTATTTATCCTGGATCTCTTTAAAATACTTAAGAGCCTCAGCTTTTTTGTTAAGTGCAAGAGCCGTTTGTCCCGCTTTAAAAAGGTAACGTGGTGCTACCATATCATTTTGAGTTGCTTTGGCAGCTTTATCATAAAACTCCAATGCATTATCGTTTTGCTTAAGCTGTGCAAAAGCATCGCCTGTTGCACCTTTAGCCATAGCATCAAGAATTTCGTCTTTAGTGCTGAATTGCTCTAACTGATCTACCGCCTCTTTATATTTACCAATGTTAAGATAAGCAGTACCTGCATAATAATGTGCCAGGTTACCAGCATCTGTCCCGCCATGATTTTCTATAATCCCAAGGAAACCGTTTTTACCTTCTCCACCGTTGAGTGACAATTTAAATAGCGAATCGTTTGCAGCAGGTGCATTAACCGCCTGGTCAAAATATTGCTGTGCCTGGAACATATCTTCTGCAGCAGCAACTTCTTTAGGTTCAGCTATTACTTTTTGATATCCAAAATAACCAATTGCAGCTACAGCTATAATAACAACCCCTGCTAAAATACCTTTTTGGTTTCTGGCCACCCACTCTTCTGTTCTGGAAGCACCTGCATCAAGAGTATTAAATACCTCTGCTGTTGTGCTTTTTCCGTCAAAAGTTTCTTCTACAGGTTCAACCTCGTTAATTTCTGCGGGTTTGGGAGCTTTATAGCCTCTTTTGTTATACGTTGCCATTTATGTTATTTTAATGAGTGGCAAAAATAAAATTTTTATTGAATATTAAAATATCTTTTGTCGATATTTTTCGATAATTTGCGCCTTCTTAGTAAAACAGCCCATTTTTATACAAGGTTCTCACAATCAGGATTCCGTTTACCCCATGTACTTAAAGAATTTATCACTCCTCAATTATAAAAATATTGCTGAGGCAAATTATGAATTTGACCCTAAAATAAATTGCTTTACAGGAAAAAACGGCGTAGGGAAGACTAATGTACTGGATGCCATATACCATTTAGCCTATGGAAAAAGCTATTTTAACCCCATGGCAGTGCAGAACATTAAGCACGGAGAAGAGTTTTTTGTAATTGACGGAAATTTTGAAAAAGACAGCCGTAATGAGCAAATAGTATGCAGCCTTAAAAAAGGTATGAAAAAAGTACTTAAGCGCAACGGCAAGATCTATGATAAATTTTCTGAGCACGTAGGTTTTATACCCTTAGTCATCATATCCCCTTCAGACAATGACCTTATTACCGAAGGCAGCGAAACAAGGCGAAAATTTATAGACAGCGTAATCTCACAGCTTGACTCATCTTATCTTCAGGAGCTTATCAATTATCAAAAAGTAGTTTCGCAACGCAATGCACTCCTTAAATACTTCGCCCTTAACCATACATTTGACAAAGACACCTTATCTATATATAACGAGCAGCTGGACACTTTAGGCCATGCCCTGTTTGAGAAACGCAAACAGTTCCTGGAAGACTTTATACCTATATTTAATAAGCACCATCAGTCGATTACCGATTCCGCAGAGGCTGTAAGTGTTGTTTACGACAGCCACCTGCACGACAAAAAGCTGCTGAATTTATTCGACGAAAGCCTGCAGCGCGACCGCGTATTGCAGTACACCAGTGTAGGTATTCATAAAGATGACCTTTTGTTTGAAATTGATGGGCATCCTATAAAAAAATTCGGATCGCAGGGGCAGCAGAAATCATTTCTGATCGCCCTTAAGCTGGCACAATTTGAATTCATAAAAAAACAAAGCGGCGTGTTACCGATACTTTTATTCGACGATATTTTTGACAAGCTTGATGAAACACGTGTTTCTAAAATAGTTACCATGATAGACGATAAGGTTTTCGGGCAGATATTCATTTCTGACACCCATCCTGAAAGAACAGAAACAATCGTAAAAGACACCCACCAGAGTTATACTTTATTTAATCTGTAATAGTGTTCCACAGTTACTGATTATTGGACATTGCAATTAAAAATTATACATTTACTCTACAAATCAGTACATCATGATATCAAAGACCAGCCTTCAGTTTCTTGAAGACCTAAAAGAAAATAATTACCGTGACTGGTTCCAGGCCAACCAAAAACGATACGACGAGTATAAAAAAGACTATCGCCAGATGGTTGATGCTTTTATTGCCGAAATGAGCAAGGAAGACGAAACCCTTAGCCAATTGGAATTTAAAGATTGCTCCTTCCGTATTAATAAAGACATTCGTTTTTCTAAAGATAAATCACCTTATAAAACCAATATGGGTATCTGGATGAGTGCAGGAACCAAAAACACAAATCTCGCCGGATATTATGTACATATAGAAAAAGGAGCCAGCTTCATCGCTGCCGGAGTCCATTGGCCGGATGCCGCCGACCTTAAAAAAATACGCAGTGAGATTGCCGGTTTTTATGAAGACCTTGAAGATATTGTCGACGCTCCTGAATTCAAAAAATTATTCGGCAGCCTTGACAGCGATGAAAATAATACATTGAAAACATCTCCTAAAGACTACGCAAAAGACCATCCTGCAATAGCTTTTTTAAAACTGAAAAGCTTTACAGCAACAGCTAAACTATCTGACAAAGAGATTGAAAACAAAGATTTTGTAGCCAATACTTCTAAAAAATTATCGGTACTTAAACCTTTTGTAGAATTTTTAAACCGCGGCCTTACTACAGAATAATAGTTTAAAGTCTTATTTTTGCTTCTCAAAACAACCGTATACTCACTATGGAAATCGTTGCTAATTACCCTTTAAAAAACCACAACACCTTCGGCATAAGTGCCTTTGCTAAAGAATTCGTTCAGGTTCATTCAATAGCCGAACTAGCCGAAGTACTCAAAGAGAACAAAGGCAAAAAACTTTTTATCCTTGGTGGTGGAAGCAATATGCTGCTTACCCAGGATATAGACGCCCTTGTTATACATGTTGACCTAAAAGGTAAAGAAGTCTTGGAATCTAAAAACGGTTTTGCTAAAGTTAAAGCCATGGCGGGCGAAAACTGGCATGAGTTCGTTCAGTTTTGCATAAGCAGCAATCTTGGCGGACTGGAAAACCTTTCGCTTATTCCTGGTAATGTAGGTACTACCCCTATCCAGAACATTGGGGCATACGGTACTGAAATCAAAGACACTTTTGTTTCGTGCGATGCAATGAACATTGTAACACAGGAAATAAAGACCTTTACTAAAGAAGAATGTGAGTTCGCTTACCGCGAAAGTATTTTTAAGGGGAAACTGAAAGACCAGTATGTAATTACATCGGTTACTTTCAGGCTTACTACAGAAGGTCATAAGATAAACACATCCTATGGCGATATCGCTGCCGAGCTGACTAAAAATGATATTGTTATACCCACTATAAAAGATGTGAGCGAAGCTGTTACGGCTATTCGTCAAAGCAAACTGCCCGACCCAAAAGAACTGGGCAACAGTGGCAGCTTCTTTAAAAATCCTATCATCACAACAGAAGAATTTGAGGTGGCTTATATCCTCCACCCTACAATGCCGCATTACACTGTATCGGATACAGAAGTTAAAGTACCCGCAGGATGGCTCATTGAGCAAAGCGGATTTAAAGGTAAACGTTTTGGAGATGCAGGAGTGCATGCAAGACAGGCCTTAGTACTTGTAAATTACGGCAATGCAACAGGACAGGACATTCTTGACTTATCTAAGAATATACAGGAAACGGTATTCAATAACTTTGGAATAAGGATTGAGGCAGAGGTTAACATTATTTAACCTGATTAGCAAATACTGAATACTGAACACTAAATATTTTCCCTAATTTTGCCAACGCAAAAATAAATGCCGCCTGCCTATATGCTGAACATTATTTTCTATGTATTTGTTGCTGTTGTAGTAGTACAGCTTGTATATTACCTTATAATTTTTGGAAAGTTTGCCTTTGCGCACGCTCAGGAAATTAGTCCCAAAAGGGTACCGGTTTCTGTAATCGTATGCGCAAAAAATGAAGCCGAAAAGGTAAAGCAGTTTGTTCCGTTATTAGCGGAGCAGGATTACCCTGACTTTGAAATTGTACTTATTGATGATGCGTCTAGCGACGAAACCCTTGATCTTTTTGAGGAATTCGAAAAAAAATACAGCAATATCCGCCTTGTAAAAGTGGCAAACAACGAAGCTTTTTGGGGAAACAAAAAATATGCGCTAACGCTTGGCATTAAAGCTGCACGTAAAGATTACCTTCTTTTTACTGACGCCGACTGCCATCCTGATTCTAAAGAATGGATAACCAACATGACTGCTCAGTTTACCACAAACAAAACAATTGTTTTAGGCTATGGCGCGTATGAAAAGGTTAAGAAATCGTTCCTGAATAAGATAATCCGCTTTGACAATATGCTAACGGCTACCCAGTATTTTGCATGGGGAAAAATAGGCAGTCCGTTTTCTGGCGAAGGCAGAAATCTTGCGTATAAAAAGGACGAATTCTTTAAGGTAAACGGCTATATTGATCACATGAATATCCGCATGGGAGAAGATGCCCTGTTTATTAATCAGGCAGCAAATAAAAAGAACACCACCATTTGCTATACTCCCGAAAGCTTCACGTACAGTGAGGCTAAAAAATCGTTTGGGGCATGGAGAATACAAAAGAGAAGACAGGTGTTTACAGCAAGCTTTTTCAGCTTTGCTGATAAATTTCAACTAAGGTTATTTTTGTTATCACAGCTGTCATTTATTACCCTTGCTATTGTTCTTTTTGCACTACAGTACAACTGGATGTTTATGGTGCCTGTAGTGGCAATACGTTATATCGGCAGCTGGCTTACAATGGGCTATAGCGCCGCAAAACTAAAAGAAAAAGATACGGTGTACTGGTATCCATTTATTGAAATAATCCTTACCTTCACACAACTGAACGTTTTCTTTAGCAATTTGTTTTCAAAACCATCACATTGGAAATAACCTCCCAAACTATACAACAGTACATAGAAAAGGCAAAAAAGGGCGATCAGGTTGCCTTTACATCCCTGCTCGATTTTTTTTGGAATGAGGTTTATGGTTTTATGCTAAAGCGTACCGAAAACGAAGCCGATACCGAAGACATAGTCATAGAAACATTCGCAAAAGCGTTTGACCGGATTTCTACTTATAATCCTGAATATGCATTTAATACCTGGCTTATAGCTATAGCCAAAAATGTTCATATAGATCTTTTGCGCAAAAAGCGCTCTTCTTTATTTGTAGAGATAACCGACGAAGAAGATCAACAGGCCTATAATGTAGCAGACAGTTCGCCCTCACCGGAAGATAAACTTATAAAAGAACAAAACCTTTCCAGCTTGCTTGAGTGCATCAAAAAGCTAAAACCACAATACCAAGAGGTAATTCAGCTGCGTTATTTCCAGGAAATGAGCTATCAGGAAATTGCTGATCAGCTTAGAGAGCCGCTTAATAATGTAAAGGTAAAACTACTACGTGCTAAAAAACTTCTTACCGAGATAATTACTAAAAAAGACTAAGCTTTCTTATTCTTTTTGAGCAGCTTTAAGGTATGCTTTACTGGCTTCCACCCTTTTGAACCTTTAAAATGACCTACCTCGGTATATACAGGTTCAGGATATTTTTCCATCAGCTTTTTAAGCGATTTTTTCCACTCGGCGGTATCTGCATCCTTTAGATAGCCAAGGTCATTGTTTTCTACACTTTTAAGAAAGCAGCCACCATACAAGAATTTATATTTGCCGAGCCATATCACTATATTATCGTGACTGTGTCCTTCGCCTGGATAATAGGTCTCAAAACGCTGTCCGCCAACATTAAATAGCGTATCCTTTTCGAATGTGTGCTGCGCCAGCTTGTTTCTGTTTTTAACAGAAAGCTCTTTAGTATATTTACTTGTATATGTTGCAATACCCTTGCCTGCATAATATTCTAGCCCCGCAGTTTTATCATCGTGAAAGTGGGTTGAAATACACATAACAACCTTTTTATTATGCTTTTTTTCTATACTGTCTAAAAGCGGCTGGAATTGAGTTTCATCCCACGGTGTATCAAACAACACGACGCCGTCATCTGTAACGATGTAAGCACTGTTAGACGGAAATGGTTTACCGGAAAACAACTGGTACGTTGTATAAAGATATATATTGTCATTTATCTTCTCAAACTTAAGCTTAGTATTTTGAGCTCCAGTCAAAAATGTAAATAAAAATATGATTAAGGTTAGCGATATTAGTTTTTTCATACTCAAATATAAAAATTAAGGTTTGATATTACACAATACTCAATTCGCAAATATTTACGGTTTTTATTACAATATTAAAATCAACGAAAACGTTTTAGATAATATATTAACAACCAAAATCATCATGCCATGTCAAAAGTTAACGTTTTAGACCAGGGATGGATCGACCTTGTTTTTGAAGGCCGCAACCAAAATTACGGAGCGTATCAATTACGTAAAGAAAACCCAAGAACAACAATGATCGCCCTATTTACAGGCATCAGTTTTGTGGCACTTTTAATCAGTGTCCCGGTTATCATAAATCTTTTGCAATCACCACCCCCGTTCGTGGACGAACCGGTAATAGATGTAACCCCATCAGTTATTGAAGTCGAGCCATATAAAATTCCTGAAACACCAATAGCAAAACCAGAACCTATAGTCGAGTCAGCAGCTCCGGCGGCACAATCAGTAACACCTACAGTTGAGCTTAAACCTTTTTCTGCAACATCTGAGCCGACTCCCGTGCTGCCTACAACAGACGATTTTAAAAATGCCGATCCGGGTGCGTCAACTACAGCCGGAACAGGAACTACAATAAACCTTCAACCAGGCACTGCACCTGACGGACAAGGTACCTCAACAGCACCGTCGACAGGAACAGGACCCGGAACTATTGAAACGATTGTAGATGTAGCTCCTGTATATCCTGGTGGACTTGACAGATTCCGTAAAGATGTAGGTGAACGCTTCAGGACTCCCGAAGTTAATGACGCCACAATTATGAGGGTCTATGTTTCTTTTGTTGTTGAGCCAGACGGAACCTTAAGTAATATTAAAGCAACACGCGACCCGGGTTATGGTATGGGTGCAGAAGCCGTAAGGGTTTTAAAATCTCTTAAAGCAAAGTGGACGCCGGGCATGAAAGGTGGTAAAGCAGTTAGAACTGCTTACAGCCTCCCGATAACCGTAAAGGTCAATTAAGATCAAGCTCCTTTTCAGGAGCTTTTTTTATGGCCATTTTTGAAGTGTACACACTCTTTTTCAACAAAAAGCTGTTGTCCCCAATACTAAATGAATGTTAAAACCAATTTTTTTTTTCAAAAATCTAAATTAGAGTAAAATTATCCATGCGTTTTAAGAAAAATAATAACATCTGTACAAAGGATTGTGACGGGTGTGCACATACATCAAAAACAACAGCTTTTATACAAATAAGTAGTATCTTTGCATCTTAAAGTTTTTATTTATGGAAACTGTTTTAGACACTGTACGACCTGTTGCTGCTAACGGACTGCTGACTCAAAAGCCAAAGTGGCTTAGGGTAAAGCTGCCTACCGGCAAAAAATATACTGAACTTCGCGGCCTTGTAGACAAATACAAGCTGCATACCATTTGTACTTCAGGAAGCTGTCCTAATATGGGCGAATGCTGGGGCGAAGGTACAGCTACCTTTATGATACTAGGTAACACCTGTACCCGTTCATGCGGCTTTTGCGGTGTTAAGACTGGCCGACCTGAAACGGTAGATTGGGATGAGCCTGAAAAAGTGGCACGTTCTATAAAGCTTATGAATATTAAGCATGCTGTTGTTACCAGTGTAGACCGTGACGACCTTAAAGACGGCGGTTCTATAATTTGGGCAGAAACGGTTAAGGCTATCCGAAGGATGAACCCCACGACTACGCTTGAAACACTTATCCCCGATTTCCAGGGAATAGAAAGAAATATAGACCGTATTATTGAAGTTGCCCCTGAAGTAGTTTCTCATAACATGGAAACTGTAAAAAGGTTAACCCGCGAAGTGCGCATCCAGGCAAAATACGAGCGCAGCCTTGAGGTATTGCGCTATCTGAAAGCAAATGGTATCAACCGTACTAAATCGGGCATTATGCTTGGCCTTGGCGAAACTGAAGAAGAAGTGATACAAACCATGCACGACCTTCGCAGCGTAAACCTTGATGTACTTACTATTGGCCAATACCTTCAGCCAAGTAAAAAACACCTTCCTGTAAAAGAGTTCATAACTCCGGAGCAGTTTGAAAAATACGAAAAAATTGGTCTTGAGCTTGGTTTCCGCCATGTAGAGAGCGGTGCGCTTGTACGTTCATCTTACAAAGCACAAAAACACATTTTATAATTAGTTTAAAGTTGTCAGTTGACGGTTGACAGTTTTACAGAAATGAACAAAAAAACAAAAATTGCCATTAACGGTTTTGGCCGCATAGGCCGAAACCTTTTCAGGCTTTTAATAAACCACCCCTCTATAGAAGTGGTTGCCATAAACGATATCGCCGATGCCCGTACTATGGCGCATCTTATAAAATACGACAGTATTCATGGCATATTGCCCCACGAAGTATCGCATACCGAAGACAGCCTGATAATAGACGGTAAGCCATATATTTTTCTAAGAAAGAAAAATGCTGAGAATCTTGACTGGAAATCTTTGGACATTGATATTGTTATTGAAGCTACAGGAAAATTTAAAACCCTGGAAGATGCCAACAAACACCTTGAAGCCGGAGCCAAAAGAGTAATCCTTTCTGCCCCACCAGAAGACGACCGTATTAAAACGGTTGTTTTGGGCGTTAACGAGCATATTCTTGACGGAACAGAAAAGGTGATCTCTAATGCAAGCTGCACCACTAACAATGCTGCACCAATGATGAAGGTTATAAACGACCTTTGCGGTATTGAGCAGGCATACATTACAACGGTTCACTCCTACACTACCGACCAAAGCCTGCACGACCAGCCTCACAAAGACCTAAGAAGGGCTCGCGGTGCAGCGCAGTCTATAGTACCTACCACTACGGGAGCTGCTAAAGCGCTTACTAAGATATTTCCTGAATTTGAAGGTAAAATAGGCGGCGGAGGTATTCGTGTACCGGTACCTGACGGATCGCTGACAGATATAACCTGTTATGTAAAACGTGAAGTAAGTATTGAAGAAATAAATGCTGCTTTTAAAACGGCTTCAGAAAACGGACTTAAAGGAATTTTAGCCTATACCGAAGACCCTATTGTATCAGTAGATATATTAGGGAACAGAAACTCGTGCTTGTTTGACTCACTGCTTACATCTGTTATAGACAGGATGGTAAAAGTAGTAGGCTGGTATGATAACGAAATAGGTTATTCTTCAAGAATAATAGACCTTATACTTTTCTTAGAAAAATAAAATATACTGCCACGAATTACACAAATCAGCACTAATTTTAACTGGTGAAAATTTGTGTAATTCGTGGCAAAATTTAGTACTTAATAATCAGTTCTTTTATCAGTGCCTTCACTTTTGGCTCTGCTGCTTTTGCAGCCTGGAGCACCTCATCATGGCTTAGCGTCTGGATACCCTCTTCGTTACCCATATCGGTAATTACAGAAAGCCCGAACACCTCCATATTCATGTGCCTTGCTACTATAACCTCAGGCACAGTAGACATCCCCACACAATCGGCTCCAAGAATCTTCACCATGCGGTACTCTGACATGGTTTCGTATGTTGGACCCTGCAATCCAAGGTAAATACCATCCTTTACATCAATGCTTTGTGCTACAGCAATCTCTTTTGCCTTAGAAATCATCTTACGGCTGTATGCCTCATTCATGTTTAAGAACCTCGGGCCAAAGCGCTCATCATTCTGCCCTCTAAGTGGATGCTCAGGGAAAAAGTTGATGTGATCGTATATCAGCACTATATCACCCACTTTATAAAACGGATTTACACCGCCTGAAGCATTAGATACTATAAGCTTATCTACGCCAAGCGCTTTCATTACCCTTACAGGGAATGTTACCTGCTCCATATTGTAGCCTTCGTAATAATGAAAACGGCCTTTCATTGCCACGACATTATTCTGTCCTATTTTTCCAAATACAAGTGCCCCTGAATGCCCCTCAACGGTAGACACCGGAAAGTTAGGTATCTCGTCATAGTTTAACGTAAACTGCACCTCAATCTCATCGGTAAAGCTACCAAGGCCTGAGCCAAGAATTACACCGTAACGCGGCACAAATCCTGTTTTATCTGAAATGTATTTAGCTGTTTCCTGTACTTTTTCCCACATAATCTAAAATAGTTTTATCAAATTCGGCACCATCGGTTAAAAAACGGCTTTGTATAGGCAGATAGTACAACTTATCTTTCGGCAGACTGCCCCTTAGCCTTACATAATCCTTCTCCGTAGTGACTATTATTTTATCAAGTGATCGCTTTTCTAAATCTTCGAGTTCATCTTCGCTAAAATCATGATGATCGGGATATGCCAGCGTTTCATCATTTTGGTGCTGCAAATGCTTAAAAAAAGGTTTTGGCTTTGCAATTCCGGCTACAAGAACCTTATCGGTACCTTTTATCTCTGCAACGTCCTTACGGCCTATTTCCGAATATACCTCGTTATCGTATTCTATACAAGTAAAGTAAACCTTTTGTGATTTCTTTGGCTTGAGCTTTTTTATGATATCCTGCCTTGCCATTTCGGTAAGGGCAACGGGACATTTGGTCACAATGATAACATCTGCCCTGTCAGCGCCAAGACTGCTTTCACGAAGGTTTCCGGCAGGCAGTAAAAAATCGTCGGCATAAATATCCCCGTACGCAGTTAGCAATATATAAAATCCCGCTTTTACCCTGCGGTGCTGATAAGCATCATCAAGCACTATGATTTCAGGCTTAGGTGAAAGCGCAAGCAATTGCTCTATGCCATTTTTCCGGTTGGCATCTACCGCTACGCGTATCTGTGGAAACTTTTGGTAAAACTGAAAAGGCTCATCACCCAGTATCGCGGCATCACTCGCACTGCTTCCAAGCACAAATCCTTCAGATTTTCTTTTGTAACCTCTGCTCAGTGTTGCTACCTTGTATTTATCAGACAGCAGCCTGATAAGATATTCAGTTTGCGGCGTTTTGCCGGTTCCCCCGGTGCTTAAGTTGCCTACGGCAATGACGGGCACAGGAAAGGAATGGGATTTAAAGATTCCCAAATTATATAAAACGTTACGCACTGCGGTTACCAGCAGATAAAATAGAGAGAATGGCAGCAGCAGCTTGCGTAGAAATTTCATTGGCGATTAAGATTGCTATTATAGCAAAGATAATTTTTTAAGCACACAAATTTACGTTTTTACAAAGGGCAATTATGGTATCCATAGCGTTAAGCTTATGTAAAATTGAATGGATTCCCGCTATTTCATGCTTATATTTATAAGACACCAAAAAAAAATTGCCATGAAAAAATTATTCTTATCTCTTACCGTGCTTGCTGCAATAGGTTTTTATTCGTGCTCTTCTAACGATGACGAAAACAGCGCCAGCATACCCTGCGTGACCTGCATTAAAGAAATGGCAGAGAATTTTACATTATGTAATGATGAAGGACAGGCAGTCGTAGGCGGCACAAAAACAGGCGAAACCTACGATAGCACCTTATCGAATGCACTCGCATCAGGCTATACCTGTAACTAACAGCCTATTTTGCATTACATCTTCAAAATGTTATTTTAAATAGTAATTTTGTGCATCAACCTGATGCAATCATGAAAATAAAAAATATTCTTACTGTACTTGAAGAAATGGCACCTTTGGCTTATGCCGAAGATTTTGATAACGTAGGCCTGCTTACGGGCAATGCCGATGATGAAGCTACAGGGGTATTGGTTTGCCATGATGCGCTTGAAAGTGTCATTGATGAGGCAATCAGTAAAAACAGTAACCTCATTGTTTGCTTTCACCCTATATTATTCTCGGGGCTAAAAAAGATAACCGGAAAAAACTATGTGGAGCGCGCGGTTATAAAAGCAATTAAAAATGATATTGCAATTTATGCTGTACATACTGCCCTGGACAACCACAAACAGGGAGTAAATAAAATATTTTGTGATGCGCTGAGACTGACCAACACCAGGATACTTATCCCAAAAGAGAACTACATTCGTAAGTTGGTTACCTACACTATCCCCGAAAATTTAGAGAAGCTCCGCAATGCACTTTTTGATGCAGGCGCAGGAAACATCGGAAACTATGAAAATTGCAGTTTTAATTCGCAGGGGCTGGGTACCTATCAAGGCAATGAAGACAGTGATCCCAAAATTGGTACACCCGGTGAATTTGTAGAGGAAAAGGAAATCAAGGTTGAAGTTACCTTTGAAAAACATCTTGAGGGTAAAATACTTAAAGCCCTTTTTTCCAACCATGTTTATGAGGAGGTCGCGTATGAGATTTACAACCTAAATAACAGCCATCAGAATATAGGCCTTGGCATGACAGGTGAACTGACAGAAGCAATGGAGGAAAAAGCATTTTTAGAATTTGTGAAAGACAAAATGCAGGCACATGGCATAAGGCACAGTGCGTTTAACGGAAAACAAATTAAGAAGGTTGCCGTACTTGGAGGATCGGGTAGTTTTGCAATTAAGAATGCTATATCCGCAGGCGCGGATGCTTTTCTTACTGCCGATTTAAAATACCATCAGTTTTATGAGGCGGAAGGCAAACTTTTACTTACCGATATAGGCCATTTTGAAAGCGAACGATTTACACAAAACTATATAGCCGATTTTCTTAGTAACCGTCTAGAGATTCAGGTAGCAGTTACGAGTATAGACACAAATCCCGTACAATATCTATAGCCAAATTAGATTTACCTACAAACAAAAAAATATATAGTTGGTTATCTTACGAAAAAAATCCCTAATTTTGCATTCATTTTATCGGAAGAATATACAAATCCAGTTAAGTACTTATAAATATGGCGAATATCAAGGAACTAAGTGTTGAAGACAAATTAAGGGCACTTTATGATTTACAGTTAATTGATTCAAGAATCGACGAAATCAGGAACGTAAGAGGCGAACTTCCATTAGAGGTGGAAGATCTTGAAGACGAAGTGGCCGGATTAAGCACAAGGCTTGAAAAACTTAAATCTGACCTTGAATCTATCGAAGATCAAATAAAGGATAAGAAAACAGCTATTGAAGATCATAAAGCTGCGATTAAAAAATATACTGATCAGCAAAAAAATGTACGCAACAACCGTGAGTTCAACTCTCTTACAAAAGAAGTAGAATTCCAGGAACTTGAGATACAGCTTGCTGAAAAGCACATCAAAGAGATGAAAGCATCTATTGAGTACAAAAAAGAGACTATTGCTCAGTCTTCAGAAAAACTTAATGCAAAATCATCTCACTTAAGCCACAAAAAATCTGAGCTTGATGCTATCATGTCTGAAACTCAGAAAGAAGAATCTTTCCTTTCAGAAAAATCTAACGAGTACCAGGGAATGATCGAAGAGCGTCTTCTTGCTGCTTATAACAGGATAAGAGGAAGTGTTAGAAACGGCCTTGCTGTTGTTTCTATAGAAAGAGGTGCTTCTGCAGGTTCTTTCTTCACGATACCTCCACAAACGCAAATGGAGATCGCTGCACGTAAAAAGATCATTACAGATGAACACAGCGGACGTATTCTTGTTGACAGCTTACTTGCCGAAGAAGAAAAAGAAAAAATGGAACAATTGTTCTCTAAAATATAATTACCTGATCCCCCGCCATGGCGGGGGATTTTTTTTGTCTCTGCGCGATGCAAAAACTATTTACATTTCTCCTTTCAAAATCACTGGGGCTGTACATTAACATCCTTGGCTACATTTATCCTAAAAAGGCAAGCTGGCTTGCGTACAAATTCTTTAGCCATCCTCGCGACGGCAGGCTCATAAAAGAATCGCTTCCTGATATACTTAAGGAAGCCGATGCCGAGATGATTACCCACAATGATTTTCTTTTCCAGATGTATACCTGGAAAGGTAACGATACTAAAGTGTTGCTGATGCATGGCTGGGAAAGTAATGCATCTCGATGGGAACAGCTTATCGGCTACCTGAAAAAATCCGGCAGTACTATAGTTGCGGTAGATGCACCCGCCCATGGATTATCATCTGGTGCTGAATTTAACATACCGCAGTATGCAGAATTTGTAAATATCGTAGTCCAAAAAATAAAACCACAATATCTTATAGGCCATTCATTAGGCGGAGCGGCAGCAATTTACTTTCAGTCGCATTACCCTAACGATTACATTACAAAAATGGCAGTGCTGGGCGCACCCAGTGACCTGACTACAATATTACGCAACTATAAAGGGATGCTCAGCCTTAACAGCAATGTGTTCAAACTGCTTGAACAGCACTTTTTTGAGCATTTCAGGATTAAAACACATGAGTTTTCAGGAAGCATCTTTGTAACAAAAATCAGGGCAAAAGGGCTCATTGCTCACGATACACAAGATACCGTAGTATCGTTTAAAGAAGCAGAAAAAATTGCCAAAGCATGGCCCGAAGCTAAATTCATAACAACTACCGGCCTTGGACATAGTCTTCATGGTGATGCTCTTTACAACAGCATTTATTCATTCTTGTTTGATACAGAATAAAAAAAGCGGAATACATATGAGTATGTATTCCGCTTTTTTTTACGCTATCGTTAGTTCTTTACTATTTTCTTTGACACCGTTTTTCCGTTATCGGATACTTTTACAATGTAAATGCCTTTAGAAAAACTGCTGAAGTCAATTTCGTTATCTGCATTAGCCTGAGAAGACACTAGCTGCCCAACAGCATTGTATATTTTAACGCTTACCTTATCCGAAAAATTTCCTGCTATCTTCAACCTGTCAGATACAGGATTAGGATAGGCTATGAAACTTTCTTTCTCTACACTATTAATACCCAGCATCTCGTCCATGGCGGCAAGCGCCGCAGGCATATTGGGCAGTGGCCCTATATTTTCGCCTTCACCCTGAGGTTTTCCTGTAGCTTTAAGCAATTCCCTCAGTTCCGGGCCGCTTATATAATCGTTGGTTACACTATGATAATGCGATTGCAACACTATGGCGCATGAAGCCACAATTGGCGTAGCAGAACTCGTACCGTTAAACCAGGCATATGCCTGGTTAAAGTCACCAGCTATCGTATAAGCAGTACCGCTACCAGAAGTAAGAACCCCTGTCCCCCATCCCTGAAGATCTACCCTTGCACCGTAAGTACTAAAGTCAAGCCTATCGTGATTTTCGTCGTTACTTCCTGCCCCAACTATTATGGCACCGCTGTCGCCCCTGTTATTATAGGAGTTGTATGCCGGAGCATCAAGATTTTCAGCACCGTTACCGGCGGCCGCCACGACAATCATACCTCCATCGGTAGCTGCCTTGGTAAGATCCCATACCACATTCTCATATTCAGCCGGACCATATTGGCCAAGGGCGCCTGTAGCCTGCAATTCGTAAATTATAAAATCACCTTCTACAGAATTGCTGATACATTTAATTATAGCATTAACCCTGTTATATCCTGTAGTTTGTTCGTACTCGGTAAATAGTGCAAGCTCGTTAGCGCCATAAGCAAGGCCGGAAACCCCATAGTCTCCTTCTTTGTCGGCATACATAATACCTAATACTCCGGTTCCGTGCTCAGTAAAATCTTGCGTGGCAAGACTGGAAACTACCATATCTGCCCCAACATACACATTGCGATCGTTAAGCTCTTCATGGTCTTTATTAAAACCAAACTCTATGTCACGTATATTTATATTTTGCCCTGTAAGTCCCAGTTCCCATGCATAAGCCATATCGACGCCATAGTCTGAGACATAATTCTGCTGGTCAATAAATGATGGCGTAGCCGGGAATATATCGTAAGGAGGTTTTACCGGGCTAAGCGGCATAAGGCTGCAGTATTCAACTGCATCAAATTTTTCCAGCGATTGCGCAAGTTCCAGCATCCTTTCGTTAGAAGGGTTATCTATTGTTAGTTCATATATATTGGCAAGCTTATCTACAGCAGCACTGCTTCCTGCATTTTTAATGGCTGCACTTTTTAACTCTTCAAGTTTTGCTGCCGGAATATCTACCGCCTTTAGCGCAGTGATATGATACTCTTTCGCAAGCTGTTCTAATTGTGGCGAAGATGAAAATCCTGATTTTTCATTATTATTCTCTGTCTCAGGCATAAAAGAGACATATAGTCTGTGCGATTTGCTTTCGGGGGTCAGGTGCAGCTGACCCTTTCGGCTCTGCCCATAAGAGAGCCCTGCAAAAAGACTTAATAGTAATATTGTAATTTTGTTTTTCATGATAATAGCAATTTATTAGACTTTTTCAGGCCCAATATACTAAATATATGAACTCAGAGATTTTATAAATTTGACTACTTTTGCAGTATGGAAGAATTGAAGCGCCTTAATAAATATATATCTGAAACCGGTTACTGCTCACGAAGGGAAGCAGACAAGCTTATTGAAGAAGGAAGGGTAACCCTAAACGGCATCGTGCCCGAAATGGGAACCAAAGTTACAACTGAAGATGAAGTGCGTATAGACGGCAGGCTTATTAAAGAAAAAGCAGGGAAAAATATTTATCTGGCATTTAACAAACCGGTGGGCATAGAATGTACCACAAATCCTGATGTAAGGGATAATATAGTCGAATATATCAATTACCCAAAGCGCATTTTTCCGATTGGCAGGTTGGATAAAGCAAGTGAAGGCCTTATATTCATGACTGATGATGGCGATATTGTAAATAAGATACTACGTGCCAGGAACAATCACGAAAAAGAATATATCGTAACCGTAAACAAACCTATCACCGACAGGTTTATTCAGCGAATGGGCAATGGAGTGCCAATTCTTGACACCGTGACCAGAAAATGCAAGGTGGAACAGATTAGCAAATATATCTTCAGGATCGTGTTAACCCAGGGATTAAACCGACAGATACGCCGTATGTGCGAATATCTTGGGTATGATGTTACTGCACTAAAAAGGATAAGGATAATAAATATTTCGCTTGATGTGCCCGCAGGACGTTACAGGGAACTTACTGCTGCCGAAATCAAAGAGCTGAACCAGCTTATTGAACCCTCAAGCAAAACAGAAGAAGCAAGCCTGCCGAAAGAAGAACCTACACAAAGGATTTCGGCTGCGCGGCGACCGGCAAATCCTAACAGGCCGCAAAATAGGAATAATGGACCGGCAAGACCCCTTAACACAAACAGAAGGCCTCCGCGCCCTGAAAGGGAATAGTGTTCAGTCTACAGTTTACAGTCGCAGTTTACAGTTTTGAAACTCTGAAACTTTGAAATTCTATAAGCTAAGCATATCCCTAAACAATGCCGACTGACGCCTTGAAATTTCTATCTCTTCGCCATTTTGCATTGTCGCTTTTAGCTTGCCGTTAAACCAGTTATCTACGTTCTTAATATATTTAAGATTGATGATTTGCTGCCTGCTGGCCCTGAAAAACAAATTTTCGGGAAGTCGCTCCTCAATCTGGTTTAATGATTTATATATAAGAGGTTTTTGATCCCTGAAATATACGCGGGTATAGTTCCCTACTATCTCAAAGAGAAATACCTCCCCTATTTTAACCAGCCAGCATTTTTCGCCGTCTTTTATAAATATCTGACTCTCTTCGGTTAAAAGATGATTTTCTGTGGCGTTCTCAGGATGGTCATTTACGATCTTGTCTTTTATCTTGTGAACAGCATCTGCAAAACGTACCGAATTGATCGGCTTGAGCAGATAATCCAGTGCGTTATACTCAAACGACTTAATGGCATATTCGTCAAAAGCAGTGGTAAATACAGTTACAGGAACATCTTCAAGCATTTCAAGAAGCTCAAAACCATCTTTGCCCGGCATATTGATATCCAGGAAAATAAGTCGCGGCTTAAGCTCGTTTATCATAGCAAACGCTGTGTCAACATTTTCGGCTTCGCCTATAACCTCAATTTCAGGATGTGCCTTTATAAGCTCCTTAAGCTCATTACGGGCTAAGCGTGAATCTTCGACAATTACAGTTTTGATAGTGGTCATGTCAGCGGTATTAAAATTTTAGCTTCTACAAAATTACTGTTTTCCGTAAGCGTAAAGCTTGCTTTATTTCCGTAAAGCAGGGAAAGCCTCTGCTTTATATTTTCGAGTCCCAGCCTGGTAGAATCTTCACTTAACAAAAGATTGCCCGAATTTTCCACCCTGATAGCCAATTCTTCATCAGTCTTGTCTATGTGTAGGCGTACTTCTCCACCTTCCTTAATTTTCCCTATACCATGCTTTACCGCATTTTCCACAAGCATCTGGACCACCATTGGAGGTATGCCAATAGCTAATGTCCCAGGGTTAACATTGATACTGAACCGGAGCCGCTCTTCAAACTGTATCTTAGATACTTCTATGTAATTATCTACTGTTTGGAGTTCTTCTTTAAGCGGAATGGTGTTTATGCCGTTTTTAGTAAGGCTGTAACGCAGCATTTCAGAAAGGCGGGTAATCATATCCCTTGCCCTAGGCACATCTTCGAGTATCAGTCCTCGTATGTTGTTAAGGCTGTTAAACATAAAATGCGGATTGATCTGTCCTTTTAGCGTATTAAGCTGTGATTCCCTTAAGTTGGATTCCAATTGCAGCTGGTTCATTTTTACCTGGTTTATGTGCCTGTAAGCCTTGATAGCAACCACTATAAACAGCCATATAGTGAATATGGCACTAAAATAGGGTACGTTCATTATCATCATAAACAGCGTCGCATCTATAGACTTATCAGTCAGCACCCTGTAAGTAAAATCAAGAAGCGGCCATATTGCCATACTGTAAGCAAAAACAACCACTATAAAAACTACAACCATTTTTATGACCGCCGATCTTTTTAGCTCGTTAAATACAATTAATCGCTCTAAAAAGTAGAGCAGAATATTAGAGAGTACGTATGCCACCAGTCCGCATATTACACCCTCGCATATGTAATACGGTATAATAGACGAATCTCCCATCTTCTCGGGATATTTTATCTGGTATGAGACCTTACTCAGTGTAAGCGAGCAAAGCACATAAACCATAAAGGCAAGTGCTGCGTAAAGATGGTATTTCGGATTCTTTAATAAATTCATCGGCATGCTTATAAAAAATATCAGGCAATGTTTTTACCATTGCCTGATGCTTAACTACTCAAATGTAAACAGTTTTTTGATTGATGATTGATGATATACTGTTGGTTTTTAAAATAGTGACAAAACTGCGTCTACCGCCCAGCTTAAAACATTCACTACTGTGTCTAAAATGTAAATTGCTATAGCTACCATGTTGATTTTATTTTTTGGTTGTTGGATACTTCAAATATATACCATTATTTTTCTTACAATATGAAATTTATGACGAATGGTATTTTTTATATGACGAGTGGCAAAGAGATATGTAACAGGAAAACATAAAATATTTTTAAAATATTTCAAATTATAGCTGTTTGATTTGTACAAGTATGCGTTTGAAGCAGGCAAACGTAACGACGCGTAGGTTTACGTACTTTGCCTTATAAAAAATACAAAATAATATGGAAACGAATAAAGAACAGAAAATTTGGTTTATAACCGGGGCTTCAAAAGGGTTCGGTTTACTATTTGTAAAACAATTACTGGCTGCAGGCCAAAAGGTAGCAGCAACATCAAGGACTACAGATGAGCTTACAAAAGCAGTTGGTGATAGTTCAGAAAATTTCCTTCCACTTCAGGTGAATCTTGCTAATGATGTATCTGTAAAGGAAGCCGTAGCGAAAACAGCAGCAACTTTTGGCAGGATCGATGTACTGGTAAATAATGCAGGCTACGGTATTGGCGGAAGCCTTGAAGAAATAAGCGATGCTGCCGTGCGCGATGCTTTTGATATTAATGTCTTTGGCACTATAAATACGATACGTCACATACTGCCGCTGATGAGAGAACAGCAGTCTGGGCACATTATTAATATTGCATCGATTGCAGGTATAGCACCGGGATCGGGATGGTCGGCTTACTCGGCAACAAAATCAGCGGTTGTAGGATTGTCTGAAGCATTGGCGCAGGACGTAAAACCATTTGGCATTACAGTTACGATTGCTGCCCCGGGTGCATTCAGGACCAGCTTCCTTTCAAAAGAGTCGTTAGCACTGCCCGAAAAAATAGAAGGTGGCTACACTGCAATCAACGAAACACTACATAAATACCAAAATATGGATGGCAAACAGGCAGGAGACCCTGAAAAAGGTGTCGCAATCATGATTGACACGGCTTTTGAAGAAAATCCCCCGCTGCACTTATTACTGGGAAGCGATGCGTATCGCAGGGCAACAGCTAAGTTTGATAGCCAGATGAATGAATTTGAGATTCTGAAAGACTTAACCATATCTACAGATTATTAAAATAACAGGGAGCCAATTGGCTCCCTGTTAAATTCTATAATATTACTATTATTTTTCTTTTCTAAGCTCTCTTGCAAGAAGTGTGTTCTTAAGAAGCATGGCAATTGTCATTGGCCCTACACCACCCGGAACCGGAGTAATGAAAGATGCTTTTTTGCTTACGTTCTCAAAATCAACGTCACCTGTAATAACATAACCTTTAGGGTGAGACTCATCGGCAACACGTGTAATACCCACATCTACGATCACAACATCATCCTTAACCATTTCGGCTTTAAGGTAGTTAGGTACACCGAGAGCAGTGATAATAATATCTGCCTGCGTTGTTATCTGTGCAATGTTTTTGGTATGGCTGTGCGTTAATGTAACCGTTGAGTTACCAGGGAAACCTTTACGGCCCATAAGGATACTCATTGGGCGGCCTACGATGTGGCTGCGGCCAATAACTACCGTGTGTTTACCGGCAGTTTCTACATTATAACGTTCTAAAAGCTCTAGGATACCAAATGGTGTTGCAGGAATAAACGTTGTCATATCCAGTGCCATTTTACCAAAGTTCTCAGGGTGAAAACCGTCAACATCTTTGCTTGGGTCTATGGCCATTAGCACTTTCTGGTCGTCAATCTGTTTTGGTAACGGCAGCTGCACTATAAAACCATCGATGTTATCATCCTGGTTCAATTCTTCAATTTTCTTTAAAAGCTCAAGTTCAGAGATTGTGCTTGGCAGTTTAATAAGCGTAGACTCAAAACCCACATATTCGCAGGCTTTAACTTTACTGCCTACATATGTAAGGCTTGCGCCATCATTACCAACAATTACAGCTGCAAGGTGAGGCACCTTCTCGCCGTTCTTCTTCATTTTTGTTACAACTTCGGCAATTTCATTCTTAATGTCTTCCGAAACTTTTTTTCCGTCCAGTAATTGCATTGTTCGTGTTTTATTTTTGAAAATAGATGTTCAATAGAATACTGCTTGTAGGCAGTTATGTATAACAAAAAAAGACGCGTTTAACCGCGTCTCCATATTTTTTTTATGGCTTCATACCTTTCATGCCGCCCATCATTCGCATCAGGTTTTTTCCTGCTCCGCCCTGCATCATCTTCATCATTTTGCTCATCTGGTCAAACTGCTTCAGCAATTGGTTTACCTGCTGAACAGAAGTACCGGATCCTTTTGAAATCCTGTTCTTTCTCTTAACATCAATAAGAGCCGGTTTGCTGCGCTCTGCCGGTGTCATAGAATGTATAATAGCTTCGATATGCTTAAACGCATCGTCTTCTATCTCTACATCCTTAAGAGCTTTTCCTGCACCAGGTATCATGCCAACAAGGTCCTTCATGTTACCCATTTTCTTAACCTGCTGTATTTGCGAAAGGAAATCGTCAAAACCAAATTCGTTCTTAGCGATCTTCTTCTGGAGTTTTCTTGCTTCTTCCTCATCGTACTGCTCCTGCGCCCTTTCAACAAGCGACACAACGTCACCCATACCAAGAATACGGTCGGCCATACGGTTAGGATAGAACACATCGATAGCCTCCATCTTTTCACCTGTACCGATGAATTTGATTGGTTTATTTACTACTGATTTAATAGAGATAGCGGCACCACCACGGGTATCACCATCAAGTTTGGTAAGGATTACACCGTCAAAGTCTAACCTGTCGTTAAATGCTTTTGCAGTGTTTACCGCATCCTGTCCTGTCATGGCATCTACCACAAACAGTGTTTCATGCGGTTCTATAGCTTTATGAACGTTTGCGATCTCGTTCATCATTTCTTCATCTACAGCAAGACGTCCTGCGGTATCCACGATAACCACGTTAAATCCGTTTGCTTTTGCATACTTAATTGCGTTTTGTGCAATCTCAACAGCATTTTTATTACCTTCCTCAGAGTATACCTCTACACCTATCTGATCCCCTACTACATGCAGCTGGTTGATAGCCGCCGGACGGTAAATATCACAGGCAACCAATAAAGGTTTTTTGTTCTTTTTAGTTTTCAGGAAGTTAGCCAGCTTTCCTGAGAAAGTGGTTTTACCCGAACCCTGAAGACCAGACATCAATATAATTGACGGGTTACCGCTTAGGTTTATACCGGCAGCATCGCCACCCATAAGCTCTGTAAGCTCGTCTTTCACGAGTTTTACCATAAGCTGGCCAGGCTGTAATGTAGTCAATACATTTTCGCCCATTGCTTTTTCTTTTACCTTGGTAGTAAAATCTTTAGCAATCTTAAAGTTAACGTCGGCATCAAGCAGCGCCCTTCTAACTTCTTTAAGGGTATCTGCTACGTTTACTTCGGTTATCTTTCCGTGGCCTTTAAGTATATGTAAGGCTTTGTCTAATTTTTCACTTAAATTATCAAACATAAAATCAGGGTTTCTTTTATAGAGGTGCAAATTTAAGAATTTGATTTTTAAGTTACAGGGTTTTGCCTATAAATAATAGGCTATTTATATGCCCTGTATACCCTAAAATAAAAAACCGGCCTGGGAAGTGGCCGGTTTCTCTCGGAAAAAAACTTGAATATTTAAAAAAACACAACTATTACTGTTTATGCGCGATAATTAATATCGCTGTAAGGATGCCTAATCTGTCTTACCCTTGTTGCCCACAAGCGTTTAGTGCATTGTTTATCGCTTCTAATAGTGCTTCGTTATCAGCAACTTCTATACTACTTTCCTGACTAATTTTTATAATAACGGGATATTTAACCGAATAGTATTCTTTAAGCCCAAGATTTTTAATTACTGTGTAAAGCTCCTGGTTATTATTTACTACACTGGTTCCCTGCATCTGGAAACCGCTGTTATAATTATATAGCGTTATTGGATACATGATTTCTGCACAATCATCGCCAATATAACTCTGAATACTCCCTGTACACTGTATCCTCAAAGCAGTTAGCTCCTTCTGATTATTTACAGTTACTTCGGAATAGTGCTCATCCTGCAGCGTTACCGGAAATACAAATGACAGCGAATCGGCTCCTTCGTAATCACTCCCATTTTCAAGGGCATTTAGTACTTCTGAATAACCGCTTTCAGACAATATCCTTATCCTTTGTCCGTAAACTATAACCTGAACCGGAAGCCTGACCTTATAGCAGCTTGTACTGTCTAAAAAATCGTCAACATCTGTTTCATTTAACGACATTGCCTTGAGTACTTCCGTTAACTGCGAACCCTCTTCCAAAGCTTCGGTGCTTTCACTAATACTATCGCTCTGACATGAAAACGCCAGAAACGACACCATCAAAACAGCAAACAGTTTTTTTATCATTGTATCGGTAATAATTATAATAACAGGCGGATATAAAAATACCCTACCCCTATTTTACTTTTTTTTAGAAAAAAATAATTTACTCATTTTCAGCACAAGGCAATGAGTGGCATTTTCAAAAAAGAAAGAATACCGCGCTATTGGAATACCGTATTTTTTTTGCAGATTTGCTGGCGTAATCATAAATTTTTATAATTTACACCCACTTTTACAAGCCAAAATGAAAGAGAATTCCCTTAAAGGTATTTGCGAAGAAATTATATATTCTAATTTCTTTAAAAGCCACGCAAAAGCATTGCGCAATTACCTGTTTTACAAATATGGCAACGAAGAACAGGCCGAAGATGTAACGCAGGAGGCTTTTATAAAGCTATGGGAGAACTGTGCGAGCGTTCCGCTTGAAAAAGCGAAGTCGTTTCTCTACACCGTAGCAAACAATACTACCCTTAACCAGATAGCCCACCAAAAAGTAGTGTTGGAATACACTAAAAAAAATCCGGTTAGCGGCACCGATAAGCAAAGTCCGGAATTTCTTATGGAAGAGGACCAGTTTAAGGTAAAACTGCAAAAAGCCATAGCAAACCTTACCGAAGCACAACGCACCGCATTCCTGCTGCACCGCATTGACGGTAAGAAATATCATGAGATTGCAGAGATTCTGGGCATAAGCGTTAAGGCGGTAGAAAAACGCCTTCACGGAGCTTTGAACGAATTAAGAAAAGAAATTGACAATATCAGGTAGGGAATTTTACCTGTTAGCTGTTATAGTAAAAAAGGGATCACAATGAAAGATGATACAATGTTAGCTAAGTGGCTTAATAACGAACTTGATGCAAAGGCGCTTGAAGCCTTCATGAGCACTCCGGAGTTTGCCACTTACAATAAAATAAAAGAATATTCTGCACAGCTTACTGCACCCGAGGCTGATATGGATGCGCTGTATGCACGCATAAGTGCAAATAAAAATAAGCCGGCTCAAAAAGTGAGGACATTAAACCCATGGATATCAAGAATTGCTGCGATGCTGGTTATTGCACTGGGGGCAACTTATTTTTTATACATCAACAAAACAACTACCCAACTGGCAGAAAACGGCCAGAGAACAGAATTTCTTTTACCGGACAATTCTTCTGTAACACTGAACGCGGGATCTGAAGCTGATTATAAAACCTGGAATTGGAAAAATAATCGTAAATTGCAGTTAGATGGCGAAGCTTATTTTAAAGCCGCCAAAGGAAAGACATTTGACGTTGTGACTGCTATGGGAAAAGTAACCGTAGTAGGAACGCAGTTTAACGTAAAAGCAAGGGATAACCGTTTTGATGTAACCTGTTTTGAAGGTAAGGTAAGGGTAACAAGTAATGGCAAAGCTGTTCTTTTGACACCAGGTAAAAGCATAACCTTTGAAAATGGTAAAATGCAGACATCTGAAGACAAGAAAACACAGCCGGGATGGCTTACTTATGAGGTTGTTTATTCTAACGAAAAACTTACCAGCGTAATCAATGAAATTGAACGCCAGTATAGTGTAGATATAGAACTTACCGTTCAGCATCCTGAGAAACTATCAGCATTTACAGGTTATATACCTATGAACAATCTTAACAATGCCCTTGAAAGTATTACAACTGCTTACAATTTAAAGTCGCAAAAAACAGGCAATAAAATCATACTTTCTGTTGAATAATGCTAAAAATCCGGCAATTTTTGCTGTTCTTATCGCTGATCATCATCGTCCCCAATGCTTTTGGCCAGGACGAAAAAAAAAGTGCTGAACTCAAAACGATACTGGATTCTGTTGCGGTTAAATTCAACGTAAAATTCAGCTATGCTGAAAATGATATAAAAGGACGTTCTATCTTTCCGCCGCCGGCAAAACTTCCCTTAAAGGCCCAATTGGTTTATATAGCAAACAGGACACTGCTTAATTACAAAAATGTGGGTGAGTATATAATTTTATATTCCGATGCAAAAGCTGGAAAAAAGCGCTGCGCCTACATTATAGATGAATTTGGTTCGCCTATAGATAATGCCGTTATACAATTACCCGACAATTCCAAGATCGTTACACGTCATGACGGTTATTTTGAAGTACCCCAAAACATTACGGGAAGCATCTTTATTGATCACCTTAACTTTGAATCAACCTCCATAAATGTAAAAGATTTTGGCGATGACTGCAAAGAAGTCATACTAACACTAAGGTCTCTTGAGCTTGAAGAGCTGATTACCCAACGATACATTGCAACCGGTATCTCCAAGAAAAAAGACGGCAGCTTTACCATTAAGCCAAAGAAATTCGGTATCCTTCCCGGGCTTATTGAGCCGGATGTACTGCTTACCATGCAGCAGCTCCCCGGTATAAGGAGTATTGATGAAACGGTATCAAACATTAATGTAAGGGGCGGCACGCACGATCAGAACCTCTTTTTATGGAATGGTATACGCCTTTACCAGACAGGGCATTTCTTTGGGCTTATATCTGCCTTAAACCCCAACCTTGCAAACGAGATCAAAATCTTCAAGAACGGAACATCGGCTTTTTATGGCGAGAGCGTTTCCAGCGCCGTAGATATTTCTTCACACACGCCTGAAATTGGCAAAGGCAACCTCACAGTAAGCACAAACATGATCAATGCCGATTTTTATACTAAAGTAAAAACTTCTGAAAAGGCAAATTTTGAACTGTCTGCCAGAAGATCATTTACAGATGTGTTTGACTTTCCTACTTACAGTAAATATTCCAAGAGAATTTTCCAAAATACTGTTGTAACCAGCCTTGACAACAGCACAGATGTTAACTACAAAAGCGACAAGGAATTTTATTTTTACGATTTTACAGGGCAGTATCATCAGAAGATAGGACAAAACCATAATCTGTATGTTGATGTAATAGGCATTAATAATAATCTTGATTTTACGCAGGGTACCATAAATACACAAACTGTTGTTACCGAAATAAGCAGCCTCAGGCAGCTTACGCTGGGTGCATCGGCAGGATGGAAAACCCAATGGAATGATACACACAGCAGCGAAGCGGGATTTTATACTTCATATTATAACGTAGACGGAAGGAATGCATCTGTAGAGTCGCAGCAGATAATGGAACAAGGCAATTCCATAGTAGACATCGGTTTTAAGTTAAGTGACAGCAGAAGGCTAAGCACTAAATACAACCTGCATACAGGTTACCAGTTTAATGAAATAGGCATTACAAATAGTGATAAGGTTAACGAACCTTCTTACAGTAGAAAAGAAAAAGATGTATTGCGTAACCATGCGGTTATAGGAGAGCTTGAATATGACTCAGAAAACGCAAGGCTCCATGCAAGGGGTGGATTACGATTAAATTATATTGAACAATTTAGTATGGTGTATGCCGAGCCGCGGTTACAGCTTAACTATATGCTGGCGCCAAGCTGGCAACTGGAAGCCCTTGCGGAAATGAAAAGCCAGTCGACATCGCAGGTTGTAGAGCTTCAGGGCGATTTTTTGGGTATAGAAAAACGCAGATGGGTACTTTCGGATAACAATGAACTACCTGTACAAAAAAGCAGGCAGCTATCGGCAGGCGTAACTTTTAAAGAAAATGGATGGCTTCTTTCACTTGAAAATTTCTATAAAAAAGTAAACGGTATTACGACAGGCGGGCAGGGTTTTCAGGATCAGCTGGAGCTTAGAAGCGATATTGGAAGCTACACCGTTTACGGCACAGAGTTTTTGGTACAAAAGCAGTTTAATGGATTTTATACCTGGCTTAGCTACAGCTTTAATAACAACAGCTACAGATTTGACGGATTCTCATCTCAAAAATTTCCGAGCAATTTTGAGATCAGCCATACTATAAACAGCGCTGCAATCTATGAGTGGAATAATTTTAAGATTGCACTGGGATCACGATGGAATACAGGAAGACCTGTTACACCGCCATTGAGCAGTACTGTTGGGTTTACATCACTCGCAAGGCCTGAAATAAGTTATGCTTCTCCTAACTCGGCTAACATTGCAGGTTTTTTTCAGGTTAATTTCTCAGCCTCGTATATCATCAAGGCTACAGATAAATCGCAGCTACAACTGGGCATATCTATTCTTAATATTTTTGACAGGCAAAACATAATAAGCCGCTATTATCGTATTAACAGTTCAAACATTGTAGAGGAAGTAAACACGTATGCACTGCAGCGCACACCAAATGCACTGATAAAATTTACGTTTTAGAAATCAATGTGCATAAAAAAACCGCCGGCAAAGCGACGGTTTTTATGCTATGAGAAAATAGTTAATTCTTAATAATTTTCTTTGTAATAGTCTGATTGTTGTCAAATGTAACTTTAACAATATAAATACCGCTTTGCAGCTGTGACATATTGATAGTTTCAGATGATCCTTTCAACACAGTCTGTCCTACAGTATTTACAACTTCGTATGCTTTTACTGTCTGATCTGCGGCGCTGATTGTTGCAATATCGTTAACCGGGTTAGGATACACATTTACAGCTGTCTGTTCAAAAGCTTTACCTGAAAGCACTGCAGATCCGTCTCCTGTTAAATAAACAGACATAGGGAAATAGCCCTGACCACCGGCAAATTGAGCATCCGGAACATCAATCTTGTAAGTATGACCACCAGCTGCCAAAGTACCAAGATCTATGACACGGTTTGGGATTTTATCACCCGGACACCAGTTGTTCCAGCTCCATGATGCATTATTATCAGGCCTTGGAGGAGGATTTGACGTACCGTTGCACAGGTAATAGATACAGTTTATCTGAGTGTTATAATCTCTGTAAGGCACACATGATACGCCTCCCGGTTTATATTGAAGTTTTAACACATCATCAAGGTATACAAAGTGATTTCTTCTGATATATTCTTCGCCGTTAGTATTAGAACCATGGTTAGAAGTTATAACATGCAGTTTTGCATTTTCTACAGGTGCGCTAAGATTAAAATATATACTTTTAGTAGTTTCACCTATTTCATCTGTTCCGTCAAGAGTATAATTCTTTAATTCATATTTAAATGAAAGAGGACCTATAAAAGATGCTGCAGGCGCAGGAAGTTCAGGATTTGTAGTAGATTCAAAAGTTAATGATCCCATGTATACGTCATTACGATTAGAGCAGCCAGGTATTTCTACAGCTGCACCTCCCTGGCCGGGACCTCCCTGATAGCCATATACTTCAAGCTCTACCCAAAAGTCATACTGAGCAGTAATAGCGGCATCATGAAAAACATTAGCCAGTTCATTAAGGTCATATACATAAGGAACTTCTGTTACAGATGTTTCATTCTTGTCCATGAAAGGTGTTATAAAACGGCCAAGCTCGATACGCTTTACATCGCCGTAAACATACGATTCGGCATTTTTAGGAACAAATGCAAGGTTAACGTTTCCTATCCTGTCATAATTATCACAAAGAGGATTTAGGGTAACTGTCATAGTAAGTGTATTACCGAAAGAATCAAGCTGATCTTGCGTAAGCTTCTTTCCGTAAGACGAATTTGAATGGCGTATAGCACCTTCAGGAAGTGGTTCACTCACTGTGGCTTCATACATTCCGTAGTAAACCGCCTGATTAAATACCGTAAGGGTATAAGGCGTTTCATCCTGTGCCTTTGCCGAATGCGAAGCAAACATAGAGGCACACAGAGATAAAATAAGTAAAGTTTTTTTCATCATAGTTAATTTAGTGCGGTAAATTACTCAAAAAAAATTAACTTAATGTTTACTTTACTTTCTTTAAACAAGGTTTTTAAGTAAAAAAACGAATTTAAAGCAAAATGTTATATTTAAAACTGGAAATAGATAAAGGGTTGCGGGCCTGCGGCCGCGGCTGCATAGACAAGCCACATCGTGAGCCCTAAAATTATTCCCTTAATTACAAGTGGCATTTTGTAGAATGTATTCTTAAGTCCTGTAGAGAAACTATCCGGTAAAAAGTGCCAAACATATCCTACAAGCATAAGCATAAATACATTTTTATAACCTAAAATTATAGTTTGCCACTGGTCTGGGCTAAACGTTACAAGGCTAATGTTATTAATTACATCCAGCGCGGTAGTAAAATCTTTAGCACGGAAGAAAAGCCAGCAGAATGCCACAAAGTGAAATGTTAGTATCACGGCAATAAAGTTCCATACTTTTAAAGCACCGGTTTTAGGCATGTCTTTTCGTTCAGGAAAATATTCTGAAAACAGTTTGTGTACCGCAAGCGCCATACCATGCAGCGCTCCCCATATTATGAAACGAAGGCTCGCGCCATGCCAAAGACCGCCTAATAGCATTGTAGTCATAAGGTTTACGTTAGTAAACATTGTCCTTTCTTTTCCTTTAGACAGCACAAACGTCAGGGTAAATATAATAAGAGAACCTATACCTAAAAACAACGGAACATTACTTGTAGGACCATAAGTAGCTCCCCATATTATAAGTGCTACAAAGAATAACGCTGGGAAAAAGAATCCCGCAAAAGTACCGTAACGGTTACCCCCTACCGATATATAAAGGAAATCCTTTAACCATGTAGAAAGCGAAATATGCCACCTTCTCCAAAACTCTGTTATAGACGAAGATTTATAAGGTGTACGGAAGTTGGTAGGCAGCTTAAACCCTAATAACAGCGCAATACCTATCGCCATGTCACTATACCCGGAAAAATCACAGTAAATCTGAATGGTGTACCCATAAGCAGCCATGAGGTTTTCAAACGGCGTGTAGGCATTTGGCAGGTCAAAAACCCTGTCTACAAAGTTTATAGATATATAATCTGATATTACTGTTTTCTTTATAAGTCCGCCAATGATAAGGAACAAGGCATAGCTTATTTCTTCTTTAGTAACATTTAGCTTAGTGTAGATTTGAGGCAGGAAATCTTTTGCCCTTACAATAGGCCCGGCAACAAGCTGCGGGAAGAATGACACGAAGAACAAATACTCCATGTATGTTTTAGTTGGCGCAATCTCCTTGCGGTAAATCTCTATGATATAGCTAATGGACTGAAATGTGTAGAACGATATGCCCACAGGAAGTATAACCTTATAAAAATCAAAATGCGAGCCAGACAGGTCATTGTATGTACCTATAAGGAAATTAGCATATTTAAAATATCCCAAAAAGCCGAGATTAATTATAACGCTAAACCACAAATAAATTTTTCTTTTGACAGAGCTGGTTTCCCTATAAAGGAAAAAACCCAGCGTATAATCTACCACAGATGATATCAACAGCAGGACAAACAACGGCCCACTGCACAGGAAGTAAAAATATATCGAGAATGCAGCTGTAATAACGATCCTTGGCTTAAAGGTGTTTCTTACCAGCATATACACAAAATAAAACATCAGGAATAACCTAAGGAACTTTGCTGTATTAAAAAGCATAGGTTCTTCAGGATTATAGTAAAACCAATCCTGTAGATTTTCAACTGTAAATTGTGGCACTATATCTGAAAACTGCATTAGTCCCTGTTTGATTTAAAATTATCGTATACCTTAAAAAAAGCCTCACAAAACATTGCTCCCTGTTTCTCATACCCGGCTTTAGAGTAGTGTACTCTATCGCCACTCATAAGCCCCTGGGATGCGTTTCGATTAACACTGAACAATCCCCCCATTTCAGAGAACAGATCCCATGTAGCATAATTCTTCTCTGTTTCCTGTATCAGTATCTTTTTAGCATAATCTGCTACAAAGGTATTTGGGTATTTGCGTCTGAATAAAGATGGCGGCGGTGTCATTACAAGTATTGCAGCATCAGGATTCTTAGCCCTTACATTTGTAATAAATAAGTTCAGTTGGTCTTTGTACGCCAGAGTTCCCATCTTGTCAAAAGATTCGTTTGTGCCAAGTGATATAATTACTAAATCTGGATTTAGTGCAGGCAGTTGATCAAAGAACAAAGGATATTTATTATAATCTGAACATTTAGCCCCGTTTACACCTATGCTGTGATATTCTACACCAGCATCATCTTTTTCAAGAACCAGCCCGCTTAACGTGTATTCTTTATAGTTCTTAGCCGGCAGCAGGTATATTTTATCCAGCTGTGTATCGCTGTGATAACTGTTAGAAAATGCGTCAGCAGTCAGGTCAAGCGGAATAAACTCTGATCGCTTCACTTCCCTGGTCTGCATCTGGCCCGTTGGTATTTTTAGTGTTCGACCGGCTCGTATGTTATCGCTTTTAAGTCCGTTTATTTTTTTAAGCTGAGCGATGCTTACATCATATTTATTGGCAATGCTACCCAGAACCTCGCCATTTTTAATTTTATGCGTTATCTTTTTAGGCACTTTAGACTCTAACACTATGGTCTTAGAACTTGTAGCCAGATCTATAGAGGGTACATTTTTAGGCGTGATGACCTTAATGGTATTAAAGTCATACGAACTGTCGCGCACATTTAGTTCTACTGCAAAATTTTCCCTGGTTTTAAGTGCTATGCCGCTAAGGCCTACTTTCATATCATCTTCCACAGGATAAATATTCCTTCTTACCTGCCATGATGCATTAGAATTGAACCTCACGTAGTAACTGCCATTTGTCCTTGCAAGGCTGTGCGGAAATACAAAACCGACACCTGCATTACCAAATCGTTCCTGCATCCTTTTTCTTATGAACCCCGTCATAAGGTCAGCTTGTATGTGAGAATCACCAATATGTACAATATTTACCCTCCCCTTTTTTTCTACTTCCAGCTGATAGAGCTTTTGGAAGAATACCTTCATGGCAGATGTATTGGTAATGATATTGTTACCACCTACAATTTCGGTGGTGTCTATATCTACCATATCGGCAAATATGGAATCTACCTGTATATAGGTAGAATCTGTTTGTGCCGAAGCTGCAAAACACAACAACAGGCATAAAAAAGTAAACAGCTTATTGCGGTGCATTTGTAGTATCTGGTTTTTGGATAATAGAATCCTGTTTTTTCACTTCAGGTTTTTTAGGCTCAGGCGTCTTATGGCCCCTTAGCCTTTTGTATTCTTCGTAACCGTTATTTATCTGTTTGTATATAAGGTCAGAGATCTGTTTTGCTCCCCTGAAATTAAAGTGAGTATAATCTTTGTTAGCCCTTGCCGGAATTTCTTCTACCCATTTTACCATAGAGCCGTCGCCACCCATAAGCGTATAGAGGTTAATGTAAGCCGCCTCTGTATTTACTGCATACTTCTTTTGTGCCCGGGTAAGCGGCACAACAGCCGAATCGGTTTTCATTGCGAGGTCATATTTGGTTGACTTATCTGCGGTAGAAATGATAAGTACTGCTACACCCGGAAAACATTCGCGAAGGTGCTCTACCACACGCGACATTTTCTTTTCGTACCATGTATAATTCAGCGAGCCGTAGTTAAGAACGTTAGTACCATATTGCAGCACAATAAGGTCGTAACCCAGCCTGTCATTAAAGCCCCTCATGACATTGGTATCAAAAGTTGCGATCGGTAATCCTGAGTTCCCCCTGTTAGAGAAGTTATCTACGTGCACACCTTTGCCATCGTCAAAGTTAAAGCCGTAGAATGGAATGGAATCTGCAGCAAAAAAGTTAGCTTTAAAAGACTTAAGGTCGCCCATTCCTACAGCAAGGGTGTTTACCCTGCTAACCGGATTCAGTTTTTTGCGAATCGTATCTTTACCCACAATAAAATCTACAGCACCCTGTCTGTTGCCCGAATTCCCGTAGAAAAGCGTCGGGTTGTTGAGTGAAGTTAAATGCGAAACGTTGCTGGCTTTATATTTTACCCAAACAGGATCTACAGTATCTTTTTTCACAAAGAAAACGTGACCGTTTACACCAAATGGCTTTTTAGGATGTTTTACATTAAGGTAAGAAAGCGTTTTCCAGTTGGTAGAAAACTGGTGCGAAATCGTACTCCTTGATGGTGCCGACTCTGAGGTTATATTAACAAAGCCCACACCTTCTCCTCCAAACCTGTTTTGCAGGCTGCTCCTGAATTCCTTTACTATCATGTCGCCATCGGTCATGGAATCGCCAAAGTAAGCGATCCTCACATTACCCTGTTGTTTTGTTTCAAGCTGAAGCAGCTTTTCATAAAACATAACAAGGTGCTGGTAACCTTTATAATCGTCAAAATTTTCGGCAGCAAATTTTATACCGTTAACCGCAGCAAAATTAATCTGGCTGTTATCCTTAAGCGTGTCGTTTTCTGCAACGGTATCAGTCACCTCGGCAGCTGCTTCCAGTGCCAGGCTGTCTACCACTACATTTTTGGTATTTCCCGGGGTTTCGGTAAATATCTTTTTTGGCAACACTTGCTTAAATCCAATAAGCGCTATTACAGCAATTACTATAATGGCATAGGACTGAAAGAAATAAGGCTTATTCTGGCTCACAGGAAAATAGCTTGATTTTAAGATTACATGCGCTCAGGCATATTGATGCCCAGCAGGCCAAATGCCGCTTTTATGGTTTCTCCCACTTTTTTAGAAAGCTGTACCCTGAACACTTTAGTATCAAAGTCTTCTTCGCCAAGTATAGATACAACCTGGTAATATGAACTGAATTCCTTAGCAAGATCATATGCATAATTAGCTATGATGGCAGGGCTGTAAAGCTGCGCCGCATTTTGAACCACGGCAGCAAAAAGTTCAACCTGTTTTATAAGGTCTTTTTCTTTAGCATGCAACGGCACGGTAGTTATAGCACGGTCAAGATCAAAATCTGCTTTACGCAGTATAGCTCTTGTCCTTACATACGACATCTGGATAAACGGACCCGAATCTCCATTGAAGTCGATAGACTCATTAGGGTCAAACAGGATACGTTTCTTAGGGTCTACCCTAAGCATTTGATATTTAAGGGCACCAAGGCCGATAGTCTCATATAATTTACCTTTCTCATCGTCAGAGTAGCCTTCCAGCTTTCCTAATTCTTCTGAGATGCTTTTTGCGGTAGCTGTCATTTCGGCCATCAGGTCGTCTGCATCTACTACAGTACCCTCGCGGCTTTTCATTTTTCCTGACGGAAGGTCTACCATTCCGTAAGACAGGTGATACAGGTGCTGTGCCCAGTCGTACCCTAATTTCTTAAGGATAAGGAAAAGCACTTTAAAGTGGTAATCCTGCTCGTTACCTACAGTGTACACCATACCGCCTACATCAGGGAAATCTTTTACACGCTGAATGGCTGTACCGATATCCTGTGTTATATATACCGATGTACCGTCAGAACGCAATACAATCTTACGATCTAAGCCGTCAGATGTTAGGTCTATCCAAACCGATCCATCAGGGTCTTTTTCAAAAACACCTTTTTCAAGGCCGTCAGCTACCACATCTTTGCCTAAAAGATAGGTATTGCTTTCGTAATAATTCTGATCAAAGCTTACGCCAATATTAGCATAAGTTTCTTCAAAACCTTTGTACACCCATCCGTTCATCCTGTTCCAGAGCTCCATTACCTGGGCATCTCCGGCTTCCCATTTACGCAGCATATCCTGCGCTTCAAGTAATATTGGCGCTTTCTTTTTAGCTTCGTCTTCAGTAAGGCCGCTTTCTACAAGCTGGCTGATTTCTTTTTTATACGCTTTATCAAATTCTACATAATAGTTACCCGCAAGCTTATCGCCCTTAAGGCCTGCAGTTTCAGGTGTTTCATTATGCCCAAATTTCTCATAAGCCAGCATCGACTTACAAATATGTATTCCCCTGTCGTTTATAACCTGGGTTTTGTATACTTTTTTACCTGATGCCTCAACAATATTTGCCACAGAATATCCAAGCAAAACATTACGCACGTGGCCTAAGTGAAGCGGTTTATTTGTATTAGGCGAAGCAAATTCTACCATTACCGCCTTGCCGTTTTCGGCAGGTGCAGGAAAAGCGAAATTATCGTCTCCTTTTATTTCGTTGAAATAGTTGATATAGTAAGCATCTGCAATAACGAGGTTAAGGAAACCTCCTACCACATTAAACTTTTCTACCTCGGCGGTATTCGCAACCAGGTAGTCACCAATTTTACCGCCAAGTTCGGCCGGATTACTGCCTTTTATAACTTTAAGCAGCGGAAAAATAACCATGGTAACATCGCCCTCAAATTCTTTCCGTGTAGCCTGCAGTTCTATTTTTTCTACAGTTACGCCAAACAAAGCATCTATGGCTTTTTCGATCTGGAAAGTGAGGATTTTAGATAATGTCATTTTTGTATTATTTTTAAGCGTGCAAAGATAAGCATATTTTAGCAACCTGCTGAAAGGAAAAACTTTAAAAAAAATGTTAATTAAAACGTTTTCTCCCCCAATTTAAAAGACATGCTGAATATACCGAAAACAGGCAGTTTACAACACCCTTATATTACCTTTAAAAGTAAGACAATTAGAATAGTTAGCAGCGAAACATTTTACGAAAATTATTTTGTTTTATTCTAAATAATATTTTTTTCACATTTTTATGTAACAAAACAAGCGTGTTGTTGTCTTATCGATAGAAGCAGGTGTCGGCAGCATTCTTTTTTTTATGCTGTTTTATCTGCCAATCATCAATCAAATCAAATCGACATGAAATTGAAGTTTTTGTGCATGCTCCTGCTCGGGAGCATCATGACTATGACTGCCCAAAACCCGGGCAGCATTACAGGAAAAGTAATCGACGCTACAACTAAAGAGGCACTACCTTATGTTAGTATTGTAGTGAAAGAAAATGGTACCGTAGTAGGCGGTGGAATTACAGAAGATAACGGAACCTTTGCCGTAAAAAATCTTCCCCTTAAAACATACAGTATAGAAGTGCAGTTCATGGGTTACAAAACCCAAACATTACCTGCTGCCCTGAGCGAATCTCAAAGAACACTGAGCCTTGGCACAGTATCTATTAAAGAAGAAGCTACAACACTTGATGAAGTAAGCATTGTAAAAGAGGTAAGCACTATAGAACAGAAACTTGACCGTAAGGTTATTACTGTAGGGCGAGACCTTACCACGGCCGGTGGCACAGCGTCTGAGATCATGAACAACATACCATCTGTAAACGTAGATCAGGATGGCAATATCTCTCTTCGCGGCAATACCAATGTAAGGGTATTGGTAGACGGCAGGCCTACAAACCTTGACCCTGCACAGCTATTAAAACAAATACCTTCTACCTCTATAAAAAAGATTGAACTTATTACCAATCCAAGCGCGAAGTACAATCCTGAAGGGATGAGCGGTATAATAAATATCGTACTGCATAAAAATGCTAACGATGGTTTTAACGGAAGCTTTAATGCCGGACTTACTTTTGGTGAAACGCCTAAAGTGAACAATTCTATAGACATGAACTACCGCACAGGTAAAGTGAACTTCTTTGGAACTGCCGGAAGCAATTCAGGTAAGTATTTTAACGGAGGCTATGTAAATCGTCTTGACATAGACTCTAAACAGCTTATTGATGTTGTAAACGATAACGAAAGTGTACTTGGTAAATTTGGTATCGATTATTATATCAACGATAGCAACACACTATCTGTTTACACCAACCAAAATTATGGTTCAGGTAAGGCCACCATAGGCACTGACATTAAATATGGCCCTGAAGAAAATATGCCAAATATCAACCAGTTTTCTAAACTGGACAGCGACAACCACAATAACTCATATAACTTAGCCTTTAAGCATAAGTTTGAAAAAGAGGGACATACACTTGATTTTGAAGGGAACTACAACGACTCTAAAGACACACAACATGTTGACTATGCAACCACTACTGCAAACGAACTAAGGCTTTACAATGACGATGTTATAGACAAACGCCAGAATGCAACCTTTAACCTTGATTACATCAATCCGCTGGACGACAAGTCGACGTTAGAGCTTGGTGCAGAGGCCAGGCTTATACGCTCTGACAACAACTATAATTCTACAAATACCCAGATTCCGGAAGATCAAAGAAATGTAGGCTATACGTACGATCAGGATATTTATTCGGCGTATGCAACTTTCGGGCAAAAGTTTGAGAAATTCAGCTATCAGCTTGGTGCTCGTTTTGAAAGCTATAAAGTGAATGCCAACTATAATGGCGCATCTGCTTTTAAAGACGATTATATCACAGTTTATCCGTCGGCATATTTAACATACAGCCTTAACGATAAGAACACGCTTCAGTTAAGCTACAGTCGTCGTGTAGACAGGCCAAGCCTTGACCAGACAAAGCCTATCAGGGAATTTGCAACGCCGCTTGTAACTTCTTTAGGTAACCCTGAGCTTAAGCCGCAGTTTACAAATTCAGTTGAGTTTAACTACACTAAAATGTTCGGTCAGGGATCTTCTATAACAGGAGGTGTTTTCTACAGGCTGATAAACGACGAGATAAGCAGGGTTTTATATCCTAACGAAAGCACCGAAAACACACAGGACCAGATAATGAGCTACGCTAACTTTAATCATAACAATGCTTTTGGTTTTGAGGTATCTGCAAATTATAAAATACTTAAATGGTGGGATATCCAGCCGGCAATCGATTTTTCGAGCATATCACAAAAAGGTGTGGTTAACATTGAGCAGACTGATGGAAGCTTTATAACTGAAGTAAAAAGCATTACAGCCAACGCCTTTAATGCAAGGCTAAACAGTAACTTTAAGGTAAACAACCGCTTTAGCCTTAACCTGTTTGGCTTTTACAGGGGGGCGGTAAACGGAGTTCAGAACGACTCAAGAGATATGTACAAAATAGACAGTGGTGCACGATACACACTGCTTGACAATAAAATGACACTTAGCGTTCGTTTCAGCGATATGTTCAAGACCATGCGTTATGGCTTTGACTCAAGAAACCCATTCCCTCAGGAAGGTGAATTCAGGTGGGAAAGCCGTACCGTATATGTGGGCATCAACTATATGTTTGGCGGTGGCAAGAACAGGGCTATGCAGCGCAAACAGCGTGATGACAATACAAAACAAGGCAGCGGCGGAATGTTTTAAATATCGCTGCTGCAAACAGATTAATATGATCTCCATATTAAATTAGGTTTAGGTTAGTAAAAACCCCGGGAGTTGCGCCCGGGGTTTTGTTTTTTTATGCAGCCCCCTACCCCAAAGGGGGAATAAGCCAAAAAATATGGAAACTGCGACTGCGACTTAAAACTATTTTAGAATAACTATCTCCGCATCTTTCTTAACTGCCACATATAGCTCATCAGCCTCATCATTGGTTACGGCGATGCATCCGTTAGTCCAGTCTTTCATGCGGTGGAATTTTCCAATGTATCCGCGATCATTTCGAAGTCCGTGAATCTTGATATCACCTCCGGGAGATTTTTCCAGTTTTGCCGCATGGACTTTATCGGCTTCATTAGGATAAGAAACACCTAAGTTTTTATAGTAACCGCTACGCGGGTTTCTGGCATTGATAGTGTAACGGCCTTCAGGTGTTTTTTTATCGCCTTCAAACTCTTTATGCCCTATTGGATTTTTACCCAATGCGATATTGTACGTCTTAATTACTGTGTTTCCGGAATAAGCCTCCATTACCCTTTTTGCTTTATGCACGACGAGTTTATCTATAATCACGTCTTTCGGCAACGGCTTGTCCGGATACCAATACCAGACAATTGCTATTACAGGTAAGAGGAACAATATCCAAAGCATATATTTTCTTGTAGTTTTGAGTTGTTGAAGATTAAATTTTATATTTCAAAAATATAAATAAAACATACCCTAACCTCTCTGTAGAAGGGAAAGCTTCACTCAAACGCCAAAAAAATTCCACTTTCTAATCGTAACGACTAAAAAGTGGAACCTATATTTACTAAGCGATGGCCAACTTTACAACTTTACAATTGTTAAGACTTAGACTAAAAGGACTACCATTTAATAATGGCACTTCCCCATGTAAACCCTGAACCAAAGGCAGCAAGTACTACTGTGTCCCCTTCTTTTATTTTGCCCTGTTCCCACGCTTCAGTAAGTGCAATAGGAATAGATGCTGCCGTCGTATTACCGTATTTCATTATGTTGTTGTGCACCTGGTCATCTGTAAGTCCAAATTTCTGCTGAATAAATTGCGAGATCCTTAAGTTAGCCTGGTGAGGAATAAGCATATCAATATCGCTCACTTCAAGATTATTGGCTTTAAGCCCTTCGTTTATCACTTCGCTAAAACGCACAACTGCATTTTTGAACACAAACTGGCCGTTCATGTATGGATAGTAGCTTTCATCATTAGGATCCGCGTCAGCAATAATATCTGTCACCCAGCGCTTGCCCATACCCGGCGCAATAAGAGAAAGCTCTTCGGCATGCTGCCCTTCAGAATGCAGATGGGTAGAAAGTATACCTTTAGTCGTATCTTCTTCACGGGTAAGCACTGCTGCTCCTGCTCCGTCTCCAAAAATCACCGAAACACCACGGCCTCTCGTAGTCATGTCGAGACCTGTAGAATGCAGCTCTGAACCTATGATAAGTATGTTTTTGTACATACCGGTTTTAATGAACTGATCGGCTACCGAAAGTGCATAGATAAAACCAGAACACTGGTTACGCACATCAAGAGCACCTACGGTCTTTTTCATACCAAGGTCGCGTTGTACAAGTACTCCGGGCCCAGGAAAATAGTAATCAGGGCTAAGGGTTGCAAACACTATAAAATCGATATCTTCTTTATCTATGTTAGCACGCTCTATGGCAATTTTAGCTGCCTTTACGCCCATAGTGGTTGTAGTGTCGCCATGGCCTTTTATAACGTGCCTTCTTTCTTTAATACCTGTACGCTCCTGTATCCACTCATCGTTAGTTTCCATGATCTTGGAAAGATCATCATTTGTAACAACATTCTGGGGAACGTAATAGCCTAAGCCTGAAATTTTTGAATGATACATGTATTGATTATTTTGTTAAAAATCAGACTGTAAAAATAAACATTCCTTAAAAGTAAAATGCAAAGCACCTTTAATTTTTAACTTATTGTATTTTTTTGGCGGTTTTAAAATTATAAATCGAATTTATTGTAACATAGCGGTTTCAAAACATACATATACGTAAACCAAAGCTCAACACTTATGAAAATACTTTTTACCTCGCTGCTTTTTTTACTTGCAGGACTTAACCTCAGGGCACAGGAAAATGTTACCTATCAACAACCACCTGCCGAAATCGTGGAGCTGGTAGATGTACAAAGGGCACCATCGGTATTTATGGACAGCAAACACAGCTTTATGCTGCTAATGTACCGCAACGCCTATAGATCTATTGCCGATCTCTCTGAAACCGAATTGAAGCTGGGCGGGCTGCGCATTAATCCTAAAACAAATATTTCCAGTACCGCAACCTACACAAACAACCTGAAATATAAAAAACTAAGGGATAAAGATGCCGTTCAGGTGAAAGGCCTTCCGCAAAACCCAAAGCTGTCGGGCTTTGCCTGGTCGCCGGACGAAACTAAAATTGCTTTTACCCATACCACCGAAACAGGTGTTGAAGCATGGGTTCTTGACATTGCTTTGCTGGAAGCAAAAAAACTGACCGATGCCACTGTTAATGCAAATATGGGCAGTGCCATAACATGGTTCAGGGACGGGAAGTCACTACTTATAAAAATGCTCCCTGCCAACAGGCCCGCGCTTGTAAACACTACTGATGCCGTACCTTCGGGTCCCACTGTTACAGTTAGCGATGGTACTAAGGCACAAAACAGGACCTATCAGGATTTGCTAAAAAATAAAAATGACGAAGCTAATTTTGAAACCCTTACCTCATCTGAACTGCAAAAGGTTATCCTGAACGGGCAAAAATCGGTATGGGCGCCTGCCGCCATGTATTCGGGAGTGAGCTTTTCGCCCGATGGCAGCTATGCACTGGTAACGACACTGCAAAAACCATTCTCATACATTGTTACACTGGATCGTTTCCCTACCAAAAGTGTTATTTGTGACACTAACGGAAAGGCACTTACAACATTTAACGAAAAACCGCTTGTAGAAGATATGCCTAAAGGTTTTATGTCTACCGAAAAAGGAAAGCGAAGCATAAACTGGAGGGCAGACAAACCCGCCACGCTTGTTTGGGCAGAAGCGCTTGATGGCGGCGACCCTGCTATAGAAGTACCTTATCGTGACGAGGTATTTGAACTGGCTGCTCCCTTTACCGGCAGCCCAAGAAGTATGGTAAAAACCATTAACCGCTATAGCGGCATTACATGGGGTAACGACAATACTGCTGTGCTAAGTGACAACTGGTGGAACACGCGTAATGTAAAACGTTATATTTTTAACCCTGCAGATGCAGCACAAAAACCGGAGGTTATTTTTGATTACAACTACCAGGATGTTTACAGCGACCCCGGAGATTTTGATACAAAAAGAAATCAGTATGGGCGTTACGTGCTTAACCTTCAAGGAAACAACGCCTACCTTACAGGAGATGGTTTTACAGCTAAAGGGCAGTTTCCCTTCATTGACCAGTTTGACCTGAAGACCAAAAAGAAAACCAGGTTATACCAGTCTAAGTACACTGATAAAAAAGAAACCATCAATAGTATACTTGATATCAAAAAGGGCGAAGTGCTTGTACAGTTTGAAGCCAGCAGCCAATACCCAAACTACTATATCAACAACATAAAAAAACAGAAGCCCTTACAGGTTACATTTTTCGAGAATCCGTTTAAAAAAATTGAGAAGGTAAGCAAGGAACTTATAAAATATAAAAGGGCGGATGGCCTTGAGCTTACAGGTACGCTTTACCTGCCTGCGGGGTATGATAAAGCTAAAAAAGAGAAGCTGCCAATGATCATGTGGGCTTATCCTGCCGAATTTAAAGATAAAAGCAGTGCATCACAGAGCACTACAAACCCAAACGATTTTACATATCCTAATTATGGGTCGCCCGTATACTGGGTTACAAGAGGCTACGCTATCTTAGATGACGCTTCGTTTCCTATAGTTGGCGAAGGTAAAGAAGAACCTAACGACACATTTATACCACAGCTTGTTGCCGATGCAAAAGCTGCTATAGACGCTGTAGATGCCCTTGGGTATATAGACAGGAAACGCGTAGCCGTAGGAGGCCACTCGTATGGTGCCTTTATGACTGCGAACCTGCTTACCCATTCTGACCTTTTTGCGGCGGGTATAGCCCGAAGCGGTGCCTACAACAGGACACTGACACCTTTCGGTTTCCAGAGCGAGGAGAGAAACTATTGGGATGCCCCTGAAATTTACAATACGATGTCGCCATTTATGCACGCCGATAAAATGAAAACACCTTTATTGCTTATACATGGTGAAGCCGATAACAATTCGGGTACCTTCCCGATGCAGAGTGAACGTTATTTTAATGCGCTTAAAGGTTTTGGCGCACCAACCCGTTTGGTACTATTACCAAAGGAAAGCCATGGGTACAGTGCAAAAGAAAGCATACTACACCTCTTATGGGAACAGGACCAATGGCTTGAAAAATATGTAAAAAACAGGAAATAGTTTTACCGCGTCCCAAAAAAATACCCGCTGCAATAGCGGGTATTTTTTTATTTATACGAAACTTAAAACTGTAAACTCAGAGATTATCCAAAAGCTTCCCTGTCTACTGCAAGAGTTATCTCTTCGTTTACCTCAAGTTCTTTTTGGTTTTCAAAAAAGATAACCTGTTTGTTTAATGCCGATTTTACCAGGTATCGGTTACCTTTAAAATAACATTGCTTAACGGTTACTCTTAGCGGACCGCCCTCTGTTATCTTCAACTGGTGCGGATAGATAAGCACCGTTTCTTCCGGGTTTTGCGTAAGTGTAAGCAGTTCAAGCTTTATCTCGTTTACTTCCCCAAACAATGATGCTGTATATTTATCGCGCGGATGATAGTATATTTCTTTAGAAGGTGCCTTATCCAACATAACCCCTTGTTTGACAACTATAGTTTCATCGGCAAAAGAAAGAGCATCGGTACTATCGTGGGTTGCCACAATGACCGTTACTCCTTTTTGCTTAAGGTAGGCAAACAGGTTACGCCTCAAAGCATTTTTCCTAAAGTTGTCAATATGGCTAAAAGGCTCATCGAGCAATAACACCTGAGGTTCTAGCGCCAGTACTTTTGCAAGGGCTATACGCTGCTGCTGGCCTCCGCTAAGGTATTTTGCCTTAACATCGGCAAAGCCGTCCATTTCTACGATCTGGAGCAGTTCGTGAATGCGTCGTTGTTTTTCTTCAGGATAAAAATTAGAAAGAAAACTGCCTACGTTTTCGGCAGCAGTAACAAAAGGCATAAGGTCAAAATCCTGTGCAAGGTACTTCATGTACGGCATACCCGGAATAAGGTTATGTTTAGGACCGGTCACAACTTCACCCTTATAGGTTATTTCTCCTTCATTAAGATCATATAAGCCGTAAATAAGCTTAAGCAGCGTACTTTTTCCGCACCCGCTCTCGCCAATGACAGCAATGTTCTGGCCTGTTTTTACTGTAAAATTTATATTGTGGAGAATTATCTTATCGGTGTACCCGAATGATATGTTCTTAACTGCAAGCATCTATAATTTATTATTATGCAAAAATATTCAATTACTAAATAACAAAGGCATTGCTTAACAAATAATAAACCTAAATAATCTGTTACCGCATTTAAAGTGTTCTGTTAAACAGGCAGAGATAACGCTTTCTTAAATTTTAATATTCTTTTAACTATTTCCCGTTCAATATAAATTAACATAATTCGTTGTAGAATTATCACCTATACTCAAAAAACTTTTATTGGCAAAGGTTAACTATTAAAGGCGCTTCCCCATAAGAAAAGCGCCTTTACCAACCTAACCAATAATAAACATCCCTTACTATATACATGCTGCTTTTTAAGCCGCAGCACTTTAAGCAAGCTGATATTTAGATATACGTAACTGTCAGCACTATGGATCTTGTATTTGTATAATTTAACAGTAGGGGCTCTGCCTGATATTTATGAAAAAAACAATCACATTTTTAGCATTGGCGCTGTCTATGCAGGCTTTTTCCCAAATGTCTGTAAACCGCAACCGATTTAACCAATTTTCTTTTGAGGCAGATTACGGACTTACCTACACACGGAACCCTAACCAAACCGACTATAAACACATAGGCGTGGGCTTTAGGTATATGGTTAACGAGTACTGGGGTGTAAAGGTAGATTATGCACACGATAAGATAGAAGATACCGGAAAACGTGGTACCGGAAGCCTTTATGACAGGGGTTCTGTCCAGGCGGTATACAACCTCGGGCGCTGTCTAAACTTTAGAGACCTGACCAATGGTACTGTTGGACTGCTGCTGCATAGCGGAGTGGGTTATTCAAGGCTTGACCCTTACGAGAACAAAAGATACGATAACATTGGAAATTTTATAATAGGCGGAACGGCCCAGGTTTACATAAACGACTCGTTTGCTTTGAGAGGAGATCTTTCGGGAATACTGAACTTCAGGCAGCACGTACGTTTTGACAGTTCGCCGATAGGTGAAAGCTACACAGGAAAAATGATGACAGCTACAATAGGTATCACCTACTATTTTGGAAGAAACAAAAACAGATCAGACTGGTGGTAATGCAAAAAAGGCTCTCGCAAATTGCGAGAGCCTTTTTTATGCTAAAAAAACTTTTATAGCTTGTATAACCTGTAATGGATTTTCTTCCATCACAAAATGGCTACTATTTTCGATTTCTGTAATTGTAACTGAATCTGAAAAAGGGGAAAGGAAATAGCCCAGCATTTGACAGCCAGTTTTACTTCCTATAGCAGCCACAGGAATATTTATCTTGTCATACATTTTTACGTCTTCTATATCCTGAACAAAGGACTGGTACCATCCATTACTTGCACGTATGTTGTCTTTTTTATTATAATGATGCGCATAGACAAGCCTATCAAAGTCATTTATCGCATCCCTATCTATAAGGAGGGAATTAAACACCCATTCCTGCAATATTGCATACCTGCCTTCAAGTAACGCCTCAGGCAACTCTTTTACCTGGTTGAAAGCTACCCACCACGGATAAACCGGCATACCAACGGGAAGCATAGGGAGCTTATACATATTTTGGTCGGGATGCGGAGTATCAAGCATAATCAGTTTAGCGGTTTGCTCAGGATGATTTGCTGCAAAGCTAAATGCTACAGCTGCTCCTATGTCGTGACCTGCGACAGTTATTTTACTATAGCCAATAACTTTAATTAGATCAGATAGATCTTTAGCCATATTCTTTTTATCATAACCTCCTTCCGGGGTTGAGCTACTGCCCATCCCCCTTATATCTACCGCTATTACATGATATTTTTCTGAAAGCGCAGGCATTAGTTTATGATAAGCCCACCATGTTTGTGGCCACCCCGGCAAAAGCACTAAAGGCTCCCCTTTACCTGATTCAACATAATGGAGTGTTATGCCATTAACCTCAACATAATGATTAGAAAAACCCGGCAATAATTTTACCAATTCTTCATCTGATACTAACTGACTCATACTATTTTGATTGATTACTACTTATTCACGACTGCCTTTATGCTTTTTTTATACCTATTCCGTTACTAAACGAAAACCACGCAAAACGCCTCGCATCATTTTTGGCTATATCTCCGTTATCCACTGCAAGTATCGCCACATCGGCAATACTTCCAAAAAAATTAAATATCCAAGCTATAGACAACTGCCTGCTTATAATGTTTTGTCCCTGCAATTCCATTATAATGTTGAACCATTTGGATTTAATATCATCATTCTTAAAATCATTATTTCCTTCTGATTCGGAATACGAACTTCGTTCATAGAACTTTTTTACAAATACAGAATTGCTTCCGGTATCTATCACTGCATAAAGCATAGCTTCGAGTTTTTTCAGGATGTCATCTGTGGAAGAATAAGCTTTAACCATGGCAGCATTGCAAATAGCCATCGTTGTCTCTTTACAGACATCGAGCAGCTGATCTTTACCTGTAAAATACCTATGAAGGGTTCGTCGACTTACGCCAGCAAGTTGCGCAACATCTTCTAGATTAAAAGATGTATTCTTATTGAACAATACTATCGCCGCACTGATTATTTTTTCCTTCGATTTTATCATGTCGTAAATATAGTAAATTTGACACAAAAAAGTGCCAAATAATTTTAGGCACAAAAAAAGGCTCTCGCAAATTGCGAGAGCCTTTTTTAAATTATATCAGTAAATGATTATTTCTTAGCAGCTTCTTTTTCTGCGTCCTGAACCATTTTCTCATTAGCAGTAATGGCAAACTCTACACGTCTGTTTTTTGCCATACCATCTTTAGTAGCGTTATCAGCTAAAGGTTCAGCAGGGCCCATACCTTTAGTTACAAAACGTCCGCCTTTAAGTCCTTTGCTTGCAAGATAAGTTTTTACAGATGCAGCCCTTTGCTCAGAAAGTTTCTGGTTTAGATCAGCTCCACCTGAACTGTCAGTATGTCCTACGATAAGGATATCTGTATCAGGATATTCATTGAACACAGGAACAAGCCTGTCAAGGTTAGTTTTTGCTTTTGCAGTAAGTGTCGCTTTACCCAGGTCAAAGTTTACTGAGTTTTCACCCAATACTAGTTTGATACCTTCACCTTCCCTTACAACTTCAGCACCAGGAAGTGCTTCGTCAATTTTTTGTGCCTGTTTGTCCATCCTGTTACCGATAACACCACCGGCAGCACCACCTACAACACCACCAATGATAGCGCCAAGTGCAGTATTACCACCTTTACCTACGTTGTTACCAAGAACACCGCCCAGTACAGCTCCCGATGCAGCACCAATAGCAACACCTCTTTGTGTATTGTTGGTATTTTTTACTGCCTCACAAGATGTGAAACCTAAACTTGCAATCATTGCAAGTGTAAGCATATAAATTTTTGCCTTTTTCATGATTAATTATTATTTGTGTTTATTGATTATACTTTAGAAAAATGGTAAACAACTTCTACAGTTTTACCGCCTACGCTTACATTGTCTGTAAGTTCAAAAGATGTTTCAGTCTGATTCCTAAGTTTTAGGAAGTAGCCCTGTGAAACTCTTTTAGCTTTTTCGCCTTCAGTTATTTTTAATGTAAAATCGCCTGCCTTGGTAACAGTCCATACGATTGGGCTGCTAAAAGAAGGGCAGCTTCCGCTTCCGCCTACATTCATTGTACCTTTATTGTTGTTAGAAACAAAGTTCCAGCTGCTGCCTACAAAACATTTTGAGTCGGCAACATCAAACGATGTTACTTTAATATAATCAGAACCCGGGTAAGTAACTTCGCTTATAGTCCAGTTTCCTTTAATACCCACCTGGGATTTTTGGTCTAGTGATCCGCAAGATGCCAGTATCATGACAAACATGCTTAAAAAAAGAAATTTTTTCATAGTGTTAATGAGGTTTTAAAGGGTTTTATCTGTTGTAATTTTGTACTATAAAAGTAGTAAATATGCAGGCTACTTTACAACATCCGTACCATTTTTTTAATAAGAATTAATTTAATAAATTGTAAGCCGTATTAAACTGAATACTACGCAAATACCCGTAAACAAAGTAACATCATCAACAATCAAATTTTTCGAAGGAGTGCTATTAATCTTTTCTTAAAGCAGATTTTCTTTAACATAAGAACTCACATTTACGACAATCCGAACATGAAAAAACAAATGCCAATTTGTCACCGAAACAGAATTGGTATCTTATTTGACTGCGTTTGAACCGAACTAATCTTCTTAAAACACTTATAACTATGACAACAGGAAAAATTAATGTTTCGGTAGAGAACATATTTCCCTTAATCAAGAAATTCTTATACAGCGATCATGAGATCTTTTTACGTGAATTGGTTTCCAATGCCACCGATGCTACACTGAAGCTGAAACACCTTACAGGTATTGGCGAAGCTAAAGTAGAATATGGCAGCCCGGTTATCGAGGTTAAAATTGATAAAGAAGGCAAAAAATTGCACATTATAGATCAGGGTATCGGTATGACTGGCGAAGAGGTTGAAAAATACATCAACCAGGTAGCATTTTCGGGTGCTGAAGAATTCCTTGAAAAATATAAGGACTCTGCTAAAGATTCGGGCATCATTGGCCACTTTGGCCTTGGTTTCTATTCTGCATTTATGGTGGCAGAAAAAGTTGAGATCATCACTAAATCATACAAAGATGAGCCGGCAGTACACTGGACCTGCGATGGCAGCCCTGAGTTTACACTTGAGCCGTCTGACAAAACCGACAGAGGTTCTGAAATAATCCTGCACATTGCAGAAGATTCTCTTGAGTTTCTTGAAGACAACAAAATAGGCGGACTTCTTAGTAAATACAATAAATTCATGCCTGTGCCTATCAAATTTGGTACACGTACAGAAACGCTTCCTAAACCGGAAGATGCCCCTGAAGATTTTGTTGCCGAAACTGTAGAGGTTGATAACATCATCAACAACCCTAACCCAGCGTGGACAAAACAACCGTCTGATCTTTCTGAAGAAGATTACAAAACATTTTATCACGAACTGTATCCTATGCAGTTTGAGGAGCCGTTATTCAACATACACCTTAATGTAGATTATCCTTTTAACCTTACAGGTATTTTATACTTCCCTAAACTTGCAGGAGACCTTCAGGTGCAGAAAGACAAGATACAGCTATACCAGAACCAGGTATTTGTTACCGATAACGTAGAGGGCATCGTACCAGAATTCCTTACCATGCTTCGTGGTGTGATTGATTCTCCGGATATCCCGCTTAACGTATCGCGTTCGTACCTTCAGGCAGACGGCGCAGTTAAGAAGATATCTAACTACATTACCCGTAAGGTTGCCGATAAACTGAAATCATTGTTTACCGAAAACCGTGAGGATTTTGAGCAAAAATGGAATGATATTAAAATCGTACTTGAATACGGTATGCTTAGCGAACCCAAGTTTTACGAAAAAGCAGGATCGTTTGTATTGTACCCAACAGTAGATGGCAAATTCTTTACAATTGAAGAGCTTAAAGAAAAACTTGCTGCTACGCAAACTGATAAAGACGGTAAGCTGGTAGTGTTGTATACGTCTAACAAAGATGCGCAGCATAGCTATATTGCCGCTGCACAGGATAAAGGGTATGAAGTACTGCTTCTTGACTCACCTATTGTATCGCACCTAATCCAGAAACTGGAGGCCGATAACGAGAACTTTACATTTGCTCGTGTAGATGCAGACCATATTGATAAGATCATCAAAAAAGACGAGCAGCAGATCTCTATGCTGAGCGACACTGAGCAAACAACGCTTAAAACTACTATTCAGGAATTCCTTCCTTCTTCTGGTTATTCTGTACAGGTTGAAGCTATGGACAGCAACGCATCGCCATTCATGATTACACAGCCTGAGTTTATGCGCCGTATGAAAGAAATGAGCGCAAGCGGTGCACAAGGTATGTTTGGCAATTTCCCGGATATGTATAATCTTGTAGTGAACAGTAACCACGAATTATCTTCAGCGATACTGAACAGCACCGATAAAACACATCAGGAAGCACTGGTAAAACAGGCACTTGACCTGGCAAAACTATCGCAAAACCTGCTGAAAGGCGAAGAGCTTACAGCGTTTGTAAAGCGTAGTTTTGAATTGATAAAATAAGACGTTTAGATTTTAGACGTTAGATAATAGACTTAAAACCTGCAGCTCCCGCTACAGGTTTTTTTGTTTATATTTATACCTTTGGTCAAGATTGAAGATTATGAGCCTATCCTTAAAAATAATTCCGACGCAATTACTTGAAGAATTCAAAGCAGCTGTTGACGATTCCGTCGAAAACAGTTTTGAAAAATTGCATGAAAGCAGTTTGAGTGTAGGTGATTTTAGTTTTTACACATCGGTTTCGGCTGTATTTTCTTCAAAGATCGAAGGCGAAGATATTGAGCTTGATTCTTACCTAAAGCATAAAACGCTGGGGGTACAGTACCAACCTGACTACACCCAAAAAATTGATGATCTCTACAACGCGTATGAATTTGCAAAAGTGAATGCAATTTCGGCAGATAGACTTATGCAGGCGCACACTCTTCTTACCAAAAATATCTTGCAACCGTCACAACAGGGTAAATTCCGCACCGGGAATATGTTTGTTATGACCAATGACGGAAGAATTGAATATGTAGCAACAGAACCGGATAAGGTAAGTGCAGAAATGGAAAAATTTTATACAGACCTGAATAGTTTGTTAGATGCTGAACTGGATTTTAAAGAAGTTTTCTTTTTTGCATCACTACTGCATTTGGTATTTGTAAAGATACACCCGCTTAACGATGGCAATGGCAGAACAGCACGCCTGCTGGAAAAATGGTTTTTAGCAGAAAAATTAGGCTATAAAGCCTGGTTCATAGAATCTGAAAGTAATTATTATGACAATCATCAAACCTATTACAACAACATACGACGATTAGGCTTAGAATATGATGATCTCGAATATACTAAGGCATTACCTTTTTTGTTAATGCTGCAATCGTCAGTAAAATAAAAAGCCACCCCTCTCAGGATGGCTTTTTCACTAACATACCACTAATCTTTAAGGTATTATATTTCCTTCTATCGAGTCGTCATAGGTTTCGCCTACCGCTGCTCCATAAAGTCGTTTTACCATCGCAACCGCCATATTGGTTTTTACATCCCAGTAATACCCTTGGGTTGGCGTTACTTTAAGCACTGTTATCCTTGGATCGTCTTTACCTTCGGTAAACCAGGTTTTCATCTGGGCATCCCATAGCTCGTCAATCTTTTGCTTATCGGTGCTTATGGTTGCTTTTCCGTAAATGGTTAGAAAGTCGCTGTATGACGACCCCTGAAATAAAAGCTGTACTGATGGATCGGCTTCAAGCTCCTTATTTTTGTGTGAGTCGTTTGCACTCAGAAACCAAAAGTTACCTTCATTGTCAATTTTTTCAGGTGCCATTGGCCTGGTCTGGAACGGCTGTCCGGTTTCAATTTTGGTGCAGAAAAAGCATCCCCCTGCTTTTTTAGCCAAATCTTTAATTTTATCAAGGGCTTCCTGACCGATGAGATTTTTAAAATTATCTTCTTTCTGTTGTTGATTGATAGAGTCCATAGTTAATTGTTTATTTGTTTGTATCCTAAAAGTAAACCAATTAGCGTTAGACAGTTGTTAGTACAATCCTAATTAACCTTAAAGTATCACAATATTCAAGATTATGTTCGGCGTTTCAAAAGTTTCATAACTTTACCTATCCAAAAACCATCATTAAATGAACCTCCCGATAGAAACCCCTGCCCTGCTCTTTTCGGCTACATCCCTTATATTGTTAGCCTACACCAACCGTTTCCTTACCATTGCCACCATAGTACGCGGACTTAAAGCCAACTACGAAGCCAACCAAACCAAAAGCATATTGCTTGAAATTGCCAACCTCAACAAAAGGCTGACACTTATCCGCCACATGCAAATGTATGGGGTGTTAAGCCTGTTCTTTTCGGTGTTTGCCATGGCATTGCTTTTTGGGGGCATAAAGGACTGGGGCGCTTATATTTTTGGCCTGAGCCTTTTACTACTTCTTGGCTCGCTTGCAGTTTCATTCTGGGAGATAAGCATTTCTGTAAAAGCGCTGCGCATACACCTTAACGACCTTATTGAAGAAGCGAAGACACATAGATAGTTTGGGATTTGGTTATATGAAGCCGCAAGCACAAATGAAACAAATGCACATCATTCAATAATCCAAAGTAATACAGGCTTTTCGGTTTTTTGTAGTTTTGCGTCCAGTTTTTCCATGAAGGCATCAGATACTGCAGGACACCCCCAGCTTAAGGGCGTGTATTTAGGATAAATCTCTGTATTAGCAACGGCTTCCCAGGAATGGAGTACCACTACCCTGTTTCGGGCATTGGCATTCGTAGGTTCAAGTCCGTCCAGCCAGTATTTTACCTTTATGCCCCACGAGCTGTAATCACGCTTACCTACCTTGTACTTACCGACAGACGAGCAGTGACTATCATTTTTGTTGCTGAATTTTACCTTTTCATATTTGGTATCGTTATTATCAAAGGCATCGCAGGCGCCGTGTGTAACAAGGTTGCTGTCGCTGACTTTCTTCTGGTTGAAGTCGTACACAAAAAAACGCTTCTTACCCGAATGAATACTAAGGTCTACCAGAAAATAATAATCCTGGCTATAGCCGTTCTTTTTACAAAAGGCAAGTGCTTCGGCATGTTTTGAGGTATAGACTTTAGGGGCAGTAAGCGGATCAGAATCAGCTGTATCATTACAGTTGATCAGGCCAAAAAGCAATAAAATGAGTGGACGAATCATATAGTATAGGCGTAGGGTTAAACCTATAACTATAAAAGTAGTTGAATATTATATTTGTTTGGTAATTTGTTTATTCGTGCTGTGTCGCTTCAAATGAGTACAGAATTACCAAAATCTATATTTTAGTAAGTATCCCGTGATAGCTATTACCCTCTGCAGTAGCGGTAAAATAGATATCGAACCCTTTAATTTTGTCTATAGTCACATTCATGACCGTACCCGGCTCCAGCTTAAATCCCGGAATGGACGACATGATAAGTGTATTTTCATATTCGCACTTGCTAACCCATTTCATTTGGGCTAGAGTTACGTACTTACCGCCTTTGTGCTCTTCAGTCCATACTTTATCATTTATTTTTACAAGCACATCGTCTCCTTCGCTGTCTTTATAAGTAAATGTGCCGCTGTGTAATAGTGTGCAATCATTTTTAGATGCAGGCTTTCTTATGGTTATCCAGTCAGATTGTGCAGTAAGCCTTGCAGGCAATGTAGCTTCACTCTCATTTTTATATGCGCCTACCCTGTTTTTATCGTTGGTCATAAAAACATAATTCCAGCCGTTCACATCATCAAAAATCTCTTCCCACTCCATCATTTGGTTTAGCTGAACTTTTACGTTAGGATACACAGGCAGCATATCTTTTATCGCCATTTTAGGATGGGTGTAAAGAAATGTCTGCAAATTTTTGTCGATAGCAGCGATACCGATGATAACATCGGAATTAAGTGCAGGCACAAGTGCCAACACCGGTTTACCTTTATAATTATAGATAAAAGCCTTGCCGCCGCCGTCAAAACCAAAATCAAGTGCTTCAGCGTCCTGCTGTGTAAAGTCGGTAAGGTAAGTTTCTGCTTTGGCAATCGTCATCCCTATTTTTACAGGTCCAAGTTTAGCTTTACCTATTGCAAATTTAGAGAAGTCGTATGCCTTTTCTTCTTTTGTTTCTTGTGCCTTTTTTTGCTCTGTGGTCTCCGCTGCCTCCTGCTCTTTGGTTTCTTTTTCTTTGGCACATGAAAGCACCGTCAGTAAACAGAATGCTGTAATTATATGGTAAAGGGTATTTTTTATCATGAAACAAAGATATAAAAGAATTAACTTTGGGTAAAACACTATCTTATGGCATTACCCTGGCATTTATATCTAATGGCTGCAATTTACATTTTTGCAGGCGTCAATCATTTCAGGATGCCAAGGCTGTATATAAAAATGATTCCGCCTTCGCTGCCATCCCCAAAAACTCTGAACACATTAAGCGGACTTGCCGAAATTGCATTTGGTATACTGCTTTGCATTCCTGCCACATCTGTTTATGGAGCATGGGGAATTATCGCGCTGCTCATCGCTGTATTTCCAGCTAACATATATATGTATACTAATGAAAATGCTGCCCTTGGACTGCCTAAATGGGTAAGGCTCATACGACTCCCCCTGCAATTGCTGTTTATTTACTGGGCTTATCGTTACACATAGACAGCAAATTATACTAAAACATCAACCATAACCTTGAACGATTTTCAATGATTTACGTATCAAATTAAAATTTTTCATCAAAACCATTAAATTTTTACAAAAAATCTAAAAACGAAGCTGGTCTTACATTTAATTGTTTTTTTTAGTAATATTGATTAACGAATCTTAAACATTTAAAACATTATCTGATTAAAGTTTTTCATCTGATGAAAAAAAGTAGCCGCAACGAATTGGAAAGGGAAGCGATAGACAGGATTGTAACGCTGGCCCAGGAGGAAAAAAAGCCTTTTGAAGAGATCAAAAAAGAATTTGGTTTATCTGAAAAGGAAGTGACAGAGATTATGCATAAGAGATTGTCTCCGGATGATTTTGAATTGTGGAAGAAAAAGGTGGCAGCCAGAAAGCCCAAGCCGAAACCGATGAACAGTTTTGAAGATGATGAACTGGATTCTAAATATTATATAAAGAACAAATTTTAAATAGTAGCTTCCGCTCAACGGAAGCTTTTTTTATGCATAAACTTAAATAAAAATAATATAAATTTTCACTTTATTTATTTGTTGTTTAATTTTATTAATATAAATTTGTGATAAATTAAACAAATCTACCATGCAGCATCATAAACTCCCCATTGCCTGTCCAAGCTGTTCCGGCTCACTGCACGTATCTCAGCTTACCTGCCCATCGTGCAGCACGCAGGTTTCAGGCAATTATCCGTTACCGGTGTTGCTAAGGCTACCCGCCGATGAACAGTCTTTTATACTTCAGTTTTTCTTATCGGGTGGCAGCCTGAAAGAAATGGCCTCGCAAACCGGCGTCAGCTACCCCACCATGAGAAACCGCGTGGATGACCTTATAGAAAAAATAAAACAACTTACACCAACAGAATAAACACCAGTTAACCAATATGAAAAAACTTCTATTCAACCCGTTTGAAAAATATGACGGACGCCCGATACTTGTTCTTGGCCTCTTGGCAACAGTCATAGGCAGTGCTTTGGGCTATGCTTTTAATGCCCGCTTTGATGGCGTTTTAGATATGCATTTTGTTGATAGTGCAAATTACGTTGAACCTTTTACTGACAATGTATTTAACATAGCAGCCCTGTTTGCTGCCCTTTATATTGCAGGATACATGATCAACAAAAAAACAAGGCCCATAGATATACTTGGAACTGTAATGCTGGCCCGGCTTCCCTTTTACTTTGACACCCTAACCAACATTAACGGGTACATGAACGAATTTGGAAAAAAAATACTGGAGGCAGGACCCAATCTACAAAATCTTGACCCTGTGGATCTTTGGTTGCCTGCACTGCTTGGATTGCTTACACTTCCGCTTTTAATATGGTATATCGCATTGCTATATAATGGTTTTAAGACCGCAACCAACTTAAAGACAACCCAGCATAAATGGTCGTTTGCACTTGCATTAATTGCCGCAGAAATACTATCTAAAATTACATTCTACCTTCTTTACTCATAAACACTCATGAAAAAAATCATTTTATTATTTGCAGTATTATTCAGCATCGCATCTTTTGCCCAGGATATCGCCGGAAAATGGCATGGAAGCCTTGTAGTGCCTGGAGGAAAACTGCGTTTGGTACTTAACATTTCTCAAGGCCTTAACGGCTATACTGCAACCATGGACAGCCCGGATCAGGGTGCTAAAGGTGTGGCCATAGATAAAGTTGACTTTACGGCAAACACCCTCACCTTCTCTATTGCATCGGGTGGCATAAGCTATAAAGGCACGTATGATAATGGTATCATAAAAGGAACTTTCACACAGGGCGAATATGTACTGCCATTGGAACTTAGCAAAAATGAATCACACGTGGCGCCGGCATTAAAACGTCCGCAGGAGCCTAAAGCACCATTCCCTTATTATACCGAAGAGGTAAGCTTTAAAAACACTAAAGCCGGTATCACCCTGGGCGGTACGCTTACGCTTCCTAAAAAAGAAGGTAATTACCCTATTGTAATCCTTATTACAGGCAGCGGAGCACAAGACCGTAATGAGGAGATATTTAGCCATAAGCCGTTCCTTGTTATTGCAGATCATCTTACGCGAAATGGTATCGGAGTACTGCGCTATGACGACAGGGGTGTTGGTAAATCGGGGGGCAATCCTGCAGATGCCACATCTGAAGATTTTGCATCAGATACACAGTCAGCATTTGACTATATCAAAACACGAAAAGAAGCCAATAAAAAGAAAATAGGCCTTATAGGCCACAGCGAGGGCGGCATGATCGCACAAATGCTTGCCGAAAAAAATGCTGATATTGCTTATATCGTTACCCTTGCAGGTCCGGGGATTCAGGGCAGCGAACTAATGGTATTGCAAAACTACCTTGTAGGCAAGGCTGACGGTATTCCCGAAAACGAACTTACGACAATGGGCAATACCCTGCGCAAGGCATATAATGTTATACTTACCGAAAACGATGAGGCTGCACGAAAAACAGCGGTATCTGAAATCTTTGAAAAAGAATTTGGACCTTTCTTTGAATCAAAAGGTGTACCTAAAGATGATATAGGCCGTGTGGTGTTAGGCCAGGTTGAACAGGTTACTTCGCCATGGTTTGTTTATTTTCTGAGATACAATCCTGCGCCTGTTATCCAAAAAATTAAATGCCCTGTGCTAGCTCTTAACGGTGAGAAAGATATACAGGTTGCTGCAAAGGCAAATCTTGATGGTATTAAAAGAGCAGCAGAGAAAAGCGGCAACAAAAAAGTGGTGACTAAAAGCTATCCTAACCTTAACCACTTATTTCAGGAGGCAGTTACGGGCAGCATACAGGAATATGAAACTATAGAGCAAACAATTTCGCCGATAGTGTTGAAAGATATAACCGAATGGTTAACCAAACAATAAAGATATGTATCTAATAGCTATCTTTTTTATCGTCATCGGTTTTGGGATAAAATATGCCAAAATGTATTTTCTTATTGCAGGCTACAACACCATGTCTGCCAAAGAGAAAGCAAACTATGACATCAAAGGAATAGCTTCGCTTCTTGGTACTGTAATGTTCAGCATGGCTGCCCTTATACTTATTGGCAGCCTGCTTAACTACTTATTCAACTGGCCTGAGGCAGAAGGTTATATCTTTTTCCCTACTCTGTTTATTGGCATTTTGCTTTTAATTATACGATCTAACTCAAAAAAGTATAGGATTAAGAGATAATCTTCAACATATTAAGATATTTTCTATCTTTATGCTGTAACAAAATCGCGCACTGCTCGACTTACATAGTATTAAGATACAAACTATGAAAAAATTTATCTGCACGCTTTCCTTTGTGCTAACCCTTAGCAGCACTGCTTTTGCCCAGGACGGTAAAGACATTAAAGTTGCTATAGACCTTAAAAATGTAAAAGACGACAAGGTTTCTGTTGTTATAAACACTCCGGTTTTTACTACCGAAACGACTACATTCTTTATTCCTAAAATTGTTCCGGGTACTTACTCTGAAGACAACTACGGAAAATATATTGAAGAGTTTAAGGCTTTTGACAAAAAAGGAAAAGAACTTAAGGTTACCAAACCAGATGATAACTCCTGGAAAATTGAAGGTGCCAAAAAACTTGCAAAGGTTACTTACCTTGTTAATGATACCTACGACATAGAAGGTACGCACGAGATTTTTTCTCCTGCAGGTACTAACATTGCAGCCGATAAAAACTTTGTACTGAATATACATGGTTTTGTGGGCTACTTTCAGGATATGGGAGAACTTCCTTACGAAGTTACTGTTACGCATCCATCATCACTTTGGGGAGCAACATCGCTGGTAGATACTAATGCAGGCAACGAGATTGATGTGTTTAAATCGCCGCGCTACCCAGACCTTGTGGACCACCCAATAATGTATTCTAAGCCCGACTACACTACGTTTACCGTAGATGGCATGGAAATCCTTATTGCTGTGTATTCGCCTAAAGGAAAGATAACCGCTAAAGACCTTACACCCGAAATGGAAAGGATGATGCGTGCCCAGAAGAAGTTTCTTGGCCCAATAAACAGCACAAAAAAATACAGCGTTCTTATTTACCTTACAGATGGTTCTAAAACAGATGCACACGGTTATGGTGCTTTAGAGCACACTACATCCACAACGGTAGTAATGCCGGAAGATTATCCGCTTGAGCAGCTGCTCTCTACACTTAAAGATGTGGTTTCTCATGAGTTCTTCCACATTGTAACACCTCTTAGCGTGCACTCAAAAGAGATTCATTTCTTTAATTACAACACGCCAAAAATGAGTGAGCACCTGTGGATGTACGAAGGTGTTACCGAATATTTTGCTAACCTGTTTCAGGTGAACCAAGGGCTTATTGACGAAGATGATTTCTTTAGAAGGATCGCCGAAAAAATTACGCAGTCAAGGCAGTTTGATGACACTATGGATTTTACCAATATGAGTAAAAACATATTGCAGCAGCCTTATAAAGAAGCGTATTATAATGTATATCTAAAAGGAGCACTTATCGCAATGTGCATAGACATTGAAATAAGGGAGAAAAGCAACGGTCAAAAAGGTATCCTTCATCTTATGCAGGACCTTTCTAAAGAATATGGCAGCAACAAACCGTTTAATGACGAAGACCTGTTTGCTACTATTACAAGATTAAGTTACCCATCGGTAGGTGAATTCCTTAAAACGTATGTAGCAGGCTCTACGCCTATTCCTTACGAAAATTATTTTGCTAAAATGGGTGTTACCAAAACAACACTGCAAACGCCTGGCAACCCATTGCTTAAAAATATGCAGGAGCCTTTAATCACTGTTAATCCTGCTACGAAGGAAATCGTTATCATACCGGGCATTGAACCGAATGTATTTATGACAACCCTGGGACTTAAAGGCGGCGATATTATAGCAGCAGTTAACGGAACTGCGTATAACCTTGACAACATTTATGACCTTATAGGTGCTACCGAAACATGGAAAGACGGTAACGACATTACTGTTACCTACAAACGTGAAGGAGCAGAAAAGACCGTAAAGGGCAAAATAAAACTACCGGTAGAAAACAGCGAAGGCTATCACGCTACAGGATCGGCAAAAGCTAAACTAAGGGAAGCATGGCTTAAAGGCTAACCTAAAAACCAACCAATCTATTACGCAACAAAAATTATTGACATTATGAAAAAAGTATTAACCTTACTGCTCCTTGTTGTTGGATCTGTGGCATTTGCCAATACAGACGATGCTCCGGCTCCGGCCTCAGAAAATCACGAGACAATGGGAGGTTCAAAAAAAACGATCTGCAAGGCACTAAAAACACAGGAAACTGCAAAAGCTGCCGCAGAATTTAAAGAAACTGAAAAAAAAGAAAAGGCACACAGGCCAACGGCTACTAATAAAGTATGCAGCACACCTGAGCGTTCTTCTTTTGGCATTAGCGGCTACTTTGCCGATTTTGTACACCGCAGTAACGTCAAGCTTGTAAATATGCTTCTCGATTAAAGAATGCATCGATAATAAATCTATAATGGCTCCTTTACGGGAGCTATTATATTTTTAGACCTATCCGCAATTTTCTTAAAACTGCCCTAACAAAAAGTATTTTATTTTCATTACTTTGCGGAAAATTTTTTAAACCGCTTTCTTACGTATATGAAAAAAATTATTCTTGCCCTTTTTGCGATAACACTGTTTGTTTCCTGTCAGAAAGAAGACCACGGCGATGCCAACCTGCACATTACCGGGAACGTTAAAGGCCTTAGACAAGGCAAGCTGTATATCCAGAAAGTTGTAGACACTGCGCTTGTTGCCGTAGATACTATCGTAATAAACGGAAAATCGGAGTTTGAAAGCTGGGTGAAAATAGATTCTCCTGAGATGCTGTACCTTTTCCTTGACAGGGGGCAGACCAACTCTGTAGACAATAACCTCCCTTTCTTTGCAGAACCGGGAGAAATGAAAATTGAAACATCTAACGATGAGTTCTTCTATAAAGCTAAAGTTACCGGTTCTAAGAACCAAAAGCTATATGAAGATTTCCTGAAGATAAAATCTAAATTCAGTAACCAGAACCTTGACCTTGTTGCAAAGAACATGGAGGCTACAAAAAACAGTAATGTTCAGCAGCTTGACAGCATCGCTAAAGCATCAGAACACCTTATAAAAAGACGGTACCTGTACACTGCAAACTTTGCGCTTAACAATGCTAAAAGCGAGGTGGCTCCTTATCTTGCGTTATCGGAAATTCCTGATATCAATCTGAGATACCTTGACACGATTCAAAAAAGCATGTCGCCTAAAGTGGCTAAATCGCTTTACGGTAAAATGCTTTCAAAATACATCGCCGACAGGAAAAAAGCAGAGACTGCCGAAGTTAAATAATCGGTTTTGAGCCTTAAAGGTTACAGTATGAAAAGTACCCTATTGATCATCCTTTCCCTTTTTGTATTTGCAGTTGCAAATGCACAGGAAAAAGATGGGCAAAACGCCATGTATGCTCCTTTTGAAACCATCATTACCGACCTTAATAACGACAGTATACCAGACACTATTGCTATCTCCATGCCTCCTGTTGAAGGAGATCCGGGGCAATTCAGGAAAATAAATATTTCTCTTGGTACTGCCGGAAGAAATACATTTACCGCTAAAGATGCGTGGGACGATATTGACACAACCTTTTTAAAGAACAATGCAAATGCAGTGAAGTCTAAACGGATATTTGTATATAAAGAAAATGACACATCGTATATAGTGCTTTTTGGCTTTACCTATGGTTCAGGAAGAGATGAGCTTGATGTTATTGCCGTGACAGGTAGTAAATTAATACAGCTGGCAAATGACAACATTCAAAACCCGATACAATTTGCAGATTTAGACAACGATGGTAAGGCTGAACTTATTTGCCGTAATGATTACGAAATTTTCAATACTGATAGAAAAACCAAAGGTGACATAGGTACTTACAGCCCTTATATGGTTTACAAATGCGAAAACGTACTCTACCTGGATAAAAAACTATCTGAAACATATAACAAACAGCATTATGTTTGGGCCGGTTATAAATATAACCAACATATAAAAGTGCTTTATCCCATAACAGGGAAACCACAAATAATGAAATAAAACGTACTACCCGCTTAGATAACTGAGCGGTTTTTTTTTAGATTTGATCAAGAAGATAACTTACTATGCAAAAACAAAAATCATATAGCTTAGCAGCTATAGCCTGTGTGGGTATTATTGGTTTTATGGCAACGCATTTCTTTGGTGGGATGATATTGTGGACCTTAAGTTATTGGTTTATTATTGTCCCTCTATTAATAATTTACATTATATCATTTTTCAGTGCTGTTGCAGATTTATTTGATGGCGGATATTATAAAAGCAGAATAAAAATAAACATGCACCTAATTACATTTGTTCTTATCATAGTGTTTAACCTTTATGATTCTGAACTATTCAAAAACAACAAAATACTTTCCGCGACGCTAAAGGATGACCTTTATCACTATACTTTGATCCTGAGAGAAGGTGGCAAATGCGAAACCCAATGTGCAGGCATGTTTGGGTATGAGGAATCCTTTAAGGGCAACTACAAATTTAAAGGCGACACTATCATATTTTCAAAAGTCCCATATGATAATGTTGGTTTCATTCCTGATACAATCTTATATGACAGAGAGCAAAAAGCCTTATTTATCGAGAAAGATCAAGAGAAAAAGTTCATTCGAGAAAAGAATTTTTTAAATCACTTTGAAATTGATAAATAATCTAAAAATCTCAAATTGAGTTTATATCTATGAATCCAAAGAAGAAAACGGCCGCCATACTATTTAATTCGCTTTATGCTATTGTACTTTTCCTGTTTTTTACGGACTAGTATACCTGTGTAGAAATCAAAAGCGAGCCATTAAAATCTTTTGCATATTGGGGATTACTGGCAGGAACTCCTTTAATGATAGCATCAAACGCTATTTTATTTCGAAAGGGCTTAAAAAAAGGTATAGCACTGACGATTCCTGCGCTTGTGGCTTTGTTTATCTATACTAAAGACCCAATGTTTATCCTTATTCGTAAAGGAAGGTGGAAAACTCAGTTTATTGCCTATCAGAATAAAAACTCTACAAACAGTACTATAGAATTCCAGATGAGAGACATAGGAGCTTTCGGTTATGCCAAGAGATATGTAAAAGCATACAGGTTGGCTTCTTTACTTATTATAGCAGAACAGGTGGATTTTGAATCTGAAAATAATACCGGATGGATTAAGTAGATAAAGAAGTTAATGAACTGGAGTTAAAATATCCCTGAAGAAACAGCAAGGTCCTATCCGCTATAATTCATCTGAAGTCGTCCTCTCTATATTGGAGACCGCTGGGCTAAAGACCAAAAAACACAAAAACCGCTTAATTACTTAAGCGGTTTTTTATTGAGCCGATAGAGGGACTCGAACCCACGACCTGCTGATTACAAATCAGCTGCTCTAGCCAGCTGAGCTA
>NZ_JAWLIK010000013.1:0-125532 GCF_033042555.1 Flavobacterium sp. DG1-102-2
ACAGGGGCGCTGTTGATGGTCACCACAAAGTCTGACTCATCACTGCACACATTTGTAGCATCGCCCGTTACGGCATAGATATAAAGTGTCTGTGTTGTTGTTATCGGTGTGCCTGCTGCCAGCTGCGTACCTGTTCCGCCCGGTGCCGTATAGTAGTTCCCTACTGTAAGTGCCGGAAGCACATAGGTGTCACATGCCTGCAGGTCGGCTACCTCCGCTACTTCAGGAGCAGGGTAAATAGTTACCTCAAAGCTTGTCTCGTCAGTACACGTGTTTGGCGCCGTACCGGATTGCGCGTAAACGTAAACGGTTTGATCTGTATCTAGTACACTACCTGCAGGAAGCATAGTACCGCTACCGTTTAACCCAGTATAATAATTTCCTGTTGTTACAGCCGGAAGTGTATATGAGCCACATGAAGAAATATCAGAATAAGTTCCCACAACCGGCTGTGAATCTATAGTTAACGTTAGCGGTGCGACACCGTAAGCGTCGGGATCCGCATTCGCTGCATCTTCAGCCCTTACCCAAACAACCTCATCGGTACCTGTGTAGGTTTCAGGGCTTGCAATTGGGTTTGAAGGAGCTTCAGCGTCTGCCTGTGTGTGATAGAATGAATATACATAACTGGCAGGTACAGGATCTGTAACTGTCATCTCATCTGTATACGATGTAAGGTCAAAAGTTTCAATGCCGTCATAAGGCGCAGGCTCACATACATGAACTGCATAAGGCTCTAAATTTACGCTACACTCGTTAATATGAAGCGTAAACGGCCTTACTATAAAACAAGGGGTTGAATAACCAACGGCCTTAGCATAAATCACCTCACCGTCAGAACCTTCATAACCTATAGCAGGATCATAATAGATCATAGGATACCCTTCATCTATTTCCTGCTGGCTATGATAATATTCGATATCGTATTCAAATGGATTTGCAAGCGGTGCCTTCATGACATCATCATTTTGATGAAGATCAAAAAAACCATTTTGAGCAGGATCACCACAAATAGATAAATCTACAGGATCTGCAACATTAACTTCAGCCAAAGTAGCCGTAAATGAACGTTGGAATGATTGCCCGCAGTTATCTGTCACTGTAAGCGTATATGTTGTAGTAGCAGTTGGCGTGAAAACCGGGTTAGCTATAGCGGGATTACTTACACCTGTTGCAGGTGTCCATAAATAACTCGCCGCTCCCTGGTAAGTACCATCTATATCGCTGATGCTGCCACCTTCGCAAACTACCTGATCCTGAAATCCTCCGGCTACAAACGAGATATATTTAAAACAAACAGACTGCTGATTTGACAGCGCACCTGTTGATCCGGTAAAACCAAAATATACCGTAGGAGAACCTCCAAAAATGGAAATAATAATCTGATTATTATAGCTAATACGCTCAACACAATCAAAATATACTTTCAATATGTGAGTGCTCGCCCTCCAGGTTATTTTTACTTCGTGCTGCTGATTATCTTTTATGTTGCCAGATGTAGCCGAAGCCTGAACAGGCGCAACAAGATTGTGATTAACTAAACCGCTGCTTTCTAAACCAATATGGTCATAAGCGGGATCACCATAATTGCTGTTAGTATAAGTATCAAATTCAACGGCTAATGTCTGGCCTGTTAAGTTTTCATAACCAAGTCCGCCACCTGTATTTCCGATTACGGCATTAGAGGTAGACTTTAAAACAAATGCCATACCATCAGCGCCGCCTGCATTTGCTCCAAAGAAAGCATTGAAAACGATATCAAAGTCCTGAGACAAATCTATAGGGTTGCTATACCATGCAGCTCCTGAATTATTACCAGCGTTATTAGTAATGGTATAACAGTTTCCCCCTGTAGAAGCCGCGCTACCTATGTATGTAGGTGTAAGCTGGGAAATACCGGTAAAAGGAGCCAACAGGCAAACCAGCCAAAGCAGCTTTTGAGGTTCAAGATTGATTTTGTAAAAAATCTTTTTCATTGCAGATATATTAGCTTTAAATAATAATTATTTATTATAAATTGTATAAACACGTCAAATCTAACCCTTTTTCTTAACATTTAAATCATCGAAAATTTAACTTCACAAAAAAAGTTAAAAAAATATTATAAAAACGTTTTACTATCCCGAAATCAGTACTATTTCAAATTCTAAAAACGTATAACAGGAGTAGACAGGTTTTTCCCCACTCCGCTACGAAATATTTTAAAAAAGACTATAAGTGTTGCTTATAAAGAATTAAGAAACCTGATCACATCTTCGCGTTCTTTTGCAGAAAGCTTTTTGAACTTTTCTTTAGCAGCCTGTGCTTCCCCGCCATGCCACAAGATGGCTTCCATAAGATTACGCGCCCTGCCATCGTGTAAAAAGTTAGTATGCTTATTTACTGTCTGCACTAATCCTATTCCCCATAAAGGAGGCGTGCGCCACTCTGATCCTGAAGCCAGAAAATCTGTCGCGTTATCTGCAAGATTTTCACCCATATCATGAAGGAGTAAATCGGTATAAGGACGTATTGTCTGATTTTGATAACCGGAGATAAAGTAGCTGTCTCCAGTCTGCATTTTAGGTTTATGGCAGGCCACGCACTGCATATCGTTAAAAAGTTTTTTTCCGTTAAGCACATCCTGATCGTTATGATTGCGTCGTATAGGTACTGCTAAAACCCTGGAATAAAGCACCACCCTGTCAAAAGCAAGATCTGCAATTTCGGGAGTTCCACCGTTTGGAATGCTTCCACAATCTACGCCCGGTGGGCAGTTCTCATTAGGGAACATATAAGATGTAATTCCCATATCGTTAGAAAATGCGGCCGCAACCTGCTGCTTAACATTAGGCTGATTAGCCTTCCAGCCAAAACGTCCCAGTTTCTGCGAGTTGCTTTCTATATCATAAACATAGTTGGGCCGTCCTGAGATGCCATCTCCATCGTTGTCAAATTCATCGGCGAAGCCAAGAATTGCAGCATCCGGAACTGCCTCAAGCAGACCAAGACCTATAATCTGGTTTCCAACACGCGGCGAGATCATCGGGCCGGAAGCCAATGACCCATAACCCAAATTATTTATGGTATAAATTGGTTTTTTAAGTTCAACAGAAGTGCCATCATCAAAAGTTTCGGTAATGGTTTTATATGTTATTCCTATCTGGCCTTTTATTATTGGGCCTAAGATAGCATTATCCTGTAATTGCCCTCCATATGTTGGATCTGCCAAAGGCCCTCCGTGCGGATCCATGCCGGGTATGCTCAATCTAAGCAACAGTCCTCGTCCTAATTCTCCATCATATAAAGGCGGGCGCCCCCTTCCGTCCTTAAAATGGCAGCTTGCGCAGGCAACGGCGTTGTAAAAAGGCCCTAATCCGTCGCGGGCTGTAGTTGAAGATGGCGCCGATACCCAGCTCTGCCTGAAAAATGAATTCCCCACTCCAAAATCAGTAGATTCTGAAGCGCTTAGCCCATTATAAGCGAAACCAAAGGCTTCTTCTGTAGCATTACTGACTGTTGCTACTCCGCCCGAAAATTCTTCTCCTGCCTCGGCACCCAATGGCACATAATCGCTGCTATCATCCTTACTGCAGCCTGCAATAAAAAGAGAAGTTGCTACGAGTGCATAAACATATTTTTTCATTGTATTCTATAACAGAAAAAGTGCCCGTCATGTAGAGGGCACCTTTATTATTTCTTGCAAATATATTGTAAATTACTCTATGGTAACCGATATGCCTAATGCACTTGCTCCTGCAAGCAAGTTAGCTCCTAATTTTTCCTGAAGTGCAAGTACCGCTTTTTTAACTTTTGCACCTTCTGTAGATGTAGCTCCCTGAGAGATTGCAAAGTCAAAAGGAATCGCTATAGCCTCGATATCGTCTTCAGTTTCATCAAATGCTTTATCGGTATCTGTAGCAACCTGATTGTTAGCCTGTCTTACAAGATCCTCCAGAGATGGCCCATCGATATTGCCATATTCGCCTTCGTAAACATTTTCTATGCCTTTAAAGTTTAAGTAAATGTCTCTGTGCGTGTTGTCGCTAAAGCAGCTGTGCTCATCTTCCTGATCCATGTTAGCAAGAGCAACATCCATACGCTCAACTGCGAGTTCAGCAGATGCCAATGTAGCTATACCTAAATAGATATTTTGTAGCGCAGTGTCAACCGGTAAAGCAAGGAACACAGTCCTGTACTCTCCTCCCTCTTCCCATTGTTTAACAAGGTAATCAAGATTATCTGTAAGAAGATCTGCAACTACATTAAGATACTGGCGCCTTTTTGCCTGATTAATTGCAGCACTTCCATCAAGGTAATCAGTATAAGCCCTAAGTCCTGCTTTCTTTTCTGCAGGAGCTGTAAGATCCTGTCCCCAAAGTAAAAATTCAATAGCATGGTAACCTGTGCTGATATTTTTCTCACCACCGTCTTCGTTAAGGGCAGAAAGAAACTCTTTTGTAATCTCTACGGTCGCTGTGCTATTTATAATACCTCCGTTAACTATCGTTCCGTTATCATCAACATAGTCAATATAGTTTTCGTCAAGCGGCCATGCGTTAATAAGTCCTTCCGGTCCGTCTTCGTCATCAATTGGACCATTAGCAAAACGGAAGGCTTCTGTAGTTCCGTAGCTTTCCCTCGCTTCTTTCCATTTTGTTTTTGCAGTGTCAAAACCAGCCGAAGTTGGGTTTGCCGTAAATGCATTGATAGCAGTTTCAAGCTCTACTGCATCATCATAAGCATCTTTATAGTTTTGGTAAACGATTTTGGCGTAGTTAGCTACAACCTCTGATTTAGTAACTGTTCTTGACGTGTCGTTGTTATCGTCATCGCTGCATGAAGCAATTATAAGGCCGGCTCCGGCAAGTGATAAAAGGCTAATGGTAAGTTTTTTCATTGTTTAAAATTCTTTATTTAGATTGATTAAAAACAAGGCAAATGTAGAAACTTTTGGCACACTGCCAACAAAGTCAGAAATAATTTTTTCTTAAAATTGAAATTATAAATTATTTAGAATAATTCAATATAAGTAATCTCACTTTTATACTTTTGCATCAAATTATCGGAATATGAAAAAATTACTGTTTTCAGTTTGTTTTGTTTCAACACTATTATTAGCCTGTTCTTCAAGCGATAATAGCGAGACCAATAACAATAACACAAAAGGATACGACCGTACTGCCATGCTTACCAACTGGGCAGACAATATAATAATTCCTGCTTATGAAAATTATTCATCGAAGGTAAATACGCTTTCACAGCGTACCGCTGCCTTTACAGCTTCTCCAGATGCTTCAACACTTGCTTCTTTAAGGACAGAATGGCAGAATGCCTATACCGCTTACCAGTATATAGCAATGTACGATTTTGGCAAAGCTGCAGAGCTTTACCTTAAACAAAGTGCCAACACCTATCCTACAGATGTTACCGGAATACAGGCTAATATTGCATCAGGAACATACAATCTGAACCTTCAGGCGCAGTTTACCAAACAGGGTTTTCCTGCCGTAGATTACCTTATCAATGGCCAGGGCACGGATAGCGAGACAATCTCATTCTTCGCAAATGCAAATGCGTCAGCTTACCTTACGACGGTTGTAAACCAATTGAAAACTATTGCCGAAACAGTTACGGCGGACTGGAAAACAAACTTCCGCTCACAATACATACAGAATAATGGAACATCTGTAACCAGCTCTGTAAACAAGACGACCAACAACTTTATTAAAAATCTTGAGAAAGATGTGCGTACTGCAAAAATGGGCATTCCGGCAGGTCTGTTCTCAAATGGCACTACCTTTCCTGACAAGGTCGAAGCCTATTATAAAAATGATGTGTCTAAAGTGTTATTAAATGCTGGCATGCAAGCCGAAGTTGATTTCTTTAATGGCAAAGCTTTTAACGGAACTTCAACAGGTGCCAGCCTTAAAAGTGCACTCGATGATGTTAAGGCCGTTAGGAATAACCAAAATTTAAGCGATATTATAAACAGTCAGTTTAATTTGGTTTTCGCTGCAAACAATACACTCAGCGACAGTTTCTCACAGCAGATAGTAAACGATAATGCTAAAATGCTCGCTGCTTACAGTGCACTTCAGCAAAATGTTGTTTACATAAAAGTTGACATGATGCAGGCACTAAATATGACGATAGACTACGTTGACGGCGACGGCGATTAATCATGCATGATAAGATCAAAGCATACTTAAATTCATATACCGATTCAGCATCACTGGCATTTTACCGCATAGCCTTTGGCTTCATGATGCTGCTTGGCCTCATACGATTTGCACTTAACGGCTGGATAGACAAGTTTTATATCCAGCCGTCTTTTCATTTTACCTATTACGGCTTTAGCTGGGTTAAACCCATAGGAATGTATACTTACGGTATATTTATACTTTCTGCGCTTTCTGCTACAGGCATAATAGCAGGCTACAGATACAGGACTTCTGCCCTAACCTTTTTCCTGACATTTACATACATAGAGCTGATGGATAAGACAACCTATCTTAACCATTACTACTTTACCTCCATTATTGCCTTCATTTTAATTTTCATTCCTGCGGGTGCTTATTTTTCTGTCGACAGCTTTAAAAATCCCGAAAAACGATTTACAAAAATTCCGCGGTGGACTGTTGATATCTTAAAACTGACACTGGCAATAGTTTATTTATATGCCGGACTCGCAAAGCTTAATTCCGACTGGCTTGTTAATGCAATGCCTTTAAAAATATGGCTTACAGGCCATGCCGGGCTGCCAATTGTGGGCTCTCTAATGCTTAAAAGCTGGGTACATTATTTCTTTAGCTGGTTTGGAACCTTATACGACTTGGGCATTGTTTTTTTACTGATATACAAAAGAACACGATTATTAGGATTTGCCTTTGTAGTGGCATTCCACCTGCTTACATCTTTACTCTTCCCTATTGGGATGTTCCCGTACATAATGATAATATCATCGCTGATATTCTTTAGTTCAGGCTTTCATAAAAAATGTCTTTCAATGCTAGCGGATGCACTTCGCATTCCGCTATCTAAATCAGAAGGTGATACCTTTTATAAACCAAAAAATAAAAACCTTTATAAGGGCTGTATCCTATTGGTTACGATTTTTATGCTGGTGCAGCTGGTTTTTCCATTTCGTTATTTATGTTATCCGGAAGAATTGTTTTGGACAGAAGAGGGCTTCCGCTTCTCATGGCGTGTAATGCTTATGGAAAAAGCAGGCTATGCTCAATTTGTGGTATCTGATGCTAAGTCAGGTAAATCGCTATTAGTCGATAATGAGAAATTTCTAACGCGGTTTCAGGAAAAACAGATGTCTTTTCAACCCGACTTTATCCTGGAATATGCTCATTTTCTCCGCGACCATTATAGAGCTAAAGGTTTTGCCCATCCCGAAGTAAGAGTGCAGTGCTACGTTGCCCTTAACGGACGGCTAAGCCAGCCTTACATAGACCCTGCAGTAAACCTGGCGGATGAAAAAGAATCTTTTGCTCACAAAAAGTGGATACTGCCATTTAACGAAAGCATCCGGGGATTTTAGCATTTTACTTTTACCCCTGTTTTCTGCTTAGTTTATACGATATTTGCACTGTTAAAACTAAAGCATGACTGACAACTATATCATAGAAAAAGATTTTACGGGAGTAACTTTCGACACAGAGGAAATCATGTATAAGGATTTTGAACGCTGCACATTTACCGATTGTGATTTTTCAGGATGCGATTATACCGGCGTTGCCTTTATAGACTGCGTTTTTACTACCTGCAATTTTTATGAGGCAAAAATAAATTACGTCGCTTTTAGAGGCGCTGTTTTTAATGACTGCGATTTTAACGGGGTTAATTTTGCTATGGTAGATCCCCTGCTGTTTGAAATAGAGTTTAAGGACTGCATGCTTGACTATGCTAAGTTTTATACGCTTAAAATTAACGGAACGGTATTCAGCAATTGCAGCCTTATCGCAGTAGATTTTATGAAAACCGACCTTACCGGAGTTATTTTTGACAACTGCAACCTGCATAAAGCAGTATTTATTGATGCAATTGCCGATAAAGCCGACTTTACCACAAGCTACAACTTTTCTATTGACCCTGAACGAAATAAGCTTAAAAAAGCGATGTTTTCCCAGGCAGGGCTAAAAGGATTGTTGGACAAATATGAAATTATAGTAAAATAAAAAGCCCATTTATTAGGCTTTAAAAAATATCCAGCGTACATTTGCAGCTCACTATTAACCATGTTACAACGGTTAGTAGTTTAAAGACCCAGGGGCTTCCACCCACGGGTCTTTTTTATTTTATACACTTCCTTCCCTCTACATTATTATTTATAAGCATTCATAACTGTTACCTCATAAGCATTTTTACTTAACAGCAGATGAAGCATTGAACCATCGTTTGCATTCCACATCAGGTTTACTTTTGAGTTACCTTTTTGAATAGATGCGTTCATTGTATCGGGATTCCTGTTATTGTTATTATTAGAAAGGTCTTTACCATCTATGTTTCTGTAGATATCAGGATTATCAAAAGTCAATCCATTTTCGGTAAGCATTCCCTGAACCAATGTTGTAGCTTCGTTAATACCATTAGGAGTCTGCGGAAATACCATTGTAACATTACCGCTTGTCCCCTGCCTTAACCATTGCCTTGTTACCGGCTTAGCCGAATCATAAGTTCCCTTAACATCTAATGCTGTTGCTCCAAAGGTTTGGGCAATACATACTATCCCTGTCATAAAAAGTACCCAAGCATAAATGATTTTCATAACTATTTGGTTTTAAGTTGGATCTTAAAATTAGAAAAACCACTTTTTTATTGAAAGCACTTTAACAAAATAAAAAATCCCTTCCGCAAAAGCGAAAAGGATTTTATATATAATCGGAAAACCTGATTAGAATACGAATATCGGTCTTTCGCTCATCATAGCGTTAACCTCATCGGCAACCTGTTCAAGAACCTCTTCATCAGTATGGTTCATCACAACACGGTCAATCATGTCAACAATAGTTTCCATGTCTGCTTCAACAAGGCCACGTGTAGTGATTGCAGCAGTACCCACACGGATACCTGACGTTACAAAAGGTGACTTGTCATCAAAGGGAACCATGTTCTTGTTTACAGTGATCTCAGCTTTTACAAGTGCATTTTCAGCTTCTTTACCAGAAATGTTTTTATTTCTAAGGTCAATAAGCATCATGTGGTTATCTGTACCTCCTGAAATAATATCGTATCCACGTTTAACAAATGCAGCAGCCATAGCCTGTGCATTGCTGCGTATTTGCATAGCATACGTAAAGAACTCATCAGATAAAGCCTCTCCAAAAGCAACCGCTTTAGCAGCGATGATGTGCTCTAACGGCCCACCCTGGTTACCCGGGAATACAGCGCCATCAAGAAGCGAAGACATCATTCTTGTTTCTCCTTTAGGTGTTTTAAGGCCAAATGGGTTCTCAAAATCTTTACCCATAAGGATAAGTCCGCCTCTTGGCCCGCGAAGGGTTTTGTGCGTAGTTGTAGTAACAACGTGGCAGTGAGGAATTGGGTCGTTCATAAGCCCTTTAGCGATCAAGCCTGCAGGGTGAGAGATATCAGCAAAAAGGAAAGCACCTACGCTGTCAGCAATTTTTCTGAAACGCTCAAAATCCATATCACGAGAGTATGCCGAAGCACCTGCTATGATAAGTTTTGGCTGCTCCTTTGTCGCTATCTCCTGTATTTTATCGTAATCCAAACGACCTGTTTCTTTTTCTACACCGTAAAATACCGGTACATAAAGCCTTCCTGAAAAGTTTACAGGAGAACCGTGTGTAAGGTGGCCGCCGTGAGAAAGATCGAAACCTAAAATTTTGTCGCCCGGCTTAAGGAAAGCATGGAAAACAGAAACGTTAGCCTGAGAACCTGAGTGTGGCTGTACATTAGCATATTCGGCACCAAAAAGTGCTTTCGCCCTGTCTATGGCAATCTGCTCTATTACATCTACCACTTCGCAGCCTCCGTAATACCTTCTGCCAGGATAGCCCTCGGCATATTTATTAGTAAGCACAGAACCTGCAGCTTCCATTACCTGGTCGCTTACAAAGTTTTCTGATGCAATAAGTTCCAAACCGTGAATTTGCCTGTCTTGTTCCTCAAGAATAAGGTCGAAAATTTGTTCGTCGCGTTGCATTGTATAATTTTTCGTTAATTTGCCGTCAAAAGTACAAAAAACGTTTGGTAAAACGAATGACCAAACTATATTTGACTATTCAATAAAACAAAAAAACATAACGAAATATGCCGTTAACAGCAAACGATCCTTCAAGAAAATCCTGGCTTAACGTAAATAAAGACAGTGATTTCCCTATACAAAACATACCTTTTGGGGTTTTTATCACAAAAGACGATGTGGTAACCATCGGAACAAGAATTGGCGATCATGCCATAGATCTTGGTGCACTTCAGCAGTTAAATTACTTTGAAGGCATAGAACTTACTGATGATATGTTCATGCAGGACACCCTGAATGACTTTATTTCTGACGGAAAGAAAACATGGAGGCTGGTACGTAACCGTATCGCCGAGCTTTTTGATGTAAACAACACTACGCTTCAAAATAATGAAGACCATAAGGCAGTAGTTATCTTTAATATAGAGGATGTAGAAATGCAGCTTCCTGTACTTATAGGTGATTATACCGATTTTTATTCAAGCCGCGAGCATGCTACAAATGTAGGTGTGATGTTTCGTGACCCTGAAAATGCACTGCTGCCTAACTGGCTGCACCTGCCTGTAGGTTACCACGGAAGATCGTCTACAATAGTTCCTTCCGGAATTCCTGTACACCGACCAAACGGGCAGACATTGCCTAATGGCGAAACACAGCCGGTATTTGGCCCGTCTAAGCTGGTAGATTTTGAGCTTGAAATGGCTTTTATTACTACCGATGCCAACATTATGGGCGAGTCTATCCCTGTTGAAGAGGCCGAAGAACATATTTTTGGTATGGTGCTTTTCAATGACTGGAGCGCACGCGATATCCAGAAGTGGGAATACGTACCCCTAGGGCCATTCCTTGCCAAGAACTTTGCATCGTCAGTCTCTCCGTGGATCGTTACACTTGATGCCCTTGAACCATTCCGTACCAAAGGCCCATCGCAAAACGAACCTCAGCCTTTAGAGTACCTAAGACAGGAAGGCGCTCACGCGTTTGATATCAAACTTCAGGTTGCTATTGAGCCGGAAGGCGAAGTAGAAACCGTGGTTTCCAACTCCAACTTTAAATATATGTATTGGAGCATGGCGCAGCAGCTGGCACACCATACCGTAAATGGGTGCCGTGTAAACAGCGGTGACCTTATGGGCAGCGGAACAATCTCTGGTCCTACACCGGATAGTTTCGGTTCTATGCTTGAGTTAAGCTGGGGCGGAAAAAACCCTATCAAAATGAATGACGGCAGCGAACGCAAATTCATTAACGATAACGATACGGTTATTATGAGGGGCTATTGCCAGAATGATAATGTACGAATAGGATTTGGAGAGGTTTGCAGCAAGCTGCTTCCTCCTTTCACTAAGAAATAAAATATAAGCGCCCCAATAGGGGCGTTTTTTTTGACTTTTTATTTTAAAAGAAAAATTTAAATCCCATTTTATTGCTAAAAATGCAACAATTTTCTTATTGTTTTATTTTGAAGCATTAAATCCGAAATTACATTGTAACTTTATAATACGTACATAATAAATTTGCAATGAATTCACTTAAAAGACAATGGAATCCATTTATAATTGCATGGGTGCTTGGTCTGATCTTCTACTTTCTGGAATATGCCGTTCGCTCTACGCCAAGCATAATGATTCCTGAGCTTTCTAAATTATTTTCGGCATCTGTAAATGATGTCAGCACTATAATCGGTGCTTACTATATCACCTACTCTGTAACAAGCCTTGCCGCCGGACTTTCTTTCGATAAACTGGGCGCAAAATATCCGTTATTAACGGGAAGCGTACTATTAGGTTTAGGATGTATTCTATTTATAATCTCTGACTACACACCTGCTTACATTGGGAGGTTGTTGCAGGGAATGGGTTCAGCCATGGCTTTCCCTGCCTGTGTCTATCTTGCTGCCCGTGCATTTGCACCCAATAAGCTGGCAACAGCTATTGGCGTTACCCAATGCCTTGGTATGTTAGGCGGGTCTGCCGGACAATTTATCGCCGCCCCTGTTATAAATAATGTAATGAGCATTACGGCATTCTGGATCACGCTGGGTGTAATGTCGTTCATCATAAGCCTGCTCATACTCTATTTTATCCCTGTTGAAAATAAAACTGCAGAGGCAGCTTTGCCGAAGCAAAAACTACTTACTCCCTACAAAATCGTATTCTCTAATCCGCAGAGTTATATGTCGGGGATAATATCAGGTTTATTGTTTGCCCCAACAACCATTTTTGCCATGACCTGGGGCATTGCGTTTTTTCAGGAAGACAGGCATCTTGATTACAGTACTGCTACGCTTGCCTGCGCGCTTGTGCCGTTAGGCTGGGCTATCGGTTGCCCTTTATTAGGCTGGATTGCCGATAAGACGTATTACAGGAGGCCTGTAATAATAGGCGGCGGAATAGTTATGATATTTAGTTTTTTACAGCTATTGTATTTACCCGGCCTAATATCGCCCTATGCAAGCACATTGCTTTTAGGCATAGCATCTGGAGCAGCGATGATTCCGTATTCCATCATAAAAGAATCAAACCCCGATAACGTGAAAGGTACAGCTACAGGAATTATAAACTTTCTCACCTTTGGGGTCACTTCGTTATTAGGCCCTGTGTTTGCCCATTTCTTTGGCAGTACCCTTTATAACGTTTCAGATAATGAAGGGCACTTTCGTTCAGCAGGAATGTTTTGGGTGGGCTGCATAGCAATAGCGATAATAACTACATTTATAATTAAGGAAACGGGTAAAAAGGTAAGCCAGGCTTAAATTTTATTGGCCAGGCCTGCTGCAAAGATGTCGTCGTGATTAGCACTGTAAACCACTTTTTTATCTTTTATAAGCAGTAGTTGCGGCGACTGATGGATTACCCCAAATCGTGTAGCAATCTCGTCTGACACTTCCCTGTAATGCCTTAGATCTAAAAAGACTGGCTTTAGCACGTTTTCTCCGTATTCATACGTTCTTTCAAAACGCATAAGCATTGCCGCACTAAGGTCGCAGCGCGTGCTGTGCTTAAAAATTACCACAGGTGTAGTCGCAGATTCTTCAATAAGCTTATCCAACTGGCTAATTTCAGTTAGTTCATTCCACTCTATTGTGGGAGGCGATGGATAATCGATATAATAATTGCCGGGAAATTTTGCAATGATCCCCATCGCTAAGACGCTAATTTATTCTTTAGGGTTTCAGCATCTATATCACTGTGTGATGTGTCGTAAACAGCCGTTCCCTGTTTAATAAGTATAAGCTGCGGCGACTGGTGCATTACGCCAAAACGTGAAGCTATGGCATTGGATATATCCCTGTGTTCTAAAAGATCAAGAAAATAAGGCTTAGCACTTCCTTTTTCTATATTATACTCCCTTTCAAAATTTTTGAGTGCCATACGGCTGATGCTGCATCGTGTACTGTGCTTAAAGATTACCACAGGCACTTCTCTTGATTCTTCTGTGATCTCGTCTAACTGTTTTAGTTCTGTTAAATCGTTCCAATCCATATTTGAAGATGAATTATCTTTACTATCAGAATCGCCAAATAATTTACCTAATATACTCATAATGACATTTTTAAGACATTTTGTCTGCTAAAATTTAAACAATCAGATCAAAATCAGACAATTCGTCAGATTTTTCATATTGGAATATAAATTGAAATACTCTTATCAAATTTAAAAAAATTAAGATATGAACTTTGCCAATTTTACTATAAAATCTCAGGAAGCCATACAAAGGGCACAGCAAATTGCCCAAAGTTATGGACACCAGCAAATTGAAAACGAACATATAGTTAAAGCAATTTTAGAGGTAGACGAAAATGTAACGCCTTTCCTTCTTAAAAAGTTTAATGTTAACCTGCCATTATTCCAGCAAATACTGGACAGCACACTGCAAAGCTTCCCAAAAGTATCCGGTGGCGAGATGAGCATTTCTAGAGATGCCTCTACAGCACTTACTGAAGCCAGCAACATTGCCCGCAAAATGAACGATGAGTTCGTTTCTATTGAGCATTTGCTTTTAGCCATCTTTGCATCAAAAAGTAAGGTAGCCCAGATATTAAAAGATCAGGGTGTTACCGAAAAGGGCTTGGCGGCAGCGATAGATGAACTTCGCAAAGGCGAAAGAGTAACCTCAGCCAGTGCCGAAGAAACTTATAATTCGCTTAATAAATACGCCAAAAACTTAAATCAGCTGGCTAATGATGGCAAGCTTGACCCGGTTATTGGCCGGGATGAAGAGATTCGCCGTGTATTGCAAATCCTTTCTCGACGAACCAAAAACAACCCTATGCTTGTAGGTGAGCCGGGGGTGGGTAAAACTGCGATTGCAGAAGGGCTTGCACACCGAATCATTCAGGGTGACGTTCCTGAAAACCTGAAGAATAAGATTGTATTCTCGCTTGATATGGGCGCTCTGATTGCAGGCGCAAAATACAAAGGAGAATTTGAAGAGCGATTAAAATCGGTTGTTAAGGAAGTTACATCTGCCGAAGGCGATATTGTACTTTTCATTGACGAGATACACACCCTTGTGGGTGCCGGTGGCGGCGATGGCGCCATGGATGCTGCAAATATCCTTAAACCTGCCCTTGCCCGTGGAGAACTTCGGGCAATAGGCGCTACAACACTTGACGAATACCAAAAATACTTTGAAAAAGATAAAGCGCTGGAACGCCGTTTCCAAAAAGTTCTGGTAGACGAACCGGATACCGAAAGTGCCATCTCTATCCTTCGAGGTATTAAAGAAAAATATGAGACACATCACCAGGTGCGTATCAAAGACGAGGCTATTATTGCCGCTGTAGAGTTATCGCAACGTTATATTACCAACCGTTTCCTTCCTGACAAGGCGATTGACCTTATGGACGAAGCAGCTTCTAAACTGCGTATGGAGATCAACTCAAAACCGGAAGAGCTTGACGTGCTTGACAGAAGGATAATGCAGCTTGAAATTGAAATTGAAGCCATTAAACGTGAAAACGATGAAAGTAAGCTAAAATCCCTTGGCCTTGACCTTGCCAACGTTAAAGAAGAACGCAACGAGATCTACGCACGCTGGAAAAGCGAGAAGGATGTTGTAGACAACATTCAGGCCGCCAAGACCGAGATTGAAAATTATAAGCTTGAAGCTGAACGCGCCGAGCGCGAAGGCAACTACGGTAAAGTAGCTGAACTTCGTTACGGCAAGATAAAAGACAGTGAAGAAAAGCTAAACCAGATGGAACAGCAGCTTGCGGAAAACCAAAACGGGCACAGCCTTATTAAAGAGGAAGTAACCCGTGAAGATATTGCAGAAGTTGTAGCAAAATGGACGGGCATTCCTGTTACCAAAATGCTGCAGGGCGAACGTGAAAAACTGCTTAGCCTGGAAACCGAACTACACAAACGCGTGGTAGGACAAGAAGAAGCTATTGAGGCCGTGAGCGACGCCGTAAGGAGAAGCCGTGCCGGATTGCAGGATCAGAGGAAACCTATTGGTTCGTTCCTTTTTTTAGGTACAACGGGTGTAGGTAAAACAGAACTTGCCAAAGCACTTGCCTCATACCTGTTTGATGATGAAAACGCTATGACGCGTATTGATATGAGCGAATATCAGGAACGCCACAGCGTAAGCCGATTAGTAGGTGCGCCTCCGGGATACGTGGGTTATGATGAAGGCGGGCAACTTACGGAAGCCGTTAGAAGAAAACCATATTCGGTCGTACTGCTTGATGAAATAGAGAAAGCCCACCCTGACACTTTTAATATATTGTTACAAGTGCTGGATGAAGGCCGACTTACCGACAATAAGGGCCGTGTAGCTGACTTTAAGAACACGATCATCATTATGACGTCCAATATGGGAAGTACAATCATTCAGGAGAAATTTGAAAACCTGAAAGGCAATGTGGACGCTGCTATTGAAGCTGCCAAAACAGAGGTGCTTGGCTTACTGAAACAAACTGTACGCCCTGAATTCATAAACCGTATAGACGACATCGTGATGTTTACGCCGCTAAGCTCAGACAATATCAAAGAGATTGTAGGCTTACAGGTAAAATCGGTTACGAAACTGCTGGCACAGCAAAACATTACGCTGGACGCCACACCGGAAGCGATTGATTACCTTTCTAAAAAAGGCTATGACCCTGACTTTGGCGCACGCCCTGTAAAACGTGTCATCCAGAAAGAGGTTATGAACGAACTATCTAAACAGATACTTTCGGGCAAAGTGACAACCGACAGTATAATTTTACTGGATAGTTTTGACGGACAGTTGGTTTTCAGGAACCAGAGTGATCTTTTAAATAAATAAGAAGTATATAAAAACATAAAATCCCGGCTTATTTCTTGCCGGGATTTTTGTTTCAAAAACAAACCCCAACTCGCAAGTCAGGGTTCTACAAAGCGTAGCCGTATGTTTAACGGGCGCTTTTATATTGGTAATACTGTCGTATTGTCATTACATCTTTAGTAAGATGTTTGCGCCTGATCGCAACGAGATAAGCTCCTATAGCGATAGCCACACATGACAGCAGCAGAATAAACAGTGTATTGATAAGATAGTTGCTAAAACTTATGTTATCAAAATTAAAGTCGTTTAAGACCAAATATCCCGTAACAAACAGGACTATTAAAAGGACTAAATAGTAAAATGGCTTCATATTGTAAGGTGTTATTTTAGACCTCCTTTAAAATTTCATTGCAATTTCAACATTTAAACAATTACCTCATAGAACTTTATGACTATATAACTTTTGGTTAAGAAGAATTTTGTAGTCAAAAAACCACACACATACCCACACATCCTTAAAACGTTGAACTATTTACAATTCAAAAACAATCCATTACATTTAATGTTAATGTTTATCTAAACATTTTAAATATTATATAATTAAACTCCAAATTTGTAGTGATATTAACAACACCTATACTATGAACTTAAAAAGAATCTTCGGAGCAATACTTACAGTATTAGGCATTGGAAGCCTTATTTATGCTGCCTACGTTTTTGCTAATACTACTACAGCGGAACAAAACATAAAAACAACTATTATATATGGCATACTTGGCCTTATATTCTTCATCTCGGGTATCGGACTTATAAAGACCACCAAAGATGAAGCGTAACCTTATTTCAAGATGTTTCATATTGCTGACAGCTTTGACCATATTAAGTTGCGCGGCCGGAAAAGACACGTCTAAAAATGCTCTTTTTAAAACCAGGAAAGGCGAACAGAAATATATAAATGCCTACAACAAAAGCCTTAGGCTTTGGCCGGTGCCTTATACAGAACAGGATATCCCTACTACTTTTGGCACTGTGCACGCTGTAATAAGCGGCCCCGTAAATGCCGAACCACTCGTGCTGCTTCACGGTATGGATGCAAGCTCTACCATGTGGTACCTCAATGTAAAAGACTATAGCAAAAATTACCGTGTGTATGCTATTGACTACATCATGGAGGCAGGAAAATCGTCTCTCAAGGAAAACAGAAACTTAAACAGTGACGAAATAGTTCAGCTTTACAACGAAACATTTGACGGCCTAAAACTGACTAACATCAATCTTTTGGGCACTTCACGCGGAGGATGGATCGCTACACTATATGCTATACACCATAAAGAAAGAATTAAAAAACTTGCATTGCTCGCACCGGTACAAACTTTTAAGATGATAAGCATGAATTCTGACCTTATAAATGCTGCTAATTTTAAAATCGCACCAACAAGAAACCGCCTTAAAAAACTTGTTCATGACTTTTCATTATATCCCGAAAAAATTGACCCTGTTGTAAAAGACCAGATATATTTTGGGAACAAATACACCAAAACTAAGCTTGATTTGTTTTCCATGACTCCTTTTAGCGACGATGAACTAAAAAGCCTTGATCTTCCTGTATTGGTATTGGTAGGCGATCACGATATACTGAGTCCCATCACCATCATTGAAATCGCTGCTGAAAAAATACCCAATTCTCACGGTGCGGTAATTGAGACCGCAGGGCATTTTTTAACCGTAGACCGCGCCGAAGAGGTTGACAAACGAGTACTTGAATTTTTAAGCGAAAAATAATAAATCCCTGTTAATCAATTATTGCCAGCATAATGGTTTTCGTAGCTTTAATATACCAATCTAAAAAATAAAGCTATGAAATCTCTTATCGTTAAAAACAACATCAGGATTGATGCACCAGTAACACGAGTCTGGGAAGTATTGATACGACCGGAATATATAAGGAAATGGGACGACCTTCCTGAAGATTTTGGGGATTATGAAATACACCCTGCAACAATTATACAATGGCCGGACGCTTCTAAACTCAGCGTTATTGAAATTGAACTCAACCATAAATTAAGATATTCGCTATATGTCCCCGCATGGGATGACCTTAATATTACGAACATTGGCTACACCTACACACTCAATGTAGATGATGAAGGCCATACGTGGCTGGGTATAGAGATTGGCGATTTTGCAATTTTAGCAGACGGTGCAAAATATTACGATGCAAGTATTAACTTTGGGCAGACGGCATCGCAGAAAATAAAAGAGCTTGCTGAGAAAAAACCAATCGCACTTTAAACCACACTACATTGAATATTACCATTACAAACAATAAGCTTACAGCCCATATTAATCCGCATGGCGCTGAATTAATTTCGCTAAAAGATGAAAACAAGGAGTATATGTGGGAAGGTAACCCTGATTTTTGGGGCAAGCACTCCCCTATTCTTTTTCCGATAGTAGGTACACTAAAAGACAATACTTACACACATAATGGCTTTGCGTATACTATGACACGGCATGGCTTTGCGCGCGATAACAAATTTGCCGTTAAAGAACACGACAGTAAAAGCGTAACTTTTTCTCTTGTATCTAATACCGGAACAAAAAAGCTATATCCGTTTGACTTTGAGCTTGAATTAAAATATACGCTTAAGGACTCTACATTACATCTTGGCTATACAGTTAGGAATACTGGAAAGGAAACAATGCCGTTTTCGTTGGGTGCACATCCTGCTTTTGCACTACCAGGAGATTTTAAAGAATATAGCCTTAAGTTTGAAAAAGAAGAAATGCTCACTGCAACCCAGCTGGAAAACGACCTGCTGTCTGACAAAAAAACTTCCATCAGAGCAGATAATGCTGAGCTACCTTTAGAGTACAGCCTGTTTACTAATGATGCACTTATCTTTAAGGCTCTTGAATCTGACTATATAGAAATTAAAAATCAGGGGAAGGCTTTTTTAAAAGTAAGGTTTGAAGATTTTCCTCACATGGGAATCTGGACAAAAGAAAACGCCCCTTTTTTATGTATTGAGCCGTGGCAGGGATTTTCAGACAGTAATAATGCAAGTGGCGTGCTATCTAACAAAGAGGGAATAATTAATTTAGAACCTCATACAGAATACAATGCAGGTTTTTATATTGAAATATTAGGTTAAATTTGTTTTAATAACGCAACCGGAACGCAAACTTATCATCTACTTATAAATTAAAACAAAATGAAAAATCTAAAATTTAAATTCGTCGCATTTTTAATCGTGTTGGCGTGCATTAGCGCAGCCTGTTCTGTAGATGATAACGACAATTATTGCTACTTTCAGAGCTACACTAACCCTACAGGTGTAACAGGCCCTACAACCACAACAGTGAATACACCAATTACTCTTAATGTTGCATTTATTCCACTTGGAACGTGCGGTAAGTTTAACCGTTTTGCAGAAGCCACTACTACATCTCCTAAAGAAATAAGGATATTGTTAGACTACGAAGGATGCAGCTGCCCTCCCACTACAAAAGAATCTACGGCGCCTTATACTTTTACGGCGACAACGGCAGGAGAATATGAGCTGAGATTTGTGGCTGCAGACCCTACCAAAATGATAGTAAGAAAAATTACCGTTACAGAATAATACAAAAATCTTCCTAAGGGAAGATTTTTTAGTTTTGTAAGAACTTCTTTAATACATTTGAAAATCAATCACCAACCATGACCGATTTTCAAAAAAGCTTTGAGGAAGTAAAAGACCTTATAAAATTTCAGGACTACACATTAGCCATTAAGCGTGTAATAGATTTTACACTCGACACAGAAGACGTAACATTTTACCGTAAAACCTGCAACTTTCTGGACTGGTCAGATGCTAATGACGATAAATTTACTCTCGCAGAAAAAACAACCTCGCTCCTGAACGAATTGTATTCTGTCTTATCTGTAAAGCCCTTAAAGCCAAAAGAAAAAATACTTGATATAAAGCACCTCACAAAAAAACATTCTTCTGTGTTTTCTTTGGGACCAATAAACCTCGATCTGTCTGAAGGCGATATAGTAGGGCTTGTAGGCGAGAATGGTAACGGAAAGACTACCCTGCTCCGCTTGCTATGCGGTGAGCTTTATGCCACATCGGGCACTATTGATTATAATTTTAATTTTGAAGATGCGTATGACCTGCGCACAAAACTGGTTTACATACCGCAGCGCACCGATACCTGGAGGGGATCAATGTATGAAAATTTAGTTTTTACAGCAGCATCTTACGGTTACCTGCCACAGGAAAACATACTTATCGTTGAGCTTATAATAGCACGCCTTGGATTGCGGAAATTCAGGCAGCATGCGTGGAAAGACCTTTCATCAGGCTACAAGATGCGTTTTGAACTGGCACGAATGCTGCTTAGGAAACCTAAGATATTGCTTATAGACGAACCCCTTGCCAACCTTGACATATTGGCACAGCAAACCGTGCTCGAAGATTTTAGGGCTATCGCAAAATCACCATTCAGGCCTATTGGTATTATTCTTAGCTCGCAGCAATTGTATGAAGTAGAGAAAACGTCTGACCAGGTTATTTTCTTAAAACAAGGGGTTCAGCGCAACCTTCACGGAAACACGCCGGAAGGTACTGCACCGGAGGAAAAACAGCTCGTAATAGAATTTGAAAGCGAATGGACACAAAGCCTGCTGAACAACGTTTTCAGCCAGCATGAATTGGTTTCACTCCAATTTAACGGCGGAACTTATATTGCAACCTTTTCCAGCGATAAAACCATCCATGATTTTATGGGAATTATTACAAAAAATAATATTCCTGTAAATTACCTGCGAAACATCTCTAACTCTACAAGACGCTTTTTTGTATCATAACAGCTACACCATGTTCAAAAAAACCCAGCATTACCTGCTTCTTAACCATCCGCTTCTCTGGAATGTAAAATTTGTTCCATTAGTAATAACAGGACTTCTCATAAACATCATATTTTTTATTAGCGGATATATTTATGGAGAAATTGACTTTAGTGAAATAAGGGAAGAATATTATTATGGCGAAGGCAGTCCGGCTTTAGTAACATTTTTAAGCATCATATTATCTTTGCTTATTCTTATAATGTGGATCGTTTATTACATTCGTAATAATGCATTTAAGAGCTTTTATCCTAAAAAACGCACTTCATTATTTAAAGAATGGATCCTGATCTTTATAGTGTGCCTCTTTAATTGTTCTTATTTTATAACATTTACGTATGCAACCGAAGTACGGGCAAGGCATTATTACTCTAAGGCAGAACTGATCAAAAGACAGGACATACTGTCTAAAGCCTCTTTATTTACTGAGGGCAGTTACGAAAGGGGCACCGATACCGTATTCAATAAGAGAAGATATACAAGAAAAATATTTAGCTACTGTGGTAAAACATACGAGTTTAGCTCCTTGCTTAATAAACTTCCATATACATTCTCAATGCAGGGACATAGTAAAGATTCAGTTACTTTAAGAAAAGTGAGAAGATGGCTGGTAAACGGAAATAAAGATTCTATTTATAACGTATTAAAACAATTTCATGACCTGGCCGAAAAAGAGCACGACCTAAAAGGAAATATTACCGCCAATGAGTGGTTTGATCTTATATATCATTATCCTGATTTTAACCATTATAAAGTGATAGGCAACAACTCTTTCAGCCCTGTTTTTGCTTATGAAACTGAGAATAATACTCTCAGCAACACTGATGAATACGACGAGTACCAATATGACCAATATACTCCTTTAGACAGCGCAAAAATTGATTACAGCATCAATATAAAAAAGGTAGTGAATGGCAAATCTGTTATATTGCCTAAGTATTATGTTCCTATGAGCGCACTTAAAACTGTCTATGGAAGAATTAATAAAGCTTATACGAATCCTGTCGCAAATTTTACAATGCTGGCAGCACTTATCTATTTCACGCTGGGATTGTCTATGCTATTATTTTCATTCAGGGCAACATCAGGCAGAAGCTGGCTTATATCGGGAGTAAGCGGAGGAATACTTGTTTTTGCTACAGCTTTATTATCAGTTGTAATTGACGAAGTTGTAGATTACAGATTTAGGCGGATAAATGGCGAATATATGTTTTTAGCTATTTGGGTGGTAATCGTAATTCTATTGCTGCTTTATTATATTATAACGTCCCAAAGAAAGTCAAAAGGTATTTCAGGTATTGTACTCAATATGCTATTATGGCTGCTGCCTTTCTTGATACCGGCAGCATATACAATACTTAACCACGCCACACGAAATTTATATACTTATAAGATTATAGACGGTAAGACTGTGAGTTTTGATAATCCCGTCTATGTATGGACAAATGCAAATTTTGGTACTATGTTCTTTTTAAACATAGTGTTTGTTGGTTTGTATATGTACTTCTTTACGGTCTCTATAAAGAAATGGAAAGGAATCGCCGAAGCCTAATTGTTTAACTTAGGCAGGGTCCTGATATAAAGCTCTTCAACCTTTTTGCGTGCCCAATCTGTTTTACGCAAAAAGGTAAGGCTTGATTTAATGCTTGGGTTTTCGTTAAAGCATTTTATCTTTATAAGTTCACCCAGTGTACCAAAGCCGTAAAAGCCTACAAGGTCTTCCAGTATTTTCTTTAGCGTTATGCCATGCATCGGATTGTTTGAAACTGTGTTTTCCATGTTGCAAAAATAGTGAATAACATTAAAGCGGAAGCCTGAGGCAAAAAATTATAATAATTGTAACTAATACAGCAGTTGTAGCATTAAACTATTGTGCTTACCTTTGCAGTCCTTATGCAAAAAACGGTTAATATACTAAACAAGAGAGCAAGGTTTGATTATGAAATAATTGAAACCTACACAGCGGGCATTGTACTGGCCGGCTCTGAAATTAAATCCATACGTTTGGGCAAGGCTTCTATTGCCGAAAGTTTTTGCGAATTTCACGAACATGAGCTGTTTGCCATCAATACAAACATTGAAGAATATGCCTATAGCCGCAGCTTTAGCCATACCCCAAAAAGCGAACGTAAACTGCTCCTGAATAAAAAAGAGCTTAAAGGCCTTTTAAAGAGCGTGCAGAACAAAGGGCTTACCATAATTCCGCTTAAGCTTTTTACTAACGAAAAAGGCATTGCAAAGCTTGACATTGGGCTGGCTCGTGGTAAGAAAAACTATGACAAACGTGAAACGATGAAAGAGCGTGACTCCAAACGTGACATTGACAGGATCAAAAAAGAATTCAAATAAAAAAATGGCCTCATGTAAATTATGAGGCCATTTTTAGTTTTTATTTTCAAGCAGCGGTACAAACCTGAATTCACCGAATTCATGTTTTTCAAACTGCGTTTCGTTTTTACGTATCAGCATGGTCATAATCTGCGGGTCGTCGCCTACAGGTATTACGAGCCTTCCACCTATTTTAAGCTGCGCCATAAGCGGTTTGGGTATCATCGGCGCACCTGCCGTAACGATAATGCTGTCAAAAGGGGCGTAATTAGGAAGCCCTTTGTAGCCATCGCCAAAAGAAAGATGCTTAGGCCTTATATTGAGCTTAGGCAGCAGCAGCGATGTGGTTTTAAATAATTCATTCTGCCTTTCTACGCTGAATACCTTAGCGCCCATTGCATACAACACAGCCGTTTGATAACCAGACCCTGTTCCTATTTCTAATACCTTATGATCTTTCTCTACTTCAAGCAGCTGCGACTGAAAAGCCACGGTATAAGGCTGAGATATGGTTTGCCCTGCCCCTATAGGAAATGCCTTATCCTGATAGGCATAATCTTCAAAACTTGAATTAAGAAAAAGGTGGCGCGGCACTTTTTTTATCGCCTCAAGAACATTCTTATCGGTAATGCCTTTCTGTTCCAAGACGGCAGAAAGCTGATTGCGAAGTCCTTGATGTTTGGCTGTATCTTTCAATGGTAAGGGAATTTATTTTTGTAAAAATAGCAAACAATACGGTATTCTCAAATCTTAAAATCTTCTTAAAGCATATTTTAAAGATTCAGCAAAATTATAGGCTCTTTTGGCAGATGCTTTTGTTATTTCAAACCAAATAATAGTATTTTTGTTTTTCAAAATTTATACTTATGCTAAAAGTTGGCGTATTAGGTGCCGGTCATCTCGGAAAGATACACCTTAGATTGCTTAACCAATCTGAAAAATATGACCTTGTAGGTTTTTACGATCCTAACAGCGAAAACGCAGATAAAGTAGCCGCTGAATTCGGTTACAAAAAATTTGACACCATACAATCACTTATAGAGGCTGTAGATGTTGTAGACATCGTAACACCTACCCTATCCCACTACGACTGTGCAAAAGATGTTATTCAGGCTGGTAAACACCTGTTCATAGAAAAGCCTATATCTAATACTGTTGAAGAAGCTGATGAGCTTATCGCCCTTAGCAAACAATATAATGTAAAAGGACAGGTAGGCCATGTAGAGCGCTTTAACCCTGCTTTTATAGCGACAAAAGACAAGATCGAAAACCCAATGTTCATAGAAACACACCGCCTGGCAGAGTTTAATCCGCGTGGTACAGATGTTCCTGTGGTACTGGATCTAATGATACATGACATTGATGTTATACTTAGCGTTGTAAAATCTAAGGTAAGCCTTATCAATGCCAGTGGTGTTTCGGTAATCAGCGATACGCCTGATATTGCCAATGCCCGTCTTGAGTTTGAAAATGGCTGTGTGGCAAACCTAACGGCAAGCCGCATCTCTATGAAGAACATGCGCAAATCGCGTTTCTTCCAGAAAGATGCTTATATCTCGGTTGACTTTCTTGACAAGATCTGCGAAGTGGTAAAAATGAAGGATGCACCGGAAGTCCCGGGAGATTTTGACATGATACTGCAAAACGCTGAAGGCATCAAAAAACAGATTTATTTTGACAATCCTGACGTTAACGCAAACAATGCCATACTTGATGAGCTTGAAACATTTGCAGACGCCATTAACAACAATACTACCCCGATTGTAACACTTGAAGATGGTACGGAAGCACTTCGTGTAGCCTATCAGATTATTGATTGCTTTAAGAAGTAATATCAGACAACAAACAAATCCTATATACAAACAACAAATAAAATGAAAAACATTGCAGTAATAGGTGCAGGAACAATGGGTAATGGTATTGCCCACACCTTTGCACAAAACGGCTTTAACGTTAAGCTGATTGACAAGTCTGAGACAACCCTTGATAAAGCAATGGCTACTATTGAAGCTAATCTTGACCGTATGGTTGCTAAAGGCACTATAACTGGGGAAGACAAAGCCAAAACCATTACTAATATCATTACTTATACTGATATTAAAGATGGTGTGGTTAACGCCGACCTTGTTGTGGAAGCGGCTACCGAAAATGTTGAGCTTAAACTGCGCATTTTTAAAGACCTTGACGGTTTTTGCGATGAGAAAACAATTCTTGCTACAAATACCTCTTCTATCTCTATAACACAGATTGCTGCTGTTACTAAAAGGCAGGACAAAGTAATAGGCATGCACTTTATGAATCCTGTGCCCATCATGAAACTGGTGGAGATCATCCGTGGATATAATACATCAGACGAGGTGACTAATGCTATAATGGAACTTTCTGAAAAACTGGGTAAAGTACCTGTAGAGGTTAACGATTACCCTGGTTTTGTAGCAAACCGCATTCTTATGCCGATGATCAACGAAGCTATTGAAACACTTTACAATGGTGTTGCAGGTGTCTACGAAATTGATACGGTTATGAAATTAGGTATGGCACACCCTATGGGTCCGCTTCAGTTAGCCGATTTTATTGGCCTTGATGTTTGTCTTTCTATACTTAATGTAATGCACGACGGATTTAAAAATCCAAAATATGCGCCATGCCCGCTGTTAGTTAATATGGTAATGGCCGGTAAGCTGGGCGTTAAGTCGGGCGAAGGTTTTTACGACTATAAAGAGAGTAAAAAAGCTGAGAAAATTGCAGCAATGTTTACTAAATAATGTACAGGAAGACGGGTTTATAATCCGTCTTTTTTCTATCTTGTAACACTATGGAATCAAACTGGATAAACACTATTTTCTCTATGCCTTTCCTTATCGGAGCAGTCTTTACAATTATGGGACTGATTATGTATTATTTCCCTCCTAAGAAAATTAACGGATTATACGGCTACAGAACAGGATCATCTATGGCTTCTCAGGAAAAATGGGACTTTTCACAGAAATATTCTGCTGCAATGATGGCAAAATGTGGCAGCGGAATGATGCTAATAGGTATCTTGCTAATGATCTTTCCGCAAGAAAAATTTATTGAAACAGCAATAGGTGTGGCAGGAGCAATTGCAGCCTGTATTGTTCTTTTAACACAAACAGAACGCGCCATCATTAAACGATTTGGAAAATAATACATGGCAAAAATAGTTCCTTTTAAAGCAGTACGCCCGGCACGTGACAAAGTAAGCCTCGTAACATCGCGCTCGTATGACGAATACAGTCCCGCCGAACTCGCTTCGCAACTGGACTATAATCCTTTTTCGTTTCTGCATGTGCTTAAACCAGCGTATTTGAATATGCAGAAGATATCTGCAACGACAAGATTTAAATCGGTTGCCACCAAATACAACGAATACAAAGACGAGGAAATCCTGAAAAGAGAAAGTACTCCCGTTTTTTACCTTTATGAAATACAAAGCAAAAACAGGGTATATACCGGTATTATTGCCGGAACATCTATAGACGATTACAAAAATAACATCATCAAAAAACATGAGGATACACTGCCTTATCGTGTAGAATATTTTAAAGATTATCTTCACCTTACAGGCTTTAATACGGAACCCGTACTTATAACCTATCCTGAAAAACCCGAGCTTACAAAATATATAGCCGATAAAAAGCACAAACGTCCGTTATACCTGTTCTCTTCGCTTAACAGGGATAAGCATACGCTGTGGCGCATTAAGGATGAAAGTGAAATACAATGGCTTCAGGAACAATTTAACTCTATTGAAAGCCTCTATATCGCTGATGGGCACCACCGTTCAGCATCTTCAGAAATGCTGTATGATGAAGACAAAGCGACATCGGGCAATGCAAACCTGGATTACTTTATGAGTTTCCTGATTGCAGAAAATGACCTTAAGATATACGAATATAACCGCATTATCCACGACCTGAACGGACTGAGCAAAAAACAGTTCCTTACCGCTTTAAACGCCGACTTTACTGTTGAGAACAAAGCGCAGGAGCTATGGAAACCCGATGCTAAATTCAGTTTTGGGATGTACCTTGACGGTGAATTTTATGCCTTAACGCTAAAGGACACTACATTTGATTCGACCTTAGAAGCGCTGGATGCCCAGATATTATACGAAAAGGTATTGCACCCATTGTTAGGTATTACCGATTTGCGTAATGACAACCGTATAGAATATATTCCCGGAAACAAACCTATCACCCTGATAAAACAGATGATAGATGAAGAGGAATATGAGGTGGGCTTTATGTTGTATCCTGCAAGTATCAATGAAATTAAAGACTTAGCCGATAATAACCTGATAATGCCGCCAAAAAGCACATACATTGAGCCAAAGTTCAGGAGTGGATTGGTAGTATATGAGCTTTAACAAATCATTTGACCGTTAGAATTTGCTTATTCAACCTCAATCAGGAAATTTTTCTAAACGAACTTACAGGCTTAAATTTGCCTTCATTTTTTTTCGAATAAATCGAAAAATCCAATACCTTAATTATGTCAATACAATCTAACCTACTAGAAATAACATCAACACTTCCTGCTCACGTAACTCTTGTTGCAGTTAGCAAAACCAAACCTGTACCCGATCTTATGGAAGCCTACAATGCAGGCCAGCGTATTTTTGGCGAAAACAAGATACAGGAAATGGAAGCCAAACACGCAGAAATGCCAAAGGATATAGAGTGGCACATGATAGGCCACGTGCAAACCAATAAGGTAAAATACATGGCAACGTTTGTAAGCCTTGTACATGGTGTGGACAGCCTCAAACTATTGGCAGAAATAAACAAACAGGCTAAAAAGAACAACCGCGTTATCGACTGCCTGTTGCAGATGCATATTGCCGAAGAAGAAACTAAATTCGGGATGGATGAAAACGAACTGGACGAACTTTTAGCATCGGAAGAATTCAAACAACTCGAAAATATAAAAGTAACCGGACTTATGGGGATGGCTACCTTTACCGAAGACGAAAACCAGATACGTAAAGAATTTACCCATCTTAAAACTGTTTTTGATGTTTTGAGCAGTAAACCCGAAACCCGAAACCTTAAACCCGTAACACTGAGCATGGGTATGAGTGGAGATTACAACATCGCGATTGGCTGCGGAAGTACTATGGTGCGCATTGGCAGCAGTATTTTTGGCCATCGATAAAACAGTTGTTATTCATTGATTAATTTGATGGCTTTGGCTATTGACAATAATTTTAATTTACGTACTTTGTAACTTTAAAACTCAACATAAAACATACGCTTTTTTTGTACGCCATACTCGACATAGAAACTACCGGAGGACAATTTAATGAAGAAGGTATTACCGAGATCGCCATTTACAAATTTGATGGCCACGAAGTTGTAGACCAGTTTATTAGTCTTGTAAACCCCGAAAAACCCATACAGCCTTTTGTTGTAAAGCTAACCGGTATAAACAATGCCATGCTTCGCAGTGCGCCTAAGTTTTATGAAGTGGCAAAACGCATCATAGAAATTACCGAAGGCTGCATTATCGTGGCGCATAATGCCCAGTTTGATTACCGTGTTCTTCGCACAGAGTTTAAAAACCTTGGGTACGATTTTGAAAAACAGACACTCTGCACTGTAGAACTTTCGCAAAAATTATTGCCCGAACAAAAATCGCACAGCCTTGGCAAATTAGTACGCGCATTAGGTATACCTATGAGCGACAGGCACCGCGCTACGGGAGATGCCATGGCTACGGTTCAGTTATTCAGGCTATTGCTATCTAAAGACACCGAAAAAGAAATTTTTACAAGCCTTATAAAGACCGAACAGAAAAAAGGCATTTCGCCTAAGCTGCTTGATTTGGTTGAGGCTATTCCATCAGTTACAGGATTATATTATATATACAAAGAAAGTGGCGACCTTATCTATTTAGGTAAAAGCAGAAATATAAAGAAGAGGGTAAATCAACATTTTACCAGCGCAGCACGAAAGTCTAAAAAACTGCAGCGTGAAGCATTTTCAGTACAATACGAAGAAACCGGAAGCGAACTTATTGCGCTTCTTAAAGAGTGCCAGGAAATAAAGGTAAACAAACCGGTTTATAACCGTGCCATGAAAAAAACCATTTTTCCATGGTCGCTTTATGCCGAAAAAAATGAGTTTGGCTACCTATGCCTAAAGATCCAAAAGACCGATAACCGTAAAAAAGAGATTGTTTCTTTTCCCGGTATCGTGGAAGGAAGAGATGCCCTTTTTGCCATTACCGAAAAATATAAGCTCTGCCAAAAGATAAATGAGATAAGTACGTCTGATAAAGATAGTTGCTTTCCGCTTGAGCTGGGTAATTGCAACGGCGCCTGTATAGGCCACGAAACGCCGGTTGAATATAATGAGCGCGTTATGGAGTTCATTAACAACAATAGCTTTCATAACCAGAGCATGATAATTATAGATAAGGGCCGTACCATAGATGAGCGCAGCGCCGTGCTTATTGAAAAAGGCGAGTATAAGGGCTATGCTTTTTTTAACCTTAACTACCAGGTAAATAATATCGAAATCCTTAAAAACATTCTTGTCCCTATGGAAAACAACAAGGATGCAAAAAAGATCATTCGAAGCTACATTCGTAAAAAGAAAGGCTTAAAAATAGTGCGTCTATAATAGATTGCTTATTTTTGATAAAAGCAAAACCAAACCCCTTGAAAAACGGCATTATAACCGAAGATTTCCGCAAAAAGCTGCATACAATTGTATATGAAGCCGACACGCCCGCAGGCCGTTTTTTTGACCTTGCGCTGCTGGCTGTAATACTTATTAGCGTTGCTGCTGTAATGCTTGAAAGTATAGCTTCCATAAAGATAAAATACGGGCATGCCTTAGCTGTTATAGAATGGATTGTTACAATCTTTTTTACGCTTGAATATATAGCACGAATTATCGCTGTAAAAAAACCTATACATTACATCTTCAGCTTTTATGGTATTGTAGACCTATTGGCTACCATACCTAAATACGTGGGGCTTTTATTTCCGGGAACGGGTGTATTAATAGCTATACGAGCCATACGTCTGCTGCGTATTTTCAGGATACTCAAGCTGGCACATTTCGTTGGTGCTTCTAACCAATTACTTGTAGCCTTAAAATCGAGCCGTGCTAAAATAGCGGTATTCCTGTTTAACGTAATCGTATTGTGCATCATACTCGGTACACTCATGTATATGATAGAAGGGCCTGAAAATGGCTTTACAAGTATCCCCATCAGCATTTACTGGACTGTGGTAACGCTTACTACTGTTGGCTTTGGCGATATAACTCCTGCAACGCCTTTTGGGCAGTTCGTTTCGTCACTCATTATGATACTGGGGTATGGTATTATTGCTGTGCCCACCGGGCTTGTAACAGCCGAACTTATGCGTGATAAGGGCGTAATTAACCTCAATACCCAGGTATGCCCTAATTGCGGTGCCGAAAAACACCGTGACGATGCAAAATTCTGCTATAATTGCGGACATTCACTTGATACCTGATGAACACACATTTACCAAATAAGTACCTTATTACTGTAATAGGCCCTACTGCCATAGGCAAAACAGCCATGGCTATCGAAATTGCCAAACATTATAATTGCGAGATCATATCTGCCGATAGCAGGCAGTTCTTTAAAGAAATGGCTATTGGTACGGCCGTACCTTCTAAAGAGGAACTGGCAGGCGCAAAACATCATTTTATACAACACATAAGCATCTTTAAAGATTACAACGTAGGCGATTTTGAGCGCGATGCCATCGCCAAGCTTGATGCACTTTACCAGAACAATGATTTTGCTGTTATGGTAGGTGGATCTGGACTATATATAGATGCTGTATTAAAAGGTTTTGACGATTTTCCTGACGTTGATATGTCGGTAAGAGAATTGCTTATCGCGAATTATGAAGAGAAAGGTATAGAATATTTGCAACAGGAATTGCAAAGACTTGACCCTATACACTATGAAAACGTAGCAACGGGAAATCCGCAAAGAATGATGCGCGCCCTGGAAGTATGTATCAGTTCCGGAAAACCGTATTCTTCATTCCTGAACATAAAAAAGAACAGCAGGCAATTCATTCCAATAGTTATTGGACTTGAAGCCGAAAGGGAAACCATGTACAGCCGCATCGACCAAAGGGTAAATATTATGGTAAACGAAGGCATTTTAGATGAGGCAAAAGCGTTATATCCAAACAAAAAACTTAATGCACTGCAAACAGTGGGATACCGCGAACTGTTTAGTTACTTTGACGGTGAGATTACGCTCGACTTTGCATTAGAAGAAATAAAAAAGAATACGCGCCGTTTTGCCAAAAGGCAAATGACCTGGTTTAAGCGTAGTGAAACTGCCAGATGGTTTGATTTTAAATCACCGGCAGCAGAAGTTATTAATTATATAGATACACAATCAAATGCCAATATCTGATCAGTTTACATCTGTTTACTCTCACGACTGGGAAATAAATTTTTTACAGTGCAACCCTAACGGATTGCTTAAGCACACTGAGCTTTGCAACCTGCTTCAGCTAACGGCCGGATACCATGCCGAACACGGTGGTCTGAGCTTTACAGATATGCAGGAATTTGACCAGGCATGGGTACTGAGCCGCATGCGTGTTGAAATTGAAGAATTGCCTAAATGGCGTGATATTGTTACGGTAAAGACGTGGATATACGATCTACAGGGTTCGCGTTCTATACGTGCACTGGAAATGTATGTGGGCGATAAGAAAATAGTGGGATCAGTTACTTACTGGGCTGTGTTCAACACCAAACTGAGAAAAGCCGAAGCGCTTGCCCTGCCCCATGAGCATTTTGAAAAATTCCCTGAAAGGGAGGCGACATCAGAATCGTTTAGAAAGGTAAACCTGCAAAGGGAAAGCGCTCTTGCTTTCGAAAAGAAGGTTGTCCTGTCTGACCTTGATATCGTTTTCCATGCAAACAATGTAAAATACCTTGAGTGGTGCCTTGACAGCATAGACCACCGCCCTATCCTGAAACAGCAGCTAAAAAGCTTTGACATGAACTATATGCGCGAACTGATGATGGGCGACGAAATACAGATACATACCGCAGCAGAAGATAAACAAACTTATTTTGTGGTAAGCAAAAACGAAAAACCCAGTTTTGCACTTGAACTGAACTGGAAATAAAAATGCCCCTTAAAAATAAGGGGCATTTTTAGTCTTATTTCTCTTCAGAAACTTTGTTTTTAACAACAAGCCTGAAGCCTTCACCGTGAATGTTCAGTATTTCTACATCCTCATCCGGTTTAAGGTATTTTCTTAGCTTAGCGATGTAAACATCCATACTTCTTGATGTAAAGTAGTTGTCATCTCTCCATATTTTGGTAAGAGCAAGTTCTCTTGGCATCAGGTCATTTTCATGCAGCGCAAGCATTTTTAGAAGTTCGTTTTCTTTTGGCGATAGTTTTATAGGCTCATCGTTATCAAAAGTAAGGAATCTAAGTTTTGAGTTCAGGTGGAATTTACCAATCTGGAATTCAAATTTAGAGTTATCCGTTTTAGTTTCGGATGCTTTTCTCTGAATAATAGCTTTGATTTTCATCAAAAGAACTTCAGAATCAAAAGGTTTGTTCAGATAATCATCTGCACCCACTTTATAACCTTTCAATACATCTTCCTTCATCGATTTGGCAGTAAGGAAAATGATGGGCACTTCCTTATTTTTTTCCCTAATCTCTCTTGCAAGTGTATATCCGTCTTTGTAAGGCATCATGACATCAAGAATACATAAGTCGAAGTTATCTTTCTTGAATTTTTCGAAACCTTCCATTCCGTTTTTAGCTAGTGTAACATCAAAATCGTTGATTAACAAATAGTCTTTAAGTACCGCCCCAAAATTTGGATCGTCTTCAACTAAGAGAATCTTTTTGTTTGCTTCTTCCATATTTTTTTAATTAATTAATGGCATTTTTATTATAAAGGTGCTCCCTTTTCCTTTTTCACTTTCCACGTAAATGTGGCAATTATGGTCGTCTATAATTCGTTTCACGTAAGCCAGCCCTAAGCCATGCCCTTTTACGTTATGTATGTCTCCTGTGTGCTCTCTGTAGAATTTCTCAAAGATCCTTTTCATCGTTACTTTAGACATCCCTAAACCGTGATCTTTGATCTTTATAAGAATAAAGTCTTTCACGTTCTCGGTATGAATATCTATAACGGGTTCTTCAGGAGAATATTTGATGGCATTATCCAGAATATTAACAAGAACATTCGTAAAATGCACATCATTTAGCAACGCCGTTGTTCTTTGTGCATCAAAATGCTTCGTCAGCGTTCCGTTTCTTTTTTCAATAATAAGATGAACATGCTCAATTGCGTCTTCAATCACCTCGTGAATGTCGGCTTGGTCTTTTGTAATATCAAGCTCTCTTTTATCCAGCTTAGAAATCTGCAGCACATTTTCTACCTGTGCATGCATCCTTTTATTCTCGTCCCTTATCATCTGGAGATATCGCTGTACCTTCTCGGGGTCGGTAAATATCTTCGGGTTCTTGATCGCGTCTAATGCAAGGTTAATTGTAGCAATGGGCGTCTTGAACTCATGCGTCATATTGTTTATAAAATCTGTCTTGATCTCAGATATCTGCTTTTGTTTGATAAGCTGGTTAATAGCACTCAAATAAGCAATTATGATAATTAGTGTAAAAATTATAGACAATAACGTTATACTAAAAATCTCCCTGAACAAAAAATTCTCCTTTTTAGGAAAAGTCAATAATAATGCAAATCTGGATCTTCCGTTGTTATCAAAAATTGCATAATCTTCGTGATTATCCGGTATATACTTAAAAGTCTTCGAACCAATACTTGTTGCCAGCTGATTTTTGTAGATGGCAAAATCAAATTCAATATTGATCTTATTTTTACTGAGTTCCTCAGCAATAATATCTCCTAGTTCCTGACTTGTTAGCCACAGTTCTATCGGGTTATATTCTCTAAAATCCCTTAAATAAAGACTGAGCTGGTTTGAACTTATCACACCTTTTGCTTTATCATCAAAATTCCTGCCACTACCCGATTTTAACCTGCCTTTTTTTACAATACCGGAGTCGTCATTATCAAAGTCCTCTTCCCTGTAATCATTTCCGGTTAAATGTTCCGAATAAATAATTTTTGCATCCTTAGTTTTACTGTACTGATAAACACCTAAGAGATCAGCTCTTGTAGGTTCATGACCTGTGCTATCCAGATAATCTTCGGCAATCTTATAAAACTTTTTTTCTGCTTCTTTACCTATACGGTATGATGTTTTTTCAAGCACATGCTGAACATTATACTGAAACTGCTCCCCGCTTGTTTTTAGGGATGAGTTGACCCAATAAAGCTGCACCAGTATTATACCTATCAGCGATAGGCTCATAAAAAACACCAGTAAGCGAAATCTCGTCTTATTCATCGTTACAAAATTAACATTTTAACATTTACAGCAAGGATACATTAACCAAACATTAACAGCAGGCCTTATTTTTCCATTTTATTTAGAATTTTAAGGATTTCTAACGCATGTGCCTTAGCATTTTCCAATTCAATATTTGTAATTATAAAATCGCTTAATTCTTCTTTTTTTTTATCATCCCACTGAGCATTAATACGTTCCAAAACTTTTTCTCTCGTTGTTTTGTCCCTTTCCATGACTCTGCGTATTCTTAGATCAAGAGGTGCTGTAACTAAAATTATTTTATCGCAGTCTATGTAGCTGCCACTTTCAAACAATATTGCTGCCTCTCTTATTACGAATTTTTCATTATTATGCTGCTCCATCCACTTTTGAAAGTGCTCTTTTACCTTGGGGTGAATAATTGCGTTAAGCGTTTTAAGCTTTTCAGGGTCGCTAAAAACTACCGAAGCAAGCTTTGACCTATCAGGCATTTCATTGGTAAATACATTTTTACCAAATGCTTCTCTTACCTCTTTAACAGCGTCTGGAGTATACAAAATTGTTTTAGCCTCATCATCCGCTATATAAAGCGGTATTCCCTGCTCCTTAAAAAAGTTAGCTATAGTTGTTTTACCACTGCCTATACCGCCTGTAAGCCCAATGAGTCTTGCTGCCATTACTTAAAGAATAATTCGGGAAATGCTTTTTTGGGATCTTCTTTTAAGATATGAACCTTTACAAAAGACTGAAGGTATCCGCTGCCATATCCGTAAAATTGTATAAATACTGCTATGACAGATAGTAAACCGATTTTAAAACTTTTGTTTTGTAGTGATGAAATAATCGATACTAAAAGTGTATACATTATATATAGATATGCAAAAAAGTAAACACCAAACAAGGCCAAGATAAGCGAACCGGTCAACCCAAGTATAAATAGTGTAGGAAAAAGAAATGTGATCTTTTTATACTCAGGATGCCATAAATCAAGAATAGGACGGGCTTTACCAAATTTATTTACCTGTTTTTTAAATTTTTCCCAGTCAATCCTGCGTTTATGGTATACATAAGAATCTGTAAACAATGTCGTCTTATACCCCAGCTTCCATAAACGGATAGAAAGATCAGGATCTTCTCCCGGGTGGATATGGCCAAAACCTCCAGATGTTTCAAAAGCGTTTTTAGAGATCCCCATATTAAAGCTCCTTGGCTGGAATTTTTCAATTTTTTCCGATTTTCCTCTTACACCGCCGGTAGTAAGAAACGATGTCATGGAAAAATTAATTGCTTTCTGAACGTCGCTGAACGAGTCAAGTGCAGCATCAGGACCACCAAAACAGTCCACATAATTAAGTGTCAGATTTGTATTTACGCTCTCCATGTAATGCGGCGGAATAATACAATCTGAGTCGAGTATAATAAAATAGTCCCCTTTCGCTATTTTCATTCCGTAATTCCTGGAATCACCCGGCCCGCTATTAGGCTTAAAGTAATACGAAATATTGAGCCTGCCATTGTAACTGTCTACAACATCCTTACAGGTTATGGCTGATCCGTCTTCAATAATAACGATCTCGTAGTCTTCTTTAAACGATTGCAGCGTCAGACTCTGTAAAAGCTCTTCTACTTCGTCTGGCCTGTTAAACACAGGGATTATAAGTGAAAAAAACATCCGGTTTATTTTTTTAACAAAGTTACTCTTTTATAAATAAAAAAGCCACCAAAATTGGTGGCTTAATTATTACGACAGGTAGTAATACCTGCCTATATTTCAATTATTGTCTTTTGATAACTTTAATTGTTTTTACTGTGTTACCTGCCGTTACATTTACAATGTAAGCAGCATCAGCAAGCGCAGACATATCTAATTTCACATCCGCACTGTTAGGAGCAAGTGTAATAACCTGCTGGCCTAATAGGTTGAATACTGTAACAGATGTAATATCTGAAGAGTAAGAAATATTCAATACATCTTTAACAGGGTTTGGATAGAAAGTAAATGCTTTTACATCAAATCCTTTATCTCCAAGCACCACGTCTACAGTTACTGCAAGAGCATTAGCACTTTCACAGGTACCTACAGTTTGCGTAGCGTAGTAAGTAGCACCCTGTGTAAGCTGAGTGTCTGCAGCAAGAGGATTAGTTCCTGCAGCAGCATCTGCTTCAGTAGCATACCATGTAACGGTTCCCTGAGCAGTTACAACAATATCTGCAATTGTAGCATCGGCAGCATCAGTTACACTTACCGTTTGAGGAGAATCTCCTGTTGGAGCAGCAATATTTGCAATTGTTATAACAAAAGAGTTTTCGTCAGAACATACAATATCTGTACCTTCTGTAGCATATACATAAAGAGTAGTTGTCTCTTCGATTGCAGTACCAGCCGCAACTTCAGTTCCAAGACCACCAGCTTCAGTAAAGTAAGCACCGCTTGTAAGTACAGGAAGTACATAAGAGTAACATTCGTTAACATCAGCCGGAGCATCTGCAACAACATTGTGTATAACCGCAGTTACGCCAAATCTTGTTAAGCCTTCGCAAGTATCAATTGTTTGAGAAGCGTAGTAAGTAGTACCATTTACAAGTGCGGCATCAGCAGCAACAATATTACCGGCTATAGCAGCATCATACCATGTGATGTTATCGCCAGTAGCTGTAAGCTGTGCAACAGTGGCAGCAGAACAGAATTCCTGCTCGCTATCTCCGGTTGGAGCAGCAGTAACATTTATTGTAGCCGTAACAGCGCCTCTTACAAGACCTTCGCAAGTACCGATAGTTTGAGAAGCATAATAAGTAGTACCGTCAACAAGAGCTTCTGTAGAAGCTAAAGCTGTACCACCTGTAGCATCTGCATACCATTTGATTGATGCATCGTTTGGAAGCAGATCTGCAACAGTAGCTGCATTACAGAATTCCTGAGCAGCAGCATTAATAGGAGCAGCAGCAATAACGTTAACAGTTACAGTTACTAAAGTCCTTGTAAGTCCTTCGCATCCATTTACAGTTTGAGAAGCATAGTAAGAACCTGAAGCAAGAGCATCGGTAGAAGCTAAAGCTGTACCACCTGTCGCAACGCTATACCATTTGATAGAAGCATCGTTAGGAAGAAGTTCTGCCACAGTACCTGCATTACAGAATTCCTGAGTATCATCTGCAACTGTAGGAGCTGCAATAACATTTATAACTGCCGTAAGAGCAGTTCTCGCAACGCTTTCGCATCCGTTTACCGTTTGAGAAGCATAGTATGTAGTATTATTTACAAGAGCAGTAGTAGCCGCTAAAGCAGTACCGCCTGTAGCTGCAGCATACCATTTAATTGCTGTACCTGTAGCAGTAAGACCAGCAACAGTTCCTGAGTTACAAAATTCCTGTGTTGCAGCAGCAACTGTAGGTGCTGCGATTACGGTAACAGTAACATTTACTGTTGCAGAAGAAGTACACCCTATAGCCGTTGTGGCCGTAGCTGTATACGTAAGAGCTCCTGTAGGTTTTACATAAACCGTTAATGCCGGCTGTCCTGTGTAAGCCACAGTTGCAGCAGCATCAGTATAAAGCGATGTTACCGGTGCCCAGGTTACTGCATTAGGAAGACCTGCACCAAATACGATATTAGGCCTCAATGTCGATGCACTGCCTACAGAATAAGTAGCTTCACCGTCAAAACCGGCAACATTACCAGCAACATTGTCTTTAGCCTGAGTATAAACACTGTCAAAAGTTGTAGCAGTTGTTTTAGTTCTCGTACCACTACCATTACCGCCATTACCTGCATTGTGAGCAATTTCAACAACAAGATTACCGCCACTATAATTAAAAGGTGTCGTAAGGGTAAATGCCACAAGACCGGTTGCATTTGCAGTAGGTGTATAAGAAGCATTATAAACTGTTGTAAGACCTGTAGAAGGTACCACTCCCGCAGTCAAGTTATCATTAGCTGTAGCACCTAATTTAATTCTCATATCGTTAAGTTCAAATGCTGATGAAGCAAAAAAGTCAAATGAAAGCGAATTAATTACAGTACCGCTCACTATTCCCTGAGCCTGAAGCTCGGCTGCTGTAAACAAAATTTGCGTTTTAGTACCACCGTAATAAGCACTGAACGGATTAGGATATGAAGTTGTGCTTGGAGCAGTAGTTCCATTTCCGTAAGCAACTGAAGCTGCTGTTAAACCTCCAGACAATGTAAGTGGCTGTGACTGACCTTCACATACTGCAACCGGAGACGAAGAAATAGATGCTGCCGAAGGTATTTGTCCTATTGTAACAGATACTGTTACCGGAGCGGCATTACAAAGCGTTCCTGCAGACTGTGAAGCCTGAAGCGTATACACTGTTGATACAGCTGGATTAAATGTCCATCCTGTTGCAGCATTACCTGCAACACCCGTTGACGGGGTCCATGTAAAGACATCATACGCCCCTGCACCGGTTACTATCGTTACAGGAGCAGTAGACTGGCCTGCACAAACTGCGGCAGGAGTACTTAATGTTAATGCCGGAGGAGCATTTACAGTCGCAACAACAGCTGTTCTTGGAGACCTGCAATATGTCTGCCCTGCAAACATAATATCCGGTCTTTTTACAGCAAGTGTTCCTGTTACAGGATCTACTCCTGTAGAATAAAGTACAGTATTACCTGTTGTTGATGTGTAGTAAGTAACCGCATTGTTTATAAGGTCTGCACCTGCATGAGATACTTCTACAATAATATTAGAAGTTCCGTTCCATACATAAGGCGTAGTCAAGTTGATAACCTGCCATCCTGATGCTGTATGAGTATGCGTAACAGGACCATAAACGGTAGTAAGACCCGAAGCCACAAATGTTGTAGAAGGTATAGTTGCTGTTGCAATAGTACCCATTTTAACAGTATAGTTAGCATTTGTAGCGCCGTCGCCTAAAGTAGTAGTCCTAAATGCCAGAGACGTGATATTGCCGGCAGCAAGGCCTGCAGCGTTAAGGTCGGCAACAGTATAAACAATCTGCATCCTATATGCCGCAAAACGGTTGTTAAATGCTGTAAGAACCTCAACAGGGTCTGTCAAACTTGCACCCGTACCCACTGTTGCAGTACCTGCAAGCGCAGTAGCAGATGTAGCATAGAAAGTAGTTGTAGCATTTACATTAGTTGTTAATGCTGAAGCTGAACCAACAAGGTTACCCCCTGTTGCTGCATCAAACCACTGTATTGCAGAACCTGCACTTGCCGTTGCATTCAAAGTGATATTACCTGCACCGCATCTTGTAGCAGGGGTAGATGCTGTTACAGATCCGTAGTCACAAAGTGTACCAAATGTGCCTGAAAGGCTCCAGTCACTAAAATCAGATCCGCAAGCTGTTCTTACAAAAACATAATATGTAGTTAGAGGAGCTAGTGATGTAACATTTGCAGTTGTACCCGTTACAGCTGTTCCTGCTGCTACCGGTGTAGTATTAGAAGTAGATACTACGTATTGATAACCTGTAGGCACACCCAAAGTAGGTGCATTCCAATTGATTGTAGCGCTATTCTTGGTTATGTTTGTAGTAGCTGTTAATACAGGTTTTTCACAAGATGGGATAGCCTCTACAATTACATTGCTAATATGGAAATCATAACTAGGAGTATCATCAACCGGACCTTCTGTTGCCTGAAAACCTACTTGAACCGTTTGACCGATATAAGACGATGGTATGACTACAATAAAATCAGTAAGCGCATTTGTTAGCGTAGTAGTGTTTGCTGCACTAAAAGTATATAACGGTGTCCATGTAGCACCACAATCTGTAGTGATCATAACAAAAACCTTATCGTCAGTGCCCTGCATACCTGTAGCATTAGCAGTAGCAGCAGTATTATTTGTTATAGCGGCCTTAAATTTAACCCTTGAAGCTGCAGCAATAGCCAATTTAGGGCTAATGATCCATTCATTCTTAGTATTAGAAGTAAGGTTAACTCTTGCAGTAGTCGCTGTAAAAGCAGTCGAACTTGTCCAGCTCGACGTTAAACCTGCAGGATTAGCCGTTGTAGGAGTTGCACCTGCAGCAGTAACAATAGCTGCTTCATACCAACCTGGTACAGCTGTTAAAAGATTGCTTCCGGTAAAACCTGTAAAATTATTAGCTGAAGGAAGTGCAACGGCTGGAGTAACAGCTTTTGTTGCTGAATTTGACCCTGAAGTAGTATTAAAATAAACATCATACGGACCTGATCCACATCTGTTGTATTCAAATACCTTTACATAATATACACCACATCCCAGTCCTCCTACAGTTACTGAAGAACCTGTACCTTCGTATACAAGCTTTTGACCTGTACCAGAATAAGCTGCATTTGGAGTATATGCAGGAATAGCAGTTCCTGAAACAGGATCTGTAATAGGAGAATCACTCACATAAACCAGTCTTCTTGCTCCCGAACCATTAGTCCAAGATGCAGTAAATCCTGTTGCAAAATCACCCGATAGCGTTATACTTGATGATTGTACAGTAGGAGCTCCTATAGGATTTACAGTAGATACAGATGATGTAGCTGTTAATGCACTGTTTGCACACGTTGTTTTTAGTCTGTAACGAATTGCAGTACCTGCAAAAGTTGGTGGACTATAAGAAAGTGTTGTTGCTCCTGAACCACCTACCGCATTAGACCAGGTAGTCCCTCCATCTGTAGATTGTTCCCACTGAAATGTTATTCCGGGAGCAGCAGGATTCGCATTCATTATACTAATTGCCGATGGTGTACCGGTACCGCATATAAACTGATCAGCAAATCCTGCTACACTACCACCTGCAGGTGTGCCCGAACAGGCGACCGCAGGAGTATAAGTAAATCTTAAACCAGACATCACCACAGCTGCTGGAGCACCTGACGTAAAGCGTACAGTAGATGAATTTGACCAAGAACTTGCTGTATCATCCCATGAAGGAGTAAAATCAGGCACGTTTATTGATAAAACCCTGTTATTAAAATCTGTGTTTGCCGATCCTCTTAAACCAACTTGAGGCTGATACCCTGTAGAATTCGCAACTCCGGTGAAAGCTCCATAATTAAAATTAATTACACCCGTAGCTTTATTAATACTAACCTGAAAATCAAGTCTTTCAACGGTTTCCTGATTCCAGCGGGAAGCATTTTTCCATTGAAAAACATAATTAGTACCCGTGTCTTCCCATCTTAGCTCATAGACACCACCTACCGTGCTATTCCTTAAATCCATTCCTAATGGGGAAATAACGCCCGTACCCGTAGTAGAAGAGCTAATTGGAGTTGTTGAATTTGTTGTTGAAGTACCTAATAACAAAGATCCATCAACGCGCATCACGACAGACGTGACTGCAGTTCCATTATACGGAAAACTTGTAGGCAAAGTAATGGCATACGTTTCTGCGTCGTATGCTGTACTACAAGCATTACAGGTAACGAGGGCCGTTCCTCCTGTAATTTCTGTGTACGTATTACCTGTTGATTGCGAGAATGAGTAGCCCGCAACCTGCCCATATCCTGCCGTTATTACGGAGAATAAAAAAGCGATTAGTAAAGTAATTCTCTTCATATAAATGATTAATTAATTAAAAGTTAATAAAAATAAAAAATTTAGTGAAGTCTGTAACACAACACCTATAAAAAGTTATATTTTTACATAAATAGCATGTAATTTTATTTTTTAGTAGTTTAAAACCAATAAAGTGTTGTTTTTTAAACAATATTTAATAAATAGATAAATATTTTATGTTAAATACTGACTACTAAAATGTTGTAATTATTAATAATATTGAATATATAGTATAAAAAAAGCCTCACAAGGAGGCTTTTTGTTATCAATATCACAATATTAAGACATAAGATGCGTTACTTGATACTTTCTACGCCAACCATTTCGTTAGCATCTGCCTTGTAATCAACATTTTCGAAATCAAATCCGAAAAGATTATAGAAATCTTTCCTATATCCTGCTAGATCGCCAATGTCTGAAAGGTTTTCGGTATCGGCCTCTTTCCAAAGTTCCGCCACTTTTGCCTGAACATCATCACGCATTTCCCAGTCATCAATCCTGATCCTGCCTTTATCATCAACAGGAACTTCAGGACCATTATAAAGCCGTTCAGCATATAAACGCTGAATCTGCTCTATAGTACCTTCGTGTATACCCATCTCTTTCATTGTTTTATATAACAATGATATATACAGAGGTATAACCGGAATTGCAGAACTAGCCTGTGTAACTAATGCTTTGTTTACAGAAACATAAGCCTTACCATGAAGGTCTTTCAGTTTATCTGTAATTTCAAATGCAGTTGCTTCAAGGTGGTCTTTAGCGCGGCCGATTGTACCTTTTCTGTATACAGCCTCAGTTAATGATGGGCCAATATAAGAATAAGCAACCGTTAGGGCACCTTCTGCAAGTACACCTGCATCTTTAAGTGCGTCTATCCACATCGCCCAGTCTTCACCTCCCATTACTGTAACCGTGTTGTCAATATCATCACCCTCAGCAGGATTAATAGAAACTTCAGATACTTTACCTGTATGGAAATCTACTGTTTTGTTAGAAAAAGTCTGCCCTATAGGCTTAAGCACAGAGCGGTGCAATACACCTGTATCAGGATGCATACGTACCGGAGATGCAAGGCTGTATATAATAAGGTCAATTTTTCCAAGATCTGCTTTGATAAGATCTATAACTTCATTTTTCACCTCTTTTGAGAATGCATCGCCATTTACACTTTTAGCATAAAGGCCTGCTGCGTGCGCTTCTTTTTCAAAAGCCGCCGAGTTGTACCAGCCAGGAGATGCCGTTTTACCTTCCACAGGAGGTTTTTCAAAGAAAACACCTATTGTAGATGCATTGCTGCCAAAAGCGCTGGTTATTCTTGATGAAAGTCCAAAACCTGTAGAAGCACCTATAACAAGCACTTTCTTAGCACCGTTTATGGCACCTTTAGATTTTACATAGGCAATTTGTTGTTTCACATTTTGCGCTGCGCCATCAGGGTGGGCTGTCAGGCAAATGAATCCTCTCATTCTTGGTTCTATAATCATAACGAAATAATGGAATTACTGTATAAGTGTATTTTGTTTTAAGTACGCAAATATAATCTTTTTAATTAAGGAGTGCCTCGGCGTGCGTGAGTGCAGAGTCTGAAATATCCTTGCCTGACAGCATTTCGGCTATCTCCCTAATCCTTTCGGCGTGAGACAACAGCTTAAGTTCAGACACTGTAGTTTCCCCCTGTGTAGATTTAAACACTTTATAATGCTGGTCGCCTTTGGCAGCGATCTGTGGTAAATGCGTTATTGCCATAACCTGCATGCCGCGGCTCATCACTTTCATGATATCGCCCATTTTATGAGCCACTTCACCCGATACCCCTGTATCTATCTCATCAAATATAATCGTAGGCAGTTTAGAATAGTCGGCCAGCACAGCTTTTACAGCAAGCATGATACGAGACATCTCCCCGCCCGAAGCTACTTTTTTAAGCAGGCCAAAGTCGGTTCCCTTATTACCTGAGAACAACAGGTTGATCTCATCCTTACCTACCGCATGGTAATTTTCGGTAACATTCAATTGAAAATTAAAACGGGCGTTAGGCATGCCTAACTGCGCTAATATAGCAGTGATCTTATCGCTCAATACAGGAATAGCTTTTTCACGTTTTGCATGTATCGCTAAAGCTGTGCTGTCAATTTCGGCTTTTATCTTTTCAGCTTCAATTTCCAGTTTTTCAATAGTATCATCTAATGTACCTGCCATTAACGCCTTGCTGTCTAACGCCTCCTGAATTTCCAAAAGTTCACCCACTGTAGCCACCTGATGTTTCTTTTGGAGCGTATAGATCAATTGTAATTTCTGGTTAACCAGTTCAAGTCTTTGAGGATCATCTGTAACCTTTTCAAGGTTTTCAGACAATTCATCTGTTATATCATCAAACTCTATTATAAGGCTTGATATTCTTTCAGACAATGCAGCATATTCAGCAGAGATACCACTTACCTTTTGCATTGCCACTTTTATTTCTTTTAAATTTTGGAATACGCCAATCTGTTCTTCATTGGCAATTGCCAATGCCTTCCCTACCGACTCTTTTATGAATTCTACATTGCTAAGCTTTTCCAGTTCTGCTTCCATCTCCTCCTGCTCTCCGGCTTTAAGGTTTGCACCAAGCAGTTCCTGAAGTAAAAAAGCATTATAATCCTGTTCTTTACCAAGTGCCTCTTTTTCCTCCTTAGCTTTTTTAAGCTGAGCCAAAACAGATTTATAACCTGAGAATTGTTTTTTATAGATACTTACCAATTCGCCACTTCCGGCCACCGCATCAAGTATCTGCATCTGGTATTGCTCATCTGATAGTTCCCGTGTCTGTTGTTGCGAATGTATATCTAACAGATAGTTACCTAACTCCTGAAGTTCCTGAAGATTTACGGGGCTGTCGTTTACAAAAGCACGTGATTTACCCGAAGGAAGTATTTCCCTCCTTATGATGGTTACGTCTTCGTAATCAAGGTCGTTTTGTTTGAAAAAATCCCGAAGGTGGTAATCTGTAATGTTAAAGTGGGCCTCCACAATACACTTTTGCTCCTTATCCTTAAGAGAGGAAAGGTCGGCGCGGTTACCCTGCACTAGTCCCAGCGCACCTAATAATATAGATTTACCGGCGCCTGTTTCGCCCGTTATGGTAGAAAGCCTGTCAGAAAAATCGATATGCAGATGCTCAATAAGAGCAAAGTTTTTTATGTGTAGTGTTTGCAGCATATGTTAATTACATAATACAATACAAATATAGTATTTAGCAGCAAATAAAAATGCTTATAACAAATTTATAACCCCTATTTGAGTTTTTATATAATCGCTTAAAATAAAAAACCGGCAGCAATAAATGCCGCCGGTACTATATAATGTTTTGTGTAAATTTCTATTTTATCTTATTCCATTTAGCTCCGTTAAGTGGGGACAACCTGCCTAATGTTTCCACCAAGTCGCTTACGTTCATGTTAGGCCCTCCCGAAAAAACAGCAACAATCTCCTCTGACTTCGCATCAAAAAACACCCTTGTAAGTAATGCGTTAGGACGCACGCTCTGCACCTTAGACAAGGTTTTTATTGCAGCAATCACTTTCTCTTTACCACCTTTCTGGTCATCTGCCATAGTATCCATAGCACCTAAATGATAATCATATAAGGCATCCCTAAAAGGAGCAAAAGTACTGGATAAAAGATCGGCGATAAGGAAATACCTGTTTTGGTTACCGCCTTCCTGCTGGCTCCACCCTTTATAACTCTGCCCTGCACCAAGGCTTGCAATATTTTGCGCTACCTGATAATAAGGGGTCCCACTGTTTTTTTCATAAGAATCAGCATCCAGGCCTATGATTATGTTTGCATAGTAGGCAACCATAGCTACAAGGTTTGAGTCAAAGCTGTTTGGGTTATAATACAAACTTTCTCCCTCGTTATACCTAAAATTACAGTCTTTGTCATTAAAGTTAAATATCGGCGAAGAATAGGTAGAATTAAAAATCGGCCTCGAAGACTGTATCTGTAGCGCGGCGGTAAATGCATTGGAATCATACCCTGATACATTGATGATCATAGAGCATTCTATACGCTCGCTGCGATCAAAGTCTCTTGATGTCCAGCGGGTGTTGTTTACAAAATCGTTAAGTGAACGCTCTAGCGTTTTAAAGACCTGCGGGTTTGCATCTGTAATACGATCAAAACTTACCTTTACCGTACAGTTAAGCTCCTGCCCTTTTACAGAAACAGTGAACAGTAACAAAACTACTCCTAACCATTTATACATTGTAATGCGATTTTATCTTATTTATAATATCTTCCGCTACTTCTTCTTTAGATTTAAGATCTAAAGGCTCAAGGTTAAAGTCCTTATCAATAAATGTAACTTTATTGGTAGGCGTACCAAAACCTGCCCCTTCATCATTTAGCGAATTTAAAACTATCAAATCTAAGTTTTTTTTCCTGATCTTCAGCTTTGCATTCTCAATTTCATTTTCCGTTTCCAGTGCAAAACCAATCAGGAACTGATTTTTCTTGATCTGGCCCAGCGAAAACAGTATATCTTTTGTTTTTTCAAGCTCAAGCAAAAATTCGCTGTCACTTTTCTTTATCTTTTGTTCTGCCACAAATTTCGGCTTATAATCTGCAACAGCGGCAGCGGCTATTGCAGTATCAACTCCATCAAAATATGCATGGCAGGCTTTATACATTTCCTCTGAAGAATTCACATGAACTACAGTAACCAGCGAATGCTCAAGCTTTAAATGTGTAGGCCCGGCAACGAGCACTACCTCAGCGCCGGCATCGGCAGCAGCCTTTGCGATGTCAAATCCCATTTTTCCGGTAGAATGATTTCCTATAAAACGCACAGGGTCCAGTGGTTCGTATGTGGGACCGGCAGTAATTAGTATTTTTTTTCCGCGAAGGGGTAATTTAGCTTCAAGATCGGCTTCTAAAAAGGCAATTATGTTTTCAGGCTCAGCCATCCTGCCTTCACCTGAAAGTCCGCTGGCAAGTTCTCCGCTTTCGGCAGGTATCATGATGTTACCGTGAGAGTGCAGCGTTTTAAAACTTGAGAGTGTAGAGGGATGCTTATACATATCCAGATCCATTGCCGGAGCAAAATAAACAGGGCATTTCGCCGATAGATAAGTAGCAAGCAGTAGATTATCTGAATTGCCCGACACCATTTTAGAAAGTGTATTGGCCGTAGCGGGGGCAATTAAAAAGAGGTCGGCCCAGAGTGCCAGGTCAACATGGTTATTCCATACCGCATTTTCATCTTCTTCGTTAAAAAAGGAAGAATGAACCGGGTTTTTTGATAGTGTAGACAATGTAAGCGGCGTTACAAAGTCTTTAGAAGCAGGCGTCATTATAACCTGTACATGAGCGCCTGCTTTCATAAAAAGCCTTACCAGCGAGGCTGTTTTATAGGCGGCTATCCCCCCGGAAATGCCGAGTAAAATTTTCTTCCCGCTTAAAACAGACATCCCTGTAATTATTTGTTTTCTCTTCTGTAAGATATCTTCTCATCTAACCATTCCTGCACCGCTAATGCGTGAGGCTTAGGCAGTTTTTCGTAGAATTTAGAAACTTCGATCTGTTCTTTGTTTTCAAAAATTTCCTCCAGGCTGTCGTTGTAAGTAGCAAACTCCTCAAGCTTCTCGATCAGTTCCTTTTTTATTTCGGTATTGATCTGGTTAGCTCTCCTTGCTATAATGGTAATTGCTTCATACACGTTACCTGTAGGCTCTTCTATTACATTCTTATTGTAAGTAATAGTGTTTACGGGAGCTGTTGTTTTCTTTAAATCCATGACTCGTTTATTTAGAAAATTTTTGTAATTCAGTGTCTATGTTTGCAAGCATCTTATCTGCCTGCGCTTTGTATTTTGTTTCAGGGCTAAACTTTATAAGTGCGTTATAATTTGATTTCGCCGTTTCAAGACGGTCCTGCATCTTATTCTGTACACTGTTTATAGCCAGCTGGTAAGAAGAGTCAAATTTATAATATAAAGCGTCTTCTTTGTACTTTGTACCCGGATAATCCAAAATAAAATTATCAAGTGCCTTTATTGCTGCGTTGTGGTCGCCTGTGTATTCTGATATTGTATTGTATTGTTTAGCGATCTCGTAAGCTTTAAGCTCCAGTTTTTCCCTTAGTTCTTTCACAAGGCTATTTGCTTCTGCCATGTACTGCGAGTTAGGGTAGTTATCTATAAACAGCTGTAGTTTATCGAGAGCCTTATAAGTGTCTACCTGATCAAGTGAATACCTTGGCGACAACATATAATAACTTTTACAAGCCAGGAATGCTGCTTCTTCTGCCTTGTCACTCTTAGGATAAATAGCGGTAAAACTATCAAACTGGTAACCTGCAGTATAATATTGCTTTGTTTTATAAAGCGCGGTAGAATACATGTAAAACATTTTCTGAGCCTGCGGCTTACCTTTATAAGAAGGAGAAATCTGTTCAAAAAGCCTTATGGCTTTTGTATATTTTTCTTTTTCATACAGTTTCTCGGCAACCTCATATTTCTTAGCAATATCGTCATTTTTAAGCGCTTTCTGGTATTCGCTGCACGATGTAAGTGCTAATGCAAAAAAAAGTATATAAAAGTATCTTGTCATATTTGTATTTTAGGCTGTATACAGCCGCTATTTTAGCAACTGCAAATTTAGTTAATAATTAGAGAATACAAAATCTTTTTTTAAGGCCGCCGGATATAAAAAAAGATGCCTTCAACAGGCATCTTCCTAAAACTTAATTATGCGCTTTTTATTGCACGATATTATGTCCGTTTGCGGTAAAATTCTTCATATCGTTGTCAAACATATAAAGACCGCCTTTATCATCTCCTATAAGATCTATTTTATCAAGGATCACTTTAGCTGTAGCTTCTTCCTCTATCTGCTCAGAAACATACCACTGAAGGAAATTATGTGTTGCATAATCTTTTCCTGTAAGTGCAATATCTACAAGTTCGTTGATGCTTGCTGATACTTTTACTTCGTGTTCATATAACTGGCGGAAAAGTGTCCTGAACGATGAGTAATCCAGCCTTGGTTCATCCAATGCCGAAACTACTGCCTCGCCACCGCGCTGGTTTACATATTTCAAAAGCTTCAGCATGTGCTGTCTTTCTTCGTCAGACTGCTTGAACATGAATGCCGATATACCTTCAAACCCTTTAATTTCTGCCCATGACGCCATAGCAAGGTAAATTTGGGAAGACTCTGCTTCCATCCTTATCTGGTCATTAAGCGCTTGTTGCATTTTATCCGATAGCATGGTGTACTGTTTTAAAGTTATCTATACAAATTAACGGATTTTTTTTACAAAGTCACCCAGCCTGCCTGCTAAATCTTCGTTAACAGGAACAAGCGGAAGCCTCACCACATCCTCGCAAAGCCCTAAGTGTTTGAAAACCGATTTTATTCCCGCAGGGTTACCCTGTTCGAATATCATGTCGATAGAATCGGCTAAAAGGTAATGCAGTTTATACGCATCATCAACTTTTTTCTCAAGACCAAGGCGAACCATATCTGAAAACTCCCTTGGAAAGCCTTCGCCGATAACAGAGATCACTCCTGCCCCACCGGCAAGAACCATAGGAAGCGTAACCATATCATCTCCCGATATTACCAGGAAACCTTCCGGAGCACACTGAATAAGTTTCATTGCCTGTACGATATCGCCCGCAGCTTCTTTAATTGCCACAACGTTAGCAAAATCGTTTGCCAGGCGGATAACCGTTGCCGGAAGCATATTGCTTGCTGTACGGCCCGGTACATTATATAATATTACAGGTATAGGTGAAGCATCTGCCACAGCTTTAAAGTGCTGGTAGATTCCTTCCTGCGTAGGTTTATTATAATAAGGAGATACAGAAAGTATCGCTGCAAATGCAGAAAGATCTCTTGTTTTAAGCTCTTCCACAACCTCAGCGGTATTATTGCCTCCCACCCCAAGCACTACAGGCAGTTTGCCTGCGTTTGCCTTTAACACGGTCTTTATAACAAGTTCCTTTTCATCTTTAGTCAGGGTAGCTGCTTCTGCTGTAGTACCTAATACTACAAGATATTCAATGCCACCAGCTATCTGATAACCGACTATTCTTTCCAGTGCCTCAACGTCTACTGAAAAGTCTTTTTTAAAGGGAGTAATGAGCGCAACGCCCGTACCTTTTAATGACTGCATGTTAAATTTTATTTAGGATTTTTAAATACTTGAATAATTCTGAAATGAATTCAGTATACTTTTCTGCCTGGCTGCTTATCATAAAGCTGTTAAGGCGATTATCAATGCTGGAAAAACCAACCTTAAACTTTGCCTTAGACTTTAATGTTGCCAGTAAAAGCGGTGCTTTCTCTATATCATAGTAGCTAATAAGCATATCAAAGGGTTTATTGATAAAAGCAGCAACGTCTTCTTTAGCAAATGTACCGCCTACAGATATGTCTTTTCGGGTATAGTGACAGCAGTCTACTATTTCTTTAGGTTTTATTTTTTCCTTAAAACTTAATGTTTCGATATTACTCCTCTTGAACCCCATACCGATCAACTCGGTTATCAACCCCTCTTTGTCAGCAAAATAGCTCTCATCAATAAGGATACCAATGGTATTTATAGCGTCGGGAGAAGTTGCCGGTTTATATCCCGGTAAACTTTTCTTAATTATTTTTTTAAGGCCAAAATCTTTAATAAACTTCAAAAACATAGTACTTTTACTTGTCGATTACAAAAATAATTCAAATATAGGTCATTGCAATGAGAATCTTCAAAAAGTATAACACATACGCAACACGGTTTGTTTTATTTTTAACACTACTTCCTTTTTTCGCTGCCTGCGCCACAACAGGGCTTCATAACACCAAAATTGAGGCCAGAAAAACGCCCATAACAGCATCGCTTCCTGAAACGGCATCCATAGAAAATTTTATAGCACCTTACAGGATACAGTTAGACAAAGACCTTGACAGCGTTTTAGCCTACGCTCCCGAAACATTCGACAAAAGTAAAGGCAAATGGAGCAACCCAATGGGCAACCTGCTTGCCGAAGCCACTTTTGCAAAAGCTGACAAATTATTCTTTGCGAAAGAAAACAGGCATATAGACCTCTGCATGCTTAATCACGGCGGCATACGATCCATTATCCCCAAAGGTCAGGTTACAACCCGTACAGCTTTTGAGATCATGCCTTTTGAAAACAGCGTTAAGATCGTAGCCCTTAAAGGCACACAGGTACGCGAAATGGCAGCCTATATTGCGCGCGAGAAGAGGGCACATCCTCTGGCAGGTATAACCATTACGCTTGATGCCAATGGTATGGTAAAAAACATTACAGTACAAGGAAAACTTCTTGACAACAACACCGTTTATTATGTTGCCTCTATAGATTACCTGATAGGCGGTGGCGATAACATGGCATTCTTTGCCACAAACGAAGGCGTGTTTGACCCTGACTATAAGCTTCGTGACCTGTATCTTGATTATTTTAAGGAAACAGACACATTGCCAATAATAACCACCCAGCATATTATAACAGAATAACGCATGAAAAGAAGGGATTTTATACAGAAAACCGCAGCGGGTTCTGCACTGGTACTGGGAGGACTTTCGCTAAACAGCTTTAGTGCACCTAACATAAAGAAGATAACCATACTGCACACAAACGATGTGCACAGCCATATTGACCCTTTTCCTGTAGACGACCCTAAATATCCAAACATGGGCGGTGCGGCAAGAAGAGCAACGGCCATACAGCAGATACGACAGGAAAACCCCAATACATTACTCTTAGATGCAGGCGATGTATTCCAGGGAACGCCCTATTTTAACTATTATGGCGGCGAACTTGAATTTAAGCTCATGAGCATGATGCAGTATGATCTCTGCACTATGGGCAATCATGATTTTGACAACGGCCTTGAAGGATTCCACAAGCAATTGCCACACGCCAAGTTCGATTTTGTGTCTGCTAATTACGATTTTAAGAACACAATACTGGACGGAATAATAAAGCCATACAAGATCTTTATAAAAGATGGTATTAAGATTGGCGTTTTCGGATTGGGGATTGAGCTTTCAGGGCTTGTGGAAAAGAAAAACTACAAAGAAACAGTATATAACGACCCGTTAGGTGTAGCCCAGGATATGGCACGCATATTACGCCATACCGAAAAGTGCGACCTTGTTATATGCCTTTCACATCTCGGGTTTATGTATAAAGACGAATCGTCTAAAATATCCGACCTTACCCTTGCCCGAAACACTAAAGATATAGACCTTATTATTGGCGGCCACACCCATACCTTTCTTACCAAACCGTACATCGAAAAAAATGCAGATGGTAAAGAAGTGCTCGTAAACCAGGTAGGCTGTTACGGACTTAACCTTGGCCAGATCGATTTTTATTTTGAAGAAGGCAAAATGTCGTCTAAAGGAAGGACTATAGCGGTTTAATTCAGCGGCTGACGCATTTTCTTTTTCACTAAACGCGAAACAACCAGTATTACAAGCAGGCACATACCTGTTTGCAGGAAAAAAAAGAATACTGTTGCAATAAATTGCGTCCATAGCCCAACAAAAATCATAGATTGTTTACTACTTACCAGAATCTTAATTACGTTGATTGCAAAATTGGGTACCAGATAGCAAACCATAAGATACAGTATGGCGACAATTTTATCTTTTCTTTCCAGCAGAAAGCTCCTGCTTTCGGATGTAAACATCCATACCGCTGTTACTACGGGCAACAGGATGTATATAGGTATCAACAGCATGTAATCAACATCTGCCAATAAAAAAGACACGCTAAGCTGCAGCACAATGGCGAGTATAACGGAAAACACATAAAATCTCCTGAATAATTCCTGCAGGCTGTGTTTTGGTTTTATAAACTCTTCTTCGTTAATCAGGTCTTCCATAACAGTTATTTAAAAAGGCGTTTTTGTCTCCAATTGAATATGGGCATAATTACAGCCAGCGGCACTACCGCAAAAACGGCGAGTACAGCTAATGCTTCGCTATAACCTCCTTCAGAAATTATAATTAGCGAAACCGGGACATAAAAGACACATAACAGAAAAAACAAACCCAAAGCAACAGTGCCAAACGATGCCGTAAGAAGTTTCTTTTGCCCAAAAATCATGTAAATGACAATTAATAGCGGAATTATAAACACCATGAAACCAATATACATTGACTTGACATGAAAAACAACGCTCATAATCCCGAGTAAAGCAATCAACGCTATCAGACTCCCGACGGCTATCAGGTAGCATTTCCTGAAATATTTCCAGGGATTGAAATATTCCTTAGTAATAAATTCGTCCTCATCGAGCAGGTCTTCCATGTGGTAATGATTGGTGACGCTAAAATAGCAAATTACCTCAAATACCCAACTACCTCAACTGCTGTATAGGGGTAACAGTGATGGAATCCTCGTGGGCAAAATGGGTTTGAGGCACGACCAGCGGGATAATACAATCTACCGAAGATGTAACCTGGGCTTCCTCGCTGCGCTGTCCGCAGGAGATAATGAAAAGCAATAAAAATGTACAACTAACTTTCATATTATGGAAAATAAATACATCCTGTCTGCGTACAAACAGGATGCATTGCATTAATTAACAAAAAAAACTATTGTTTAAGCACTGATATTTTCTCTATCTGGATATCATCGGCCTTATTGCCGTTAAAGCCAAGTATTGAAACATCAAACGCCTGTTTTGCCATAGCCTGGGTATCTACAGCCTCATCGGTAATATCGAAGGTAAACGTTTTGGTTTTCCTTGCATGTGCTTTAACAGAAGAGGTATGGTTGTGCTTATGGTCGGCACCAAAGAAGGTCATGAAACCGGCAAAATGATCGTTTTCCGGGGTAGCCTTAACGTTGGTTGGCAGGTTAAGGTACACCTCAAAGTCACCTTTAGGCACTTTAGCAAACGATACTGTTACAGTAAGAATAAGCATCTCCCCTTTTTTGTTCTTTTCCGACATCAGCACTACGTTTTTGCCTTTAGCATTAGGAAGCGACACTTTGATATCTTTATTCAGCGCTACCCTTTTAGACGAAATAGAAAGGGTATCGCCCTTGCTGAAGTTTTTTACGCTGAAAACAAGCGGAGATTTCTCAACCGGCTTAGGTTCCACTTTAGTATCGTCAAAATCATAATCCATGGTGTACAGCATATCCACAACCTGCTCCATGGTGTAAGTAACTTTTTTACCGTTCTCATCAAAGAACTGGTATTTCCACGGCACTTTTTGCAGTTCTGCAAGCAGCACCTGCTTACCGTTAGCCGAATTGGTCCACTGCTGCCATATCCTGTCGATGTTAGAATGGTGCAGCCAGAAAATAGGGTCGAAACCGGCTGTAGCAACCTCAGCCATCATGCCGTCGGTCTTTTTCTGCCATATCTCGTTGTATTTTGCCTTGCCTAAGGTATCATTGCCATACCCTATGTAATTGTGCATGGCACCATGAGGGGCAGCATCAATATTTTCGTTGTACAGCGCATAAGTATTGTATTCGTTAAGCTTGGTAAGGCTTATCCTCCTCACGGTTTTACCGCTTATCGGCTGGCCGTTCAGCAGGCTGTCAAGGCGTGCAGACTGGTACAGGCTTGACGATTTATCACTGAATATGGCAGGAAGCGTTCGGTTTGTCGCCTCATCTGTGGTATTGGTGTAACCCCAGTACGGAAGCGCAAAATCGGCTTTGCCTGAAACTTTACGGATGATCTTTTCAAAATGGTAGATAAACATCCTGTGCCATACCAAAAAGTGGATCTGCTCTGTACCTGCATCGGTATGCGTACAGTTGTCCCATGCATCTTTAAGGTCTTTGTAGGTTTGGTAATCAGGGCACAGCTTGTTGGCACCCACAATAGTATCAGGCACCCAGTGGATAGCACCCTGGTAGTACCAGCTTGTAGGGTCGTCGCAGCCCTTTTTCTTCATGATCGCAATGGCTTTTGCCAATGCCTCAAGGTCTTTTTGAGCTTCAGGAGAATGAGCATTTTTCCTAACATAACGCTGGTTAGCCGATGTGCCTGTAACTGGCGCATCCTCTTCGGTCGAGGCTTCTTTTTTACACGAAGCCAGCACTGTAAGGGCCAGCAATAGTAAACAGGTAATTTTTTTCATAAATACGGTTTATTGGTTGTCCTGCAAAATTAGAACAGCCAAACAACCTGTGTAAGAGTATTTTTACCTGATTTTTTTAGTTTATTACAGCGCTAATTAATTCATTCGCTGGCGCATTCTATGATAAAAAACAATTACGGTTAGTATTTAAAAAACAAATAAAAAAGTGTTTAACCATTTAAAAATCAACTTTAACATTAGAAATTATAATTTCAGTCGTCATACAAAAGAATTATCTTACTAAAATAAATTATACTTGCATTGATTTACAGTCGACGGTAAACAAATTAATCAATTTATTATTAAATTTTATGAAAAGATTCCTAATGTCAGGACTATTAATTCTGACTATTTCAACAATTACTCTTGTTTCATGTTCTGAAGAAGATACTATCGAAACCAGAGATCGCTTCAACACAAAAATTGATCCTCCTAAATCAGGAGGTATTCTTTTCGGAATAACTATTGGCAGAAATTCTTTGGGCTGTGATGGAATTGGTTTTTGTAGAGTGAAAGATGCTAAAGTTACCGTCGGTGGTGTTTCCGTTAACATACCTCAATTAGCACCCATAAAACAAGTAAATGTTATCACTCCAGCTCCTCCAGGACCAACAAATGGTCCATTTCCTATACCTCGTCCGGGCCCGTCTAATAGAACTTATTCAACAGGCGTTGCAAGTTATTTAAGAATAGAGTTTTTTGATGACGGATTAGAAGACTCAAGGCCAAATTTAACTTATGCAAAAATGATGTTTGGTGGAAACAATATAATATTAGAGGAACCGTTTATTTTTGACACATCAATTTGGGATCAAAAAGACATTAAAAATTTCACCTCTGATACTGGCTCTTTTCCAATAACGTTAAACCCAGAAACTGGTCGTTATGGCATTACTTTAACAGGGACTTTAGAATAACTTATGAAGAAACTTTTGTTCACTTTAGTTTTTATTATACCTTTCACTGCGGGGGCTCAAAACAAAAAAAAACCTGCAGCACATTTTGAATGGGAAAACAACACAACTCTTACTAAATTTTTAGAAGAGAATGATGTCGAAATAAATATAAAAGACCTTGCTACCCTTGATTATATCGGTTCATGGGCCTATTTTAATAATAATAATTTCATACAGGTGCCAAGTGCTATTTTTTTTAATCGTGAAGGATATAGGATTGCAAAAGACTTTGTGGGAGAAAAATGTTCTCAAACCATCAAAGACATGGACAAAATAGATACTTATAAGGTTAATAAAGATGAAAACATTAATGACTGGGTAAGTAAATATATGGCATTCCCATTTACTACAGAACCTGTCTTTGGCGAACCTTTTGATGCTTATGTAATTATCTTTTATTGCAAATGCCTAAACTCTTATGATGATGTAAATGCAACTTCTTTTAGATGGTATAAATCATTGAAAAACAACAACAAGGTTAAAGTTAAAGTCATACTTCTAAATCTTGATATTCAAGATACTTGGGAACTCAACGATGAACAAAAGAAAGCAATAGGTTTACAATAAACATAAGGGCAGCTAATTGCTGCCTTTATGTTTTAAGAAGATCTTCTTACTCCTGGTTTATTAAAAAAACCTTATTTTAGCCTTACTAAATAATTACAATGATATCTGAAACCCAATTTCAGCACGAACTCCAGCTTATTATAGAAAATGCCATCCGCGAAGATGTAGGCCCCGGCGATTACAGCTCGCTTGCCTGTATTCCTGCTTCGGCTGCCGGAAAGGCAAAACTGCTTGTTAAAGACAACGGCATACTTGCAGGCGTGGCTTTTGCACAGCAGGTTTTCACTTATGTAGACCCGCAATTAGAAATAGAAGTTTTTATACACGACGGTACTCCCGTAAAATACGGCGACGTGGCTTTTCACGTTTCGGGAAGTTCGCAGAGTATCCTTAAATCCGAACGCCTGGTACTTAACGCTATGCAGCGCATGAGTGCTATTGCCACCAAGACCGCCAGCTATGTAAAACTTTTGGAACGCACAGGCACTAAAGTGCTTGACACCCGCAAGACCACGCCGGGCATACGTGCCATTGAAAAATGGGCTGTAAAGATAGGCGGCGGCGAGAACCACCGTTTTGCCCTGTATGACATGATCATGCTTAAAGATAACCATATTGACTTTGCCGGCGGCATCACCCCTGCCATACAAAAAACGCAGGAATACCTTAAAGCCAACAACCTTGACCTTAAGATAATTGTTGAGGCACGCGATATTGAGGAAGTCCGTGAGATCATTTCAAATCCGGGCATCCACCGTATACTGCTTGATAATTTTGATTATGCGCAGACCCGCGAAGCTGTTGCCCTCATAGGCAACTACTGCCAGACCGAATCGTCGGGTGGTATCAACGAAGACACCATGCGCCATTATGCCGAATGCGGTGTTGACTATATTTCGTCGGGCGCGCTTACGCATTCTATCTACAATATGGACCTTAGCCTAAAAGCAATTTAATGTCGGCAGAACTGGAACATAAACTGGAACGCATCCCCGTACTCAAGTACCTCGTTCGGTTTGGCAAAAGCATTAAGCTGCCCTATGGTGACGGCTTAACGCTGTACCACCTAATGGAACTTTACATTACAGGCATCGTAAAAGGCGATCTGTCGTACCGTGCCGGGGCCATTGCCTTCAGTTTCTTTATGTCACTTTTTCCGTTTGCGCTTTTCCTGCTCAACCTAATTCCGTATATCCCGTTAGAGGGGTTTCAGGACGATTTTATGGAATTCGTGTCAGACAACGTTCCTCCGAATACTTTTGGTGCTATTGAAGGCATATTGAAGGACATCCTGAACAACAGCCAGGGCGGACTGCTTTCCGTCGGTATCCTTTTAGCCGTTCTCCTTATGAGCAACGGCATCAATGCCCTGCTGAGCGGTTTCCAGAACAGCCTACACATTACCATAAAACGCACTTATTTTAGACAATATGCCCTTGCCATAGGGCTTTCACTGATATTTACACTGGTGCTTATCGTGACTGTAGCAACTATCGTAACGCTTGAGGTTATCATGCATACCCTAACCACCCGCGGTTTTCTGAACGATGACGTTTGGCTCCTTAAGCTCGGGCGCTACGCTGTACTTATCGCCATGGTTCTTATTATTACTTCACTAATGTTCAAGTTTGCCGCGAAAGAAACAAGAACATCGGCATTCTTTAGCTACGGTTCGGTTTTAAGTACTGTTTTATTTGGCTTAACATCTTATGGATTTGGTATTTATGTATTGCGATTTGCCAAGTACAACCAGCTTTACGGATCTATTGGCACGCTACTTGTATTAATGCTATATATATGGATCAACTGCTTTATTTTGCTCCTTGGGTTCGAATTAAATGCGCTGATTCATAAATTAAAAAGAAAAAATTTATATATTTAACAAAACCAAATAGCATTACTTATGAAAAAAGCAATTTTCACATTTTTACTAGTAGCCGTGGCGGGCATCTTTTCTGCATCTGCGCAGAGCGTAACAGGCAAATGGAAAACCATTGACGACGAAACCGGCCAGGCAAAATCTGTTGTTGAAGTTTACGAACAAAACGGTAAACTGTACGGCAAGGTGGTCGAGATACTTAACCCTGCAAAAAAAGATTCTAAATGCACCAAATGCAAAGGCGCCGATAAGGATAAACCTATCAACGGACTTGTAATTATAAAAGGCCTGAAAAAAGACGGCAACGAATGGACCGATGGCGATATCCTTGATCCAAATAAAGGTAAACTTTACAGCTGTACCCTTAAACTTGACGGCGCTGACAAACTTAGCGTAAGGGGTTATGTAGGCATCTCTATGCTTGGCAGAAGCCAGACATGGCACAGGGTGAAATAAAGTAGACAGTTGCAGTTTTCAGTTGACAACAGTGTCATTTTGAGCGTAGCAGCGAAATAGAAGAATTTCATTTTAAGTATACAAACACTTCCTAACGGAGGTGTTTTTTTTGCCTCACTACCGAGCTATCGGGACTCTCCAAGAAGATGGGAGCCAACAATGGACTTTAGACTTCAGACATCTGACTTCGGACATCCGACTTACAACAACTACAAACCATAAAAATCTTATATTTGTATTTCAAATTCCATATATGCCTTTTTTCATAGAAGTTGTACTGCCGCTATCGTTACCCAAACCTTTTACCTACGCTGTCAATGAGGCTGAATATGCCTTTTTACAGACCGGTATGCGCGTAGCAGTACCCTTCGGAAGAAACAAGATATATACAGGACTGGTGCTGACCAAACACCAGACTCCGCCGCAGCTGTACGAAGCAAAAGACATCCACCAGATACTTGACGATTTTCCGCTGGTTACCCAAACACAGCTGGACCACTGGCAGTGGATTGCCTCCTACTATATGTGCAGCCTTGGCGAAGTATACAAGTCGGCGATGCCGGGCGCATTTCTGCTGGAAAGCGAAACCCTAATCACTTCCCGCCCCGATTTTAACGCCGAGAACGAACAGCTCTCTGACGATGAATACCTGGTTTATGAAGCACTGCAAACCCAGTCGGCACTAAAGGTACAGGAGGTTGTCTCGATACTCAATAAAAAGACAATACTTCCGGTAATCAACAGGCTTATCGCTAAAAATGCGATTTCGCTACAGGAAGAGATCAACGAAAAATATAAACCAAAAACCATACGCTACATCCGCCTTCAGGGGGAATTCCTGAAACAGGAACAGCTTAGCGAACTTATGGAGGTACTATCGCGTGCGCAAAAACAGCGTGATGCGGTGATGCAGTTCTTTCAGCTGCAGGCATCGGTTAAAAAACCGATCACCGCTAAAATACTTACCGAAGCAGGCGTTACCGCTGCCGTTATAAAAGCATTGGTAGACAAAAATATTTTTGAGGAATATTACCTTGAAGAAGACCGCATACAGTTTGACAATGCAACCAATACCGGATTTGGCCTCAGCCCAAAACAACAGCAGGCCTTTAACGAGATAAAAACAAGTTTTGAGCAGAAGGACGTAACACTTCTTCATGGTATCACGTCAAGCGGAAAAACAGAGATCTATATAAAACTCATAGAGGAATTTATCGCGACAGGCAGGCAGGTATTGTATCTCCTTCCTGAAATTGCGCTTACCACACAGTTGGTTGTCAGGCTTACAGCCTATTTTGGCAATCAGGTTGCGGTTTTCCACTCTAAATATTCTAATAACGAACGTGTAGAAACCTGGCAGCAGGTCCTGGCAGGCTCAGAAAAGGCAAAGGTTGTAATAGGTGCACGTTCTGCCCTGTTCCTGCCGTTTGAAGACCTCGGCCTCATAGTTATAGATGAAGAGCACGAGCAGACCTTTAAACAGGTTGACCCTGCCCCACGCTACCACGCCCGCGATGCGGCCATTGTATTGGCTAACCTTCACAAGGCAAAGGTATTGTTAGGGTCGGCAACTCCCGGGATTGAGACATATTACAATGCCACTCATGGTAAATATGGCTACGTGACGCTAAGGGAGCGTTTTGGCAATGTCACGCCGCCGGAAATCATACTTATCGATATCAAAGACAAGTACAAGCGCAAACGCATGACAGGCCACTTTAGCGATGAGATGATAGATGCTATTACCGAAACGCTGTATAATGGCAAACAGGTAATACTTTTCCAGAACCGCAGGGGATTTTCGCCCTGGGTGGAGTGCATGACGTGCGGCCACGTTCCGCAATGCCCGCAATGTGATGTGAGCCTTACCTACTATAAATACAAGAACGCGCTGCGCTGCCATTACTGCGGCTACAACATCGCGAACCCTACCAATTGCCACAAATGCCATTCTACCGACCTTAACACCAAAGGCTTTGGCACAGAACAGATAGAAATGGAGCTCAAGTCGCTGTTCCCCAATAAGAATTCGTGGCGCATGGATCAGGACACCACACGTGGCAAACATGGCTACGAGAAGATAATAGACTCCTTTAAGAACAAGGAAATAGACATACTGGTAGGCACACAGATGCTTGCCAAAGGACTTCATTTTGACAATGTAGGCATGGTGGGAATCCTTAATGCCGACAACATGCTTTTTCAGCCCGACTTCAGGGCATTTGAACGCGCTTACCAAATGATGGTTCAGGTAGCGGGCCGTGCAGGCCGTAAAGGCGACAGAGGAAAAGTTTTTATACAGACGTACAATCCGCTGCATAACGTTATCCAGCAGGTTACCACAAACGATTATGAAGGCATGTATAAGGAACAGTTATATGAAAGGCATAACTTTAAATACCCTCCTTTTTACAGGCTTATACGCATAACTTTAAAACACAGGGATTACGAAAAGCTGAAAGACAGCGCACTGTGGCTGTATAATGTACTATCGCAAAATTTAGGGATACCTGTACTTGGACCCGAAGAACCGGGAATAAACAGGATAAGAAATGAGTACATACGTACTATAATGGTAAAGATACCTTCGGCCGGCAATTCTTTGGGGGCGACAAAGAAAGCAATAGAAAAAATTCTTGGCAGTTTTGAGGCAGTACCTCAATACAGGCCTGTAAGGGTTACAATAAATGCAGATCCTTATTAGGCTTTGTTAAGCGCTTTTGCCAGGTCTTCCTTTTTATTCCGGCTCAGCGGAATTTTAGTAGTACCTATTTCGGCAAATTTGCTGTTAAAGCGGTCTACCTTTTCAGTATTTATGATAAACGATTTGTGTACCCGGAGAAATTTATCGGCCGGCAGCTCATTTTCAAAAGATTTCATGGTAGAAAGCACCAGGTGGGTTTCGTCTTCGGTGTTTAATTTGATATAATCACCATAAGCCTCAATCCATTTGATCTTAGCGATAAAGATCTTGAAGTTTTTAAGATTACTCTTTATAAAGATAAATTCCCCGTCGTCATCAGTACTTTCCTTTTTGCGCTGTGCAGCGTCAATAGCTTTAAGTACTGCCTTATTAAAACGATCTTTGGTAATTGGCTTATGAAGGTAATCTACGGCGGCATAGTCAAACGCCTTTAATGCATAATCCGATTTAGACGATACAAAGATAATCTGTGGCCTTGTCTTGAGTCCGTCAAGAAGGTCAAATCCGCTCTGAACAGGCATTTCGATATCCAGGAACAGCAGGTCTACATTTTTGTTAAGAATGCAGTTCCTTGTCTCCGACGCATTGGAGAAATCACCTACAAGCGTCAGGTCAGGATGTTCGTTGACCAGTTTTGCGACAGTTATCCTATGTATTGTACTATCATCGACAACAACACAGTTAAGTTTCATCAGCAGCTTTTAGTTAATAATGTTCAGTATTTTTTTTTGGATTCTGTTGGATAAATACAAATATAAACAAAAAAACGGTTTTTTAACATTTTAAAATCCAAATTTACCTGTTGCTAATTAAATATTATTTACTATTTTTGCACCCAATTTTATAACAAATAAATATTTTTATTATGAATCACTATGAAACTGTTTTCATCTTGAATCCCGTTTTATCTGAAACCCAGGTAAAGGAAACAGTAAGTAAGTTTGAAGATTATCTTACTTCCCGTGGAGCCAAGTTTGTAGCAAAAGAGGATTGGGGCTTAAAAAAATTAGCTTACGAAATCCAAAACAAAAAAAGCGGATTTTACACGCTTTTCCAATTTGAAGCTCCGGCTGAGGTATTAATCGGATTTGAAACTGAATTCCGTCGTGACGAAAGAGTTATGCGTTTCTTAACTGTAAGCCTTGACAAACACGCAATATCTTGGGCAGAAAGAAGAAGAGAAAAACTAAAAGCAGCTAAAGCAAACTAATTATGTCAACAATAGAACAGTCAGCTAAAGGAAAAAAAGACGGGGATATCAGATATCTTACGCCTTTAAACATAGAGACGAACAAGACTAAAAAGTATTGCCGTTTCAAAAAATCAGGTATCAAATATGTAGATTACAAAGATCCTGATTTCTTATTGAAGTTTGTTAACGAGCAAGGAAAGATCCTTCCTCGCCGTTTAACAGGTACTTCTTTAAAATACCAAAGAAAAGTGTCTGTAGCTGTAAAAAGAGCACGTCATTTAGCATTAATGCCATATGTGGCTGATTTATTAAAATAAAAACGAGTCATTGTAATGGAACTTATACTTAAGCAAGACGTTCAGAATCTAGGATTTAAGGACGATGTAGTTACAGTTAAAGCCGGATATGGCCGTAACTATCTTATACCACAAGGATTTGCTCAAATGGCAACTCCTACAGCTAAAAAAATACTAGCTGAAAACTTAAAGCAACGTGCATTTAAAGAGCAAAAAATCGTTAACGACGCTAAAGTTGTTGCTGAAGCTCTTAAAGCTCTTGAAATAAAAATTACTGCTAAAGCAGGTGGCGAAAAACTATTTGGTTCTGTAACCAATGCTGATATCGCTGAAGCTTTAGAGAAAGCTGGACAGCCTATTGACAGAAAGTTCATCACTAGCGGAATCGTTAAACGTACAGGTAAATATACTGCTAACGTAAGACTTCACCGTGACGTAATCGTTGAGCTTCCTTACGAGATTGCTGCTGAGCAGGAAAATAAATAATCATTTGTGATTATATTTAAAAGCCTTCCTAACGGAAGGCTTTTTCTTTTTATATAGAGCCACAAATTACACAAATCTTCACAAATTATATTTTAAGCAAGATGAATTAGTGGAAATTTGTGAAATTAGTGGCAAAACTTACCTGATATGAAATACGCAAGACTTACTAAAGAACAACTGGAAGAGCTGCATGAAGAATTTATACGCTTCCTTGCCTCACAAAAGATAGATAAAGCCGAATGGGATACCCTGAAACAGGAAAAACCGGAGGTTGCCGAACAGGAAATAGATATTTTCTCTGACCTGATATGGGATAACGTACTTGAAAAAGCCGAATGGCTGGAGCACTACTCTAAAAACCATATCTTTCTCTTTAAACTTGAAAAAACCGGCATGGAGAGCATCGTAATACATGCCCACAACAGCCACGCCGACTTTATGACCGAAGGCGGGCTTGCTTGGCTTAACGAAAACATCTTTTCTGATGATGTGCACCTTACCCGTGGCAAGAAAGATTTTGGGGAATACCGAAGCCTTGAAATATTCAACCTGATTGAACAGGGCGCTATCTTGAGCGATGGTGTTCTTTATGCACAGATTGAAGATATGTTTTAAATCGCCGAAAGGCGATTTTTATTTGTTCTTTTGTCTTAAAACAAAAAAATATCGCTAGCTATTGGGAGCTACTGAAGTATAATATTATTCTTTAGTTATTCTGTCTAGTTCTTTCAATATAGTAGGAATTCTGAAATCACCATGCATTTTTTTGATATGAGATGTCGCGACATTTTCATCAATACCTATAGCCGAAACATATAAAGGCTTTGTACTTTTACCCCTTAAAACTTCTTTGACTTTTTTACTATTAGCATGAAAAGGATTTTTTGCCACTCCTATAACTGGTATCCGTCTACTTAGTAATTCCCATGTATAATAACCCAATCCCGGATGGCGGTTGTTATCAGTATAAATATGCCCATCAATAATAACTTCAGTCACTTAAGAAAGATCAACCTTGTCAATGATTTTTTTAATAGATGGTAATTCTCTCTTGTAGAATTCTCCGGGCACGTAGTCGGCCACATCATCTATATATTCTATAATTACTTCAGATGGCATAGAATCATGCCATCCAAAAAGAACCCCTACAGCTTTTGCCTTTTCAGAGTAGTAATAAACATCTATTGCCAAGACTCTTAATTCGTTCATTAAATCAACTACCCTCTCAGTCTCTTTTCCTGTACCATCATAAATAACAAACATAATTAATCGACCTTTACTTGTCCACCTTTTATAATGTTCAATAATTCTGTTATATTTTATATAACACTCCTCTTCCATTTGCCCGTTGTTATAAAAACCCCTGTTAACTCCATCCTTGTAGCCGTTTTTATACTCTTCTTCGCTTAATAAAATACCATTTTCGTAATATTCAACAATAATACCTGTAAAGGGAAGCCCTTTATAATTAAGTATTTCGCCACCACCCGCATCAAAACCTGCATTTTCCAAATCATCATATAAAACTCTGAGCATGATATTTAAATATATAAGATTTTTTAAGGACAATATAAGTAAAATATGCAAACAACATTTCTCATTATTCAAAAGTTGGTTAAATTAGCAGGGCAAACAAAAACTATTCAATGGATACCCTTCAAACCATTCAGGCACTGCGCGAAGAGCTTAACCAGCATAACTACAATTATTACGTATTAGACAATCCTACGATATCTGATTTTGACTTTGACATTAAACTCAAAGAACTTCAGGCACTTGAAGAAAAGCACCCTGAATATTTTGATGAAGACTCCCCTACACAGCGTGTGGGCGGCGCAGTAACCAAGAATTTCAATACTGTTGTACACGAAAGGCGAATGTACTCGCTTGACAACGGCTATTCTAAAGAAGAACTGCTGGAATGGGAGAAACGCGTGCAAAAAGGCCTGGGAACAACCGATGTTGAATTTGTTTGCGAACTGAAATATGACGGCGCCTCTATTAGTATTACCTACGAGAACGGAAGCCTTGCAAAGGCCGTTACCCGCGGTGACGGGTTTCAGGGTGATGATGTTACCACAAACATAAAAACCATACGTGCCATTCCTTTAAAGCTTAAAGGAAACGATTATCCTGAAAAATTTGATATACGCGGAGAGATCATCCTTCCGCTGGAGGGTTTTGCAAAGATGAACCAGGAACTTATAGAGATAGGCGAAACACCTTACTCTAATCCGCGCAACACGGCATCGGGCAGCCTGAAACTGCAAGACAGCGCCGAGGTAGCCAAACGTCCGCTGGACTGCCTGCTGTACTTTGTGGTAGGCAACAGCCTGCCCTTTAAAACCCAGTACGAAGGGCTTGAAGAAGCGCGCCAATGGGGCTTTAAAGTGCCTAACCAGTCTAAGCTTGCAAAAAGTATGGACGAGGTTTTTGCCTTTATAGACCATTGGGACACCCACCGCCACGACCTGCCGTATGAAACTGACGGCGTTGTTATAAAAGTAAACGACCTGCACCAGCAGGATGAATTGGGCTACACTGCCAAGTCACCGCGCTGGGCTATTGCCTATAAATTTAAAGCCGAGCGTGTATCTACACGTTTAAATTCTATTTCCTACCAGGTGGGAAGAACGGGCGCTATTACACCTGTTGCCAACCTTGAACCTGTGCAGCTGGCAGGTACAATCGTAAAACGTGCCTCATTGCACAATGCCGACCAGATTGAAAAACTGGACGTGCGCGTAGGCGATGAAGTTTTTGTTGAGAAAGGTGGCGAGATCATCCCGAAGATTATTTCGGTAGACTTTACAAAACGTCCGGAAGACTCCATGCCTACAATTTATATTGATAAATGCCCGGAATGCTTTACCGAGCTGGAACGCAAAGAAGGCGAAGCTCAGCACTACTGCCCTAACTTTTACGGCTGTCCACCACAGATCATTGGGCGAACACAGCATTACATTTCGCGTAGGGCGATGGATATTGAAGGCCTTGGCGGCGAAACTGTCGCCCTGCTGTACAACGCCGACCTGGTACACAATTATGCCGACCTGTATGAACTTAAAAAAGAGCAGGTTATCCCCTTAGAGCGCATGGCTGATAAGTCGGCGCAGAACCTGATTGATGGTATAGAAAAATCTAAAGAAGTGCCGTTTGAACGCGTATTGTATGCTCTCGGTATTCGATACGTAGGAGAAACCGTTGCTAAAAAACTCGCTAAGCATTATAAGACTATCGATAATCTGGCGAATGCCTCACTTATGGATTTAATATTGGTTGACGAGATTGGCGAGCGTATCGCACAAAGCGTAATTACATTCTTTGAGAACGAAGAGAACCGAAAAATAGTTGAGCGTTTAAAGGGTTACGGCGTTCAGCTTGAAGCCGTGGCAAAGGCAGACACTAGCGTAAGCGATAAGCTTGCCGGTAAAACATTTGTGGTATCGGGCGTGTTTGAGAAATTCAACAGGGACGACCTTAAAAAAGCCATTGAAGATAATGGAGGTAAAGTAGGCAGCTCAATATCATCTAAAACACACTATGTGATTGCGGGAGATAACATGGGCCCTGCAAAACTAGAGAAAGCCAACCAGCTTGGTGTAGCAATTATAAGTGAAGATGATTTTATAGCCCTTATAAACGGTTAGTTATGAGATGTATGCTGTTTGCCTTAATATCACTATTTGCAGTGTCCTGTCAGGAAATGGCCGACAAACCGAAAGAACAGGTTATTAAAGGCACTCCGCTTATACTTCAGCCCAAAGATGAGTATGCAGGTACCTATAAAACTGTAAATGACAGTACCGAAACCTATAATTGTAACCTTAGCCTGAACATAGCAAAAAGTGCCTATGGCTATAGTTATCATCTTGTTACCGACAAAAGAAATGCAAAAGGGAGTGCTGGTATCAAAAAACATAGCGACGGAACTTACATTATCTTGAACAACCTGCCGTGGGATGAATATGAAGGCGACGTTAATAACGAGGAAGCCGGGCAAGAGCAAAAAGAAGTGCCATCAGCGGTTACAGCATTAATAAGCGGTGACTCCATCACGATTCAGAATTATGGCAATGCAATGAACAGTTATACCGTTTTAAGTGAATGCGGAAGAAAGTATATTGTCTTGGTCAGACATAAAAAAAGCAATTAAATTTCTTATAAAAAATGAGAAACCATATAAAATTCATATTCGTTTTAGTGCTGATATTTTTGAATCTGAACAAATGTAAAGCACAAGACACAGAAGAAGACAGAAGTAAAAAACGTTTAGAAAGGGCAATAAATTATGAGGACAGCCTTGCAAAAGCAATGAATTGGAGACCTTTAAAAGACGGCTTTTCAATAAGTAAATATGGAGACATAGGGTTTAAAACTTCTTATATTGTATCGAGAGAAGCTGTCACGACTTATAGAACTTTTTTTGGATGCTGCAATGATGGAAAGTCTTTTAAAGACGTAATAGACATTAAAACAATCAAACAAATAGGTGGAGACTGGGCATGGGGTGGCTATTTTAAAGACAAGAATTATATTTACCATTTTTGGGGAAATTCAGGAGGAGGAAATTTTGAAATTGTAAATGAAGCTGATTATGCAACTTTTGAAATTGTAAATAATTGCTATGGGCGAGACAAAAATCATATTTATGATATGCGCTTTGGCCTAATGAAAGAGATTAACCAAAAAGAATTTAAAATATTGCCAAACGGGAATACGTGCATTGCAAAATATATGAATATTTATTATCAAGGTAACAATCCTATAAGTATGGAGGATATGAATGACACTGAAATAAAAAAAGCTATAAAGGAACTTGATAGATATATTTCAAAAACTAAGCACCTCAGCAACTAAGTCCCTCAGAACCTTTTTAGAAATGAATATAAAACTCCTCGCCATAGGCAAAACCGACAATAAAGCATTACAGCAGCTTATTGATGATTATACCAAAAGGCTGTCATTTTACGTAAAGTTTGAACTGGAGATCATTCCCGATATCAAGAACGTAAAAAACCTTAGCGAAGCACAGCAGAAAGAGAAAGAGGGCGAACTCATACTCTCCAAGCTCTCCCCTACCGATCAGCTGGTTTTACTCGACGAAAATGGCAAGAACTTTAGCAGCGTAGGCTTCTCTGAGGAATTGCAGAAGAAAATGAATTCGGGTATCAAAACGCTGGTATTCGTTATTGGCGGACCCTACGGATTTAGCCAGGAAGTGTACAGCAAGGCGCAGGGAAAGATATCTTTATCGTTAATGACCTTCTCCCACCAGATGGTGCGTTTATTCTTTATTGAGCAGGTATACAGGGCGTTTACGATACTACGAAACGAACCTTATCACCACCAGTAAATTTGGGTATTTGCGGATTTGGTTATTCTAAACTCCTTAACCTAAGATTACTCGGCGCGGCCTTTGTCAATATATTTTCCGGTTTGTTTATGATCTATGGAATGCAGCGTAAGGACATAATGGTCTAGTTTATATTCAGTAGAAACAACAAGAGCCTCAGGTTTCCCATCCCTGTAAATTGTATCGTTACTAATGTATAACCCCCGGGTTTTATTTCCTGAAAAAGTGATCATATCGCCGAGGTTGTAACCATCGGAGGCTTTCCATTTGCGTACAGATACGATATCTTCATTTGTTTGTTGGCAGCCGATAAGCAGCAGTATTGCAGACAGGCAGGTAATTATTTTCATAACCCCAATTTACTAAAAATTTTTATTGCCTCCACCGCTTCTTTCACATCATGGACCCTTAAGATTTTTGCTCCCTTACTTAAAGCCACTGTATTTAAAACAGTTGTACCGTTAAGTGCTTCTTGTGGTGTAGTGTTTAACAGTTTGTATATCATCGATTTTCGTGACATCCCTGCAAGTATTGGCAAATCGGTAAGGTTAAAAAGCTCCATTTTGGCAAGCACTTCATAATTCTGCTCCAATGTTTTGGCAAAGCCAAAGCCGGGATCTATGATAATATCATCTATGCCAAAACTTCTTGCCGCATTTATCCTTTCAGAAAAATAGAGCATCATTTCCTGGACGATATCGTCATACTGCGTTAGCTTAACCATGGTTTGCGGTGTACCCCGCATATGCATCATGATATAGGGTACTTTCAGTTGGCCTACCGTTTCCAGCATCCTGTCATCAAGGTGACCGGCAGCGATATCATTTACTATGGCAGCACCGTTTTCTATGGCAGCTTTTGCAACAGCCGCGCGAAAGGTATCTACAGAGATAAGTGCATCAGGAAAATGTTTAATAACAAGTTCTACCGCAGGAACCATACGTGCAATCTCCTCTTCTTCGGAAACGAATTCGGCATTTGGCTTAGAGGAATAGGCGCCGATATCTATAAAATCGGCACCATCTGCCAGCAGTTTTTCTGCCTGGTGTAAAAATTTACTGTCGTTGTTATAATTTCCCCCGTCAAAAAAAGAATCGGGTGTGCAGTTAAGTATACCCATTACTTTGGGTTGCGATAAATCTACCAGCCTGCCTCTACAGTTAATCAACATAGCGTCTATTTTTAAATCGCCCTTGCCGTTAGGGGGCTTTTTTATTACATTTGAAAAAATTATACACCACAAAGATACTACTTAAATGAGTACTACTTCTCAGGAATATGATGGCGTTACTGCCATTTGCAGGCAGCTTTACATCAACAAAATGAAAGATTACGGTAGTGCATGGCGCATTTTACGACTGCCATCGCTCACCGACCAGATATTTATAAAAGCACAGCGTATACGCAGTCTCCAGGAAAATGAAGTCCGCAAAATTGATGAAGATGAAACCGGAGAATTCATAGGTATCATTAACTACTCTATAATGGCGCTTATTAACCTGGATATGGGTGTCGCCTTACAGCCTGATCTTGATGTAGAGGAAGCTGCACGCCTGTATGACGAAAAACTGCAGCTAACCAAAACCCTTATGGAAGCTAAAAACCATGACTACGGCGAAGCATGGAGGGATATGCGCATCAGTTCGCTAACCGACCTGATCCTGCAAAAGATACTCCGCGTTAAGCAGATTGAAGACAACAAAGGCAAGACCCTGGTTTCTGAAGGTATTGATGCCAATTACCAAGATATGATAAACTATGCTGTGTTTGCCCTTATCCTATCGAAATTCGGTCAATAACAAGTCATTAACAAATTGAAAGGGCTTATGCCTTATTTTTGAGAAAAAACTTATACTCATGGAAAACTTCAAGAAATATATCCCCTGGACCATACGAATTGTAATTGCTGTGCTGTTTTTAATTTCGGCAGCAGCCAAAATGTATCCGTCGCCTTATTTTGCGATTTCTACATTTGAGGTAAAACAGCTATATCCGCTTGGTTTTTCTCCTGAAGTTGCAGTTTACTTTTCAAGAACGCTTATAGGTATTGAGTTTGCACTCGGATTACTGATACTTCAGCCGCATTACCTGAAACGTTTTGTTACTCCTGCTACTATACTTATGCTGGTAGTTTTTATAATACACCTGACCATAGACACAATAGTACACGGAAATTCAGGAAGCTGCGGCTGCTTTGGAAGCCTGCTCCCTATGACTCCGGTAGAAGCTATCATAAAAAACATAGTTGCCGTTATCCTTTTGGTATGGCTTTATAAACTTCTTCCGGCAGGATCTGACAAAAATAACTTTTGGATACTTACTACGGTAACGCTTGCTGCAATACTTGGCGTATTCATGAGTGCTCCTATTCAGCCGGCACAGCACGAACCTGCCACGGTAGATGCTGCCGAAACAATTCCTGCAGGGAATTCAGAATTCAGTACTATTGCCACAGAAGACAGCACCAATACTACACTACCTGCTGTGAAAATTCCGACTACAGAAACTGAACCTGCTACCGAAACGAAACCCGCTGCCGACGAGCCTGCTCATGTAAAATCGGTGTACTCGCAGTATTTTGCCAATGCCGATAAGGGTAAAAAGATAATAGGTTTATTTGCCCCGGGATGCGAACACTGCATGGATACAGCAAAACAGCTTACAGAAATGAAGGCTAAAAATAAAGACTTCCCTGAACTTGAGATCATATTCATGGATGAGGAAGCCGAGAAAATACCTGACTTCTTTAAGTTTGCAGGTGCGCAATATCCTTATAAAGTAATTGATATCATTACCTTCTGGAAGGTTTTAGGCAATGCCAACGATACTCCGGGTGTGGTTTACCTTTGGAATGGTAACAAGATCAAAGAATGGGATGGCATCAACGAAAGAAAATTTGTGGCTTCCCAGCTGATGAGCGTGTACAAAAAATCGTATTCTCAGGTTAAGAAGTAGTTTTTAGTATTTAGAAGTTAGATTTGAGATAATAGATGATGGACCGGAATCAAAATACTGATAAAAATCAAGCCTCACTTTTATTAAAGGTACTACCCAAGGCTCCTATCGCTTTTTTATGCTTTCTTGGATTCCTTACAAAAATGTTGTTCATTTTAATTATTGAACCGTTTAAAAAGAAATAATGGATACTATAAAACAAAGAAGTCCATTGAGAAGTATACTTATTGCAATTGTATTATTTCTTCTTGGCCGCAATATTATTCTGGCGCAGAATCATCAAATTGATGGTGCAGAAGATATTTTTCGACAGCTTTCAGGGTATTTTACTATAACTCTGGCTAGTTTGCTAGCAATAGTTACGGTTTACAGAATAATAAAAGATATATTTCCGAAACGTGGTTAAATACTTTCTATATAAAACAGGATATGCTTTACTCACGCTTTTTGGTGTGGTAACTGTCATATTCTTTTTGTTCACAGTACTTCCTGGTGATCCTGCGCGCATGATGCTCGACCAGAATGAAAACTCAGAACAACTGGCGCTCATCAAAAAAAAGTATGGTTTTGACCAGCCCGTTTCTACGCAGTACCTATATTACATTAATGATTTACTTCCCATATCTTTTCACAGCAGAACAGAGGGCGATTATACCTATCTGGCGGAAGGAAAATATAATGCTGCAAAATTATTTACCATTGGCAGCACGACTACAGTTATAAAGACGCCCTATTTGCGTGAAAGCTTCCAGAAAAGTGGCAAGAAAGTTACACAGGTTATAGGCGATACACTGCCTAATACAATAGTACTTGCGTTTTTTGCAATCATAATCGCAATAGTTGTTGGGATTATCTTCGGGATCATTTCAGCGTTATATAAAGACACGTGGATAGACAGGTCAATTGCACTTGTGAGTACGCTGGGCATGAGCCTTCCCTCCTTTTTTGCAGCCATATTGTTTGCATGGCTGTTTGGGTTTCTACTGAATAAATACACACACCTTGACATGACCGGAAGCCTGTATGAGGTAGACGATTTTGGCGAGGGGTCATATATCAAATGGAAGAACATCATATTACCCGCCATCGTATTGGGCATACGCCCGCTTGGTGTTGTAATTCAGCTTATGCGTAACTCGCTGCTTGAAGTGCTTAGCCAGGATTACATCCGTACGGCAAGGGCAAAAGGATTGAGCGAACTGCGCATCATCCGTAAGCACGCGCTTAAAAACTCCCTTAACCCTGTAGTCACAGCCATATCAGGATGGTTTGCATCGATGCTCGCCGGAGCCGTGTTTGTAGAATACATCTTTGGGTGGAACGGCCTTGGCAAAGAGGTGGTGGAAGCCCTAAATACACTCGATCTGCCTGTCATTATGGGGTCGGTGCTGGTAATTGCAACTACATTCGTGATTATTAATATACTTGTAGACCTTATCTATGCTTACCTTGACCCAAGGATTCGATTAAGCTAAAACTCGTCCATGAAAAAAATCATAGCTTTTATTGTCCTGTTGTTGTCATTCTGCATGAGTATACAGGCACAGGATGCAGACACTAAAGAAACGCTAAAAAGCTATGATAAGGCAAACGACACCTTATTGATGACGTATTTTAAGGCAAAAGCAAATGAAGTACAACTAAAAGAATTGGGAAGAGACAGTTTGCCTGAATCGTACAGGTACAGGATTTCAAAAGTACACTACTCTCCTGACAACGCTTTTAAAATATTTGTATTTTCCGGTATGGTCAGAGATGGCGAAACTTCTATTGGATTCCATTATTCAGTGACACAATTTGCTTCAGGATATATAGAGGAAAAATCCGGATTTTCTTATATTTATAATATTACAGCGGCTGGTAAAGGCAGTTATATAATTATAGATTATGACACTTTTTCGGACGAAGATGTCCAGACCCACATTCTAAAGCTGAAACAATACAGGTTAGAGAATAACAAACTTGCACTGCAACAACTTGTAACCAACGATACAAATATACCTGTCGCATTAAAAGACTATTTCAGTAAAGACAAAACATCTTTTCTTGTCGCACTCCCTTTAGATACGCCGTTTAAGCATGACTTTATTACCTACGACACCAAAAAAAAGACGATAAGTTACAACTACACCTATTACCCCGGAGCAGCAAACCACTATCCTGATTACATACCACAGAATATGGTACCTAATCTAAGGGAGCATCTCATAGTAACAGGCTCTTTTAAGCTGGACAATGGTACCATCTCGGGCTTTAAAGAGGAGTATCAAAAAACGTTATAGTTAACAACTATGGTATTTTTTTAGTTAACGGCAGAAGTTTGTTCGCCGCCTTATTGTAAATTTGTTACTCTTTAATTTAGAAAAATGAAAAAATTACTTTTATTACCTATATTTCTGTTAAGCATAGTATCGTGCACGCAGGCTCAGGACACTGCTTTTACAAAAGCAGCCCTGGATTCTAAAATGACTGCCCTTGACGGCAAAGAAGTTACCTTTAAAGATGTGCTTGCCAAACATAAAGGCAAGACCGTTGTAATAGATGTATGGGCATCATGGTGCCCTGACTGCATTAAAGGAATGCCAAAGGTACACGACCTGCAAAAGCAGTTTCCTAATGTAGCTTATGTATTCTTATCGTATGACAGGGTCGACGACAAATGGAAAGAGGGCATTGAAAAATATGCTGTAAAAGGCGACAACTACCACGTAGGCAAAAGCATGAAAGAAGGCGACTTTGCAAAAGACATCAAGCTGGACTGGATTCCGCGTTACATGGTGGTAGACAAAAACGGAAAAATTGCATTGTTTAAAGCCATAGAGGCAGATGATGCAAAACTTATAGCTATTCTAAAAAAACTTAAATAATGAGAAAACAAATCGTTGCAGGAAACTGGAAGATGAACAACGACAGCGCACAAACTGAAGCGCTTCTTGCTGAACTGATCGAGAAAAAACAAAATGGCGGCCTTGCTAAAGTTGTAGTAGCGCCTACATTTGTTAACCTTCAGGCTGCAGTTAACCAAACTGCAGGTACAGGTATTATTGTTGCTGCACAAAACATGCACCAGGCAGAAAATGGCGCTTACACAGGCGAAATTTCTGTAGGTATGCTTAAAGGCATCAATGTAAATACTGTAATCTTAGGCCACTCTGAAAGAAGGGCTTACTTTGGGGAAACCAATGCATTATTGGCTCAAAAAGTAACTACTGCACTTAAGCATAATCTTACCATTATCTTCTGCTTCGGTGAAGAGCTTGCAGACAGGCAGTCGGGCGGTCACTTTAACCTTGTTGAAGCGCAATTGACACAAGGTCTTTTCCACATTGCAGAAAGCGACTGGAACAACGTCGTTCTTGCTTATGAGCCAGTTTGGGCTATTGGTACAGGCGAAACAGCTTCTCCTGAGCAGGCTCAGGAAATGCATGCCTTCATCCGTAACCTTATTGCTGCAAACGTAAGCGAGACTGTGGCTAACAATACTTCTATCCTTTATGGAGGAAGCGTTAAAGCAGATAACGCACGCGAAATTTTCGGTAAACCGGATGTTGACGGCGGGCTAATTGGCGGAGCGTCGCTTAAAGCAGATGATTTCCTTGCTATTGTAAACGCCATCTAATTTTTAGATACGATATACTATAAAAAACGCGGTAAGAGATTACCGCGTTTTTTTTATATCTGTATCGATTGTTATTACTTTGCTTCTTTAAGCACCATATCAATAGTTATGGCTCCTGCAAGGATGGCAAGCTTGTTCTTTTTATCTGCATAGTCATCGTTGATAACAACGTTATACTTATCGGCTGTAGTAAAGATTTCTTTCATTGCGCCTGCCCATTTCTTAGAGATAGCCCCTATCTGGTTTTCTTTAGCATCGCTGATCTTAAAGTTCCATGCTTTCCAGTCGCCTGTAATCTGCCCAACCACAACACCCGCGTTGTCTGATATCTTAAAGGTAGGTTTAAAAAGTTTAAACTTCTGCGCAATGCTGCCCACAGGCACACCATTAGCATCGGTAATTACAATCTTAGACATCCAGAATGTCCACCCCCTTGAAACCGTTGCCTGAACTTTACCATCAAGGTTTACGATCTCTAACATAAAAGGAAGCATTCCTTTATTTAAAAGCAGCCTTAAAAGCTTCTGCCCTGTTGTAAGTTTCTGTTTTATGGCACCAATATGCTGTCCTTTATCATCATAAAGCTGATACACATTCTCAAATTTAAAAAGGTTTACCTTTTCGTCAATAAAATAACTGTTAGATTCAAAAAAATCAGAACTCATAATTATAATCTATCCCTACTCATAAGGCTTTTCGGTATACGCCCCGTTTATTAAAGTGGGTTCTGGCATCCACTATGATTGATTGAGTGGAGGCGAAAGTAAATAAATATTTTCTTATAAATTATAAATTAATCTTAACGTTTTGTGTTATTTTTTTTTGGTGTATTAACTTACCGGTTATGGAGCAACCGCAATAAAGATACACAAAACAATATTATTTAGAATTATTATAAATAAACTTAGCTATTTATAAGTGTAATATTTTTAGTTTAATTTGTTAAAAAATCTTAATTCATGTTCAAAGTCAATATTCACAATTTCAGAAGTTTTCAAAATCAGTCATTTGATTTTTCAAAAGTTAATATTCTAATAGGTGAGAATAGCGGTGGAAAAAGTTCATTGCTTAAATTATTGTTGGCATTAAAACAGACAATGGATAGCCCAACAGAATCTAACTTAAAGTTATTAGGCGATTTTACTGACTTAGGTAATTTTGAAGAAGTAATTTATCAGAAAAATAAAAAACTACGAATTAAACTGGGTTTCGAATCCGATGAACGCTATCATGACTTTTTTTTAGAACACGTAAAAGAGGCAGAAAAACACATAAACAAAAAGGAGTCTGCTAAAGTTAAAAGTTGGTCAAAATTATTTAAAAAATCATCTACCTCAGTTAATGTAGAAATTTCTAACAAGTTGGACGACCACACAACTTTAAAAACAGTATTTCAAAATTCTATTATAGGAAAGGTTGAACTAGTTCATAAAAAACCTCGCGAAGAAAATCCTAATAAATTATATTGTGATGTTGTTTATGATTTTGGAGATTTAAAGGGTGTGTTTCAAGACTGTCCGGCTGGAAAAGAAGGCTTTTTTACCTTACTTGAATATGAACTAAAAGACTTAGCAATTAAAAGATATGGAGAGGACTTTTTTGATGTGTTTTACAAGATTGTTTATCTATTAGTTTTTCAGAATTATGTAGAGGATAATATTCTTAAAATAAGATTTGTAAATCCGATAGGAACTTCACTAAAGAGATTTTATTTCCGAGAAGACAAACGTTCCACGTATAGTCAAATAGATTTAGAAAGAGTTTTAAATGTTTTAAGTGATCCTACACTTTCAGAAAAACAGTCGACAGAATGGTTGGAGCTTTTAAATAAAACCATTAAGGATTTTGGAATAGCGGAAGAATTGGATATAATTAAGGATAATCGTTTACCCGTTTTAGCTTTGAATGTAAAAACAAAAGACTTTTGGTCCAACATTACAGATGTAGGCTATGGTGTTTCTTTACAGATTCCAATATTGTTTCAGGCTATACTATCTGAACATTATACAAGATATGGTCAAGCACTCCTTATTGAACAACCGGAAGTTCATTTGCATCCAAAATTACAAGCTAGATTTATCGATACCTTATTAGGAATAGGACCTAAAAATGTATATTTCATCGAAACACATTCTGAGCATATTGTTCGTAAACTACAAGTCATGATTAAACAAAAAAAATATGACTTGAAACCAGAAGATGTCAGCATCCATTATTTTCGAAGAGATACTGACAAATTCAATATTACAGAGCATAAAATTTTACAGGATGGAAAGTTAAGTCCTAATTTTCCCGAAGGTTTTTTTGACACTTCTTATAATTTAGTTAGAGAACTTTTATAATGACAACACTTTTACATTCAGACACAATAAAACAAGGTTTTAATCTGAAAGATGTTCGAGTTGTCAAACCTATTTTAGACCTGATGTATTCCACTTCTCAAATGGAATTTTCAACAAAATATATTGACATGATTACTTCATCTATAGGAGATGATTTAGTTGACCATTTTCGAAATTACATTGTAGAACTGTATGTTGAAAATAGAATTACCATAACTAATTTAGAAGAACACAAAGATGAAGTTGATGACGAATTTATTAATCTCGCAATTAATTCGCCTGAGACTATGACAATCCCTGTTACCGCAACTGACACTAAAAATCTTAAATCGTCAGTTCCTAATATACTGGTTCTTGATCGGATCTCACCTATCAATATTGAATGGATAAAATATGAATTGCTAACAAAGAATAGATTTGTAGTCAGCTGCCATAATTTCACTTGTAATACAGAGATCAAAAGCTTTGTTGAAAGCATCTTCAAATTACCTAGAATCATCAGAGAAGTTTCTATCTTTGATCGAGAACGTTACAATGTTTTTTTTTCCATATTTAAAAATAAACATATACATTATTACACGCGACTTGACAGAAAGACTACAATTCCTGACCTTCACGATTCACAAAAAGAACTTAGAAAACAGTTAGGAGGAAAGCTTAAGCTGTACTATTCAAGGGATTCAAAATTAATTCATGAAAGAAAGGTTCTCTTTGAGGGACTCCTAGTAACTTTCGACAACTCCCATGTAAATACTAATATTTCAGAACCTACATGGGAAATTTCTGTTTTGTACGATCCTTCTTTATTATTGAAATGGAAAGCAAAGTGTACTAAATTTTTCCCTTTGCGTTAATACTTTCTTTATCGATGATTTCGAGTTCTTCAATATCGTCAATCAGCGTAATCAAGTATGCCTACGGCTGTCTTAATGCTGGTAAGCTTGACTAATAAAGCTGTTGCAATAGTTGTTCTGTCGTATCAATATCGCCAGGTAAAATAGTAATTACAGCTTACAGAAAATCTATTAACAACATACTGGAGTCACTGTATCACTGGGGACAGGCCCACAGAAAGGAAGTTATAGGCAAATAAAAAAGCGGTCAACAACTACCGCTTATATTATTTATAGAGAGCGTTCCTTAAACTCAGCTTTCCTTTTACGCATACGGTTAAAGCTTTCACGCCCCAGCTGTAAATAAGCCGCCAGCAGCACAGGCTGTACTCTTTGCAGTATGTAGGGCTTATTCCTGGCAAGGTATTCATAACGTTCGGTAGGCGTATAAAGATCAAACAGCTCAGTATGCTCATCAGCCCGTGCAGCAGTAAAGTTCAGGCAGTTTTTTTGCAATACTGCCACCTGTGGCGCTTTAAGGCCTGCTTCGTGTAATTTTAACTTATCAACAACGATAACCGTTACGGGTTCGCAGGCTTCAATTGAATATCCTGACACACTTCCTGTAGAAAAGCTGTTTACATTTGTTACAATCTCCTCTTCAAAATGCAGTGCGCTGATTATTTCCTTTCCGTCAGTTTCGGCATACGTGCGCACAAAGCCTTCTTCTATAAAAAAAAGTGAATTGCAAACCTCGCCTGCAGCAAGCAATAATTCTCCTTTTGCAAATACCTTTTTGGTAAGTGCCGGCAACAATGCTTCCCAGCTTTCGTTTGATATTCCTGTAAGCGAATTGATATATGTAATTAATTTTTGCATAGCTCTTATTTTTGTAGCTAATTTAATTACAATATGTTACGGTTGGTTTTGGTTTAACTTTTCTTTGGATATTTACATTGTAACCAAAAGTAGCCCGCTGCACTTAAACACTTTTTTTAACTTTCGGGTAATATTGCCTTTTGTAAGTTTAGTTGTATAAAACGATTAATAACTTGCTAAAACCCTGATTTTGTAACGCTAAACCTCAACAAAGTTACGGTACAGTTAAGAGAGCAACTTTTGCTTTACGATAAACATACATTAATCCTAAGCTTCTTAATACTACTTTATTACTGGGTTAATGGTAAGATAAACCATAACATGGATTTTTGTAACACTATAAAAACCAAAAATACCATGTTAAACAACTACTTAAAAAAAGGATTGCTGCTTGCAGGATTATGCCTTATGGCAGAGTCAGGCGGAGCGCAAACCCTGGTTCACTACTGGAACTTTAATGACAATGCTTCGGTAGCAGCCATTACAACCCCTACACAAACTATTGGCAGTGCTTCTATCACTGCAACTGCAGGCGCAAACAGCAGCGTAATTGATTTTGCAGGCGGTACAGGACAAAACTTTAATGTACTGAACCTAAATGCACAAGGTACAGATGCAGCAGGCACGCACTTACGTTTCAATAACCCGATAGGCGGTACACTTGAATTTGCAGTACCAACAACAGGTTTCGAAAATATAGTGGTAAAATTTGCTACCCGTCGTTCAGGTTCGGGAGCAGGTACACAAACATGGTCGTACTCAACTGACGGGACAACCTATACAGTACTTACAACTGTGCTTCCTGTAGATGGTGATCCTGCCTTAGCTACACTTGATCTTTCGGCTATCGCAGCAGCTAATAATAATGCAAACCTTAAGCTAAAGGTAGAGTTTGCAGCGGCTCCGGGAGGTGCAGCGGGAAACAACCGTTTTGACAACTTTACGGTAGACGGATCGGTAGTGGTAACACCATCACTTATCCACTACTGGAACTTTAATGATAATGCTTCGATAGCTTCTATAACTACGGTAACGCAATCGGCAGTTACAGGTGCGGCAATTACTGCAACAGCTGGCACAAACAGCAGCGTGATTGACTTTGCCGGCGGTACAGGACAAAACTTCAATGTACTAAACCTTAACGCGCAAAACGGCGATGCAGCAGGTACACACTTGCGTTTCAACACCCCAATAGGCGGTACACTTGAATTTGCAGTGCCTACTACAGGATATGAAAATATAGTTGTAAAATTTGCAACTAAACGTTCAGGTTCGGGAGCAGGTACACAAACGTGGTCGTACTCGGCTGACGGAACTACATACACAGTGCTTACAACGGTACTGCCGGTAGATGGCGATCCTGCCCTTTCCACGCTTGACCTTTCGGCTATTACAGCAGCAGACAACAACCCTAACCTAAAACTTAAGGTAGAATTTGCAGCGGCTCCGGGCGGTGCAGCAGGAAACAACCGTTTTGACAACCTTACAGTTCACGGTAACAGCGTGGGCGGTGGCGATACGGCAGCTCCGGTTGCGGTTATCACTCCGGCAAACAACGCTGCAAACCTTGAGGTTTCTGTGCAGCCTACGATTGCACTTAATGAAGCGGTAAGGCTTATAGACAATTCTGCCATAAACAATACTAATGTAGATGCGCTCGTAACACTTCGCCTTAACGACGAAAACGGAGCTGTTGTTCCGTTTAACGCTGCATTTGCAAACAATACGATTACTATAGTTCCAACAACAGCATTGCTTAACGGACAGCAGTACTATGTTGCGCTTCTTGGCAATACTGTAGAAGATCTAAGCGATAACGCACTTACAGAAACAAAATCATCAATATTCACTACTATCGCTGTACAATCGCCTATCACTGCCGGTGACATGGTATTTACAGCATACAGAATGAATGCTACAGGTGCGGAAGACGAAGTATCGCTTCTTACTTTTGTAAATATCGCTCCGGGTACATTTATTACCCTTACCGATTCAAAATATACTACCAATGCAACACCTCAGTGTGCTAACGGTATCGTATGGACAGCAACAGACTGCGTTCCTGCAGGTTCGGTTATTTCAATCCAGACATCGGCACTTGTTGCAAATACAGGATCGCTTACGGGTTCAGGTTTCGGACTTAGCTCTGGTGGTGACCAGGTAATTGTTTACACTGGTACAGCTGCTGCACCTAACTACATTACAGCGCTTACCTCTAACGGATGGGTGTCTGCCAACGCAGATTGCGGAGGAAGCCTTTCTATGATCCCTAACGGATTAACTGACGGTACAACAGCGCTTAACCTTAGCACTAACCCTGCTAACGTAAGCGGGAACACGGTAAATGCATTTTACAATGGTCCGCAGACAGGTGCCCCGGCCAACTTAAAGGCATCTATACTAAACCCGGCTAACTGGACAGGTGTTGCAGGTGCAACTGCTCCGCAAACATGGCCTGCATGGGCTTTCCCGGGTGCACCAACGGTACAGACTGCTGTAGCTGCTACAAACACTACCATAGTACTTACTTTCAACAATGCACTTGAAGCAGCTTCTGCTACAAATATTGCAAACTATACAGGTGTGGCAGGTTTAACTTCAGCCACGCTTAACGGTAACACGGTAACGCTTACATTCGCTACTCCGTTTGCTGCAGGTTCTCAAAACACACTAACTGTAGACAACCTTGTTGATGCTTCAGGCCTTGCAATGGCGTGTGCATATAACTTCAGCTTTACATTTGCTACAAAAGTTTCTTTTGCAAAAGACTTTGTAACGGTAAACGAAAACCACGGCACACTAAACTTCGTGATTAACCTTGACAGCCCATCGGCGGGTACGGTAGATCTTGTGCTTAAGGCCGCGCCTTTCAGTACTGCTGTTGCAGGTGAAGACTTTACCTTTGCTACACAAACACTTACGTTTACAGGGTCAAGCCCGTTAACGCATACGATCACCATTCCTATCATTGACGATACAGCCGAAGAGCAGCAGGCAGAATATTTTGTTCTTAGCCTTGAGAATGCTAATGGTGTAGAAATTGCAGGAGAATCGCTGGCAACTATCTATATTAAAGATAACGACAGGCTTGCCCCTGTTCCTAACCAGACTATAGAACTTAACTATGTGGGCAGCTTTGACCCTTCAGGTTCAGGCGAAAGTACATGCGAGATTGTTGTGTATGATGCGCCAAGCAAAAAACTATTCACTACAAGCGCGGTTGCAGGTTTCTTAGATGTAATCGACTTTACTGATCCTACAGCTCCTGAAGTGTTAGAATCTATAGATATGAACCCTTATGGTGGTGTTACAAGCGTAGCCGTTAAAAACGGGCTTGTAGCAGTGGCTTCGCCAAATACTTTAGAACACCTTGACGGAACCGTTGTATTCTTTGATACTGACGGTACATTCATCAAACAGGTAACTGTAGGTGCGCTACCCGACAATATCTCTTTTACTCCTGACGGAACAAAAGTACTTACTGCCAATGAAGGCCAGCCAAACAGTGACTATACCATTGACCCTGAAGGATCGGTAAGTATCATAGACATTACAGGCGGTGCCGCAAATCTTACGCAGGCAAACGTTACAACATTATTATTTACTGCATTTAATGCACAGGAAACTGCTCTTATGGCTTCTGGTGTGAGGAAACTAAAAGCCAGCAGTACCCTGTCGCAGGATCTTGAGCCGGAATACATCACTACGGCAGCAGATTCTCAAAAAGCATGGGTTACACTACAGGAAAACAATGCTGTTGCAGAAATTAACCTTGCAGACAAATCAATTACGTCGGTTTGGGCGTTAGGTACTAAAGACCACAGCCTCCCGGGTAATGGTTTTGATATCTCAGACAACAATGGTGAGGTGCTAATCGCTAACTGGCCTATCAAGTCATACTATCAGCCGGATGGTGCTTCTACCTACAGTGCTAATGGTGTAAACTACATTGTTACGGCAAACGAAGGTGACGAGAAAGAATACACAGGTTTTGTAGAAAGAACTACTATAGGCGCTGCATCATACAACCTTGATGCTGCTGCTTACCCACAGGCTGCAATGCTTAAAAAGACACACAATGCAGGCCGTTTAAGGGTTAGTGCGTTTTCAGGAAACAATGGTACTGCTTACGACCAGATCTACGCCCTTGGCGGACGCTCGTTCTCAATCTTCAATGCAGATACTAAAGAGCTTGTATATGACAGTGGCGACGACTTTGAAATGTATACCGCTGCTGCCCCATCTATCAGTCCGTTATTTAACTCAGACCACGAGGATAACTCTTTCAAAAGCAGGAGCCGTGCTAAAGGACCTGAAGCAGAAGGTGTAACTACCGCACAGATTGCCGACAGGACTTTTGCTTTCATAAGCCTTGAGCGTGTAGGTGGTGTTATGGTGTATGATGTTACAGACCCGGCAGACGTGAAATTTGCAGACTACAAGAACAGCCGAAGCGTATCTGCCTATACAGGAGACCACGGTCCGGAAGGCATTACGCACATTAAAGCTGCTGACAGCCCTGACGGTAAAGATTACATTATCGTTGCTAACGAAATAAGCGGTACGCTTACCATATTTGAAGTTGACACTACACTTCTTGGCAATGGAGAATTTAACCCTGAACCTAAAACTTTTGTGGTATTCCCTAACCCGTCTGTAAGCGGAGTAGCTTATTTTAACCGTGCTGCGGATATCGAAGTGTACGACTACAGCGGAAAAATGATCTTATCGGCAAAAGATGCCCTTACAATAGATACATCAGGAATGGCGGCAGGTATTTACCTGATCAAAACATCCGAAGGTATCGTGAAAAAACTACTCGTAAAATAAGAGTAAAAGATTCGTGTTTTTTAATTTTTTCATTGAAAGTCCTGCCCCTAAAAAGGCAGGATTTTATCTTTATTATAAGCCACAAATTACACTAATTAGCACAATTTAATTGAGATGCTGCAAATTATAATATACCACCCCGCCGGGGACAATTCATATAATACAAAATCCTAAAAGAGATTTCAGAACAAAATAATTTATTTAACTTGTGCTGTTAAATCGCCTGTATACTATGACCATCTTTAATCCTGTTACTATTTTCTTCTTGTTTATAATTGCAGCCCTAGTACTGTATAAGTTCGAAAAAGAAAAAGCGGGAAAGATTGTCGTCATACTGGCATTCGCCGAAATATTCCTGTTTTCGGTAACGCCGCTGCCCGTTTACCTGTTGAGGCAGCTGGAACAGCAATACCCTGTTTATAAAGGCTCAGAAAGACTGCCCATACTTGTTTTGGGTAATTACCATGCTGAGGATAACTCACTCTATCCAAGTCAGAAATTATCGGTGCAATCGCTGGAAAGGGTTACGGAGGGCGTTAGGATTTATAAATCGTCGACATCTGCGCCAATTGCATTTTCGGGTTATGCTGTAAACGATAAAGTACCCACAGCAACCATAGCTAGTGAAGCCGCCGTTAGCCTTGGCGTAGCGCCAAAGGACACGATAACCTTAACCTCACCCCGAAATACCTACGAAGAAGCGTTGGCGTATAAAAAGCGTTTTGGCACACAAAATAAATTCATACTCGTAACTAATGCTACCCACATGCCGCGTGCTATGCTGGTCTTTAAAAAATTGGGTATGAAGCCTATACCTGCCCCTACCGGATTTTTTATAAAAGAAGGCACAAGAGAGGCAATGTGCAACTGGTATCCATCTTCCTTTAAGCTGGTTTATACCGAAATGGCATTTTATGAATACAGTGCGCAGTTGTATTATAAGTGGTTTAAGTAGTCAGGATTAGTTGTCCTCTACTCCGTATTTTACTCCGTTCTTACTGAAAAACCCCTTCAGTAATTCAAATCTTGGATAACATTCTTCGATTTGGGAATAGTTATTAATGGCAGTATCAGGATACATATTAGTTCTAAAACACTCAAAACAAATTTCAAAGTTACAGATAACCTCGTCCTTTTCATCGAGGAATAAAACAGAATTTCGTGGTGTATAGCAGGCCGCTTCCGAGATTAGCAGCATACCTTTTGGTTTATGCTTTAATGTGTAATTGACCATGATGTTGCTTAATTCTTCAACACTTTTCCGGTCAATTACAATCTCTTCTTTTATTTTATAAGAAACCTTATGATTTCCAATAGTTATATTTTCTGTCTTAATAATACCGTTGGCTTCATTAAAATCTCTGGTATCACCTTTTTTTAAATATCCATCCATTTCTCCTAAGTAGGAAATCAGAACTACCTTCTTTGCCTTATTAAACGGAAACACCTTATTTCTTTCGGCAACCGTTTTTTTGCCATACCAGCCACAGTCGTACTTTTGAGAAAAAGTATTTTGGTTTATAAAGAAAATAATTATAGTAGCTATTAGCTGAAACGCTTTCTTCATATATTTATCTATCAGTTCCATATTGTATTCCGCTGTTCCTGAAAAGGTTCTTTATAGTCATTAATTTTTCTTCGCATCCTTCGAGATTAGAATATTTGTTTAAATTTTTAGGATCAGGGTACATCGACGTTATTTCGCATTCAAAACAAATTTCGTAGTAACAGAAAATCTTATCATTTTCATCAAAAAACAATATCGAATTCCTGGGTGTATAGCAATTTGCGCCGGCAGCAAGGCCACCTTTCGGAATTTTTCTTAGCTTATAATTCACCAATATATTACTAAGTTTATCTACATCCTCTTTTGCCAGCTCAATCTCTTCAGTCGAAAAATAAACTATAGGCCTGTTTTCAATATCAATTACATACTTATTGATTATATCAGGATTAACATTTTTTACTTCATTTAGCGAAAGGTTATCATCTTCTTCAGACCCCAATTCCTTATTACTGTATGCTATGAGCACAACTTTCCTGGCCTTATCAAAAGGGAATACCTTATTTCTTTCGTCAACCGTTTTTTTCCCATACCAGCCACAATCATACTTTTGAGAAAAAGTATTTTGAAAAGTAAATAGACAGATCAAGAACAGCAGTTTGAAAATGTTCATAGCAGGCATTTTTTATATAAATATAAAAAAATAACCCTCTGCATAACAGAGGGCATATTTAAATATTATATGTACTTAATTCCTTTTTAGTTTATGCTCCAGGAAGAAATTCACTTCGCCGTTTAACGGTTGGTAGTCCGGGATAGTTTGCTGCTCAAGCCTGTCGGTAAACAATATGCCTAACAGGTGGTCTGTTTCATGCTGAAAGATAACAGCCGTAAAACCTTCTATGATCTCATCGTGAAACTTACCATCGGCATCATAATACGTTATCTCTAACGTGTAGCTGCGTAGCACATCGCCCCTTTTATCAGCGATAGATAAACAGCCTTCTGCACCTTTGCGCAGCAATGCCGACCTCCAGCGGATCTTAGGGTTTAGTAATGCCTCAAATGGTTCGCCCGGTTTGTCAAAACGCTGGATAAGTATCAAATTTTTGTTTATCCCTATCTGTGGCGCTGCAATACCCACGCCGGTATTGGCAGGGTCTTTTACAGTAGCCAGCATCCTGCCTATAAGCAATGGCAGGCTTTCATCCTTAAGGTTAACATCTGTAGAGACGCCCCTTAGTATTTTGGCGTCTGCTTCATTGGTAATCTGCAATACGCGCATCATGTCTTTTTTTGTTCCCGAAGTCACAAGTGCCTTTTCAGCCTCCGTCAGCCTAAGCGACTGCGCCTGAGTGCCAATGGTAAGCAGCAATAAGAATGATGTAACAATTATTTTTTTCATGGTTTTAGATTCCCGCTACGGCTTTAATTTCGTCGATGATCCTTACAGCAAGGGCATCTGCTTTTTCCTGTGTCGCCGCTTCGGTATAGATCCTGATGATCGGCTCCGTATTAGATTTTCTAAGGTGTACCCACTCTTCGGCAAAATCAATTTTTACACCGTCAATCGTAGTGATATCTTCGTTTTTATATTTATCGCCCATAGCCACAAGGATAGCGTCTACATCTATCTGCGGTGTAAGCTCGATCTTATTTTTGCTCATGTAATACTGAGGGTAAGACGCCCTTAAGGCGGCTACGCTCATTTTCTTTTCGGCTAAGTAAGTTAGAAACAATGCCACACCTACCAGCGAATCGCGGCCATAATGCAGTTCAGGGTAAATAATACCGCCATTGCCTTCTCCCCCTATAATGGCGTTGTTCTTTTTCATCATCTCAACTACGTTTACCTCGCCTACAGCGCTGGCTTCATACGTACCGCCATGCTTTTGCGTGATATCGCGAAGTGCACGCGACGATGACATATTAGATACCGTATTGCCCGGTGTTTTGCTCAAAACATAATCGGCGCATGCCACAAGGGTATACTCCTCGCCAAACATTTCGCCATCGTCAGAAATAAATGCCAAACGGTCAACATCCGGGTCTACCACGATACCAAAGTCGGCTTTCTCCTTAACCACAAGTTCGCAGATATCGCCAAGGTGTTCCTTAAGCGGCTCAGGGTTGTGAGGGAAATGTCCGTTAGGTTCGCAGTAAAGGCGTACTACCTCTACCCCCATCTGTTCCAGCAGTTTAGGAATGATGATACCACCCGATGAGTTAACACCATCTACTACAACTTTAAAGCCTGCTTTTTTAACCGCTTCGGCATCAACCAAAGGCAGGTCAAGCACCTCATCAATATGGATATCCATGTAGGCATCGTTGATTGTAACCTCACCCAGGTTATCTACATCGGCAAAATCAAACGCTTCATTGTCTGCAATCTCCAGTATTTTAGCGCCATCGGCACCACTTAAGAACTCGCCTTTTTCATTAAGCAGCTTTAGCGCATTCCATTGTTTTGGGTTATGGCTGGCTGTAAGTATAATTCCGCCATCAGCTTTTTCAAGCGGTACGGCAATCTCAACCGTTGGTGTTGTAGACAGCCCAAGGTCGATGATATCAATACCAAGGCCTACAAGCGTATTAACAACAAGGTTTTGTATCATTGGGCCCGATATACGTGCATCACGGCCTATTACTACTGTAAGTTTATCTTTTCCGGCGTGGCCTTTAAGCCATGTTCCGTACGCTGATGCAAATTTAACGGCATCAACAGGTGTCAGGTTATCGCCCGTCTGTCCTCCTATCGTACCCCTGATACCTGATATTGATTTGATTAATGTCATTTGGTTTGTAAATTTTAGTACCGCAAATATAAGCCATCCACGAGATTTGATATTTAAATACCATAGGATTTTTATGAACAAAAGCCTTAAAACATATATAAAATGGGCATTGGTGCATTGTCGTAACGAAAGTTTTCGCTAAATTGTGCCTATGAACTTCCTTGCACACATATACCTTTCGGGCGATAACGACCTTGTAAAAATTGGCAACCTGATGGCAGATGGCATCCATGGCAAACCCGATGGTTTTCCTGCAGATGTGCAAAAAGGAATCATACTGCACCGCGCTATCGACACCTATACCGATGCACATCCTATTTTCAGGCAGGGCACAAAACGCCTGCATGAACGCTACCACCATTACGCAGGTGTAATTATGGATATTTATTACGATCATTTCCTGGCAAAAAACTGGGCAAATTATCATGCTACTCCGCTAAAAGAGTACACACTGCAATTTTATAAGGCGCTGGAAGAAAACTACGATATACTCACAGAGCGTACTAAAGGTATGATGCCCCATATGATTGAGCACAACTGGCTGTTAAGCTACGCAACCGTTGAAGGCATAGGGCGAATACTCACGCAGATGGACCACCGTACCAAGAACAAATCAGGGATGCGTACCTCTGTAGATGAGATGCTTGAATTCTATAATGAATACGAAGCCGAGTTTACCGACTTTTTTGAGCAGATTCAGGCATATATCAAAGAGAAGACTGCCGAACTTGAAGGCGAAACCGTATAAACAGTTCAATACCGATTCCTTAAAAAATGACTAATTATTGCGAATTTTTTTAACAAATGGGTTAACTTAGCGTTTTATTCCATTTTCCAAAAAAATTTATTTGTTTAAAATGCAAAACCGCAAAGTTTCAAAGCTAAGATTATTTTTAAGAAGTAACCTGAGACGCCTGGAAACGCTGTTCTTTATACTTAAAAGCCTGCTCTCTGAAAGGCACTTTATTTACCTCTCCTGCGTAGTAGTGGCCATATCTACAGCCTTTGCTGTGATAGTACTTAAATCGTTCGCACACAACGTTTTTATCTTTGCCAATTATGTAAACGGTTATCTTAAGCTTCCGTATATCAACAGTATACTGCCTGTGGTAGGTATACTGCTTACCGTATTTGTAGTGAAGCGGGTACTGGACGGGCGCATTGAAAAAGGCAGCTCGCGAATCCTCTTTGCCGTTGCGCGAAAAGGAGGTATCATGCCCCGCAAGCAAATGTATGCGCAGATAATAACCAGCTCACTTACAGTAGGTTTAGGAGGATCAGCAGGGCTTGAGTCACCTATCACTATTACGGGTGCGGCCTTTGGATCTAACTTTGCACAGAAATACAAATTATCCCAAAAAGACAGGATATTACTGTTGGCCTGTGGTGTTGCAGCCGGTATAGGCGCTGCATTTAACGCTCCTATTGCGGGGGTTCTGTTTGCCATTGAGGTAGTCCTTACCGATGTTACCATAACAGCGTTCATCCCTATCATGATATCGGCGGCTACAGGTGCGCTTGTATCTACCATCACACTTAATGAAGAAGTATTATTATCTTTCAGGCAGCAGTTAACCTTTGATTATCATAACATTCCATATTATATATTGCTGGGAATCCTTGCCGGATTCGTATCGCTTTATCATGCACGCACCTTTCAAAAAGTAGAAGGCCATTTTGCCAGACTGCGCTTAAAAGGCTATCGTAAAGCGCTTTACGGAGCTATTCCGCTGGGTATACTGATATTCTTTTTCCCTACCCTGTTTGGAGAAGGATACGAGACCATCAAGATGCTTTCTAACGGGCAGGCAGAGAATATATTAGACAATACAATGCTCGAGCCCTTTAAGCACAACGGATGGATACTGCTTCTTTTTATAGGGCTTACTACACTCTTAAAAGCCTATGCTACAGGACTTACACTTGCCAGCGGTGGCAACGGCGGTAACTTTGCCCCATCGCTTTTTGTGGGCTCTTATCTTGGCTTTTTTGTTGCCAAGTTCTTTGAGCTGATAGGCTTTTCAGATAACATCCCGGTAAGCAATTTTACCATTGTAGGTATGGCCGGAATACTAAGCGGACTATTCCATGCACCACTTACGGCTATCTTCCTAATCGGTGAGATAACAGGAGGTTACGGACTAATGGTACCGCTTATGATCGTATCGTCCATTAGCTTCGCAGTGTCCAAGCAGTTTGAAAAACACTCGATGGATGTAAAACACTTAGCCGCTAAAGGAGACGTATTTACATCGGATAAAGACAAGAATATACTATCCGGTATTGATATACTTAACGTAATTGATACCGAGATGATTACGCTTTCGCCGACCCAAAAAGCAGAAGATATTGTTGGCCTTATGGCAACTACAAAACAGACTGTTTTTGCAGTAATTGATGCCAAGAAAAACCTGCTTGGCATTGTAGATTTTAACAAGGTAAGGCACATTTTGTTCAACCAGTTCCAGATAAAGTACACGCCGCTGGCTGATATGATAACCGTTCCAGCGGAAGTTGCCTGTATGGAAGATTCCATAGAGATGATAATGGAAAAGTTTGAGGCATCACACACTGATTATCTGCCGCTTATAAAAGAAGACCGTTATTTTGGGTTCATTTACAAGGCAAAAATACTGGAAGAATACAGGGCAAAACTTAAGGAAATGGTCATTGAATAAGGACTTAATTTTTAAATGTTAATGTTACGCTTCCTGTTCTCAAAACGCCATTTTTGTACGTAAAATTAAATTTTATAATACACTGAAAACCAAATAATACCAAATTAATGTTACGCATTTGGTTTTTCTGAATTTCGCCTAAAAACGACTTTTTGAAAGTTTACAAAATACAAAAACGGCCCGTTAAAACTAACGGCCCGTTTTTTTTGTGAAATCGTATCTAAAAATATACCGATCGGTATATTATTTGTTTCCTTTCTCGAAATCGGCAATAAATTGTGCAAGCCCAATATCGGTAAGCGGGTGCTTTAATAAACCTGCAATCGCAGATAAAGGCCCGGTTATAACATCGGCACCTATCTTAGCACAGTTCACGATGTGCATGGTGTGGCGCACTGAAGCAGCAAGTATCTCGGTTTCAAACCCGTAGTTATCATATATCAGACGAATCTCTTCGATAAGCGCAAGGCCATCGGTAGAAATATCGTCAAGGCGGCCGATGAATGGAGATACATAAGTAGCACCTGCTTTAGCTGCAAGTAACGCTTGCCCGGCAGAAAACACAAGGGTTACATTTGTCTTTATCTCTCTGTCAGAGAAATATTTAGCTGCTTTAACACCGTCTTTAGTCATTGGCAGTTTTACAACGATCTGCTCATGAAGTTCGGCAAGTTCTTCACCTTCTTTAACCATACCTTCAAAATCAAGGGCATTTACCTCGGCACTTACATCGCCATCTACAATATTGCAGATGTCTACATAATGCTTAAGGATATTGTCTTTCCCGGTGATTCCCTCTTTAGCCATAAGCGAAGGGTTAGTGGTAACACCATCAAGAACTCCCATTTCCTGGGCTTCTTTAATTTGTGCCAGATTGGCTGTGTCGATAAAAAATTTCATCAGTATAAATGTTTGTTGTGTTAGGATTGTTGTTGCAAATCTACAATTTATAAAATGCCACGCAAGAGGCAATCCTTCTTTTTACCGAATAAAAAAACAGCATAACCAATGGCTATGCTGTTTGTTATGTAATCGCTATATCTTAAAGCTTATAATGGTTCATAAGCATCTTTTCATACACTTTACCCGGCAGTATCCTCTTTAGCACAATAGAGAACTTCTGCATGAACACCCCTACTTTGTAATGCACTTCGGGGTTTGGCGTCTTCATTATGCCATATACCGCTTCTGCCATCTGTACCGGGTCGCTGCCGGCATCCACATGGTCGTTCATGGTAGCCAGGATATCGCCATATACCTTTTCGTAAGCCGATCCCTTAACCACAGGAGCGTGGTAACGGCCTGCTGCAATGTTAGTCGCAAAATCGCCCGGTGCTACGGTTGTTATGGTAACGCCAAACTGCTTCACTTCCATACGAAGTCCTTCGGTAATAAGCTCCAGCGCCCCTTTGCTCGCCGAGTACACACTCCTGTACGGAAGCCCCATGTAACCCGCGATTGATGTTACATTGATGATGAGTCCGCTGCCCTGCGCACGCATCTGCGGAAGCACCGCTTTCATTACCTCAATTGGACCAAACAGATTGGTTTCAAAGTTGTTGCGTATCTCATCGGCAGGGATTTCCTCAAGCGGACCTGTAATTCCCACTCCTGCATTGTTCACCAGTACATCTATCGTTCCGGCTTTGGTAATTACCTCGGCTACTGCACTATGGATGCTTTGTGCATTACGCACGTCTAATGCTACCAATGGGAAAACAGAACCTGTCACCTTCTCTGGAGTACGGCTCGTGCCATATACCGTGTAGCCCTTTGCGTGAAGGAATTCACCTATCGATTTGCCAATGCCCGACGATCCGCCGGTAATAAATACAACTTTGCTCATCTTTAAACTGTTTGGAGGGCGAAATTAAGGTTTAACAGATACATAAGCAAACTTAGATAACGATTGCGCGTTATGTGTTTTACCGGTACTGTTAATTCACCTCACCCCAGCCCCTCTTCTTTAGAGAGAGGAGTACTCGAACCTGTTCAGTTTTTATTGTATTGAGTGAAGTTGCCCCCTCTCCTTTGGAGAGGGTTGGGTGAGGCAAAAAAAATTCATCAAACGAATAACTTATAGTCAAATTGACTATATTAGCAACCTACTAACGCAAACGTTTGATGATTAAGAAATCGTATTATATAGGACTTATACTGTTAGGAATGCAGGCTGCATTTTCACAGTCAGATAAAGCAGTGACTATCTGCAATCCCTTAAATCTCAACTACAGGTTTTGCCTGGACAAGCCGTCAAGGCGCGAAGCCGCAGATCCTGTTATCGTAACCTACAAAGATGAATATTACCTGTTTGCTTCTAAATCGGGTGGCTACTGGCATTCTACAAACCTGGCCGACTGGGATTTTATTACCTCGCCCGACCTTCCGTTTGAAGATTACGCACCGGCGGCAGTGGTAATGGACGATGCTATTTATTTTGTTGCATCTACGCAGGACTCACCAAGCAGTAAGATATTTAAGTCAGATAATCCAAAGTCAGGACGATGGCAGGTGGTGAACAAGGGTTTCCCTATTCCGCTTACCGATCCCGACCTGTTTCTTGACGATGACGGCAGGCTGTATATGTACTACGGATGCTCTAATGTAAACCCTATCTACGTTGTAGAAATGGACCGCAAAACACTAAATCCTATCGGCGAGCCAACGGCCTGCATGAACGAAAATATAGCGGTAAACGGGTGGGAACGCCCGGGTGATACCAACAAAAGCAAAGACAAACCCTGGACCGAAGGTGCATGGATGACAAAATTCAAAGGCAAATATTACCTGCAATATTCAACTCCGGGTACAGAATACAGGAGCTACTGCGATGGGATGTATGTTGCCGATTCGCCTAAAGGCCCGTTCACGCTGTTAGAAAACAACCCCTTCTCTTACCGCCCGGGTGGTTTTGCCACGGGTGCCGGCCACAGCGGGACGTTTCAGGACAAGTATGGCAACTATTGGCATATAACTACCACGACCATATCAGTAAAACATAATTTTGAACGCAGGCTTAGCCTGTTCCCTGCCTTTTTTAAAGACGAAGAAACTATTTATACCTACACAGGATTTGGTGATTTCCCAATGACGATTCCGCAGAAGAAAACGAACGGAGAAGCTGATTATGCTCCAGGGCAAATGCTATTGTCATATAAAAAACCTGTCACGGCTTCATCTGCGTTGAACGGACACGAAACAGCGCTGGCATCTGATGAAGATATACGAACCTACTGGAGCGCAAAAAGCGGCGATAAGGGCGAATGGCTGTCTATAGACCTGCAAAAATCACAGGCAGTAAATACGTTACAGGTCAATTTTGCAGAGAATGATACGAAGCTCTTTGGAAGGGAAAAAGATATTTACTACCAATATACAGTAGAATATTCTGTAGATGGCAAGAATTGGAAAATGCTTGCTGACAAGTCGGCTAACACCGCCGATGCCCCTCATGACTACATAATTTTAGACAAACCTGTAAAGGCACGTTATCTTAAGCTTACTAACCTGCGTACGCCGTCGGGTACATTTGCAGTATCAGACTTCAGGATATTTGGCAAGGGCGACGGCAAGAGTCCGGCTAAAGCGTCAGGACTTACTATCACACGCAATAAGGCAGATGAATGTTCGGTACAATTAAAGTGGAAAGCCGATGCAAAGACCGTGGGGTACAACATTCGTTACGGCAGAAAGCCGGACCAGTTATATCTTAATTACCAGGTTTATGGCACAAACGAGCTTGAGATAAATTCACTTTCCAACAAAGAAGACTATTACTTTACTGTAGACAGTTCTAACGAAAATGGCATTACCCGCGGCACCGATACGCAGCATGTAAAATAAAATAGTACCTTCGGTTTTTATACCAGTATAGCAATGAAAAAAACAATTTTAGTACTGTCCCTAGTAACTACACTAACCGTTTCGGCACAACAGGTCGTTCCGTTATATGACGGCGCAATACCTAACAGCATATCATCTGTCAACACCGAGAAAACCACAAATGATGGTTTTATCGTAATAACCAATGTATCTGTACCTACCCTAACAGTTTACAAGCCTAAAAAGCAGTCCGCTACAAAAAGTGCAGTCATTATTTGCCCCGGTGGCGGTTACGGAATGCTGGCAGCAGGCCATGAAGGCATAGATGTCGCAAAGGCGCTAAACGATATGGGCATAACAGCCCTTATCCTTAAATACCGCCTGCCGAATGACGCTATCATGAAAGATAAGGCTATTGGTCCGCTTCAGGATGTACAGCGCGCTTTTCAGCTGGTGCGCGAAAATGCTGCCAAGTATAATATAGATCCGGCGAAGTTGGGCATCATGGGCTTTTCTGCCGGAGGGCATTTGGCCGCAACGGCATCAACACAATACAAAAGGCAGGTGATAGACAATCCGAAGCATACGTCGCTACGACCTGATTTTTCGATACTTTTATATCCCGTAATCAGCTTTAACGATGCCCTTACCCACATGGGCAGCCGCGATAATCTGGTGGGTAAAAATCCGTCAGCCGATGTAATCAAACTATATTCTAACGAACTTCAGGTAACCAAAGACACTCCAAAAGCATTTTTAGTGCATTCGGCAGACGATGGCGCAGTACCTGTTGGCAACAGTATTGCTTACTACGAAGCACTGTTCAAAAACGGAATTTATGGCGAAATGCTGCTTTACCCGCATGGTGAGCACGGTTACGGAATGAACAACAAGACTACCGCCGATAAGTGGATGGATAACCTTAAGAACTGGCTGGTTGCCGAGAAGTTTTTATAGCTGCTTTTCTTTTGTCTTGAAACAAAAGAAACAAAAATTCAAGGCTGAACTCCTTAGGCTAAAAATTATTTCACTCGGCTAAACCATTCGAACTCGCCTTCGGCTCAAACAGTGAATGCTTCTTAACGCCTCTTTCATAATTTTATTAACGCTACAGAGTTTAAAGCCTTAGCTTCACTCGTAACACATACTCAGCCAATAGCTTTACTTCTCTCTGTATTTCCGTAGACATGGTAACAGAGTTAGTCAATATTAAAAAAGCGAAGTATAATTGTTAGAGATTCATTAAGCTATTATGATTGAAGCTTCTTCCTCTCCTTTGGAGAGGGCCGGGGTGAGGTAAAAAAAATCCCCCGATTGGGAGACTACCTTAAAAAAAAAAATGGCAAGCGACCTACATCGCACCGCTCAACCGCGTACCTTTGCTGTGTTCCCACCCTGGAGGAGTCAGCAGGAGCTGGTCGTGTAGGACTTGCCGCTGCAAATATACAATCTTTTTGTATTTTCGCAAGGCAATTGCCAGATATAAAATACAATTGTATATTGGCTTTATTATTTATTTAACCATGAAAAAACATAACTTATTAGCTTTCATTTTATTGGGAGCCGTTGCGGTATCGTGTGGCGATAGCGAAGAAGATAAAAAAAATTTATTCGGCATAGATACTACAGGCATAAAACAGCAATATGAGCCTCAGGAAACACTTCCGCTACAGGTTACCAATGCTAAAAAAAAGGAGATCGACTCTGTTGTATACTACATCAACGACAAAAAAATAGGTACGTCTGCTGCTAATAAAAAACTGGATTTTGCACTTAACGGCCAAAAATTCGGTTACCAGAACATAAAAGCGCTTGTGTATTATAACGGCGACAATGCAGAGGCTTCGGGACGCGTGGAACTTATGAGCAACATAACGCCTAAGATACTTAAGTACGACATCGTGAATACCTACCCTCACGATATTACTGCCTACACACAGGGACTTGAATTTTTACGTGATACGCTTATTGAAAGTACAGGAAGCGGATCCGGCCCGTCAGGAAAAAGGGCGGTTTCTGATATCCGCAAGGTTAATCCTAAAACAGGTGAAGTTTATAAAAGCACTAAACTGGATGAGCAGAACTTTGGCGAAGGTGCAACAGTGCTTAACAACAAGATATACCAACTTACCTACAAGCGTAATGAAGCGTATGTATATGATGCCAATACCCTTGCAAAAATAAAAACCTTACCATACTTTAAACAGACAGAGGGCTGGGGACTTACCAATGACGGAAAGAACCTGTACATGACAGATGGTTCTGAAAAGATCTATATTGTAGACCCTGAAACTTTTAAAGAGACCGATTACCTTAATGTATATACTAAGGGTTCTAAAATTCCGGCTGTAAACGAACTGGAATGGGTAGATGGCAAGATATACGGCAACGTGTACCAAAAGAGCGCTCTTGCGGTTATAGATCCTAAAAACGGTGCGGTAGAAGCTATCTTAGACCTTTCTGCCCTTAAAAGCAAAGTAACGCAGCATGAAGATATCGATGTGCTTAATGGTATTGCATACAACCCTAAAACAAAAACATTCTTTGTTACCGGTAAGAACTGGGATAAGATGTTTGAGATAAGGATACACGAATAATAGTTGTCGGTTATCAGTTGATAGTTGCCGGAGATTAGAAGTCCTGTCAAAGCTATATAACGTAATAAAAGATATGTAATAAGAATGAGCCCGGTATTTAACCGGGCTCATTTGTTTTAACTGCAATTCATTGATAATTATGCTCACAGCTTTTATCTCTCAATAATTCATAACCTGAATTATTAGGTATGAATAAAACTACACAGTTAACCATAATCAGGTAAAAACACTTGCTTTTGTAACAGTACTCTTCTATAAATTTGTCTTGCAAATTGAATTTTAACCCCAATATAAAAGATAAATTATGGAAAACAGCACCACACCTACTACTTTAGCGCCGTTACCTACTAATGGACTTGATAATTATTACGCTTTACTTCTTGAAAAAGCTGTTAATGGAACACCGGATCATGAAAATCCGGATACTCCGCTATTAATGCCTTTTAATGGCTACTATGCAATTAGCAGCACAGGTGCATTTTTTGCGGTTGATACTAATATGCTTATAAGCCAGTCTAAGAAACCTGTATATGATCTATGCCTGTTAATTTCTTTAGACGGAGTTACCTCTGCCCGTTTTCCTTTTACAGGCACATTTGATGGAACCAATCTAATCCAGAAGTCAAGCACGGCGGATGAAGCAGATATAGAATTAACTTTTACCCGTACTGATGCTGTTTATGGCACTACAGCCTCTATAACAGGAACTATTACACTGCCGGGCAAGCCTGCTGCAAACGTAAACGGAAGCACCTATAATAACCCCATCCCTGCCACACTTTTTGCCGGTGATTACTCATATATTCCAACAGGAGAAACAGCGCCTATAAAGGTAATGAGCATTGGTGCTGATAACCAGTTATTGTATGATAATGGTGCTGATAATGGTAACCTGGCTACGATTGCAGCTTACGTGTATAACTTAAACATGTACTATTTTTACTTTAATCAGGCAGATGCAACCCAGGTAAAGCTCATAATGGGCACAGCAGGTACAAAAGGTTTTGCCTGCAACAACATGAGTGTAGCTAATGGAACAGTTGATTCAAGATCATTATTCACTATTCCAACCGGCGCGAAGCTTGACCCTAAATATTATGACCTTAGCGGTGTTCAATTAGCAGATTTTAGCGGATATTATCAAATCCCTGCAACAGGAAACCCGTTAGCATTTATATCAGTTCAGGCACAATATGCAACCTTATCTGAAGCGTGGAACTTAGATCTTAATTTTGTAATGATAAGTTATTCATTAGACGGTATTAATTCTAAAGGATTCCTGTTTGATCCATTTGCCTATATGTCATTCAACAATGACACAAATGTATTGACCATTCCTGCATCGGCCACAAACGATGCGATCAATCTAACATTTACCAGACAATACGATACGCAAAGCAGCTCTTTAGTAAGCATTAAAGGAAATATTGGAACACTTGCCATTGAGGGCAGTACACTATTCAACCCGGTGCCTTTAACGGCATTTGGAGGTATTACAATGACAAGCCCTGACGATAGCGAGAAATTAACGATCAATAATGATAACAGCATAACATATAGCGAAAACGGTGGTACGCAAACACAAATGAACAGCCTTATATATGTACCTCTTATGTATATTGTAGCGGCTCCTGCCAAAAAACCAACAATTGAGTTGTCTTTAGGCACCGATGGCCTAAGGGGGCTTGCCTGCATCGTTATCCAAAATAAAAAAATTACATCAGTATATGCAATTAATGGTTCTGAATAGGCATTATCGACAGTACTAAATGCAAAATCCCCAACGCAAAAAACGTTGGGGATTTCTATCTAACACGAACTTAATTCTTATTTGTGCATTAACACAGTATCCACAACGTGTATTACACCGTTAGACTGGTTAACATCTGCAATTGTAACTTTAGATTTTCCGCCTTTTTCATCTTTAATGATAAGGTCTTTACCTTCCATCATGAACCAAAGTTTACCGCCTTGTACTGTAGCAACCTCAGCTTTACCACCGCCTTTTTTGATTGCAGCAGCAACATCGGCAGCACTCCATTTACCCGATACTACGTGGTAGGTAAGCACACCCTGAAGCATTTTTTTGTTTTCCGGTTTAAGAAGTGTTTCTACAGTTCCTTTAGGTAATTTATCAAAAGCAGCATTCGTTGGTGCAAAAACAGTAAATGGGCCTTTTCCTTGTAATGTTTCAACAAGTCCGGCAGCTTTAACCGCAGCTACAAGCGTTGTATGGTCTTTAGAGTTTACAGCGTTCTCTATAATGTTTTTTGTAGGGTACATTTCTGCGCCGCCTACCATTTTAGTTTTCTGTGCGTAAGACGCAGTACCCAACATAACAATTAAGATAAAAGATACCGCTGATAAAATTTTTGAAGTTTTCATGTTTGTATTTTTTTTGTGATTTAAGTTTATAAAGACAGATACGCCATATAAACGATCTTGGTTTTAACACAAACTGAAATTTTGCATTTTTTTAACATATCAAAAAAGAAACATTCCCACAAAACAACTGAAAACTAATAGTATAACTGTTATTTTATAATAATAAAAAAATGCCTCTGTTAACGGGCACTGTATTTATAATTATGATTTTAAATAGGACATTCATCAAACTTATTTACATTAATCTGACTCAAAATAAAATGACCTATAAAGAATACGACGTTTTTCGTAAAAATCACACACCATTACTCACACTTAACATCAACAGTAAAGCCTTCAGGTAAGCCGAGCGCTTTAGCTTTAGCGACATCCTTACAGGCAAGATCATTCTTTTTATTATTAGCCAGCAACCTTGCCCTCGACACATAAATAACAGCTAACTGCTTTTGAGGGGTGTCACCGCTATCTATAGCGGTTGTAAGATCTGCAAGCGCTTTTTTATCTTCTTTTATAATTGCATATAATGTAGCGCGCGACATCAAAGCACGCCATGCATTTTTTTCGGTACTTACCGCCAGCGCCTGGGTATAATAATCCTCAGCCTTTAGATAATCTTTTTGGTGGAGCTGTTCTACAGCTTTATTCATAAGATCCTGAAAATCGCCTTTTGGCTTTTCCTCTTCTTTCAAAACCGTTTTTGGTGCGGCGACAGGCTTGCTTTCCTTACCATTGGCAGAAGCAGATTTAGAAGAAGTAGTACTATTGGCTTTATTGCCGGAATATGGGGCATACGTCTGCGCCTGTAAAGCTGAACCTAATAACATAGCTGTCATCAATAGCAATAATTTCATAGCGTTATTTTTTACACGTTAACTGATTGACATGGATAAAACTAATAAAAAACATCAACATAGAAACACAAAGCAACAAAAAAAGCCCTCTCATTGCTGAGAGGGCTTTAGTATTTAAAGAGGATTAAGGATTATTTGTTTTCTCCTTTTTCCATTCTTTCTTTTAATTCTGCTAATACGTCAAGATCACCTAGAGTGCTTCTTTCAGCATTGTTGTTAGAAGAAGAATTATTGTTATTGTTGTTAGACTCATTGTTTCTAACGTTTTTCTCTTCTTCGTCACGGAATGTAGCAGTATGAGAAGCTACAACTCTTTTGAATTCTTTGTTGAACTCAATTACTTTGAATTCAGCAGATTCTCCTTTTTTAAGTTTTTTTCCGTCTTCTTTCTCAAGGTGGCGTGTAGGAATGAACGCAACGATATCGTCACCAAATTCTACAGTAGCTCCTTTGTCAACAATTTCAGAGATCTCACCTGTATGTAGAGTACCTACAGCAAAAGAATCTTCATATTTGTCCCATGGGTTTGGCTGAGTTTGTTTGTGGCCAAGAGATAGTTTACGTCCTTCAACGTCTAGCTCAAGAACAACAACATCAAGTTTATCACCTACGTTTACAAATTCACTTGGGTGTTTGATTTTCTTAGTCCAAGAAAGGTCAGAGATGTAAATTAATCCATCGATACCTTCTTCTAGTTCTACGAATATACCAAAGTTTGTAAAGTTTCTAACGATACCTGTATGTTTAGAACCTACCGGGTATTTAGAAGTGATATCAGTCCAAGGATCCTGAGAAAGTTGTTTGATACCTAGAGACATTTTACGGTCATCTCTGTCAAGAGTTAAGATAACTGCTTCTACCTCATCACCAACTTTAACAAAGTCCTGAGCAGATCTTAGGTGCGTAGACCAAGACATTTCAGAAACGTGGATAAGACCTTCTACACCTTCAGCAACTTCGATAAATGCACCGTAGTCAGCGATAACTACTACTTTACCTTTAACTTTATCACCTACTGCAAGGTTTGCATCAAGTGCATCCCATGGGTGAGCGTGAAGTTGTTTAAGACCAAGTTGGATTCTTGTTTTCTCATCATCGAAATCAAGGATAACAACGTTAAGTTTCTGGTCAAGTTCAAGAACTTCACTTGGGTGGTTGATACGGCTCCAAGAAAGGTCAGTGATGTGGATAAGACCGTCAACACCTCCAAGGTCGATGAATACACCGTAAGATGTGATGTTTTTAACAACACCTTCAAGAACCTGGCCTTTTTCAAGCTGCCCGATGATTTCTTTTTTCTGTACTTCGATATCAGCCTCGATAAGCGCTTTGTGAGATACAACTACGTTTTTGAACTCATGGTTGATTTTCACAACTTTGAACTCCATAGTTTTGTTCACATACTGATCGTAATCCCTGATAGGTTTTACATCAATCTGAGATCCCGGAAGGAAAGCCTCAATACCAAATACGTCAACGATCATACCACCTTTAGTTCTGCATTTAACAAAACCATTAACGATTTCACCTGTTTCGTTAGCATTGATAACCCTGTCCCAAGCTTTGATTGTACGGGCTTTTTTGTGAGATAATACTAATTGTCCTGATTTATCTTCGCGAACGTCGATAAGAACTTCAACTTTATCACCTACTTTTAGGTTAGGGTTGTAACGGAACTCATTAAGAGAGATTACACCTTCTGATTTTGCGTTGATGTCAACGATAGCGTCCCTGTCAGTAATTCTCACTACTGTACCTTCTACTACTTCATCACTATCAGTTGAGATGAAAGTTTTTTCAACAAGAGTTTCAAATTCTCTCAGGTTTTTTTCGTCTACTGCATCGATACCTTCTTCAAAGTTATGCCAGTTAAATTCCTGTAGAAATTGATCTTGTGTTTTGATTTGTTCAGACATGCTGATTAAAAATTTGTATCCTGTGTTTGTGCGGGTTTCTAAAAACAGTACAAAACAACAGAAGTGTTTATATAAATAAGTTTATTACCTTAAGAGAAACCCTATCTGTCAAAAGGTGCGCAAAGGTACAACTTTTTTACACACATACAAGCATAACAAACACGTTTTTAAGCACATAATAAACTTTAACGCTCACACACCCTAAAAAGCTCGTAAATCGTGAAATGCCAATAATTTTTTAAACAATAATTTAACATAGTTTTTATATTAATTATTTTTTTCTACCTTAGGCAACGGAAAAAACTTGAAATTAAGTCACAAAGAACTTAATTTTCGCCATGAAACTAAACATAGATAAACCGAAGGTTAACACCGTGCATTTATCCTTATATAAATGCGCACTGCTGGTATTGTGCCTGTTTTTCTCACCTCTGCTTTTTGCCCAGCTAACAGTGACTGCTGTTGCTACACCCGAAACCTGTACCGGAAACGGAGCTTTGCAGTTATCGGTTCAAAACCAGACACCTGGTACAGCTATAACCTATGTAGTATATGCTGGCACAAACACAACCGGCACCATAGTACACAACAATACCAGCCCTACAGTAGGCGGACAGCCTGACGGAACTTATTATATCGTAGCTACAGAATATGTAGGTACCGTAGCCGGAAACTCGGCAAATACAACAGCAGCAATAGCAGACCAGACGACACCACTTACCTTTACCGCCGATAAGACCGTAGTACATTGCGGTAATGATGCATCCATAACGATAAATGTAACGGCAGGTACCGCGGCGATTTACAGAATTACACAAACGGCAACGGGCACCGTTACACAGCAGCCGGCTTCTCAGGCAAACGGCAATGTTTTTAATAACCTCGCCGCAGGCCAATACACCGTTTTTGTACTGGATACCTGTGGAGACGGTACATCGCAGGTGGTAACAGTGTTGTCAGAATATCATCAGCTTGAATTAGCCGGACCTTCATTTCCCGACGTCGTGCTTGCTGGATGCGATCTCCTTACAATAGGAGGGTCTATCTCATCGACTAACAGCGTTGGCATAATTTATCCTTTACAGGCAATATTTACCGTATACCCGCCCACAGGCGGAAGTGTAGACTATCCCGTAACAGTAAGTGGAGGCGAAGAGTTTTTTGCACAGGCCCTTGTGCAAGTGCCTTATTACTATAACCAGCCAAACCATACCTTCAAATTTACGGTTACAGATATATGCGGTAATTCACTAACCTCTTCGATATTCACTATAGACCCTTTGCTTACGGTTGTGGCAGACATGAAAGTTATATCCTGCTCAGGAAAAACTTTAGAATTCAAGCCATTTAAATACGTAGGGCCGTTTACGCTCGAATTTATACAGTCACCCCCGGGCTTTAACCCTAACGACTACAATACACAATATCCCGGACCATATACAGGTTTAGACGTTCCTGTAGCTTTTGGCGAAGAAGGCAATCCGCTGCCGTACGGCTTTTACCAGGTCAAGATATATGATGCCTGCAACCGCGAGGTATCTTTACCATCTTCGGTGGTTGAGATACCCGTGCCCGATATAATAATCATTGCCAACCCGTCTCCGGCAACCTGTACCGGTAACGGCGCAGTAGAGGCTTACATACAAGGCCTGCCTATGAGTGCCGCAGAAATTACAACTTATGTAGGCTCAGGTACATATCCTACCCCGGCAGATGTATCGCAATACATAGTGACTGACCAGTCTGCCGTACAGGTAGGAAATCTTCCCCCTGGAGAATATACCATTACACTTACTGACACCTGCGGAGTGGTGTATCCGCCAAAAGACTTTATTATAAAACCGTATAACGGTGATGCCGGAAGCGCCAACTCAAGACCCGACTGTGAACAGGGATATGGTACCGTACAGATAAATGCCACGTTTACCCATATCGAAATGATCATGGCACCAAGCAGCTATCCATTTACGATTCCTCATGATGTAACCGCCTATTTTAATCCTGCGGTAGGATCATTCACTATGGATCATCTGCCGCCCGGCCAGTATAAATTTAAAGGATATAATGACTGCGACGATGATGTCGCCATAAATGCCCCCACAAACATTGTCCCCATCTTCGCCTATACCGAGACAGTAAATGATTATTCTTTTACACCTCATTGCGGTTCGTTTGACATTTTTATGAACCATCAGAGTACAGGTGCTGCATTTCTTAAATTTGGACTTCAAAAATGGAATGAAACTTTGCAGGCATGGACGCATCCGGGAACAGATGTACTCTATGCAGAAGGTGAAGAATTGATAAACGACCCCGATGCAGATGTTGTAAATGCCTTACTGCTTGTAAATAATGCCAATAACCTCGACCTGCTCTATCCAAGCGGAAAATACAGGATCGTAAAACAATATACCTCCTATGCCGATGGAAGCCTGCAGGGAACCAGGGCAATAAAATACTGTACCCAGACATTATACGAATTTGAATATTATAAAGACATAGTAATAGACGGCGCTGTAAGTGTCGCCTGTATGGGCAACTCCGGCGATGTAATGATCCTGGCACATGGTGTACCTCCGCTCCATTACAAGATAGTACAGAAAAATGGGCAGCCTTTTGAAGTGGATAACGGCACAAACAATATTTTTTCAGGACTGGATTCGGCAGTGTATGTAGTTGAAGTATCAGACCAGTGCTCACAGCGTACATTAACTTTTAATATCGCCGATATTCCACCATTAGTATCGGTACCAGAACCTTCAGAACTGGATACCATTTCCCTATGTGATGAGGGCAGCGATGGAACAGAAACCTTCGACATATCTGGTTACGAGGCACTAATACTTGACGATCAGGATCCTGATGATGTTACCATTACCTTTCATACTTCAATGGCTGATGCCCAGCAGGGAAGTAATGCCATAAGCGATACTGCTAATGTAGTATCCGGCTCGGCAACCATCTATGTAAGGGCGAGCCATAGCGCGAGCGCCGACTGTATAGCAACAACACATTTTGACCTTTTTGTAAGGCTGCTGCCGCCCCTTACTATGAAAGAAACCTGGGGTGCCTGCGAAGGCGGCGAAGTAACCATTACTACCGATCCCGGATATGCCTATTACGGATGGACAAATCCTGATGGCGATATATTTGTAATAGACAGCAACCAGATAACAGTATCTGAACCCGGAACATATTCGGTTATGGTTACCGATAACTACGGATGCACCAACTCTAAAACCTTCCTGGTGGTTGCTTCGCCCCTACCGGTTATCACCACTGTTCAGGTAGACGACTGGACTGATAACAATAACATCATAACAGTCGTAATGGAAAATACTGCCGAAGGAAGCTACCAATATTCGCTGGATAATGTAACCTTTCAGGACTCACCAATATTTACAGGGCTCGCACCGGGGCAGTATACTGTTTATGTAAAAGATATTTACGACTGTGGTAATGCTAAATGGCCTACTTACATACTTACCTATCCTAAATTTTTCACACCAAACGGAGACAATATAAATGATTTCTGGAGGATAAAACTATCATCGCTTGAGCCGGATATGCTCATATATATTTATGACAGGTATGGCCAGCTGATAACCGGATTCGACCCAAAAAGCATAGGCTGGGACGGAACCCTAAACGGTACCAGACTCCCTGCAACCGATTATTGGTTTGTAGTAAAACGCCAGAACGGCGAAGAGCTAAAAGGGCATTTTTCTATGATTAGGTAGGTTGCTAAGTTTCAAAGAGGCAAAGTGTCAAAGTGTCAAAGTAAAAGTGGCATAATCTAATTAATGCCGATAAGATAAGAGTGAAGCTTAGCCATTAAACTCTGTGGCGTTGAGAAAATTATAAGTGAGGCGTTAAAAAGCATTCGCTGTTTGAGCCGAAGGCGAGTTCGAATGGTTTAGCCAAATGTAATAATTTTTAGCCTAAGGAGTTTGAGCCTTGACCTTTTGGTTCTTTTGTGTCAAGACAAAAGAACACAATAAACTACTTCTTCTCCTTAAAAACAAAAGGAAAAGTTACAGCCAGCACGAGCGCATATACTGCAAACGTAAACCAGATGCTCTGCCAGTCTTTTATACCATTTACAGTAAAATGATCTACAACCCATCCGCTGGCAAGCCCACCAATGAATGCCCCTACACCATTGCACATTATCATGAATAATCCCTGCGCGCTGGAACGTATACGCACATCGGCTTCACGCTCTACAAAAAGCGAACCCGATATATTAAAAAAGTCGAAAGCCATGCCGTAAATAACCATTGAAAGCACCAATAGCCAAAGCCTGTCGTCTGGATTGCCTATGCCAAAAAGCGCAAAGCGAAGCACCCAGGCAAGCATACTGAACAACATAATCTTTTTGATGCCAAAACGGCTCAGGAAAAAAGGAATGGATAATATGAAAAGGGTTTCTGATATCTGCGAAACAGACAATAACAGATTAGGGTGCTGTACCGCAAAAGAATCAGGATAAACCGATTTAAAATCATCAAGAAACGGACCTCCGAAGGCATTGGTTATCTGTAATGCGGCACCTAACAGCATTGCAAACAAAAAGAAAACTGCCATGCGCTTCTGCTTAAAAAGCACAAAAGCATCAAGTCCTAACGCCGATGATATGCTTTTTTTGCCTCCTACAACAGCAGGCACTACCGCCGGCATGGTAAACGAATACAAACCTAAGAAAAGCCCTGCGCCCGCACTCACATATAATTGCAGCGGACTCTGCGTGAATCCGCAGATATCTACCGTCCACATGGCCAGTACAAAACCTACAGTTCCCCATACACGTATCGGTGGAAACTCCTTAACGATATCGCAGTTGTTTTTTTCTAAAACCGCATACGATACAGCATTGTTAAGCGCTATAGTGGGCATATAGAAAAAAGAATGCAGCAATATGGCTACATAAAAAGGCCCAAAGTCATGAAGTGTAGATGCATAGATAAGAAAAGCTGCGCCTATTATATGGCACATGCCTAATACCCTTTCGGCGTTTAGCCATCTGTCTGCCACAATACCCATAAGGCCGGGCATGAACAGCGAGGCAACTCCCATGGTAGTATATACACTGCCTATTTGCAAACCACTAAAATTAAGGCTTCCGCCCATATAATTACCCAAAGAGATAAGCCATGAACCCCAGATGAAGAACTGGAGAAAGTTCATGAGCACGAGCCTTAGCTTTATAGCCATAAATTAACTTTTTGCATCAAAACCGCAAATCTATTAATAAATAGCAGCTCTGCCTGTTAAGAAACAGTAAAGTTAATTGAAACAGAATGTATTGAAGGATCAAATAAGCATAAAAAACACCAGGATTGCCAAAAGTACTATGGCAATAATAGCCCTGAGGTGCTCCCTTCCCTTAAGAAATACGTTGCCGCCATTTAGTTTATCACGCATGCCTTTTACTAAAAAATAAATAAGCTGCATGATTGCTATCGCAAAAATTATCGCAAGTATTTTATTTTGCATTTGTTCTGGAGGTTATCCTATCAGTTCTTTAGCAAGAACAAGCACCTTTTCAAACTGCTCCTGTTTAGAAATGTAGGAGTTGTCCATCTCTACGGCATCTTCTGCTTTTACAAGCGGAGAATCTTCTCGGTGGGTATCTATGTAGTCGCGATCTATAACATTTTTGTAAACGTCTTCATAAGTAACTTCCTGCCCAAGTTCCACAAGCTCTTTAAAACGCCTTTGTGCACGTACGCCCGCAGCAGAGTTCATGAATACTTTAAGTTCGGCATTAGGGAATACAACAGTACCTATATCCCTGCCATCCATTACCACACCTTTACGTTCGCCCATTTGCTTTTGCTGCTCTACAAGTTTAGCGCGCACCTGGGGTACTTCGGCAACAATGCTCACAAGCTGTGAAACACTAAGTGTGCGTATCTCTTTCTCAACATTCTCATCGTTAAGAAACATTTCCGCAAACTCAAGGTCCGGATTGTACACAAATTTTAAAGAGATAGCACCAAGGCTTTCAATAAGGCCTTCCCTGTCAAAAGAATCTGCGGCAATAAAACCACTACGCATGGCATATAATGTAACGGCGCGGTACATTGCTCCTGTGTCTACATATACATATCCCAGCTGTCTTGCCAGCTGTTTAGCAAGTGTGCTTTTTCCTGTGGAAGAAAAGCCATCTATGGCAATGGTAATTTTTTTGTCCAAAACTTATTGCAGGTTTATCGTTAACCCAAAAAGGCTTGTATTAGCCGCAAGGGTATATCGTGAGTACGAATAATCAAAGCGCAATTTACCAAATCTCACGCCCACTCCTGCCGAAATTCCCGAAAAAGTTCGCTTGTCTGTAATGCTTAGTTCCTGCCCTCTCCTGAAGTTATACCCTACACGAAGATTAAAACTCCTGCCGGGAAGGAATTCTGCTCCCACAATAACATGGCGCAGCGCATTATTAAAGAACGACACTTTTTCTTCAGTGCTTCCGCCGTCTATATTCTGCTCGGCGCGGTTTGGGTTAGAAAAGGCTATATTCCACTGCTGAAGGTTTTCCAGCGTAAGGTGCCATCGCAACGGCACATTTTCCATTTCCTGAGAGATGCCGGCGATGATTTCAAGCGGCAGTTTTTCCTGCAGCCCGGCATAGGTACTTAGCTGTGTACCTGCGTTACGAATTACTAAGGCGTAATTTATATCGTTGTCTTCGTCTACATACAACGCACCGATGTCTACCGCCACCCCAAACGAGTGGTAGCTTTCTAATGTAGATGATATAAGTTTAGCGTTAGCGCCAAGGTAAAGATCAGTATAAGGTACATTGTAGGAATAGCCAAGAGAAAGCGCCAGTTCGCTTCCTGTAAAATCACCCGTAAGAAGTCCCGTTTCGTCACGGCCTTCAAAGGTACCGTAATCTACATAGCTTACGCCCACATGAAATGTCTGCACGTGCCTGTCCCAGGTATACGCATAAGCAGCAGTACCATAGCCTACTTCGCCAAAATAACTACCGTAATTAGCAGAAAGATGGTTATCCATTTCCGGATTTATGGTTGCCGGGTTGTAAATTCCCTGGTTAACATCATAATCGCGAAGTGTTATTACTTTTCCGCCCAGGGCAGCCTGTCGCGGCGACGTAACAAGGTTTAAGAACTGATAAACACTTTTACCTCCTATCTGGCTAAAAGACAGAGTGGTGTAAAGCAGGATAAATAAAAGGTACCGGTTTTTAAACATTGTGGGCTTAGAGGTTTTGCATACTATAACGCGAATGCGAAGATATTATTTTTAAATAAAAAAACGGCTAAGAAATTTTAGCCGTTTTTTTCTGAATTAACCTCTATTATTATAGCGTTTTTGCGTTCTTAACCTTTTGGTCGGTAATTGCATATTTAATCACCTCAGGCATTTCTTTCACATAATGAAAAGTAAGCCCCTCCAGATATTCAGGTTTGATCTCATCAATGTCACGCTTGTTTTCGTGACACAAAATGATCTCTTTAATATTTGCCCTCTTTGCAGCCAGTATCTTTTCTTTGATACCGCCTACAGGCAATACCCTGCCCCTTAATGTAATCTCGCCTGTCATGGCAAGATGTTTCTTAACTCTTTTTTGAGTGAACGATGACACTAAAGATGTAAGCATTGCCACACCCGCACTCGGGCCGTCTTTCGGCGTTGCGCCTTCCGGCACGTGAATATGTATGTTATAGTTATTTATCACTTCAGGGTTAATACCAAGAAGCTCGGCGTTAGCTTTAATATATTCTAATGCAATAGTGGTCGACTCCTTCATTACCGTGCCAAGGTTCCCCGTCATGGTCATGTGCCCCTTGCCTTTAGAAAGGATAGACTCTATAAACAGGATGTCCCCGCCTACACTTGTCCAGGCAAGGCCTGTAACCACACCGGCAACATCATTATTCTCATACTTATCGCGTTCCATCTTTGGTGCGCCAAGTATTTTCAGTATATCTTCGTCGGTAATCTTTATGTTGTATTCTTCTTCCATGGCAATAGATTTTGCCACGTTACGAACCACTTTTGCAATCTGTTTTTCAAGACCCCTTACACCAGATTCACGTGTATAACCTACAACAATCTTTTCGACCTGTTTTTTGCCTATTACAATATCTTTAGCCTGAAGTCCGTGTTCCTTGATTTGTTTAGGAACAAGGTGCTTTTTAGCGATCTCTACTTTTTCTTCAATCGTATAACCTGTCATATTGATGATCTCCATCCTGTCACGAAGTGCAGGCTGGATCGTGGAAAGGTTGTTAGATGTTGCAATGAACATTACGTTAGAAAGGTCAAAGCCAAGTTCAAGGAAATTATCATAGAACTCAGAGTTTTGCTCAGGATCCAGTACTTCAAGCAATGCCGAAGACGGGTCACCTGCGTTGCTAACACTAAGCTTATCTATCTCATCCAGTACAAAAACAGGGTTAGAAGTACCTGCTTTTTTAAGGCTCTGAAGTATCCTGCCCGGCATAGCGCCAATATAAGTCTTCCTGTGTCCCCTTATCTCAGCCTCGTCACGAAGACCACCAAGCGAAATACGAATGTACTCCCTGCCTAATGCCTCTGCTACCGACTTACCTATTGAGGTCTTACCAACACCCGGAGGGCCGTAAAGGCATAATATAGGCGATTTCATATCATTACGAAGCTTAAGCACAGCAAGGTGCTCTATAATACGCTTCTTAACATCGTCAAGCCCATAATGGTCACGGTGCAGTATTTTTTCGGCACGTTTAAGGTCAAAATTATCTTTAGAGAATTCATTCCACGGCAGTTCCAGCATCAGCTCAAGGTAATTGCGCTGGGTACCGTAATCTGCTGCCTGCGGATTCATACGCTGCAGTTTGGCTACTTCCTTATCAAAATGCGATTTTACCTTCTCATTCCATTTTTTTGCCTTGCCTTTCTGGCGCATCTCGTCAATTTCCTGATCATGAGATACCCCACCCAGCTCTTCCTGAATGGTTTTCATCTGCTGGTGAAGAAAATATTCGCGTTGCTGCTGGTCAAGGTCAAAACGTACTTTGCTTTGTATATCATTCTTAAGCTCCAGTTTCTGAAGTTCAAGGTTCATGTAACGAAGCGTTTCAAGTGCGCGTTCCTTAAGGTCGTGCGTAGCCAGAAGGTCCTGCTTTTCCTGAACGGTAAGGTTCATGTTGCTCGACACGAAATTTACAAGAAATGAGCTGCTCTCAATGTTCTTGATGGCAAAAGTAGCTTCAGTAGGGATATTAGGGCTTTCCTTGATAATTTGTATCGCAAGTTCTTTGATAGATTCTATTATCGTTTCAAACTCAGCGTCTTCAGCCGTTGGCCTTTCTTCGCTTACCTCTTTAACAGTTGCCTGCAGGTATGGCGTATCGGTAATAACCTCGTCTATTTCAAAACGTTTTTTACCCTGAAGTATCACAGTCGTGTTACCATCGGGCATTTTAAGCACGCGGAGTATCCTCGCTACAGTACCTACGGTATTGATATCTTCAATACCCGGTTCTTCAACGCTTTCGTCTTTTTGGGCTACCACGCCAATGATCTTCCCTCCGGCATTGGCATCATTGATAAGCTTTATCGACTTATCCCTGCCCGCGGTAATAGGAATAACAACCCCCGGAAACAACACCATGTTACGCAATGGTAGTATCGGCAGCGTTTCAGGCAGCTGTTCGTTATTCATTTCTTCCTCATCTTCAGGGGTCATTAACGGAATAAGTTCCGCATCTGTATCCAGTTCCTGAAGTGACAAACTGTCAATATTTAATATTTTTTGATTACTCATAGTATGGTAAAAGTCATTTTGTCATTAAAAATAAACATCAGGCAAATGCATTTAAGCATTACAAATGCGCCTTTTGTCCTATATATCAATATGATGCAGAAAATATTTTGTATACCTGCATACTATTAAGACAATCTTTATGCCATAAAGATATCATAGCACGCAGATGATAATATATCTTATAACGTAAAGAGACTGATAATAATACAGCAAAATACTTATAACAGTAATTAAAATTTAGACAGTTACACGATAAGGATACGACAAGGATAGATATGGCTACTTCTGTACGCTTGTTTGAACCGAACTTTGCAACAACAAAAAAATACAAATAATATGAAAATCGTTTTAACAGGTTCCATTGGAAACATCGGCAAACCACTTACAACAGAGCTGGTAAAAAATGGCCACTCTGTAGCAGTAATAACCAGCAATCCTGAAAGAGTTTCAGCAATTGAGGCGCTGGGTGCAACGGCATTAACCGGCAGTATGTTTGATGCAGATTTCCTCTCACAGGCTTTTACAGGGGCAGATATCGTCTATTTAATGGAAACCATGGAAGCTGCCGGAGATATGTTTGATAAGAGTGTAGACTTTATAGCAACGATAGGTGAGATAGGCAAAAACTACAAAAAAGCAATCGAAAAGTCAGGTGTAAAAAAAGTTATTCACTTAAGCAGTATCGGCGCACATACCGATAAGGGTACAGGCATTCTGCTATTTCATTACAATGTAGAGCAAACCCTGCGATCATTGCCTGCTGATGTGGCTATCAAATTTATCCGCCCGGTTGGCTTTTACATTAATATGTTCTCGTTTATCCATACGATAGCAGCAAAGGGCAGTATCATTTCTAACTATGGCGGCGACACTAAAGAGCCTTGGGTATCACCGCTGGATATTGCAGAAGCCATTGAACAGGAAGTAGACCTCCCTTTTGAAGGAAGGACCGTTAGATATGTTGCAAGTGACGAAGTTTCGCCTAATGAAATCGCGAAGGTAATTGGTGAAGCTATTGGAAAACCTGGCCTTGAATGGAAAGTAGTAACCGATCAGCAACTTTTGGATAACTGGCTAAGTATAGGATTCAACGAACAGATGGCCCACGGCTTTATTGAAATGCAGGGAAGCCAGCGCAGCGGCGAGCTTTACGAAGATTATTATCGTAATGAGCCGACATTAGGCAAAGTTAAACTTCGTGATTTTGTAAAAGAATTTGCCCAAGCCTATAAACAGGACTGATTCAAACAACAATCGATGCGCAGATATGAATTCGCGCATCTGCAAAACAATCCTTAAATTTGAAATATGGAACAACGCAAAACCCAAAGAATAAAAACGATAAGTGAATTTCATCACTTGAGAGGGCTGCCCAAACCTGAGCATCCGCTTATTAGTGTAGTTGACTATCGCGATGTACAGCGCCCCGCAGATATAGGCGAAGTAAACTGGGTGCTTGATTTTTACCAGATTTCGCTCAAGCAGGGAATGACCGGCAATTTTAAGTATGGCCAGCAGCATTATGATTTTGATGAGGGCGTAATGTTCTTTATTTCGCCAAACCAGGTTTTCAGGATTGAACCGGAAGCAAAACCAGCCAGTGAAAAATCAGGCTGGATGCTGCTGATTCACCCCGACTTTTTATGGAATACTACACTTGCTAAAAATATCAAACAATATGATTTCTTTGATTACTCTGTCAATGAGGCATTGTTTCTTTCTGAAAAGGAAGAAAAGACATTAAACGGCATCACTGATAGTGTTCGGCAGGAATATCATGCAAATATTGACAAGTTTAGCCAGACTATAATTATATCGCACATAGAAACACTCCTCAATTATTGTGAACGGTTTTATGAAAGGCAATTTATTACGCGAAAGATAACCAACCATAAAATACTTAACAAACTGGAAGCGTTTCTTAAAGATTATCTTGATAGTGACAACCTTGCCTCAAGAGGCCTGCCTACCGTTCAGCTAATTGCTGCAGCGCTTAATATATCGCCCAACTACCTGAGCAGGATGCTTAAAACATTAACAGGGCAAAGTACGCAGCAATTTATTCAGGATAAAATTATAGAAAGAGCCAAGGAAAAACTTTCTACAACCGACTTGTCTGTAAGCGAAATTGCCTATGCCCTGGGGTTTGAACATCCACAGTCTTTTTCAAAATTATTTAAAAATAAGACCATGTTATCTCCTTTGCAATTCAGGACATCGTTCAATTAAACAGCATTAAAAACAAAAAAATCCGCACAAGGCGGATTTTTCTATATCAGATCATATTTTTTTAGAAATCCCATTCTACATTGAAAGTTCCGGCAGATACTGTATGAAGAACAGTTGTTCCGTTTTCTCCCACAACAGTAAATTCAAACGACCCTGTAACCCATCCACCGGTATTGCTTGTAATAATCAAAGATCCACCTGTTACATTATAGTGAACACCTTCAGCATCTGTAAATCCGGCTGTTGTAGTTGCAGAAGCACCAACAGCAAACGTGTATGTACCTGCTGTAATAGTATCAGGAAAGCCTATATTAAATGCGTGGTTTGCATTAATTGCATTAATAGTAATAATGTTAGGATTTCCATCGCCTACTGCAACAGCAAGATCTGCTTCGGCATAAGAAAACTCAGAGCCGTCTACAGTAGCCTTAAAGAACTCATCGCCTACAGGGTTAGGTATTCCTCCACCGGCTGTGCCTGTATAAGGAATATTTTCAAAAGAACCATTTGTAAACGCTACAGATGGAAGGTTAGCCTCCATATCCGTCCATTCCCCTATAAAGTTAAATGTACCGGATATTGTCTTGTTAACCGTATCTATACTCGAAATAGTAACGCTGCCTGCGTTTGTACCCGTAACAAACATATTGCTGTATGAATATCCAGAATTATTTCCAGGGTTGTAATCCATCACGGCAACTTCACCGCTGTATGTACCTGTCGTAGTACCTTCTACCACTATAGAAACAGCCTGTCCATTAGTGCCTTTAACACCCTGAACAGAAATAAGGCCCTGGCCTATAACCGCTGTAGTAGCTGTAGCAACATACGTCTGTCCGCTAAAATCAACTTTAAATACTGCAGGCCCTGCAGGTGTTTCTCCATCGCCCGGCTGCGTAAGTACAGGATCTACAGGCTCTGTGTCTCCACAAGACGTAAATGTAGTTGCTGCAAGAGCAAGAAACAGCACAGACAATAATTTTATTCTTTTCATATCAGCTTTAGTTTTTATTGAGAGTTCAAATATAAAAGTAATTTTAATTATTTGTTAATCTTAAAATGTTAATTAGCTGTATAAGCAAAAGAACTTTGTTTAAATTATGCCTTATTTTGGCATTTAGCCTATAAATAATAAAAATTGCTTAGCTGTTAAGCCTTATGTTTCAGGCAGTATTCGCACACATGGCTCACAATGCATTCGCTGTGCTTAGGATTTGTAGGCCGGCAGGTTTCTCTTCCAAGAAAAGAAAGCGCCATGCCTATCTCTCCCCACATATCTTTGGGTAATTTCTGCATCAGCTGCTTCTCAATTTTTGTTGCATCCCCATCGGTTGTTATGCCCAGTCTAGGAGCTACACGAAGTACATGAAGGTCAACAAGTATACCTTCAGCTTCCGCACCTGATTCGCGCAAAATAACGTTGGCAGATTTACGCCCTACGCCTTTTAAAGCCACAAGTTCTTTCATAGTCCTGGGGATGTTCTTATCCTCCTTAACCGTCTCTGCAATTTCCTGAAGCCATGCTATCTTATTGCCATTAAAGCGTACTTTATCAAGATATTCATGCAATTCTGCGGTATTGGCTTTTGACAGCGCTTTCATATCAGGAAACTTCCTGAAGAACTCAACAGTAACCTTATTAATATTGGCATCGCTGTCCTGTGCGGCAAGAACAACCATTACCATAAGCTGGTAGATGTTCTTATAATTCAAAGGATGATCTTTGCCTTTATATTTGGTTATCAGGGGACGCAGCTCCTTTGCCCAGTCGGTTTCTTCGTTAAAGAGGTCCATGTTATTCTTCTTTAAGGTCTACCGACAGTGAATTTACACAATAGCGCTGACCCGTTTCCGTAGGCCCGTCGTCAAACACATGTCCCAGATGGCTTCCGCAATTGGCACAAAGAATTTCTGTCCTCATCATCCCGAAAGTCGTATCTTTTATATACTCTACCTTACCGGGAATCGACTCATCAAATGATGGCCAACCGCAGCTTGATTTAAACTTTGAGTCGCTTTTAAATAAGGGTTCGCCGCAGGCACCGCAACAGTAAGTTCCTTTATCAAAGCTAAGATTATATTTACCCGAATTAGGGAACTCGGTTCCTTTTTCGCGAAGTATCTTGTAGCGTTCTAAACCCAGTTCTTCTTTCCACTGCGCTTCTGTTTTTTCAACATTATAATTTTCCATGTTGTTTACGTTTTGAAATTGATGTATGTATATACAGTTGGTACAAATTTACTCTAAAAGAACATTCCCTCCTCTTAAATAAAAGAGGAGGGAATGTTAATCTGTTGGTAAAATGACATCTTATTTTTTTGGTGCAGGAACAAATTTTATGGAAACAGAATTGGTACAAAAGCGTTGTCCTGTAGTTTCTTCAGGTCCATCATCAAACACGTGTCCAAGGTGCCCGCCACAATTAGCGCACATCACTTCTACGCGTTTCATGCCCAGCGAACTGTCTTCCTTATATACTACGCTGCCTTTAATAGCCTGGTCAAACGAAGGCCATCCGCACGATGAGTCAAATTTTGCATCAGATGTAAACAGCGGGTTGCCACAGGCAGCACACACATAAACGCCTTTTTCAAAATGTTTATAATATTCTCCTGTAAAAGGCCTTTCGGTAGCTTTCTGGCGAAGCACCTGGTACTGCTCTTCGGTAAGTACTTTTTTCCAATCGGCGTCGGTGGTATTTTTATTCAGCGTTCCTTTTGTCGCAGGAGCAGCTGTTTCAGTTTTAGTTGTTGTAGTCTTTGTTTTCTCCTGGCCCTGGCAAGATACAAGGGCAAAAAGAAATAAAATGACGGCTAATTTTTTCATGATTCTAAAAATTGAATGATTTTTTTGATGACCTTGCTGTCGCCTAATATTTTGCGGTGCCCCAGCCCTTCAGTAATCATCAGTTCATGATGCGCAAGATATTTGCTTATATGATGCGCAGCGCTTACGGGCACATCGGCATCATTGGTATCATGAATTACAAGTACAGGAACTGTGACATCCTTTGCTGCTATATACGCCGAATAGTTGTTAATGGTTTCATTAAACTTCTTTTCAAACAGCTTAATCATCAGTTCTCCTGTAGCAATATTCATTCCTAATTTTGACGAAAAGTCGTTCATTATGTCTTTTATGACATCACCGCTGCCTATCGTCACCGCTTTTTTTACTTTAAGCCCTCTCTTTAACGAATTAAGTACAGCCATGGCACCTAGTGAATGCCCTATGGCATATTCAAAAGGACCAAATTGTTTTTCAAGTTCCAATATAGCAGCAATAAACTCGGTCATATCACTGGTTTTTCCAGGCGATTTACCGTGTGCCGGTGCATCAAAACTAATCGTGCTGTAACCATTTTTAATTAGTTTATCAGCAATGCTGAGCAGCTGCGTGCCGCGTCCGCTCCATCCGTGAACAAGCAATACTTTTCGGGCACCTACCCCATAGTGATATACATTTATATCTTTATCTAAAGAATCGATATGTACCAACTGCTGCCTGCTTTTTTGATCCATCTCTACTTCCCGTTTAGGCAGCTTGAATTTCATTGGTGTCGTAAAAAGCTTAATAGCAAATTTTGCCGCCAGGCGCGGAGAAGTAACTTCAAGTATTTTAGCCGTTACCAATATGGGTTTCGGTATCTTTAACGATTCGCGGTGCTGTTTTTTTGTATCAGGCATTGTATGATGAATTACCCTGCAAGTTACATAATATTATGTTCGCATAGTATTAAGCAGATTCTAAAAGTATTGTCCTATTATATTTATTGGTAACGCAATTTAAACATTCACAATACTTTAACTATTACCTGTTATTTTTCGGAATTAGTTATAAAAGGAATTTACTAAATTTGAATAGAATTTAATAAATTAACTCATGAGAAAAAGTGTCTTAGCAATGTCAGGTTTAATTTTGGTCATGGTAGCTGCCTGCTCCAAAAATCCCTTTACCGGGAAACAAGACCTTAATTTTGTGTCTAACGACCAGATTTTCCCTACTGCGTTCCAGCAGTACGACCAGTTCTTAAAAGAAAACAAAGTAATTAAAGGTACAGCCGATGCCCAACGCGTGGTAACCGTGGGCCAAAAAATTAAGGCTGCCGCCGAAAAATACCTTAATGCAAACGGTTATCAGGGATACCTTAACGGCTATGCCTGGGAATATAACCTGGTTCAGGATCCTGCAGTAAATGCATGGTGTATGCCGGGCGGAAAAATTGTTGTGTACACCGGCATACTGCCAATAACTAAAGACGATGCCGGACTTGCAACTGTTATGGGCCATGAAGTTGCCCATGCACTTGTTAATCACGGAGCACAACGCATGAGTGCTTCACAGCTTCAGGAAATTGGCGCTGCGGGAGTTCAGGCTGCAACGGCAGGTAAAAGTGCTGCCGCCCAAAATATTTATATGCAGGCATATGGTATTACTTCTGAATACGGCGGAATGCTGCCATTTAGCCGTAAGCACGAAAATGAAGCAGACGAGATAGGCCTTACCCTTATGGCTATTGCAGGTTACAATCCAGATAAAGCTGTTGAATTCTGGGAACGTATGGAGGCAAACGCAGGAGGTGCAGCACCACCTGAATTTATGAGTACGCACCCATCCGGCGCTACAAGGATTGCTCACATTAAGAGCCTTGCACCAAATGCTAAAGCACAGGCTGCTAAGTTTGGCGTGAAATTTTAATACTAGACTTATATAATAAACTGTTCAGATAAAAAAGCTGCCTTTGGGTAGCTTTTTTGTTTTGTGATATGCTGAATGTTAAAAAGGTAATATATTTATATAAATATTTCCGTTTTTAATGTGGGGAAATGCGAAATTGCCTGTTTTATAATAAAGCGAAAGCTTTAGCAGGACTCACAAAAATTGTGGTAATCCGAATGTATTAGTGTAAGCCAAAATAAAATTGTATGAAAATGATTTTAAGATCCTTCTTGCTAATATTTCCTCTGCTCACATCAGCACAGGATGCCGTGATTTTTAGTAATGATAAGTATAGTGGTATTAGTGGTGTAGGGTTTTCACCAACCCAACCTTTCTTTAATCCGAATTCCTGGGATGTAAATATCGTAGCTGAAGATATATTTATTCAAAATAATTATACGTATGTTTCCAACCTAAGTATAATTGGTCTGGCAAATGCTGATATCAAATCTGTAAGCCTTAAAGATAAAGTTATGGGCACAAGTGGCGCAAATTTGCAGGATTATTACAATAGGAATAAAGGGACATATCATTTTAGCTCCGATGTGTTGGGGCCTTCTGTTTCGTGGTCGGCAGATATCAACCAAAAGAAATACACTTTTGGAATTTTTACGAGAGTAAGAACTCAGGGCTCAGCAATTGGTATTGATAATTATGCAAGACTAAATAATACCAATACTGATGCAATACACTTATATAATTTTAGGCCCTTCAAAACCAATTTCATGAATTGGGGTGAAGTAAGTGTAAATGTAGCTACACAGATATTTCAAAATAAAGAGAACAGGTTGGTTTTAGGAGGTAATCTGAAATATGAGATTGGCTACGATGCTATGAACATTAATAATAGAAAGACAGCTACTTTGCGCAGGACTGTAAATAGTACAGATCTTTCAACAGACACTGAAATGTCTAATTATGGCATTGAAGCTTCTTACGCAACAGCGTATGATCCTGTAAATAAAAAATATGATTTTAAACCCAACGGAAGAGGTTTTGGTGCAGATGTAGGGCTAACCTATGTAAAGTGGAATTACAGAATGGAAGATTATGATTTGAAGGTTTCATTTACTGTGCTTGATATAGGTTACATTAATTATAAGGGCGAAAATCATCGTTTAAATGGCAGACCATTTGATTTTAATAGTTTATCAGGTAAAAAGATAAACAGCCCTCAGGACCTTTTCCGGACAGTAAGTCAGGAGATATACGGAAACCCGGATGCCTCCATGACCGGTACAAATTTTTCTATAGGGCTTCCTACAAGCATACATATTAATGCAAGTAAAAGAATAATGGATAATCATTATTTAAATTTCGATCTTGTACAAAGGGCTCCAATCTTTGAAAACAGCTTACGACGTTCAAACATTGCAAATGTTTCTTATTCTGTCCAGAAGAAATTAATTGGTTACGGGGCATCCGTTTCATTGTATGAATTCAGGGCAATGCAATGTGGCGCCTATCTGAGGCTGGCTCCTTTAATTATAGGCAGTGAAAACTTTTTCCCACTTTTTTTTAAGCAGGATAAGCTGCATTCTGCCGATATTTATATTGGTATAAAAATTTATCCTTTTGGTGAAAAGAATCCCGACAGAATACGAAAAAGCAACTGTAGGTGCTGATATCATTTAAAGATTTAAAATTGAAAGATGCCTTTACATGGCTTTTTTGTCGTGTATTCCTGTACTTTTAATACTTTATAAAGTACTATGAAAAATCCTATTCTTTTATTGCTGTTGCCTGTATGCGCTGTATTTTATGGCCAGAAACACGATATACCAAAAATGAATTTTTTTGAAAGGGAAAACAATCGTTATATTGAATTGCTAGGAATCACGGATAGGAATGCAATAATTGCAACTACACAAGTATGGCCGTATGGAGAAAAATTCAGAAACTTTCTTGTAATTCTACCTGACGGAAAAGTGTATAAGTACGCATTTATAAATGGCAAAGATTTATCAAAAACAGATAATAAGCCAGAAATACGGAACACAGAAATTGTAGGTGAAGAACGATTATATTTTATCGAACTTTTAAAAAAGATCAACACAATGCGAATATTCAAAGCTAATGATTTAGAAGCTTTTAAGTATTGGCAGACTATTGAGAAAAAACCAAATACAACTGTAGTGCTGGATGGTAGAAGCTATTCTATTAGTATTTATAAAAACAGGGATAAGGCCACTTATTTTACCAGTAATCCAGAATCGTATATAGCAGCTAAACGAGATGGGTATAAGCTTAAGGAAGAATTTTTAGCTATTTTTAAGGAGTTTGACTTTGGAGAAAGGCTTTTTGAAAACACTAAGAATTAGTATCTAGACAATTCCCCATAAAATCCAACAATCCATTAATATGTTAATCCAAAAAATAAAGTAGCTTTGGTACTCCAAACCAATAACTATGACACCATTAGAAAAAGGAAGCAAAAAGCTTCTTAATGCCTGGGCTTTTTACGACTGGGCAAACTCTGTATACAGCCTTGTGATAGCTTCGGCAATCTTTCCTATTTTTTATGATCTTATTTTTCATGCATCAGGAAGCGGCTACATAACCGTTTTTGGCACCTCTGTAAAAAGTACTGCGCTTATCAGTTTTGTAACAGCATTTGCTTTCCTTGTCGTGGCATTTATATCGCCCCTGCTTTCAGGCATTGCAGATTATGCAGGTAATAAAAAAAGTTTCCTTCAGCTGTTTTGCTATTTAGGCGGACTTTCATGTATCGGATTATATTGGTTTGACCTTAATAATCTTTATTTAAGCCTGGTATGTTATTTCTTCGGACTTATCGGATTTTGGGGCAGCCTTGTTTTTTATAACTCCTATCTTCCCGATATCGCTTTTCCTGACCAGCAGGATGCCGTTAGTGCCCGTGGATATTCTATGGGTTACATCGGTAGTGTTATCCTGCTGATAATTAACCTCGCAATGGTAATGTCGGTAGAAGATTCTGAAAAGGAGCAAATGATGCGATATTCTTTTGTATCTGTTGGCGTGTGGTGGATACTGTTTAGCCAATACTCTTATTATTACCTGCCAAAAGGAAACAAAGAAGGGAAAAAAATTACAGGCGACGTAGTATTTATGGGCTTCAGAGAGCTGCGAAAAGTATGGTCGCAGCTAAAGCAGAATATCACGCTTAAAAGATATCTTGGAGGTTTCTTTGTATATAGTATGGCGGTGCAGACTGTTATGCTTGTGGCAACTTACTTTGGTGCTGAAGAAATTCAATGGGGAGAAGGCGGAGCCAAGCAAATGGGACTCATAGTAAGCATATTGCTTATTCAGCTCATTGCTGTTGCAGGTGCTGTAATTACCTCTAAACTTTCTGCCAAATACGGAAACATCAAAACCTTGATAGGTATCAACTGCATCTGGGCAGTTATATGCATCTGCGCCTTTTTTGTAACACAGCCAATTGAGTTTTACATTACTGCTGCTTTTGTAGGTCTAGTTATGGGCGGTATCCAATCCTTGTCCCGTTCTACTTATTCAAAATTTCTTCCCGAAACAACAGATACTGCTTCATTTTTCAGCTTTTATGACGTAACAGAAAAGATAGGGATTGTTATAGGTATGGTCCTTTATGGGGCGATTGACCAGATCTTTGGCAGTATGCGTTATTCTGTTGTCTTTCTAACGTTATTCTTTATAATTGGAATATTTTTACTGTTAAGAGTTGAGCGAAAAAAGTAATTAATTTTTTAATATATTTGATAATCCTAAACCAATTAACAATTATATGAAGAAAATTACTCGTTTATCAGTTTTATTCATGCTTTTTTCAGCAACTTTTGTGTCTTGTGATACAGAACCCGTAGATCCGGTACTTTCCGAAAATATAGGTGAAGAAAATCCGGGTACGGATCCTGGAACCGACCCCGCGACAAGCTCAGGTGATTATTTTCCGTTGGCAGTAAACAATCAATGGATCTTCCTGAAAGATGGAGCACCTATTGAGCCTATTAAAATTATTGCCACGCAGACTATAAACGACAAGCAATACTATAAGGTAAATCAGTATTTCGAAGATGCAGGTACTGCGGAAATGACGGGTACCGCGGTTATTTATTTTAGAAAAGACGGCGGCAGTTACATACAAAGGGTTACTGTAGATGTTCCTGACCAGGAGGGTATGCACATGACAGTCTCTCCTTATGAGTATATAATGCTTAAGGATAATCTTGACGTAGGGCAAACATGGACGCAGACTGTAACTCAGGTTACCACCTATGAAGTGCCTTCTAATTTCCCTATTGATATGCCGGATATTACTACTATACTAACTATAGATGGAAAAATTTTAGAAAAAGATGTAACGGCTATAGTTAATGGCCACACATATGAGAATGTTATAAAGATTTCATTAAAACAAACAGCAGTAATTGAAGGTATGGGGACTGGTCTTCCGCCAACAGTTATAAACTCAGAATTATGGTTTGCTAAAAATGTAGGGCCTATCAAATCAAGTGCTTCAGCACCCGGTATGGGAGTTATCGTTCAGGATTCGGACTCTTATATTGTGAACTAAAACTGCTACAATTAACAGTAAAAAATCCGCTTAGCTATCTAAGCGGATTTTTTTATATTCTTATTTAGTAAATTTTAATAAGATCTCCGGCAGAAGTAAACGTTGCTGTAGTATCTACTCCGTCTTTGGTTAAGATAAGCTTGTATTCGCCGTCATCAGCTCTATGAGCCTCTTTTATTGTATAGCTCCCATAGCCTTTCTTTATCTTTTCTAAGGCTTCTTTAGAAACTTGGGAAACTTCTATCTTTTTATATTGTTTTTCCTGATATACAGAAATAATTTCGCCGTCTTGTATCATAGTAGCAGCCGCTCCAGATAATCCTGTAAGTACTGCTACTGCAAAAAATAACTTTTTCATGGTATTTGATTTTAGTGATAATCTCAAATTTACTAAACCAATAAGCGGCAAGCTATTAAAATAATCATAAAACTTACATGATTAGATCGTCTTCCATAAAGTATTAATGAAATCAAAGAATTTATCCAGAGTTAGAGAATCAATATATCTACTACGAATGGAATATTATGGTATTATTTCAAAACAAAAAACCCTATCCTGTTTGGATAGGGTTTTCAAAAGAAAGGCGACGACATACTCTCCCACAAATTGCAGTA